>QULU01000003.1:0-122715 GCA_003481775.1 Clostridiaceae bacterium OM02-2AC
CCTCAGCATTCTTTTCAACCTTGGATAACTGTCTATTATCCTTTGTTGAAATGGAGAAGTAATATAAAAGAGCTTACAAAAATTTATTTATAATACCCTCATCAATTATCATCAATTATGTGTTCATTCTCTAAAAAAATATTTACATTCTGTTCTGAATGGTGTATCATGATACAGTATATGAACGGAGAGCTGTATATGAAAAAAATATTTATTTCTTTAGTTTTATTAGCTACACTGTTGGTTTTTGATGTTACAAAAGAGAATAGTGATAGTATAATAATTTATTCAAGTATGGAACAATATAGAGGTGAGGAATTACAGAAGCAGTTGGATAGAAAGTTTCCCAATGAAAAAATTATGGTGATGTATGTGCCTACAGCCAAAGCAGCAGCTAAGATAAAGGTCGAAAAGCAAGGAACTGATGCTGATATAGTTGTAGGATTAGAAACATCTTATCTTGAAAAAGTAAAAGATTCTTTGGCTGATTTACACGGTATTAAGGAATTGCCATATGTTAAATCTTTAACTCTTAAAGATAACGATTATAAATATGTAACTTGGGAAAGACAAGCTGGAGCATTTATAGTAAATAAAGATGTATTAAAAAAATATAATCTTCCTACACCAAAAAGTTATTCAGATTTGTTAAAGCCTGAATATAAAGGCTTGATTGCAATGCCTGATCCAAAAACTAGTGGTACAGGTTATTTCTTTTATAAAAGCTTGATTAATGAATTAGGTGACGAGAAAGCGCTAAAATATATAGATGATTTATCAAAGAATATAAAATCGTTTACTGAATCAGGCTCTGGACCAATTAAATTATTGATCCAAGGAGAAGTTGGTATTGGTTTAGGTCTTACATTTCAAGCGATGGAACAAATTAATGAAGGTAGTCCATTTAAAATTATATATCCTAAAGAAGGATCGCCATATTCCCTGACAGGTACTGGAATCATTAAAGGAAGAGAAGAAAATGAAAAAATAAAAAAAGTATTTGATTTTATTGTTGATGATTTCTTTATTTATGACAAAGAATACTTTTCTCCGGAACAGGTTTTACAAAAGCAGGACAACAAAATAAAAAACTATCCTAAGAATATACATTATGCGAATATGGAAGGAATTTCAGATATAGACGAAAAAGAAAGGTTGTTGAAGTTATGGAAGTATTAGAAAAAAAGCAAATTAAATTGAGTGTTAAAAATTTATATAAAAATTATGATGGGAAAGATGTACTTAAGCATATATCATTTGATGTAGCTAGTGGAGAGTTCTTAAGTGTTTTAGGTCCAAGCGGTTGCGGAAAAACGACGTTATTACGTATTTTAATAGGATTAGATAAACAAAATGAAGGGGAAATTTTACTGGATGGAGAAGATATAACTTCTTTAAAACCTAATGAAAGAGGAATGGGAATTATTTTTCAAAATTATGCATTGTTTCCTAATATGACAGTTTTTGAAAATGTTGAATATGCTTTAAAATTGGATAAAAAATTAAAAATTAATAGTAAAGAAATAGCAGAACGCACTTTAGAACAAATTGGGATGATGGAGCATTGTGATAAAAAGCCTAGACAGTTATCTGGCGGTCAGCAGCAACGTGTTGCAATTGCTAGAACACTTGCATTAAACCCTAAAGTAATATTGCTGGATGAGCCGATTTCTGCCTTAGATGTCACCAATAGAGAAATAATGAAAAAAGAATTAAAAGAAATACAGAAAAAATTTAATTCAACAATGATTTTTATTACACATGAACAAGAAGAAGCTTTTTATTTATCAGATAGAATTATGGTCATGAGTGAAGGTAATATCGAACAATTGGATACACCAAAAAACATTTATGATCATCCGGCAAATCAATATATAAAAGATTTTGTAGTAGCACATCTAGATCAAAAATTTGAATCTCTGTTGAAATGTACGGGGAGAGAATATCATGAGAAGTAAGAGCTTTAGCACTTCTAAATTATTAGTTATATGTTTTTTAATCGTGAGTGTTGTGTTTCCATTAATCACTCTATTATTGAACATTAACATTTCAGATATATCTGAAATAATTTCATCTTCGCAATTTGCTCCTATGATGAAAAACTCTCTTTTTACAACAACAATTGCTACAGTGATATCTGTTGCCTTGGCCTTATTGCTGGCTTGGTGCGTAAATAGATCTAGGATACGTTATAAATCTGTATTTTCAATGTTGTTTACGCTACCTATGCTGATACCATCAATCTCACATGGCATGGGTTTGGTTTTGTTGTTGGGAGATAATGGATTAATAACTAATTTCCTTGGAATAGATTTAGGATTATATGGGTATCCAGGAATTATAATTGGATCAATTTTATACTCATTTCCAGTAGCGTTCTTGATGCTAACAGATATATTCAAATATGAAGATTATACTACGTATGAAGCTGCACAGGTTCTAGGCTTATCTAAATCACAACAGTTTTTCACTATTACTTTACCTAATTTGAAAGGATCCTTGATTTCCGTTATCTTCGCTGTGTTTACAATGATTTTTACTGACTATGGTGTTCCTCTGGTTGTTGGTGGAAAAATGATGACTCTGCCTGTATATATGTATCGTGAGGTTATAGGGTTACTTGATTTTTCCAAGGGAGCAATTATTGGGGTTATATTATTAATACCTGCTTTCATTGCATTCTTAATCGATTTTAAAAGTGAAGAAAGTGATAATGCAAGTACAGTAACAAAGCAATATATTATAGGAGAAAATAAAACACGAGATATAGCATCTTATTTTATTTGCGCTTTAACAGTGTTCTTGATTTCACTTCCTATATTAGCTTTTGCTTACTTATCAATTGTAAAACAGTTTCCTATTGATATGAGTTTCTCATTTGATAATATAAAAAAAGCACTTGATTTAGGTGTAATATTTTACTTAAAGAACTCATTAGCTGTTGCTTTAGTTACATCATTAATTGGTTCCTTCTTAATATATTTTACAGCTTACATAACAGCAAGATCACCAAAAACAATAACCAATTTAACAATACATTTGATATCAATGGTTACCTTGGCGATTCCTGGAGTTGTATTAGGGTTGTGTTATGTCTTGTTTTTTAAAGGTAGTTTTATATACGGAACATTAATCATCTTAATTCTTGTTAATAGTGTACATTTCTTTGCTTCGCCTTATCTAGTAGCATATAATTCTCTGAATAAGTTTAATAAAAATTTAGAGGATATTTCGGTTACTATGGGTATTAGTAAAATGAGAATGTTAAAGGACGTTTATATTCCGTGTACTCAGGATACTTTGATTGAAATTTTCTCTTATCTCTTTGTTAATTGTATGGTAACTATTTCTGCAGTATCTTTCTTAGCGAATTTTAAAAATCTACCAATTGCTTTGTTAATACCGCAATTTGATGCTCAATCATTAATAGAAGCAACAGCATTTGTATCCATTATTATATTATTTGTTAATGGAATTGTAAAATTATTAGTGTACGTGATTAAACGGTACATACTATCAAAAAATTAAAGGGAGATAAATATGAACTTAACATTAATGCAATTTGAAATATTAGTAAGAATTGAGAGACATCAGGATAGTAAGCATTCTCAGCGAGAGCTTGCAAAACTACTAGATATATCTCTCGGTGTTGTTAATAAAACAATCGGAGAATTAGTAGATAAAGAATTGATAAAAAGTAATGGAAATAGTAAGTATGAAGTCACGCTAAAAGGATATCAGTGGTTAGAGCCATATCGTGTCAAAAAGGCAATTTTTATGGCTGCAGGTTTTGGTAGTCGTATGGTTCCGGTTACCTTAAATACACCAAAACCACTTATCATGGTTCATGGTAAAAAAATCATTGAAACTTTGTTAGATGCTGTTTTAGAAGCAGGTATCGAGGATATAACAATTGTTCGAGGTTATCTTGGAGAACAGTTTGATGTTTTATTAAAGAAATATCCAATGATTAAATTTCTGGATAATCCAATTTACAATGAAGCTAATAATATATCAAGTGCTTATGTAATAAAAGATTTATTATCTAATGCTTATGTGCTAGAATCTGATTTGGTTTTATATAATAAAGATGTAATAAGAAAGTATGAGTATTCGACTAATTATACTGGTATGTATGTAGATGTAACGGATGATTGGTGTTTTGAAACAAAAAAAGGTTTTATTTCTAAAGTAAAAGTCGGAGGTAAAGATGTTCATCATATGTTTGGTATTTCATACTGGACAGAAGAAGATGCTGAGAAAATGAGGACTGATATAGATACCGTTTTTCATAGTCCGGGAGGCAAAGAAAAATACTGGGATGAAGTATCATTAAAAGAATGTATCGACCATTATAACATCTTAGTACGACCTGTAAAAAAAGGGGATGTAATTGAGATTGATACATTTAGTGAATTGAAACAAATAGATCCTATTTATAATGTTTGATTAAATTGGTGTTGAATATTCTTATAAAACCTAATTAATGTTCTTATTCACTTATGGATAAAAAATACAGCATGAGAAATCGTGCTGTTTTTAATTTTTAAAGTCAATTTAATTTGTAATGTAATAGCATATAGGAAAGGTTGATTATATTGCTTTTACCATAATAAATATGTTTGAGATTTTGAGAAAAGCTGATGATATTGAGCCTCCCTTCCTTATACAATTCTGGAATGTTACAAGAGATATTAAAAATTAGAATACAGTACTGTGCAATTTGGGGATTTTAGAAGACATATATGCAAAATCAGTGAATGTATTCAGTCATATGTAACAGAGTGGCACACTATCTGTATCTTTGGTAAAATCATCCCTTGAGGCTTTTTTACATAGCCTTGATTCACTGTAAAGTAAATAAAAAAATCAGTATATCCCTTATTACAATGGATATACTGATCATACATGGAAATCAGGATTAGAGATTCATCATACTTATTTCTAATTGTGTTGATATAGTTTATTAAGTTGGCTATTTATAACTCGTTGATTAGAGTTAAAATACTTTTAATAGGCATTAATTGTTCATCAACCTCTTTTGCTCGATGATGCTTTAGTATACTGACTGCAGTTTTTTGCATGGCAGGGAATGCGCTTCTAGTTAACTGATTGGCATAGATAACGATATTGATACCATGATTAGCTAAGTCTTCTTCAGTTACTGTATTAAATGATGTTGGTACAACAATAATCGGAGTATTTTTATTCTTTTGACGAAATGAATCACAGAAATCAAAAATTTCAGTAGGATCTTTTTTTCTTGAATGAATCATAATGCCATCAGCTCCAGCATTTACATATGCAAAAGCTCTTGCTAAAGCGTCATCCATACCTTTTTCAAGTATAAGGCTTTCTATTCTTGCTATAATCATAAAGTCATCACTTAATTGGATGCTCTTACCTGCTTTGATTTTAGCACAAAAATTTTCAATGGTATCCTGTGTTTGAACGACATCTGTGCCAAAGAGTGAATTTTTTTTGAGACCTGTCTTGTCTTCAATGATTACAGCTGATACACCCATTCTTTCTAAAGTTCTTACATTATATACAAAATGTTCAATAAGGCCACCTGTATCACCATCTAATATAATTGGTTTTGTTGATACATCCATAACATCATCAATGGTTCTAATCCTGCTAGACATATCGACTAATTCAATATCTGGTTTTCCTTTAGCAGTTGAATCACAAAGGCTACTAATCCACATAGCATCAAATTGATCAAGTTCTCCATTGTTTTCAACAATTGTTTTTTCAGCAATTAACGCAGTAATACCGCTATGTACTTCCAAAGCTTTCACAATAGGCCTAATATGCAGTAGTTGTTTAAGTCTCTTTCTACGAAATTCAGGCATTGATAATTTCTCTCTCATGATTTTATCAATATGTTTTACCTCATCGTTAGATGTATATGGAATTTCTATCAATTGACCATTCCATCCATTTAAAAGATCGATAACTTCGTTTCTGATAGTTTGTTGAATATTGTATTTCCAATTATCTCCATGTATAACATAGTTTGGCTTATATTTTATTAAATTTTCCTTATATGAAACAGTATTCTGTATAATAACTTTGTCTACTTCTCTAATTTGTTCAATCTGGCGTATACGTTCTTCTAAAGGTATGGTAGGAAATCTATCAAACTTTACCATTGCTTCATCACTTAATACACCAATAATTACTTTACCATATTTTTTTGCCTCTTTTATAATATTTATATGTCCTTCATGAATTATATCTGTAGAAAAACAAGCATATATAGTATTCATTTTTATTCGTCTCCTTTTATATATCTCATAAATGTTATCTTGTTCATGACAGCACTTTCTGAAGGTCTTCCTAAATCAGATCTTGATTCTATAGATACTTTAACCTCAATAAAAGTTGAGCCGGAAAAAAAATTTGTCTGTTGAAGTGCTGTTCTTAAATCCTTTAATGATGTAATATGTAGGCAGTTTTTATATCCTAATGTTGCTGCTAAATTAGCATACTCCGTTAATGGGCAATCAGTAGGCATTCCTCCAACAGATTCATGAGCATTATTATTTAACACGATATGGACCAGATTTTCACATTTCTGATTAGCGATATAATTCATAGAGCCCATATGCATTAAAGCGGCACCATCCCCATCTATGCAATAAACTCGTCTGTTTGGATTCGTCTGTGCGATTCCTAACGCTATCATAGAGGCATGTCCCATAGATCCCACAGTCAAGAAAAGTTGATTATGATCACCATAAAGGCTATTACTTTGTTCATATGCTTCTCGTGAAATTTTACCTGTTGTTGTAACTATTAGATCATTTTTATTCATACTTGAAATAATCGTTTTGATAGCAGCTTCTCTATTTAGGTGAAATCCATTTTGAAAAATAAAATGATTTCCGTTTATGAAAGTATTTTTTTTCACAACAATAGCATACTGCTTATTATTATTCAGACTGATTTTTGCTGATTCTAATATGCTTGAAAAAGTATGATCAGTGATTTCATTAGATATTACAGAATAATTTATTCCTAACAATTGTAAAAGAGGCAATGTAATTTCCCCCTGAAAGACATGTTGTGGTTCATCTTTCGTTTTTGGTTCTCCTCTATATCCAATTACAAATAACATTGGAATGTCATATACTTTTTCATTTATTAAACTTGCAATAGGGTTAATGGCATTACCAATCCCACTATTTTGCATATATACACAACTTAGTTCTTTATTTCCGACATATCGTCCTGCAGCTAAAGCAACAGCAGCACCTTCGTTCACCGGAACCATATGATTTACTTGATTTTCACTGTTATTTAAATAATCGCACAGTGGCTTTAAGGTTGAATCTGGGACACCAATATAATTTTTAATACCTAAGTTCTTCATACCGTTAATGAATTTTTCTATTTTCATTTATTTTACCTCTTCAAAATACTGATCTAAAATTTTCTTAAATACCTGGATATCATTTTCTGTAATATCTCCAATATTGCCGATACGAAAAGCATCATAATCAGCTAGTTTCCCATTGTATAGGATAAAACCATTTTCCTTGAAATAATTATAGAAGTCTTGAAAATTAAAATTCTGTCTATAAAGAAAAGTAGTTATTACAGGGCATTGGTCTGCTTTGCAAACAAGCATATCAAATTTATGAGAAGACATAGCTTCATGGATTAATTTCTGTATTTCTAAGTAATGAAGATGCCTCGCCCTGATTCCTCCTTGCGATATCAGCTCTTTAATTGCTGTATTTAGTGCTAACATAACATGTGTAGGTGAAGTGAATCTAAAAGACCCCGGATGTTGCTCCATGTATTCGTACTGAGAATATAAATCTAGAGATAAAGAATGGCATATATTCTTACAAGTAGATAAGTGTTTTTTATTAGCAAAAACAATAGCAAGCCCAGGTACACCATGCAAGCATTTGTTGGAGCTTGTGATTAAATAATCAACTCCAAGCTTATTTAATGAAATAGGTGTGCTTGCAAAACTACTCATTGCGTCCACAATACTTATTTTTTTATATTTGTGAATGAGATTTTGTATTTCTTCAATATCATTTAAAATACCTGCAGTGGTTTCGCAATGAACGTAAGCGACATGTGTAATATCAGGTTTTGAGATTTCTTCTTCAATAATTTGACTATTTAATTTCTCAACCATAGAGTATTGTACTAATTTGTAATTAACAGACGCTTGTTTGCATATACTTCCCATTCGAACGCCATACGCGCCATTAGACAAAATGAGAACCTTTTCGCTAGGCTGGATAATACTTGTAAGTACGCTTTCAACTCCAAAGGTACCAGATCCCTGTAAGAAAATTGCTGAGTACTTTAATGGATCAGCATTTGCTATTTCCAAAAGTAATTGCCTCGTTTCTTCAACTAGATTTTCATAATCTTTGTCTCTTGTTCCCAAATCTTTTTGCATGCTTTGTTTAACGAGATTACTTGTTGTTAATGGACCTGGTGTTAATAAAACATTTTTCATAATAGCTCCTTCCTTGTTGTTATAAAAATGACTTATATAATCAATATATGAACAAAAAAATGAAAAAATTATAATTATAGTAGAAAATATACTAATTATCATATTTTAGTGTTCATATATATGTATATTAATATATTTTTTGAACAATAGCAAGCTTTTGTTTAAATTAACAAAATGTAAGGGAAATAATATAGCAAAATATCAATTATCAGTTTATAATGTAACTGTTATGAAACAAGGAGGCTATTTATGGCTAAGAAAATACATAAGACGAAAAAAACACCTTTATTGAAAAATGTTAGTTTCTATTTTGTTCTTCTTTATGCACTATTAACTTTGGGGATGATTGTTCAGGTATTCACGGTAAATGTGATTCCTGTGAAATATGCAATGATTGTATGCGTTATATTATTATTGCTACTTTTGGGAATGTATTATCTCCAGCTTGGTAAAAAAGTTAATAAAGTGAATAAGGTTTTAGGAAAAATACTAATCATTATATTGGCGGCATTCTTAGGTGTTGGTAACTGGTATCTGTTTAAAACAGGATCAGCTTTTTCCAGAATGACTGGTGATGATACACAGACATCTGTTGTATCCGTAGTAGTAATGAAGGATAGTAAAGCAGAAAGTATTGAGGATTTAAAAAACAGTAAGTTTGGTTTAACAAAAACTGGTACACAGGATACGATGGAGAAAGGTCTTGCTGACATAAAGAAAGATGCAGGACAGGATATCACCACTGTAGACTATAAATCATATAAAACGATTGCAGATGATTTATATGATGGTAAAATTGACGCAATCATTATGGATGAGGCCACAAGAAGCTTGTTTGAAGATAACCATTCAAAATTTGATTCAGAAACAAGGATTGTGAAAAGCTATAAATATAAAACATCTACAAAGGATATTAGTAAGAATGTTGATGTTACCTCTGAACCATTCAATGTTTACATTACAGGTATTGATACCTATGGAACAATATCAACGGTATCCAGATCTGATGTTAATATGATTGCGACAGTAAATCCAAAAACACATCAGGTTTTACTGACTAGTATCCCACGTGACTATTATGTACCTCAGCCTTGTCAGGGAGGTCAGACAGATAAACTGACACACACAGGTATCTTTGGTGTAGACTGTACAGTTGAAACAGTCGAAAACTACTTTGGTATTGATATTAACTATTATGTACGTGTAAATTTCTCCAGTGTAGAGAATATCGTTGATGCTCTGGGGGGGATAAATGTTGATAGTCCGATTGCGTTTAATGCACTCGGTTACAGCTTCTCAGCAGGAACGAATTCTCTGAATGGAAAAGAAGCTCTGGCATTCTCCAGAGAGAGATACAGCTTAGGTGGCGGCGACCGTGATCGTGGAAAGAATCAGATGAGAGTTATTACCGGTATTATAAACAAAGCAATTTCACCATCAATCATCACAAACTATACAAGCATTCTGGATGCAGTCAGCGGCAGCTTCCAGACAAATATGAGTAATAGTGAAATGACATCTCTGATTAAAATGCAGATTAACGATATGAGTGGCTGGGATATTGAACAGATCTCTGTCAATGGTACCGGTAATGCCAGCGCATGGTCACCAGCGAACGGATTCAATTCCTGGGTAATGGAACCAAATGTTGAAACAGTGAAACGTGCGGTTGAAGTTATGAAAAAGGTTGAGAATGGAGAAGATGTAAAAGCTCTGGCTCAACAGGTTATGGAAGAAAATACAGCAGATGAATAAATAAGCATCTAGGGGATATAAATTCTTACAATTTATATCCCTTTGTGACTTTCATATGATAAATGTGCTATACTTGAACTACGAGTAGAAAGGGGTTGTTGATTTGAAAAAAATATTATGTATCCTACTTTCTGTCTTTATGTGCAGTAGCAGTTTACAGCTTGTAGATGCAAAAGAAGAGAACAATACAGTTGATGGAATAGAGGTTGTTACTGAGGATAGCTATCAACCAGTAAGTAAATCAGTATCAGATAATATGGAAGATGCCGCTATGGGAAGCGGCATGCAAAAGGACCAGCCAAAGCTAAGCTATTATTCCCGTTCTGCAATAACTTCTCCTTACTGGGATTTAGTATCTGGAAATAAAATGTTTTATGATGCAAACGGTGTGCTTATGTTTAACGGTCCATCGAAAATGATTTTAGATGTTTCATCATGGCAGGGTAAAATAAACTGGGATAAAGTAAAGGCATCCAGTATTGATGGAGTGATCCTTCGTGTAGGCTGGGGATATCTTGGAGAGGATTCTCAATTCAAACGCAATTTAAGTGAATGCAATCGTTTAAAAATTCCATATGGCATTTACTTATATAGTTATGCGTATGATGCTAACTTTGCCTATGCGGAAGCGGAAGGAACGGCACAGATGCTTTCTGGTCTGGATTTATCAAATTTGAAATATCCTATTTATTATGATATAGAAAATTTCGATCCCTGGGAGGATGATAATGGGGCTATACGACGACCACCTACCACTGTTAGTGGTTATGAGCAAATCATAACTACATATATCAATAGAATGAATCAACTTGGGTATCAGGGGAAGGTACATGTTTATAGCTATCGCAGCTATCTTCAATCTGTACTGAATTCATCAAAAATATTATCTTATACATCTTGGATTGCAGCATACACCAATACATTAGGTTATACAAATAAATTCTATGATGGATCTTATGGATGGCAATATACATCCAGTGGATCTGTGGACGGTATCAGCGGTGATGTAGATATGAGTGCATTTTCATCCGATCAGCTAATAATATCAGAGCCACAGAGTGTTTCACTTTCCGTGTCATCATTATCATTACCGGTAGGAAAAACACAAGCTGTCTCAGCAAAAGTGAATCCATCACAGTTTGTCAGCCAGAGTACTATGTGGTCGAGCGATAATCCAAGTGTTGCCAGCGTGGATCAAAATGGTACAATCCATGCGAATAAAACTGGAACAGCAACTATAACAGCATATGCTACCAATAAAGTAAGTGCAGCAGTCAAGGTAACTGTAACAGCTGCAGCACCTGCACCTACAATAACGTTGACATCATCAAAAACTCTGTATAAAGGGAAGACTGCCAAGCTCAGCGGATCAGCAAGCAACGGTGCCGCTTTATCTTGGTCTAGCAGCAATAATGCCATTGCTACAGTCGACTCATCAGGGCAGGTAAAAGCACTCAAACCAGGAACTGCATATATAACAGCACGTATCAATGGTGCCAGTGCTCAATGCAAAATTACTGTAAAGGATCCAGTAATTAAGCTTAACAAAGCATCTGTAACTACATACAAAGGCAAGAAATATACGTTAAAGGCATCAACCTCCTATGCAACAAGGGTGAGCTGGAAAACCAGTAATAGTAAAATTGCAACCGTTAACAGCAGTGGAGTGATCACACCTAAGAAGGCAGGCAAGGTGACAATCACCGCAACAGCCTATGGCAAGAAGGCTACCTGTAAGATAACTGTGAAAAATCCTTCTGTTTCTCTAAATAAGAAATCAGCGACAGTTTATAAAGGAAGTAAATATACATTAAAGGCATCCACCTCTTATTCGACTAAGGTAACATGGAAGTCCAGCAACAATAAAATCGCAACGGTTAGCAGTAAAGGGGTTGTTACACCTAAGAAAGCAGGGAAGGTAACGATAACAGCTTCTGCCTATGGTAAGAAGGTAACCTGTAAGGTAACCGTCAAGAATCCTACGCTATCTGTAAATAAAACAAAAATTTCACTCAAGCGAAAAAAATCTTATACTGTAAAAGTAAAGGCTGTTCCAAACAAAAAAATATCATGGTCAAGTAAAAATAAAAAAATTGCGACAGTAAGCAGCAAAGGGAAAATCACCGGTAAGAAAAAAGGTACAACCTATATTTACGCTAAAGTGAATGGGCTTAAGAAAACGATTAAAGTTACGGTAAAGTGACATTTAAGAAAAGACATTTTCATTATTGATGTCTTTTTTTAGATTGCATAACTAAATTAAATTCTTAAGATTACATGAAACGATTGCAGAATAGGTTATATTTTTATATAATTGGAAAGAACGCTATGTGTAGAAAGAGGTGAAGGTATGAAAAAAATCAAGGGGATGTTGGTGGCAATGCTGCTATTTGGGGGAATGACATGGTCAATCAAAGCTGAGGAAGAATCAAATCCTGATACATATATAGCAAATGGTTTTCAGGATGTAGATATTGTTACAGAAGATACCTATCAGCCCATCGATCCGGAAGTATCCGATATGATGAAAGATGCGGCTATGGGAAACAATCCAGAAAATATACATCTATATCAGCGAGCCAGAGCATCAGCACCATACTGGAAGACTGAAAATGGGGTAAAGAATTTTTATGATGCTGAAGGTAATTTAATGTATCGAAAGGGTACTAAGCTGGTTATTGATGTATCAGAGCATAATGGTAAAATTAACTGGGAGCAGGTTAAGGCAGCCGGTGTAGATGGAGCTATTATCCGCGTTGGTTTCGGTTATCTGGGAGAGGATGCATACTTTCAGTACAATGTGAGCGAGTGTAACCGTCTGGGTATCCCTTATGGAATATATCTGTATAGCTATGCTTATGATGCAAATTTTGCATATGCAGAAGCAAACGGTACTGCTGAAATGCTTTCAAAGGTCTCTTTAAATCTGTCTTATCCAATTTATTATGATATCGAAGGATTTAAGGCGTGGAATGATAATGGCACGACAAGAAAACACCCGACAACACCTGCTGAATACGAAAAGGTTATTGGTACATATATCAATCGTATGAATCAGCTTGGATATAATGGACTTGTTCATGTATACAGCTATCGCAGCTATTTGCAGAATGAATTAAACAGTGTGAAGATTCTTCCATACGTATCCTGGACTGCTGCGTACACCCAGACTCTGGGCTTTGATAATCCTTATTACAATGGTGAAGAGGGGTGGCAGTATACATCCAGCGGAAGTGTGAAGGGAATTAGTGGCAGAGTTGATATGAACTGTTTCAGTAATCAGTTTTATAATACTAGTCTTTCAACAACTGTGCCTGCAAGTATACAGAGTGCCTTGACGTCTGCAGGTGCTAAATTTTCAGCTGGTTATATATCAGGGATGAATATTGGAACGGATTTGACGAAGCTAACAAACAGTCTTGCCTCTGTTGGTGCTGTTACCTGCTTTAATAAAAATGGTTCTGTCGTAAATGGCGGTCGCATTGCGACTGGACAGAAGATTGTTGTAACCCTTACAGGAGAAAATGCCGGTACATATACGATTATGGTAGTTGTAAAAGGTGATGTTGATGGGGATGGACAGATAAGATCTATTGATTATGCTCTGGTAAAAAACGATATTTTAAATATCAAGAAGCTTTCCGGTGCTTTCTTGAAGGCTGGAGATGTCTATGGGGATGGGAAGATACGTTCTATCGATTATTCTTTAATAAAAAATGATATATTAAATATAAAGAAAATTACACAGTAAAAAAGAAAAAAGGAGATACGTATGAAAAAAAGAAAATTTATGATAGGAGCAGCCTCTCTATCCTTATTTTTAAGCCCTATGCTTGTAAGGGCGGCAATCGCCCCAGGAGGAAGCTTTACAGCCTCTGCAAGCTGTGGCAATTACGAGGGAGCCGTCAGTGTATCACCAAGTAATGCTACGATTACATCAGCAGGAAGCTGGTGTGACAGAGGGGGAAGTGTCAGTGCTACTGCAACCGCCGGAGGAGCTGGTACAGCATCTGTGTCCTTTACGGTTGTTGATGCAACGGATGTTAGTGATCCAGCAAATCCGAAGCTGGTGGGAAATGTTAATATTGGAGGGACAAGCGTAACGGTTGCTGCACCATCCTCAAATTCTCCTTCATCATCTTCCGGGTCTTCAAGCTCCTCAGGATCTTCATCATCGGGTGCAAGCAATCAGCAAAAGCCTGCTGAGACACCAAAACCAGAAAAAGAACCGGAAGAGGACAAGCGGTCAAAAGACACAGATTTAAAAAGTCTGAGTGTCAGTGAGGGGACGCTGTCACCGAAATTCTCGAAGGGGAGAACATCTTACAAGGTTAATCTGCCAGCCACTGCTACCTCAATAACAGTAAAGGCTAGTGCAAATGATGCAAAATCCAGTGTTTCCGGAGCAGGGAAAATCAAGCTTTCTGCAGGTAGCAATGAAATAAATATCGTTGTAACCTCAGAATACGGAACGAAGAAAACCTATACAATTGAGGTATATGTTGATGAAAAGCCTTTGATCTACACAAGCTATGAGGGAGCGAAGCTTGGTGTAGTACGCAATGTAAATGGCGTAAAAGCACCGGATAATTTCAAGAAAACGAAGGTGAAAATGGATGGTAAGGAAATCACGGCCTGGAAAAATGATAAGATGGGAAAAACAGTCGTTTACTTGAGCGATGAGAAAAATAATAAGGATTTTTATCTGTTTGAAGATGGAAGGGTTACATCAAAATTTGCTTATAAAAAAATACTAGGCAGAAGCTTTTATCTAATTGATGTACCAGAAAACAAACAGAAAATGGATGGCATGAAATATGAAAAGCTGAAAATAGACAAAGTAGAGCTTATGGGATGGACTTTTGAAGATAAGGCTTTGGACAGCTTTCAGGTATTTATGGCGATGGATATGAAGGGGCAGATCCGTTATTATCAGTATGAAAGAGAAGAAAATACACTACAGCTTTATTCGATGGCAGCACCTGTAACACAGGAAGTGTATGCAAAACAGTCACAGGAGCTGAAGAATGCGAAAAGCTCGAAAGATATTTGGATGATATCCACTTGTATCGCAGGCATTCTGGCTATTGCTGGAATCGGCTATAGTATCTTCCTATTGAAAAAGAATAAAAGTAAATAAAAGTAGCGCTATTGATGAAGCTATATGCAGCTAATTAAAAGCTGATTCCATTGAACTCTTAATCGTATTTCAATGAATCGGCTTTTTGTTTATCCTAGCAAAACAGGAACTTTTCTCTTTAAGTTTTATTTTATAGAATATATGTGATAGAAATGTGATGAATCTGCTCGAGACACTTGTTTTTCCTCTATTAAGGTATATAATGATAATGTAAACATAGTTAAAGGGGAGACAATTATGAAGAATTTGAAGCTGCTGCTAACAGCTTTGCTGACTTTCAGTATTACTACATCAAGCATGACACCAGTTTATGCTGAAACAGCAGAGACTGATGATCAAGGACAGGAAGAGCTGAAGCAGCCTGCACTTGTATCCGAAGCACAGATGTATGTGGGTATACCGCAAAAACTGGAAGTAAAAGATTATGAAGGAGAAGTAAATTGGATTTCTGAAAATACGGATGTTGCTATGATAGATACTGATGGTACCGTCCTTCCTTTGAAATCTGGAAGCACAGATATCAAAGCAGTCATCAGTCCTGAATTGACGTTGATTTGTCATGTAAGTGTAAGGGATGTCAGTATCACATTAAGCTCAACAGATCTTGGAAGTGTGTATACTGGAGATACAAGAAGACTGAAAGCTTCTGTAGAACCTGAGACCTCTATTCAATGGTCATCCAGTAATTCTGCTGTAGCAAAGGTTGATTCTTTAGGAAATGTAACAGCGATTGCAGCCGGAGAAGCTGTTATCTATGCAAGTGCAAACGGAGCACGTGCACAATGCACTGTCACAGTAAGGGATAAGACAATTTCCGTTGATAGAAGCTCAGCCACTCTGTATGAAGGAACGCGTATTAAATTAAATGCAACAGGAAGTCCAGCCGGCACACCAACCTGGAGAAGTGATAATACTTCCATTGCTGAAGTTGATGCAAGTGGTAATGTTACAGCAAAAGCTCCAGGTATAACATCTATCCGTGCTGAATTGAATGGTAAAGCAGCTGTTGTGCAGATAACTGTAAAAGCTATTAAGGTTTCTTTAAATGTGCAAACAACTACAATGTATCTGGGATACAAGGATAAACTGAAGGTATCCTATGAACCTGCTGGTACACCAGTTTGGTCTAGTGATAATACAAGTATTGTTATTGTTGATCAACAGGGGAACCTGACTCCAAAAGCAGTTGGACAAACAACAGTTCGTGTCAAGGTAAATGGAAAAACGGCAACAGCAAACATAACTGTAAAAAAACCGTTTGTAAAATTTAAATCATCGTCAAAAACGATGTATAAGGGCGAAAAGTATAAACCTGCTATTTCTTATGGTCCAGCGAAAGGTTCTGCAAAATGGTCTAGTAGTAAGAAATCTGTTGCAAAGGTAAATAATAAGGGAGAAGTTACAGCCGTAAAAAAAGGTACTGCTTATATCACTGTAAAAATCAATGGCAAATCATCAAAAATGAAGATTACGGTAAAAAATGCGATTACACTAAAAAAGCCAAAGATTACATCTGTTAAAAAGGCATCAAGAGCAAGTCTTAAAATTTCATGGAAAAAGGTATCCGGAGCGAATCGCTATTATTTATACCGTAGTTCCACGAAGAAAGGCAAAAAGACGAAGGTTGCAACTGTCAAAGGAACAACATATACTCATAAGTATATTGCTGGAAGACGTTTTTATTATCATGTAAAGGCAGCTAGTACAAATAAGTATAAGTATAAAACAAGCGGGTATTCAGCTGCTAAATATGGAAAGTCTGCAGATACAATGACTGTTTCAACACCTTATATAAATCAGGTTCAGGGCGGTGCGGTACAGGGATGTGAGGGGGCTTCGCTCCTGATGGCATTAAAAGCAAAAGGTTATACGAATATGGGATATCGGGACTTTCTGAAGGGAATGCCGACATCCAAAAAGAATCCAAGAGAAGGCTTTATTTACTCTATGTATTCTAATAATCCTACAAATCAGGTGCACTGGATTGATACACCGGCATTAGCTGCATACGGGAAAAAGTTTGGCAAGGTTGAGGATATCAGTGGTGCATCTATAAGCAAATTAAAATACGAAATCAATCGTAATCGACCGGTCGTTGTATATGTGACTGCTATGTTTGGGGCACCGCAATGGAAAAAATATTCCTATGGCTCTATACCGAAAAACCTGCACGTTGTGACTTTGGTTGGCTATAACGGTAGAACAGGGAAATATAAAATCAATGATCCATATTTCGGAGTGTTGTGGATTAGTAAAAGACAATTTGAAAGTGTCTATAATTCAATGAAAAAAGCAGTCGTAGTACGCTAACTTTATAGTTCTGCATTCTTATGTGTAGTTAATGCAATACTCGATATAATTGTTGTAAGGTTAATAAGAGTAATATCATCTAATCAGGATGAATTACTCTTTTTTCTCTTTTTATTTACCAAATCGCTATTCGCAAGGGTCAGAAATGCTATCACGGGTAGATTATGCTAGGAAGCTTATTTCTTATATAAGCATAGGATAGGGCTGCTCATTATAAATAAAAATTCATGATGCTATATGGAGTATAGGATGCAGAATAGGGTCATGGAGAAAAGTAATTTTATCATAAAAAAGTGTGAAATGATTAAAACCAATTATAATAAATAACGAATTTGCAGAACAGAACCTTTAATTTGTACAAATAAGATAATCAGCACTCATCATATTGGTATTCTGATATCCTGAGGATGAAAGGAGGGAGTAGAATGGCGATTACAAGAAACCAATCCGGAACGTATGCTGCTGTTGATATTCATTATAATCAGCCTGCTTGTGCACCGCATCAGAATGTTATCAATTATCTCGATCATCTGCATATCCTGGTGATTCACAAAAGCTTAACGCCTTATCTGGGCTGTGGCTATTCACGCGTTCTTGTTGGACCGCTGGGAAATGATGAGATGTCAGATTTCCTCAGTGTTACTCCACAGAACAATTATGAAATTGCATATACTATGTATTTAAAAAAAAACAAATACAACAGCTGATGCAAATTCCGTTATGCTGGATAATATGTATTGCATTGGTACATATCAAGGATCAGAGAAAATGAGCGACTATCTTGTTTTCTGTGATGAGTGGCCTCAGGATGCTGCTGTACGTGAGACACTTTTGAGTTTTAAAATTCCTGAAGGAATGTAAGCTTAAGCATAATCCTGTTCAATATATATTCGGATAGTATCATTTTGCACATGCGGGAATAATGCACATAGGTAAAGAAACTGATTACGAAAAGCAGAGCTTTCTTCAATAAAATCAGTATGAATGTAACATAAAGGAGAAGATAAAATGCAAGCACATCAAAAAAGCATGAAAGACGGAATACAGAATATTCTGTTTCCGGTGGAACACATGAATATCACGCAGGGGAATAACGGATCATACTCACATCAGGGAGTATATGCGCTTGATTTAGCAGGCTATAAAGGAGGATGCAGTCCTTTGTATGCACCGTTTGATGTCGTCTGTGTCGGCGTTGATGGACCGGATTTGGGAAATGCAGTATTCTGGCAGTCTCAGAAAAAGGTGCGTTTTGCGGATGGAACAATAGATTATGCTACAATTATGATCATACACGACAACAATCTTGATGGCATTAGAGTAGGCGTAAAATATAGTCAAGGCACACAGATAGCAAATGCAGGAACTGCAGGTAGATCTACAGGAAATCATAATCATTTTGAAATCGCAAAGGGAAAATTTACACATAAATATGACTTGAATCAAAAAACAAAGGTGTATCATTTGCCGAGTTCCATCAGTGCGGATAAATGCTGCTTCGCAGATAAAACGGATATAATAAATGGCAATAATATGAAGTGGAAATATCTTTAGACAGCACCAAAAGGAGAAGCCGATTCTATCTTGGAACCGGCTCTTTTATAATAAGCAAATTGCAATATTTGTTATTATATTCGCACAACATGTAACTCTGAAGCATCAAGATGCAGAAATATATTACAGTATGTACAGGATGAATCAGTTATGCGCATACTTATGATTCCTTATAAAGAAAAGGAGTGTAAAACACAATGGCAAATGATTTAATTTTAAAGGTTGAAAAGGATCATACAATTTCTATGGACTGTGGTGGTATTAGAGAGACGTACAGCCTGAAAGAAGCTCCGGATGCATCCTCTACACTAGTGGTGACAGAGAAAAAGAATATACTTCATAAAATGGATTTGGACACCGTACTCAAGAATCTTGATAATTCTGTAGATTTGCTGAATGTCGCATATCATGCAGTGTACGGCTTTGATGTACAGACGCAGATATGGGATCTTCAGAAAACATTGATGGATTTAAACGATAAGGGAATCAATGTAATTGACGATTTCGCAAGACAGTCCTCTGCTGTTATTCATGATTTGATTGGTTTCTTTGACTGGCTGACTAAGGGTGTGGAAAAGGTTGCAATCAAGAAATTGGAACGCTTTTCTGTAATTGCAGGTACAATGAGCAGACAGGCGGAGCAGCTGGCAAAAGACTATCAGAAAATGGCGGGTGATACTTCAGAAACCTTAAAAAACACGATTGACGAAAACAATCGCCAGTATGCACATCAGGATCAGATACAGAAGGAGATGGCGGATTTTCAAAGTGAGCAGGAAGCGGCAGATATTGCCCAACAGGAAATTAAGAAACGTCTGACCAGGCTGCAGACCGAATATGAGAAGCTTAGCAAGGCAGAGCTGGATGCTGAAAAGCATCAGCGTACAATGGACATCATGGGCGCTGTATTCTCATTTCTTGGCAGTGCTGCTTCTGTAGCAGCTGATGTGGCAGGGAAATCAGGTTCTACAGAAAGCTCAACTGAGGATAAGGAAAAGCTTGACACTGCACAAAGAGAAGCAAATGCCGCAAAGGATAGATACGAAAGTCTGAAGAAAGAGAAAGAGGAACTTGTTAAAGCTCTTGAAACAGCGGATAGTGATGAAAAAAGGGAAAGCATTAGGTCAGAAATACGTGCTAAGGATATTGAAATTACGGAAGCAGAAAAGCAGGTTAACAAAAAATCAAGTGCGCTTAAGAGCATTAGCGCAGCTTTACATGGTGTTTCTTCACAAATTGCGGAGCAGTCACAGAAGGAAAGCAGCGTACAGGAAAACCGAAGCAAGAGATTGACGGAAATCAATGCTGAGCTGATCCGTTTGGAAGAGGAACAGACAAAGCAATTAGCCAATCTTGCCAAATATACAAATCGACTGAAGACGATGGTAATTGAAAAAAACAGTGTGGAAGCAGCTGTTCGTTCCCTGATAGTTGCTGTATCCTGTTTAAAAAATGTGGTAGTTGCTGTTATGGACATCGCTTTATTCTGGACATCTATGGAAAAATGCTGCAAGGCTCTTGCCACATCTGATTTAAAGGATACGATTCAAGATCTTCAGGAAATTGACAAAGAAGAACGCATTGAATTTTATTACACAGACAGTGTTATGATCCCGTTACTGACGTATATGGTACAGTGGACAGCTGTGAAAAGCATTTCCACAGATTTTATCAATGGTGCTGAAAATACAAGATTCCGTTTAAATGAAACAATTACAAAAGCAGATAAGGCTGAAATGAGCAGAGAACAGCACTGGGATCTGGCCTCAAAAACAGCTGGTAATGTTGCAAATAACCTGAATCGACAGGTTGCAGAAAGCAATAAAAAAATCAGTACACTGAAAGGCTAGCTTATGGAAAATAAAGATAATAGCGCAGATAAAAACATGGAAAGAACGGATTCAGCTAATCTGCAGCTAACAAAAATCATGGAACAGATTTTACAAATGCTGCAAAAAAATTCTATTCATATGGATCTTAGTGATGAGGACATAGCCAGGCTTGAACGGCAGGAACAGAGCATTTTGGATTCTCTTGAGCAGATCAGAATCCAGGCCGATGAAAACAGAAATAGGGTCCATCGGATATTCGATGAAAAAAAAGTGCTATGTGACCAATTGAACGCAAATCTACCTGCCTTGTATGTACATATGGAAGTATTGAAACAGAAAAATAATGAGCAGGAGAGTATTTATGAAGGTAGAAAGAATTTATATGATACATATTATGCTTCCTATATAAGCAAACAAGAAGCATACAGCAAAGCCCAGGAAAATCTCGAAAGTGCCAGAAGAAAAGCGGAAAAGCAAAATGAGCTGTTAAAAAGATGGTTCTGGGTACCCGGATATGGAGCTTATCTGGCTTTTGACAAGCTGCTGAATGACCAGGAAGCAGACACAGATGCTGCCTATCGGGAATATTGTGCCTCCAAAGAAAGACTGGCAGCAATCAGTCGTGATTTGGAATCCGCAAAGTATGATGTTCAATGTAGTCAAACAGAAAAAAATAATGTACAAAAGGCATATGATGATAAGGTAGATGAAATTAAAATAATACAGGGTCAACTTCACCAGATGAAAGAAGAGATGGTACACTGGGAGCTGATTCTCAGTGAAGTAAATGCGTTGTATAACAAAATAAAAAATGCAAGTCTGGGACCTGATGAAATTATCGCAATGCAAGCCGAATTTATACAGCTTCAGCAATTATGAAGAAATTCATTCTATCCATCCTCATCATAAGCTGCTTTGGCTGTGAGAGTGCTTCGCAGAAAACATCCTGTAACTATGAGCTTGTTTTTGATCAGGCACTCGGATATGATGTCAATGAACAAGATGGTACACCTACTGCAATTTCAACACATGTGGCAAAGCGTGACAGCATCCTGCTTGCAAAATCTAAGGATTCCTGTTTTGATCAAAGCTTGCAAAAGGCTGCCAGAGCCACTCTGGATAATTCAGATGCGAAGCTTGATTATCACCCGGAGAAAACAAACAAAGATGAGATACTGTTTTATATTCCATATATAGATATTCAACAGGGGGATATGCAATTTGAGGTTCAGATTGGCGATATCTACAAGGAAGAGCGTGTTCATGCGGCAGTTATACCAGATAAGAAATTCCTGATTGTACCTCTTCTGACATCTAAGAAAAAAAAGGAGCTTTCCATCACAAATACCCAAATGCAAATCTGGCATAATGAGATATTAAAAAGGTTGCCTTTATCACGGAACGGATTGCAGCTGATACTGCACGATGCTTTGGATATAAGAGAGGACATATATGATTTGGATACATGGTTTGGAAGGCTTCGTACATGGAATCTTTTAAAGCAGTTAAAGGAAGAATTCAAGTGCGACGGTGTTATTGGACTGTCATCAGAGAAAATGGATTTGAATGATCAAAAGGACGCTTTAAGCGGCTTTACGTTTGGAGCGGATACGACTGTTATACTTGAAAACGGTGATGAAACAGCAATAACGATGGTACATGAAATTTCACACTTTTATCAAGTTGGTGATGAGTATGCTGGCGGTCAGTTGAATCCGAAGGTAAACATACCGCCATATGGAATGAAAGGTACGGATATGCTGCATCCGGGTACTGCAGCAAGCGGGATAAATCCATTTATTCGCGGTGGGAAAAATGATGAAAAGCAGGGGAGTGGTACACTGATAACATCAAGTCAGATACCCTATGATAGTGTCGAACATAAACTGATCCGGCACGATATGACTAGCTATATGGGGAAAGACGGCTATGCTATGCAGGAATACTGGACAACCGGAATGATTTGGAAGCATTTGATACAGGAATGGAGAATTACAGAATGACAGAAAAAAGTAAAAGACTAAAGCAGCTGTTGAAGGTTATCGAAGATAAAGAAAAGGACTTAACGGATAATGAAAGAATGAATTATCAAAATCTAAAAATTCTGCATATTGGTATGCAAAGCAAACTCTATAAAATTATGCTGACATGGGACTTTGGATGGAATGCTCTGCAGAAGAATCAGTATACAGATATTAAAGAATCTTTAGATGCTGATTCTGATTTTTATAAGCAGGCATTAAAATCTTGGAAGAACCAAAAGCCAGTTCGAGGAATACCGCAAGTTGAGGAGATTGTTGACATTTATGAACAATGGTTAATTGAAATGCTGCATCATGATTTACAAGATGCTTTTCATCCCATGAGAATTGATCCGGATAAGGAGAGCCTGCGCAGATTGATAACAGATTATCGGGATAAGCTTCAGTACGTTTATATTGATGAAGAAACCTGAGCATTAAAAATGAATGTGCTTTAGATTCTTACTCGATTGTGTGTAAATTCAAAAAAGGAGAATTCAATGCTATTGTATAAATCAATAGGTCTTGAATCCTCCTTTTTACAAGCAGCTTACTGTAAGAAAGAACTGTATTTCAATCATCATTTTATATCAAAAATAAGACGGCTATCTGTTAAACCTGATCTTTTAAAAAAGAACGATATCTACGATTAACGATTAGACATTCATCATTATTTAATCTGATACTTCGGTGACAGTCTTTTTCAATTCGTACTGACTTTATATGAATAGAATTAACCAGAGTATTTTGATTTATTTGACAAAAGCCACAACTATGAAGCTGCTTTTTTAATTCTGAAAATCGTATATAACAGCGATATACATCCTTTTTTGTATATACATATACTTTATGATCTATATTTTCTATATAGTATATCTCGTGACAGGTGATAAGGTACAGATTACGCATATCATCATATACTTTAATCCGCAAATTATTTTTTTGAAGATAAAGGATTACATTATAAATATAATTCTTGTTTCTACTACACGCTCGCAGTATAATCGTATCTTCTGTTATTGTATTATCAATCTGTATTATAAAATTCATTTAAAATCCCCTCCCATATGTAATAAATATATCGTAATGATTTTAGCTGTAAAATTTCAGAAACAAATAAGATGTTACCAATCGATCTTCATAAGTTACAATATCATGAGGAGTTCAGAAAAATGAATCGTTATCTGACAATCTGTAATAGAAGTCGGATTTATGATATTGAGTCATGCCTTTGAAGCTATGCATCATCAGCAAGCTATAAACAAGGGGCGTGTGATGAATGTAACATAAGATTTATTTCATGGATATGCGATTGATACACATACTCTTTATCGTGTAATCATGTAAATTTTAGGAAGTTATTGAATAATTCAGGATAATGAAACCTCATAATTTAGCGTAATTCTGAAGCAAAAAACTGACAGATTATGCTGTCAGTCTTTCCTTATATGGTTATTCATCAATCGCAAAAGGTGGACGTGTCGGATCGAAATAATCACTATTCGCTCTTTCATAGGCCTGTTTATTTGCTTTATAGCTGGCTGCTCCTAATTTGGCAATCAATAATTCTGCAGCAGCTTTCATATCATCTATACCACGCCCTGGCTCTGTAATAGCTTCACCGTGGACACCGACCTCTGCCATGCCCTTTGGATAATTAAATACGGGATGCCAGTGAATAGCGAGGGCTGCATTATTTTTCTGCATGAGTGGCAGCTCCTGCCGTAATAAAACACTGGCATTATCAAGCACACGAAAGTAAACATGAACGGGCAGCCGCGTGTATTGGGATACAAAGGTTCTGGAAATGATATTCCAAAGCGGGGCTTCCAGATTCCATAAAGTAGTGATTGGCATATTGTTTAATAAATTACCGAGAACTGTTTGTTCCAGAGGGCAGCGTCCTTTATCATAAGAAAACGTGCTCAGATCAATTCCTCCTGACCATAAGGCGAGCTCACGATTTTCCGAAATTGTTAATAAAGCGCGGAGCTTATGCGCAAATTGCTCAAACTCAGGATTGGTGGAGCGTATGACACCACGCAGAAAACTCATGCAGTTTTCTTTCGCCTTTTCCTGTTTTTTAGCAGTAGAAGCATTTGTGATTTTTTCAGAAAAGTAAATAAAGTTGTCCTGATAAATTGATTTCAACGGCTCCGAGATTGCATACTTTATCAGTAGCGTATTGAACTGTGTAGTGTTTTTGATTGCTTCAGCTTCTTTCTGAGCATCCTTGTTCAGCTCTCTTTGATGACGGAACCCATCGATCAGCAGTTTCCATAATGCCTCGGCTTCAGCAGTGGATTTTTTCTCCTTTACCATTGCTTCTGAGAATGTGGCATACGAGGGATGTGTCAGAGGGTCCTGATCCATAATGATAACAGGATCCATGTTGGCCATAGCCAGACTTTTTAATATTGTATCTTTAATGTACATAATATGCACCTCCTTATGACAATCATTATAATGATTTCCAGCGATACATGAACAACGTACATGATAATGTCCCAATCGAGGTTAGGATAATACCAAAATCAGTAATTGCTTGCTAGTTTTTCAATTTATCATAATATGTGTAGAATGATGCAAGATAATAACGTGAGAGGACGCAATAATATAACTTGTCCTGATTCAGGAAGTTCAGCAACACAGTGCAATGTAGATGAAGCATTTTTCTGATGGATGCAACCCGGGAATGCTAAGCTACAGTGAAGTAAATGTAAGAAAGGGGTTTCATCTGTTTTTCATATCATGGATGGAATCAAACGGGAAATACTTTCGCAGTTTATAGCAATGAAAGCGAAATAAACGGAAAATCTTGCTGAATGCTTTATCGAATCTTACATATGTTAAACAGACACTGTTGCCCCCATTTCAACAGTGTCTTTTCAATCAACACTGTATAGTGTTGAAACCGCTTTAGTGTTTGAGTTAGAATGGAAACATTGCGCAGTGTCAAAAATACAGGACTCTGATGACACGGGGCAATGTGAATTTCTATAATGGTATCGTAAACAAGCGGTACCGGAAAAGTGAGGTGCTTCTATGAATATCACAACATCGAAATTGCAGATTCTGGAATATCTGCAGAAAATTACCCGGGGCTTGCGGATGAATGAGCTGGGCGGTTTTACAACAATCAGTATCAGCAACGCTTTAAACATTTCCCGTTCCTTAACCTCTCAGTATCTCAATGAGCTGGTCAAGGATGAGCGTATCATAAAAATCAGTACCCGCCCTGTCTATTATATGGATCGCAGTGTGCTGGAACGCAAATATCAGCTCGAATTAAAAAGCTGTGAGTATCTGAGTCTGAGTGAGCTGATGAAGGAGCTGAACCAGAACAGTCCGAAGCTGCAGGATTTTCAAAAAGCAATCGGCTGTGACGGCAGCCTGCAATATCCAATCGCTCAGCTGAAAACTGCTCTCTCCTATCCACAGGGGGGATTGCCTGTCATTCTCCATGGGGAAATGGGAAGTGGAAAATCCTATCTTGTAAGACTCACACATGAATACTGTCTGAATCACATGACCTCCACCAGAAAGGAAATACCGCTGCTACGCAAAAAGGCATTCCGCGGTGAGGATAAAGGCAGACAGATGGAGGAGCTGTTTGGAAAAGGCGCCGCAGATGGGAAAGCGGCAGAGCGGGGACTGCTGGAGGAGGCGGATGAGGGGATTCTCTGTATAGAGGATGCCAGTAATCTGAGTGAGGAATGTCAGGAAAAGCTGGCCGACTATTTAAGCAGAAATAAGTTTACAAGAATGCAGGATGATCAGGCACAAATTGAATCCCGTGTCCATCTGATTCTCTCCACCAGTGAAGACCCGCACACGGCTTTCTGTCATAGCCTGCTGCTCAGCATTCCTGTTATCTGTTCCATCCCATCCTTTCAGGAGCGTAATGAGGAGGAACGTCTGGAATTCGTCATTAAATTTTTTCAGGAAGAGCAGGCACGTCTGGAACGCACGATTTATATATCAAAGCGTCTTCAGCATTTCCTGATGAGCTGCCATTTTGAAAGTAATATTGATGAGCTGCGCAGATGCATCCGTACCATATGTGCCAATGCATTTGCGGACTGTATATCTAACCAGCGCATGGACATCTGTCTATATCACCTGCCAATTCAGCTGCTCGATCATCTCAAGGTGGAAAAAAACAGCAAGGACAGCGACTCTCTGATTCGCATAGATGCTGTGGAGAAAAACGCAGCCGGCAGTAAAATCCTCATCATGTGGGAACAGCTGCTGCAGGCATTTGAAGAATCCTGCACGGATACCCATACCTTTACCGGCTTTCTGGAACAGGGGCAGAAGGCGTTGCGCTACTATTACGATATCCTTGTTTTTCAGGAAACGTATTATGACGGCCGTCTGGAGGCTATGGAGAAAATAGTCATCGGTGTGCTGAACAGTGTTAAACTCATGAAAAATATCAACCTGCCGATCAACTGTGCCTATGTACTTGCAAGAATGCTGGTTTCTGCACAGAAAAACACCTCCTCACTGCATCAGTGGGAACAGGATCATCAAAAGGAAATACAGCGCTGTCTAAAGAAAATGGCAGAGAATATGAGCAACGAATATATTCTGACGGAATCCATCGCCAGACAGCTGCATTCCAATATCAACATGCGCCTGTCGGAAATGAATCGTATCTTTCTGATGCTGAATATCAACTTCTACAATCGGGATATCCGTTCCCAGGATACGGTGGGCATCATATTGAGTCATGGCTACTCCACCGCAAGCTCCATTGCCGATGCCGCGAATTCACTGCTGAACTCCTATACCTTTGAAGCTATCGATATGCCGCTGAACACACCGGTACAGGAAATCAGCGGTAAGCTGAACGATTTCATTGAAGAAAACCCGCATCTGAAAAATATCATCCTGCTTGTCGATATGGGGTCACTGGAGGGCATCGGTGAGGTGATTGCTGATAGTGTGAATGTCGGTGTCATCAACAACATTTCCACCTCGCTCGCCCTGAACATCGGTATGAAAATACAGCAGCACTACGAGCTGGAGGAGCTGCTGGAAACAGCCTGTGCAGAGAACCAGTGCAATTATAAGGTACTCTCAGAGGCAAAAAAAGAAAAAGCAATCGTATTCACAAATGATGCCGGTATGGTCATTTCAGAGAAACTCTGCCGATTGTTCAAAGACAGTCTGCCGCGTCCCATTGATTTGAAAATGATTTCCTACGAATTTGATGAACTGATGAAAAACAAGACAGAGGACATCCTATTTCACAGATATGATGTGGTACTGATGATCAAGCCGTATTCGCTGAAGCTGAAAAAAGTCAACAGTGTAACGCTGGAGGATATTATGAATTTTGAAAATATCGAACAGCTGAATCAGGTATTCCGCCCATATCTGAGTGAGGAGGAAATCGAAGAATTTGACCGCCAGCTGTTGAAAAATTTCTCCATGCAGTCAGTCATGGAAAATATCACAATTCTGAATGCGGATAAGCTGCTGGATTATGTCAGTGATTCCGTTAGTGCGCTTCAGCATACCATGGGCCGAAAGTTTCAAAGCAAAACCATTGTCGGTATTTATATTCATATTTGTTTTCTGGTGGAACGTCTTGTCACAAAAACGGCATTGGAAAAATATAGCGATCTGTCATCCTTTGAAGAACAGCATGAGGGATTCATCGCGGATGTCAACCGCAGCTTTGAGGTTATGCTGCAGCATTACCATGTGAAACTGCCCATATCGGAGATCGCATATCTCTTTGAATATATAGAAAATGATGTACGAAAGGCAGGAGGAGAAGATGAATTTTAAAGACAAGCTCTGTGCGATGAACTGCCATTACCGCTTTTATGAACTGGAGGATTTCTTTCAATCCGTCCATAAGCTGGGAATACAGTATGTGGAGCTGTGGAGTGGTCCCATGCATTATTATGTGGATACCCACCATCATGACTCGCTGGAACAGCTGAAGAAGCTGTGCGATCGCTATCAGATCACCATCATCGGCATCTGTCCGGAACAGACAAACCCAAAGCCGAACAATATCGCAGTCAAGCAGGCACATCGCCGTGAAGAGGTACTCAATTATTATCGGCAGATGATTGATATTGCATGTGCGCTTGGGTGTCGTCAGGTACTGGTAACCAGCGGGTGGAGCTATTACAGCGAAGCGGTGGAGGAAGCATGGAATCGCTCGATCGCTATGATGAAAAGGATCGCAGACTATGCAAAACAGCGAAATGTGATACTGGCTCTGGAAGCACTGCAGCCGGAGGAATCGCGTCTTGTGAATACGATTCAGGACATTCAGCGATATCGAAACGAGGTTGGAAGCAGCTGTCTCAAGGTGTGTCTTGATTTTGGGGCAATGGCTCGTATGGGGCATACACCCCGGGAATATTTTGCGGCATTTGGAAGCGATATTGTCCATATTCACTTTGTGGATGGAAATCCGACTGGTCATCTGGCCTGGGGGGATGGAAGCCGTAATCTGAAAGCGGATCTTGCTGTCCTTGCGGAATACGGCTATCAGGGATATCTGTCACTGGAAACCGCAACGCAGCGGTATTATGAAAAACCGTGGTCTGCGGAAATGAAAACGCTGAAGAGCTTTGAGGAATGAAAGGAGGGAACCTATGGAACGACATTATATACTCGCAAGTCACGGGATGTTCTCTCAGGGAATTTATGATTCCATCCGCATTATTCTGGGAGAGAAGAAGCATGTGCATATCATCACCGCCTATGTGAAGGACGGGCAGGACATAAAAGAGATGATTAAAGGAACTATGGAGGAAATACCGGCAGATGCGGAAATCATCGCCTGTACGGATTTGTTTGGGGGAAGTGTGAATAATGAACTCATGAGCTACATCGGAAAAGCAAATTTCCATCTGATAACCGGAATGAATCTGCCTATGCTGATGAATCTGTTTCTGTTTTCCGATGAGGATGCTGATAAGCTGATCCGCCGCCTGTTCACAGAAGCGAAAACGGGAATCATGTATTGCAATGAAACAGTCAAAGGTATTTCGTCGCAGGAGGATGAATTTTAGATACTGCATCCTAAATAAAGCAATCGTAAAGCATAAAAGAGTAATCACATGCTGTAAAGAAGACATACGGATGCACAAAGAGCATGGGGTGTAAGAAACGATAGCTGAACTGATTTTTCTAAATGTGAGTAAGCGCAAAAAGCGCAAAAGAAAGGGTGTCAAATATGATCAAATTATGCAGAGTGGATCATCGTCTCCTGCACGGACAGGTTGCATTTTCCTGGACCAATGAACTGAGCGCGGACTGTATTCTGATTGCCAATGATGCAGTTGTGAATGACGAGGTTTTCAAAACAACAATGAAGCTGGCAAAGCCCTCTGGGGTCAAGCTTGTCATTAAAAATCTGGAGGATTCCATAAAGGCAATCAATAGCGGAGTTACGGATAAGTATCGTCTGCTGGTGGTCGTGAAGACCATTCATGATGCCAATGTGCTGAGTGCCGGGTGTCAGGCAATCCAGAGTATCAATCTGGGGGGAACGATCCGAAAGGACGGATATCGTCAGATCAGTAAAGCAATCTTCATCAGTGATGAGGATGAAACTGAATTAAAAGAGTTGCAGCAGCGCGGTGTGTCTGTATTCATTCAGCAGCTACCGGCAGAATCCTCGCTACCACTGGAACACGTATTGCATTGGTAGAGTTCACATCCCGCTCGGATGCGGGTCAACTATACAGGAATGAAATTCCTGAAGCAAGCATGAAAATGCGAAGAGGAGGAAATCATGGTACAAGCATGCTTAATCGGATTGATTGCAAGTCTGGGTGTCTTTGGTGATCAGCTGGGATCCCTGTATATCAATCGGCCAATTATTCTTGCACCGCTGGTTGGTTTGGTGCTGGGATCCCTGCATCAGGGGCTGATTATCGGCGCAAGTCTGGAATTATTCTTTATGGGGGCTGTCAGCATCGGAGCGTATGTTCCACCGGATACGATCGTCGGTGGTGTTCTGGCAACGGCATTTGCAATTTCTATGGGGAAGGGAATCGAAACGGCAGTCACACTGGCAATGCCGATTGCTCTGGTATCACAGGCAATTGGAAACTTCTGTAATGTATTCAATTCTGTAATTCTGCGTTTTACGGACCGTTATGCCGTAGAGGGAAAATACAGCGGTGTTGTGGCAACGCACTGGCTCATCGGTATGATTACCATCGTGCGAAGATTCCTGCTTGTGTTCTTTGCTTTCTATCTGGGAAGTGAAGCAGTGGGCAATATGATCAATGCGATTCCTGCCTACGTGACAGATGGTATGGCTGCGGCAGCTGGACTGCTGCCTGCATTAGGATTTGCAATGCTGATGCGTATGACGGTGAACAAGCAGAATGTTCCCTATTATTTTCTGGGATTCGCGCTTGCGGCTTATATGAGTGTACCTGTGCTTGGTGTTGCGATACTGGGGGTAATTCTAATCGTTGTCAAATTTGATTTCATGAATCTGAAGGGGGCCGCAGCTGGAGAAGCTGGTGTGGAGGTGAGCGATGATGATGACTTCTAAATCCGATAAGAAAATTCAGAAAGCGGATATTACCAGAATGGCATTTAACCAGGGCTCTTTGGGAATGGAGTTTTCCTGGAACTATGAACGGCAGATGCACATTGCCTTTGCCATGATGATGAATAAGATTTTGAAAAAGGTATATGCAGAAGATGAGGAAGGCTACAAGGACGCTCTGACACGGCATGTGGAATTCTTCAATATCACACCGCAGCTTGCTCCCTTTGTCGGCGGCATCGTGGCATCCATGGAGGAAATGAAGGCGCGTGGTGAAGTGGATGGTGAGGCGATTTCCAGTATTAAGACGGCACTGATGGGGCCGTTGAGCGGAATCGGTGATTCGGTGTTTGTCGGCTGTCTGCGGGTTATTGCCGTTGGTATCGGTATTTCACTGGCACAGAACGGAAATATGTTCGGACCGATCGTGTATTTTCTGATGTATAACGTCCCTGCATTTATTATCCGCTACTTCGGTGCACATTTCGGCTATAATATCGGCTTCAAATATCTGCAGAGAATGCAGGCAAACGGCATGATGGATAAGCTGCTTGCGGCAGCCAGTATTCTTGGTGTTATGGTCATTGGCTGTATGTCGAAGGATATGGTATGGACGACTTTAAATGTTGAGTTGAGTAAGGTTGGTGAAGAGGTTACCACCCTGCAGTCTATTCTGGATGGTATCATGCCCGGGCTGATCGGACTGGGCGGTACATGGATGTACTACTGGCTTTTGAAGAAAAAAGTCAATCCGATCATGTTGATTCTGGGAACTATGGTTCTTGGTATCGCTGGTGCTTATTTCGGTATACTTGCCGGGTAAGATAGATTTATATTAAAAAAAGAGGAGGACATGAACATGTTACTGAAATTCAATGAAGAATGGGCACGAAGCAGTGTCAATGGTGTGCTGGCGATCCGCAAGGATATCAACCGCGTTGTGGATGAGATATGCGAAAAGGGATATCGGAATATCTGCTGGCTGGGAATCGGGGGTACCTGGGCAAGCGGTATGCAGGCTGCTGTTCATATGAAGGAACAATCAGAAATCGAAACCTGGGCGGAAAATGCTTCTGAGTACAATACGACGGGGAATAAGCGTGTAGGCGAGGGCACTGTCGTGATTACCTCATCCGTTACCGGCAGTACAGCGGAGGTAGTAGAGGCTGTAAAGCGTATGCAGGCAGCCGGGGCAAAGGTGATTGGGTTTATCGACATTGATACGACAGAGCTGGCAAAGCTGGTGGACTATGAGATTGCATATCCGGTGAATGAACAGCTGAAATTCTTTATGGTTGCGGATCGATTCATGCAGAACAATGGGGAGTTCGCAGATTGTGATGCTATGTATGCGGAGTTTGAAGCTCATCTGGCACAGGCGCTGATTGATGTGGAAAAGAAGGCTGATGCTTTCGGGGAGGAATTTGCGAAGAAGCACTGGAATGATCCCATCCATTATTTTGTGGGGGCTGGGAACCAGTGGGGTGCAACGTATTCCTATGCAATGTGCTATTGGGAGGAGCAGCTGTGGATCAAGACAAAGTCCATTACATCCGGAGAGTTCTTCCACGGTATGTTTGAAATCATCACAAAGGAAACACCGGTTACCGTGTTTATAGGGGAGGATGCACAGCGGTCGTTGTCAAAGCGGGTTGCTGATTTCCTGCCAAGGATTTGTGAGAATTATACGATTATTGATACAAGGGATTATGAGCTGAAGGGAATCAGTGAAAAATACAGAAAGCACATATCCCATCTGGTGATGCATGCGGTAAATAACCGGATCGATGCTTATATGGAAAGAGAAACAAGGCATCCGATGGATATCCGCCGCTATTACAGACGTCTGGATTATTAAATGTGATGCAGCGTTAAAAAAATCAAACTGTCAGGAAAACAGGTCATGCGTTAGGACAGCACTTTCGTCATGGCCTTTTTCAGGTTATCTTAGTCATGGAATTTTTATATACGAAAAAAAGAAACAGCTTATGCGCATCATACGATGGTGTTGTTCCTTTTAAATCTACAGATAAAGCATAAGAAATTGTGTATTAAAGTTAGAGGAATTTGTTACATCGATTTTTGAGGTTTATCAGTTTAAGGCAATCTTCTTTTTATTATCTAATTTTTATTTTTTTCCGTTATCAGTTAAGGATTATGCTATAATAGGACATGAACAACTAAGGGAGGAACTGTAAATGAAAATCTTAGTAACTGGTGGTACCGGATTCATTGGAAGCCACACATGCGTTGAATTGATAGAAGCTGGTAATGAAGTAGTAATTATTGATAATCTGTATAACTCACAGGCTGATGTTATTGATAAAATTGAGAATATTACAGGTAAGAGAGTTGCGTTTTATGAAGAAGACTGCTGTGATGAGGCAGCACTGGATAAAATATTCTGTGAGCATAAAATTGATGCAGCAATTCACTTCGCTGGATATAAAGCGGTAGGAGAGTCAGTACAGAAGCCGATTATGTACTATCAGAATAATCTGATGTCGCTGCTTGCTTTGTGCAAGGTCATGGGAAAGCATAACTGCAAACGCATTGTTTTCTCATCAAGTGCCACCGTATATGGGAATCCTGCAAGCGTGCCTATTTTTGAGGACTTTCCGCTAGGACCTACAACGAATCCTTATGGTACGACAAAATTGATGATCGAACAGATTTTAAAAGATTTATACGTTTCAGATAATGAGTGGAATATTGCTTTGCTTCGTTATTTCAATCCAATCGGAGCGCATAAGAGCGGTCTGCTGGGAGAAAGTCCGAATGATATCCCGAATAACCTGATGCCATATATTGTTAAGGTCGCAAATAAGGAGTTGCCTTATCTGCATGTATATGGAAATGATTACGATACACCAGATGGTACAGGTGTACGTGATTATATTCATGTAGTAGACCTTGCAAAGGGACATGTAAATGCTGTGAATAAAGTTATGGAGCCAATTGGTGTCGATGCGTATAATCTGGGAACAGGGATCGGATATAGTGTATTAGATGTTGTAAATACATTTGCAAAGGTGAATAATATTGAAGTGCCTTATCAAATCGATCCAAGACGCCCGGGTGATATTGCACAATGCTATGCCAGTACGGAGAAAGCCCTGAAGGAACTTGGCTGGAAAGCAGAAAAAGGACTGGAAGAGATGTGTGCGGACGCATGGCATTTCTTACAAGTAGAAAAGGAATCAGAATAAAAAGAGAAATTCTGAGACAAGTTTGGAAAATAGAAGGAGAAACTGCTGTTTTTCAAATCATTAAAAAGTTAAGCCCTAAAAACAGAATGAAAAAATTCTGTTTTTTTTAGGACTTTCACCTCTTTCATACGTATAGAAGTATGGAGGTGATAGTATGCAATGCCTGCGTTGCGGAAATACGGAGGAACGTTATTTTTATAAAGATGCCAGGGGCTGGTACTGCCGAAAATGCATCATGTTTGGAAGAATTGAAGTAGGGAAACTGCCGGAAAGGAAAAATAGAGAGAAAAAAGTTATCCATACATCTTATCAGCTGAAATATCCATTGACTCCTGCGCAAAAGCGGTGTGCTACAGAAATTGTAATGTACCTGAATCATCACCAGGATGTGCTGGTATACGCAGCCTGTGGTGCCGGCAAAACGGAGCTGGTCATGGAGGCGATTAAGCAAAGCCTTGCGAAAGGCTACAAGGTAGGCTTCGCCATCAGCCGCCGTCAGGTTGTTCTGGAAATACGGGAGCGAATGCAGGATGCGTTTAAAAATCTGAAGGTTATTGCGGTTTGCGAGGGATATACCGATATCACCGAGGGTGATATCATCATATGCACAATGCATCAGCTGTATCGCTATCACGCGGCGTTTGATTTGTTGATCATGGATGAGGTCGATGCCTTTCCCTATCGTGGCAATGCTGTGCTGAAGCAGATTGCAATGCATGCCTGTATTGGAAACCGTCTGTATTTAACCGCTACACCGGATGAGGGAATGCTGAGCGATGTTAAGCAGGGACGGCTCCAGATGGTCGAGCTGTTTCAAAGACCGCATGGTTATCCCTTGATCGTGCCTGATGTGAAAGCAGCTTTGCCTTCTATACAGCTGTATTTCCTTATTCGATTTTTGAAGCAACAGAAAAGGGAAAGCGCACAGACTCTGGTGTTTATGCCAACAATTGCTTTAGCTGAGCAGCTAAGCAGATGGCTGCGCGTTTTGTTTCGCTGTACTTCCTTTACATCAAAAACTCAGGATAAAGAAAAAATTCTTAAAAAATTCCATGAAAAGCGCTATGAGTGTCTGATAGCGACCACTGTTTTGGAAAGAGGCATCACCATCAAGGGGGTACATGTTGTGATTTATCATGCCGATCATCCGGTATTCAATGAAGCGAGCCTGATTCAAATGATTGGCCGTGTGGGACGTAATATCGAAATGCCGACAGGGAAAGGTCTGTTCCTGTGCACAAGAAAAACCAGAGATATCGAGCGCTGTATCCGGGCATTACAGAAAATGAACGGGGGTAGTGCAGAATGAAGGAGGAATGGTGCCGTCTCTGTATGGAGGAGATAACAAATAAGCAGACACTGTTTGAATTTCTCCGCCAGGATGCCCTTTTGTGCGGAGCCTGTCGTCATGAGCTAGCCGTTTTGAATAAGACGGTAAAGCTGCATGACATATCGCTGCATATCGCATACGTATATAATGATTTTCTGGAAAATATGATATTTCAATATAAGGAAGGGCTGGATACAGCTCTAAGAGATGTGTTTTTCCATGACATCATGGAAAAAATCAATGATAAATTTCGACACTACACCATCGTGCTTATGCCGTCAAGTGAAGAGAAAACCATAGAGCGCGGCTTTCATCCGGTAAAGGAAATGCTGCATTCCTGCCGTCTAGAAACCATGGAACCGTTTTATAAGACTTGCAATCACAAGCAGTCCATGCAAAGCTTTGAAAATCGCAAAAAGATTTCCCAGGTAATAAAAATGAAGCCGGATATCGTTCTGCCGAAAACCAGACTGCTGCTCGTGGATGATGTTGTTACGAGTGGAAATACGCTCCTTTGTGCATATGATCTGCTGCAGAAGCATACGTATAAGATAGAGGCACTAGCGCTTTGTGCGAATCCCCGCTTTGTCGAATCCTGCGATAAAAAAGATTTGAAAAGAAAAGGGATGTTCTCTATACTTTGACATAGATACAGGAAGGTGAAGTCAGAAATGAAAGGCAAAGTAAAATGGTTTAATGCTGAAAAGGGCTATGGATTTATTAACGGAGAAGATGGAAAGGATATTTTTGTTCATTATTCTCATATTCAACAGGAAGGCTATAAGTCGTTAGAAGAAGGTCAGGAAGTAACCTTTGACACCGTAGATTCCGACAAGGGACTGCAGGCCAGAAATGTAGAGAAAGCGTAATGGAAGGTCAGGAGCGCTGCATGCTATCTCCTGACTTTTTTTGTTTACAGAAAAAGCTTGGAATATCATCATGAATAGATTCAATTTGCTGTAGCTCACACCAATAACGTACTTGATAAGGGATAGGATATTTATCCATTTGAGGGATGGTGTTGCAAAAAAAATCACAAGGTAGTTGTAATATTAAAAACCAGCGGATTCCACATTTGTAAAATGATAATACATTACATTTGGCCTGTCCTATAAATGAAAGATATTTCTTTGTATATGTAATATTTACACAAAAATGAAAAACTGTTTAAAAATGAGAAACATATTACAAAACTATGATAATTTTTTGAAAAAGTTCACAATTTTTTGATTGATTTTCACTTGTAAACTGTCTATAATGATGGTATGCAGTAGATCAAGCATAGAAAGGTATAGGATTTAAAGCAATGCGAGGAAAAGTAAAAATGTTTAACCAGGAAAAAGGATACGGATTCATCACTTTAGAAGATGGAAAAGATGTATTCTTCCACTATTCACAATTGATGATGGAAGGTTTCAAAACAATCGATGCAGATGCAGAGGTTGAATTTGAGGTAGTTGAAACTGACCGTGGCCTGCAGGCTCACAACATCGTTAAGGCGTAGAAAAACAGAATGACTGTGATTCCATATCCATGGCTGTCACAGTTATTTTTTTGTTATGGAACAGATATCTCTTTTTCATCATACTCGAACGATATTTCCTTTCGGATAGGGGAATGACAGCTACAGATAGCAGAACTTTATCATATTCTGTAATGACCATATGGGATACTATGGTTTGAAAGAGAGGTGGAAATATGTTCTATGATGAGATTGACTGCTGTGATTACGGTTGTGATTGCTGCTGTGAGGGGCCGCGTGGACCAAGAGGCTTTCAGGGAGCAACAGGAAATACAGGGCCAATGGGGCCGCCAGGTATTGGAATCACAGGTCCGACAGGAGCAACCGGCGCAACGGGAAATACTGGAAATACGGGAGCAACCGGGCCTACGGGAATCGGTGTAACTGGTCCGACAGGAGCAACCGGCGCAACGGGAAATACTGGAAATACGGGAGCAACCGGGCCTACGGGAATCGGTGTAACTGGTCCGACAGGAGCAACCGGCGCAACGGGAAATACTGGAAATACGGGAGCAACCGGGCCTACGGGAATCGGTGTACCAGGTCCAACAGGAGCAACTGGCGCAACCGGGAATACCGGAAATACGGGAGCAACCGGACCGACAGGTTCCAGCGGCAATGGCGTTGACTGCTCATGTGTTCAGCAGATGAGCAATATATTGCTACAAATAATTCAGCTCTATCCAACTGATACGATTATAGTCGCAATGGAAAGCGGAAATAATGCCAGTGGTCGTGCAGGCTCTTTGCTGTACGCACCGGATTATGGTCTTTTGCAGCTTACCAACGCACAGGGGGTACCGCAAGAGGCTGTATCTATCTGTCGAATTGCTTCTGTGCGAGTTACAAGCGCAACGTATAATGAAGCTATCACCTATCTTCCTGCACCTGTGCCTGCTCCAACCGGATGCGGTGCTGCCTGTGAAAACGCTATACGCTCATACCTTCCAGTTGGAACCACAGGTGTTGATATTAACGCCGGCGGCCAGACGGTAGGACAGGGAACTGTAATAAGAAATGAATTCGGAATGGTGGTATTGGTAGGTGCGAATAACAGTGATCCGACATTTGTATCAACGTGTAAAGCTGAGATTATTACTAGATAAAAATATTCATGTGGGGCAGATATCCGGCTGTAGCTATGGGCTGTCCCCTTTTCCTGCATTGCAGGATTGGAAACAATACGTTGCTAGAAGCTGTTTTTTTGTTATGCTCCTGATAACTATATTAAGATCACTCCGCAGTTATTCAGAAATTTCTCAATGGATTGCGACGTTATGACACGCAGATACCTCCGAAAAAAATAACAGCATCCGCAATGCATCCGGATGACTGCACGGGATGCTCACACAAATGTTATGGAAAAAAGAAACAAAATGTAAATTCTTCCGAAATTGCCTGTATGCAGTGTTATTGAAACACACTTTGTGTTACAATAGATAAGGCTATATGAAGTTTTGAAACAGGCGATATAAACTTATAAAGAAGTAATGGAGGGTCTTGAATGGCTAATTTTATCGAACGTTTATTAAACGGTGAAAAAAAGACATTGCATAATCTGGAAAAGACTGCAGAACAGGTCATGGCACTGGCAAATGACATGGAAGCGTTAAGTGATGATGCATTGAGAGAAAAAACACAGGAGTACAAACATAGATATGAGGAAGGGGAATCACTCGACAGTCTGCTGGTAGAAGCCTTTGCGACATCACGTGAAGCTGCCCGCCGTACCATTGGTGAGTACCCGTATAAGGTTCAGATTATGGGGGCGGTCGCGATGCATCAGGGCGATATTGCAGAGATGAAAACCGGTGAAGGTAAAACACTGACCTCCACCATGTGTGTGTATCTGAATGCCTTAAGCGGTAAGGGTGTGCATGTTGTTACTGTCAACGATTATCTGGCAGGCCGTGATGCGGAATGGATGGGGCAGATTTATCGATTCCTTGGCTTAACCGTCGGAGTAAACTCCCGCCCGCTGACTCCTTCTCAAAAGCGTGATGCATTCAACTGTGATATTACATATACCACAAACTCAGAGCTGGGCTTTGATTATCTGCGTGACAATATGGTTACCGATGTGAAGGACCGTGTCCTGCGTGGGTTGCATGTCGCAATCGTCGATGAGGTCGATTCCATTCTGGTCGATGAATCCAGAACACCGCTGATCATTTCCGGTGGAGCAAAGAAAACAGCAAACCTGTATCTGCAGGCGGATGCATTCGCAAAACGTCTGAAGGGCGATGATTTTGAAATTGATGAAAAAACCCGTCAGATCATGCTGAGTGAAAAGGGGGTAAGTGTCGCAGAGCGTTACTTCAAAATCAAGAATCTTTATGATGTGGATCACACCCAGCTGGTACATCATATAACGCAGGCATTAAAGGCTAACTATATCATGAAAAATGAGGTAGAGTACGTCGTACAGGATGATGAAATCGTCATCGTCGATCAGTTTACCGGACGTACGATGCCGGGCCGTGCATATTCCGATGGACTGCATCAGGCAATCGAGGCCAAGGAAGGCGTATCCATCAAGGAAGAGACAAGTACTCTAGCGACCATCACCTACCAGAACTTCTTCCGTCTGTATGATAAGCTGGCCGGTATGACCGGTACGGCAAAAACCGAGGAAGAGGAATTCCTGGATATCTATAATATGCGTGTTATTGAAATTCCTACAAACAGACCGGTACAGCGTATCGACTATCCGGATGCGATTTTTGCGAACCCAAGACTGAAATTTGCCGCTCTGGTAAAAGAGGTTAAGGAGCTGTATGAAAAGGGGCAGCCTGTTCTGGTCGGTACGATTTCCGTTGAAACCAGTGAGCTGGTGCATGAGCTGTTGCGTAAAGAGCGGATTCCGCATGAGGTGCTGAATGCGAAAAACCACGCGCGAGAAGCAGAAATCATCGCAAAGGCAGGTCGCCCGAAATCTGTAACCATCGCAACCAATATGGCGGGGCGTGGTACCGATATCAAGCTGACCGATGAATCCAGAGCCCTTGGCGGACTGGTGGTACTGGGAAGTGAGCGTCATGAATCAAGACGTATTGACAATCAGCTTCGTGGGCGTAGCGGACGTCAGGGAGATCCGGGATATTCCCGCTTCTATGTATCCTTAAAGGATGAGCTAATGATTCGTTTCGGTGGCGATAAATTTGAAAAGCTGTTTGAATCCATGGGAGATGCACAGATCGAATCCAAGATGGTTACAAAATCCATTTCTCAGGCACAGAAACGTGTCGAGGGCTATAACTATGATGTTCGTAAGCAACTGCTGGATTATGATGATGTATTGCGCAAGCAGCGTGAAATCATGTATGAACAGCGTAATTTCGTTCTGGAAAATGAGGATGTTCACGGTATCGTTCGTGATATGATTGACCGTGTCATCGATAGTGTCGTAGATGCGAATGTAGACCATACCCGCCATGATGAAAGCGTGGACTATGCAGGTGTTCTGCAGGGGCTGGAGCTGCTTGGGCTGGAAGAAAAGGACAATCTGAAGCTGGAGGAAATCCAGGGTAAGGAAAAGGATGACGTAACAACATATTGTGCAGAGAAAATCTTCACATTATATGATGATAAAATCAAGGATATCCGTGATGAATTTAAGCAGTTTGAAAAAACCATCGTACTGCGAAACATGGATCGTAACTGGATAGAGCACATTGATATCATGGATAAGCTGAGAAACGGTATTCACCTGCGCTCTTATGCACAGAATAATCCTTTACAGGCCTATATCCAGGAAGGATATGAAATGTTTGAGGAAATGCAGGCACGTATTGCACGTGAGGTTGTATTCTTCGCTCTGAAGGTACAGGTAGAAAGAAAAGTGGAAAACTAATATGGAACTATACGAAATTAAACAGGGGGTGAACACTCATCAGGCGAAGCTTGCACAGCTTGGTGAGTCACTTTGACTTAGCTGAAAAAAAACATAAGATTCAAGAGCTGACGAGCATGACGCTGCAGGATGATTTCTGGAGTGATTCACAGCATGCGCAAACACTGATACGGCAGCTGAACGGTATCAAGGATATTGTGGAAAGCTATGAAAGGCTGAACAGTGCGCTGGAAGGGCTGGAAGAAACACATGATCTTTTGAAGGAAGATTATGATGATGAAATTTTTGAGCTGTTTGAAGCAGAGTATTTGGAGATGGAAAAGAACTTTGATGATTTTGAAATTAAGATTCTTCTATCTCATGAATATGATCACTCCAGTGCAATCCTGGAACTGCATCCGGGAGCTGGCGGAACAGAGTCCTGCGACTGGGCGGATATGCTATATCGCATGTATTCCCGCTGGGCTGAGAAAAAAGGCTTCAAGGTCAGTGTACTGGATTATCTACCGGGAGAAGAGGCAGGGATCAAATCCGTGACTTTCCTTGTGGAAGGGGATATGGCCTATGGATATCTGAAAGCGGAAAAGGGTGTTCACCGTCTGGTGCGTATATCACCGTTTGATTCCGGTGGAAGAAGACATACGTCCTTTGCTTCTCTGGATGTTATGCCACAGTTTAACAATGAGATTGAAATTGAAATCAAACCGGAGGATCTGATTGTGGAGACCAAGCGTGCCAGTGGAGCCGGTGGTCAGCATATCAACAAGACCGATTCTGCAGTCCGCATGGTGCATAAGCCGACCGGATTGGTAGCTACCTGCCAGAATGGACGAAGCCAGCATGAAAACCGCGAAGAGGCGCTGCGTGTTTTGAAAAGTCGTCTATATCAGAAGATGATTGAGGAACAGGAAGCCCGACTGGCGGAAATTAAGGGTGAGCAGAAAGCCAATGAGTGGGGTTCACAAATCCGTTCCTATGTATTCCATCCGTATTCCATGGTGAAGGATCACAGGACCAGTTGTGAAACCAGTGATGTACAGGGGGTTATGGATGGCGATCTGGATGCGTTTATCTTCGCATATTTAAAAACTCAGATTTGATAAATCACGTACAATGTCAAGAAAAGGGGAGCTTCCCCTTTTTGTCATTTGAAATATAGTTTACATAATTTGTAAAATAAGGAAATTGAGATGTTCATGTGATTATTACGATTTTCTTAAGAATTCATGTGAAGGCTTTTAAACATCGCATTTTTAATACATAGTTAGTTAAATGATGTTAATAATTCATAAAAAAATGTAGAAATTAGCTACAGGGATGTTATACTTATATAGAAATAGAAAGGGGTACTGAATTTGAGAAAACTTTTAGTCACATTGCTGGCAGCCGGTCTTTGTCTGACAGGTGTCCATGCACAAGAAACAGAGAATACTGACGGTTCTGTAACCAATACAGATGCAAATGAAATTAAGACAGTTACAGCTGATACATATCAGCCTGTCGGTGAAATGGATGGAGCTGAGAATGCTGCCATGGGAGACGGTACGCCACAGCAGCCGCAGCCAGAATACAGAAGCAGATCAGCAAATGCCCGCTTGATTGCACCTACTTGGGGGTTAAACGGAACAACGAAGACCTTTACATATACAAAGAATGGACAAAGCGTTGTTGTAGAAAATCCAAAACAGGTAGTTGATGTCTCTGAGCATGATGGTAAAATAAACTGGGAAAAATTGAAAAGTGAGGGAATTGACGGCGCAATTCTTAGAATCGGATGGGGTGTCGGATATACAGATGAATATTTTGATTATAATATAAACGAATGTAAACGTCTGGGAATTCCTTATGGTTTATATCTATACAGCTATGCATATGATGCTAACTTTGCCTATGCAGAAGCGGAAAGTACTATCGAGCGTTTACAAAGCTATGATCTGACTGATATGTCTTATCCTATTTATTATGATATAGAGGCGTTCAAGGCATATAATCATGATGGAGCAACGCGTGTGCCACCAAAGGATGTCAATACGTATGAAAGTATTATTAAAACATACGTTGATAAAATGAACAGTGCAGGTTATAGTGGAAAAGTGCACGTTTACAGTTATCGCAGTTATTGTCAGAATCAGCTAAATTCTGCCTATATTTTAGGACTTACTTCATGGATTGCAGAATATGGTAGCTATCTGGCGTTTGATAATCCGTATTATACGGGAGACAGTGGATGGCAGTATACATCGGAAGCTGATTTTGAAGGTATTACTCCAGAAAATGTAGATGTTAGTATGTTTACAAATACCCTGCTGAGTCTGCAGACACAAAGTCCTGCAAATCTTACAGCTACGGTAGAGGGAACAAATATCAAGCTGACTTGGGATAAGGTTCCTTACAATACGAGATACCGTGTATATTATCAGACAACAGATGATGGCGAGTGGAATTATCTGACATCTCAAACCGGAACTTCCTATACCTTTAAAACGGGAACCTCGGGAGCATCCTACCGCTTCGTTGTCAGAACAGCAAATCTTATAAATGGCGAATATAAATTCAGTCAGGCAAGCTTCAGTAATCGTCTGACATATCCGCAAAAAAAGGCGCAGGGCTTCTATAATCTGTCTAGAAGAGTACGAGTATTCTCATCACCGAATGCTGCAAATTACAATCGCTATGATCCATTCAAGAAAAAATGGATGGGAAGCATGAAAAATTACAATAACAAACCGCTGCTTCTAACAAGAGAATATGTGAATGAAGAAGGTACTTCTTACTGGTCAGCCTATTATAATGGGAAATGGATTGGTTATATAAATTCCTACGCATTGAAAAACAGTGTCAAAAAGGATACGTATTTTGGATGGGGAGAAAATAATGCTCGAGTCTTTAATACACCGAATCCACAGAAATACTGGCTTTATAACGCACCGGCAGATAAATGGGTGAAGCGAATGACTGGTTATCGTAATCAGAAATTTACAATCAAACGTTCTCTTGCCAGAGCAGATGGAAGCTTGTATTATTCCTGCTATATTGGAGATAAGTGGATAGGCTACATCAATAGCTGGGGATTCCAGAATCAATAAGGAATGATAAGGTATTTGCAAAGGCATGTATATAATGTACAGCTGATGCAAATGCCTTTTTCATTGCCCCGCATTTAATCAAGGAAAACATATTGTGCTATCAGAACAGTAAAAAGCTTTGCAATCACGGAACCTGCATTCGTGATTACAAAGCTTTTTTTTATAACGCCATCTTCAATATATCCATAATAATTTGTTTATTCAACGCCACATAATGTCCAACACAGTCTTCACCATTATGTGTGGCCCGATTAGCCATCTCCTCAAAATGTGCATCATCGATTCCCATCTCATGCAAGGTGGTTTTCAGATGCAGCGACCGGAAAAATTCCTCCAGCCTCTCCGCAAGGATATAAGCCATATCTTCTTTTGTGTAAACAAATGGATCGACATCAAAAATTCTGCTAGCCAGCTGCGCCAGCTTATCCGGATGATGCGCAGCCATGTAGCGGGCCCATGCGATAGTTACAACAGCCATACCTTCTCCATGCGTAATTCCATACTGTGCACTCAGCTCGTGTTCAATACGGTGCGCCCCCCAATCGCTCTCTCTGCCGATATCCAGCAAATTATTGTGCGCGATAAAGGCGAGGCACTGTACCTCAGAACGCGCATGAATGTCATCCGGCTGCTCCATCAAACGGCGGGCATTCACCATGAGTGCCTGCATTGTGCCCTCCAGCATATAATCTGTCGTATCAACATGCTCCGTATTGGTGAAATAGCGCTCCAGCATATGAGAGAGAATATCCGCAATTCCAGCTGATGTTTGATAGGGTGGAAGCGTTCTGGTATACTCTGGATTCATGATAGCAAATTTCGGAATGATACAATCGTATTCAATACCGCATTTGTGCAGCCCATTGGAAATGATCGAACAGTTGGAGCATTCGGAGCCACTCGCAGGAATGGTGGTAATAACACCTATTGGTACAGCTGTTTCAGGAACGGCAGCATATTCAAAGAAATCCCACACATCATGCTCATAGGGGATCCCTGCGGCCACTGCCTTTGCTGTATCGATCGAGCTGCCTCCACCCACGGCAAGGACAAAATCAATCTTTTTTTCCTTTCCCAATGCAATCAGCTCACGTACAAGCTCGATTTTCGGATTCGGAACAACACCGCCCTCTTCATAGAAGGCGATGTCGCTTTGAACACAGGTATCACGAACAGCATCCCAGATACCAAGCTCTTTGATAAAATCTCCGCTGTATACCAGCAAAAGATTTGAAACATGAAATTCCCTGAACAGATCAGGAAGCTGATCCAGTGCATGATCGCCAAACAGAATCCGTGCAGGATTGTGATACGTAAAATTTCTCATGATGTCCTCCTATCGTATTTACGAATAAATAATTTCGATAGATGACTTTCTGCAATACTCCTCCCATGTCTCACTCAGTGGTTGATCGGTTATCAGCAGGTCAACTGCTGCCAGTTCATAAAACAGGACGTCCGATATGGAATCAAACTTCGTATGATCGACAATCAGAACTTTATAGTGGGAATTTTCCAGCATATGCTTACGCACCTCTGCCTCATTCAGATTGTTATCGGAAAGGCCATGCTGCAGATGCAGTGCCGGACAGGAGATAAAGGAGATATCCGCAAAATTCTGCTTCAGCGTATCCGTTGTCCGATACCCGGTAAAGGATGCAGTTGCCCGATGAAGCTGTCCACCTAGACAAATCAGATTCACATTGGATGACTGTGAATTAAACAGAGAACTGATACGCAGCGAATTGGTGATCAATGTAATACATTTTCCGGATGAGATAATTGCCTCCGCAAGCTTCAGACATGTCGTGCTGGAATCCAGCATAATGACAGAATGATCCTTGATGATATCCACCGCCTTGTCTGCCATCTGTTCCTTTTCACTGGCGAAGAATGATTCACGTAATTCAATCGGTACACCCTTGTCGTATTTATCCGGCAGATAGGCACCTCCATGTATCTTGTTGAGCTTACCAGCCGCTTCCATTTCCTTGATATCCCGGCGTATTGTCTCTTCTGAGCAATCCAGCACCTTACTCAGCTCGGAAACAAGAACACTGCCCTTTTCATGCAGCTCCTTTTCAATAAACAGCTGCCGTTCTAGCTTTAACATACGTCTTCCCTCTTTCTTATCGTAATATTTCTATGAATATTATATAAGTTTATTTGGAAATGGTCAATCATCCTCCTTCAAAATCCCATATTATCAAACAGAAAGTCACATCGACATCTATAATATAACAATATCCAACATAAAATGCAAGGATAACCACAGATAAAACAACAAAAAGTAACATAAAAGTGTTGACATGTGACTGAATATGTTGTATTTTCGTTGTAGGGGGTTTCATTTCGGTCAGAAAACAATATTTGAGAAGGGAGGGTAGCACAGGACAGCTGCCGAGGATGAAGCTACTTAAATAATCATGTGATACTTGAGGAGGTACTATGAAAAATGAAAAGAAAGGCAGCTTTCTTGGATTGCTGCCGCTGATTGTATTCCTTGTTGCGTACATGGGTACGGGGCTAGGTACAGGAAGCTTTGACAACATGCCGCTGATGACGGGAATCGCCATCGCATCCGGAGTCGCATTACTGTTAAACAAAAGAGATAAGAAAACACCATTTGAGGAAAAAATTGCATTGTACTGTAAAGGAGGCGGAGAAGAAACCCTGATTCTGATGGTTCTGATTTTCCTGCTAGCCGGAGCTTTCGGCGGAGTCGCAAAGGGAATGGGGGCCGTTGACTCTATTGTAAATATGGGACTTACTATTCTTCCCGGAAATCTGATTCTGCCCGGAATCTTCCTGATCGGCTGTCTGTTGAGCTTCTCCATGGGAACATCCATGGGAACCGTTGCCGCACTCATGCCGATTGCAGTTGATATATCCAATAAAACGGGCATCAATGTCTGTCTGTTAGCCGGAGCCGTTGTCGGCGGTGCGATGTTTGGAGATAACCTTTCCTTTATATCCGATACGACGATTGCCGCAACGAGAACACAGGAGGTGTCCATGAAGGATAAATTCAAAGCGAATATACTCATGGTTCTGCCTGCCGTAGTCATCAATGTGATTCTGCTCGCTATCCAGTCAGGAGGCGATGTGAGTCTTGGAAATATCGGTTCCTTCAGCTTTGTGAACATAATTCCATACATTTTGGTCATTGCCTTGTCCCTGGTCGGTTTAAATGTTGTAGTCGTGATGATTATCGGTATTTTATCCGGAGTGGTCATCGGATGCTTTAATGGCGGGTTTACCCTGATACAGTCGCTTACGATTATTCATGACGGTGCCATCGGTATGGAGGATATGGCACTGATCGCTGTCATGGTCGGCGGTATGGTAGAGCTGATGAAGCACTTTGGCGGTATGGATTTCCTGATGAATCAGCTGACCAAAGGGGCTAAATCATCCAAAGGCGGCGAGCTGTCTATTGCGGCTCTGGTAAGTCTTCTAGATATTGCGACTACCAACAATACGATATCGATTATCGCAGCCGGTCCGATTGCCAGAGATATAGCGGATAATTTCCATATCTCAAGATCGCGTGTCGCAAGTATTCTGGATCTGTTCTCCTCCGCATTCAACGGTCTGTTGCCATATGCCGGGCAGCTGCTGGTAGCCGGAGGTCTGGCGAATGTATCACCAACCGCTATCATGGGCTATAACTGGTATTCCATGCTGATGATTGTCTTCGGAATCGTCTTTATCATTATCGGATTTCCGAAATTTAAGGATATCAGAACGAAAAAAGAACAAATTGAAACGGAAGCATAGAACGAATATAAGGTGGAAATGTATATGAATAACTATGAGCATCACATGTTGCTGGATGTGGAGGAAGTAAAATGCTATGTCACCTCCAAGCTGCAATACTTTCAAAAGGGTGAGGTGCTGCAGGCAGAGGAAATCGGTGATGGAAACATCAATTATGTTTTCCGTGTATGGAATCCGGATAGTGGAAAATCCATCATCATAAAGCAGGCAGATAAATACCTGCGCTCATCCGGAAGAGCGCTGGATGTATACCGTAATAAGATTGAAGCGGAGATTCTCAAACTGGAGGGGATGCTGGCAGAGGGCTTTGTACCAAAGGTTTATGCCTATGATGAAGTAATGTGCGTGCTGGCAATGGAGGATATCTCGGCCTATAAAAATATGAGGAAAGAGCTGATGGAAGGTCGAGTCTTTCCCCACTTTGCAGAAAATATTGCAGAATTTCTGGCACGGACACTTCTGCCGACAACAGATTTGGTGCTGGATCGGGCAGTGAAAAAAGATAATGTCAAGCTCTTTCTGAATAAGGAGCTGTGTGATATTACCGAAGATCTTGTGCTTACAGAGCCATATGATAATTACAAGAATCGTAATATCGTATTACCGGAGAATGAGGAGTTTGTGAAAGAATTTTTATATGAGAATGAACTGCTGAAAGCCGATGTTGCCCAGCTGAGAGATCGTTTTATGAACCATGCGCAGGCACTGGTGCATGGAGACCTGCATTCCGGATCCATCTTCATCAATGAGCATGGAATAAAAATCATTGATCCGGAGTTTGCATTTTACGGACCAATGGGATATGACATCGGAAATGTGATTGGCAATCTCTTCTTCGCCTGGGCGAGAATACAATTCATAGAACCGCAGCATACAGAATTTCTCACCTGGTGTTGCCATGCCGTGGCAGATACGATTGATCTGACCATGGAAAAGCTGCCGAAGGTTTATGAACAATGTGTGGAATGTCCGCTGTATCGTACAAAGGAATTTAAACAGCACTATCTCAGAGAAATCATGAACGATTCCCTTGGCTATGCTGGTACGGAAATTATTCGCAGGGTTGTGGGTGATTCCAAGGTTATGGAGGTCACCTCGATCAAAGAGATAGATAAGCGTGTAGCCTTTGAACGTGCATTACTGAAAATGGGAATCTGGCTGATACGGAATCGAAAGGTGATTTGTGAGGGAATGGAAGTAAGTGAACAATTTAAAATGATTTGTTCATAGAGCAGATGATTTTGAGAGATTGTGTGTATTGCTTTGGGCATATACGGTGCAACAGAACATCCACACGTTCTCTGCATGCAGGCATGCCTGTGTTTGCTTTATAAAGTAAGGAGCTTAGTACAGCACGCTGATGAGATAGATAGAGGGCGCTGCATGCTGCGCGCTATGAGGGGATAACAACGATAAGGAAGGAAGCTGATACAATGGAAAGACAGGATAAGGGGCTTGCATATCTGCTGCAATATGAGCATGTGGCATGGTTTGAAAACGGTATGGTTCGTATACTGGATCGAAGAATTTATCCGAGTGTTATCCGCTATGTGGAATGTAAGGATTATCGGGAGGTCGTTCAGGCGATACGGGACATGGTGACGCAAAGTGCCGGGCCGTATACGGCAGCCGGTATGGGGATGGCACTGGCGGCGTGGCAGATACGAAATGCAGACCAGAGGGAGCAGAAGGAATTTCTGAAGACTGCAGCTGAGGATATCGCTACAGCCAGAATTACGACTGCGAACCGCTACCGTGTCATAACAAACGGATGCCTGCAGGCAGCCTATGCGGCAATCGATCGGGGGGAGAATGCGGTAGAGGCCATCATACAAAGAACACTGGATTCATTGAATCGCAGATATGCGACAATGGAAAAGGTAGCGGAATATCTGGTTGATCAGATACCGGAGGGTGGCCGTGTGCTGACACAGTGCTTTGGAGAAACGATTGTAGGTATGATGTGTCGCGTTGCACAACGCAGAAACCGACTGGTGGAATTTTATCATGCGGAAACAAGACCCTACCTGCAGGGTGCTCGGCTGACCTCCAGTGTATGTCATGAAATGGGCTTCTCCTCAACGGTGCTTACCGATAATATGGTTGCCTATGCAATGGAAACCAAGGGGATATCCCTGTTTACCTCTGCAGCAGATACGATTGCCAGAGACGGACATATTGCAAATAAAGTCGGAACCATGCAGATTGCAATTCTGGCAAAATATTTCCATATCCCGTATTTTGTGACAGGTATACCGGATGCAGATAAGCGCAGCAAAGCGGATATCATAATCGAGGAACGCGATCCGCAGCAGGTACTCTGTTATCGCGGTATCAACAATACCCTGCCCGGTGTTAAAGCGATTTATCCATCCTTTGACATCACTCCACCCTATCTGATTGATGGTGTTATAACAGATAAGGGTGTATATAGTGCATACGATGTTGCAGCTTATTTTGATGAAGCTGTATCGCAGTTTTATTGATAAGGAGGTCGGTTTATGAAGGTTTACGTACGTGCTCCCATGTCTGAAAGCAGACTGCAGGAGCTGCAGGAGCTGTTTGAAGAGGTGGTATATGATCCATGGAATAAAACAGGAGAACGCTTTTATGAAAAAGAAATGCTGGAGGCGCTGAAAACGGTACAGCCGGATATTTTGATTACGGAGCTGGATCGCATCACGGAAGCTGTTTTATCCAACTATAAAGGACTAAAGGTGATTGGTGACTGCCGTGCAAATCCAGCAAATATTGATGTAGAGGCATGTAGCGCCCATGGAATACCGGTTTTGTGTACTCCGGCCCGCAATGCAACAGCTGTAGCGGAAATGCTGGTGGGGATGCTGATCGCCTATATGCGCAAGCTGCTTCCTGCAACTGCATGGATCAGGGACGGACAATGGATAGAAGGAACAACACCGTATTATACATGGATGGGGAATGAGCTACATGGCAAACACGTTGGTTTTGTCGGCTTTGGAGCTGTGGGGAAAGCGGCTGCACACCTGCTGGATGCATTCGGGTGCAGTATCAGCTATTACGATCCATATGTCAATGATACGCCATATACAAAATGTGAGCTACAGGAGCTGTTTGCCACATGTGATATCATTTCCATTCATCTGCCGGTACTGCCTGCTACAGAGAAGCTGATTTCAAGAGACTTGCTGTATACGATGAAATCGGATGCTGTTTTTGTGAATACCGCAAGAAGTGCTGTCGTAGATATGGAAGCATTACAGGACATTGCTAAAGAGAAACGCATTAAGGGAATTCTTCTGGATGTGCTGAACAGCGAGCCGCCATTGTCAGATGATTTGAAAATTATAGAAAATGACAACGTTCTGTTGACACCGCATATCTGTGGAGCAACCTATGAAGTTACAGACCATCAGTCGGATATCATCACGGAGCGCTTAAAGGCCTGGAAAAAACAGGAGCAGCTGGAGCGGATCGTATACAATTATCACTCCCTGAAGATGCCGTTATGAAGCATTACATGATCGTGGATATTGGAACCGGTAATTCAAGAGTAGCTCTGGTTCGTGAGGATGGCGTGTTGATTTGCGTGAAAACCTTTGAAAATATCTATTATATTGATGATGCATATGAGGATGCGCAGTATTTTGACCCTTCGTATTGGAAGCGTAACATCTTAGGGCTTTGTCGGGAAATCATCGGTATGTATCCAAATATCAAGATCGATGCCATATCCTCCTCCGGCGCCAGAGAAAGCATAGTCCTCATCAATCGGAAACAGGAAGACTTCTATGGACTTCCCAATATTGATAACCGGGGTAGAGCGTGGATGGCAGAGATAGAGAAGGACGGGATCTATGAGAAAACAGGGCGCTGGGTTACAGAGGATTTTCCTGCCGCCAAGCTTATGGGCCTGTCGAAACGCAGAAAAGAAATTTTCGATCAGGTACAAACCTTTACAAGTCTGAGCGAATGGATTGGCTATGTTTTATGTGGAAAGCTCGCCATCGAGCCTTCGCAGGCTTGTGAAACACAGCTGTATGATATCGGTACCCAGCAATGGAGCGAAGAGCTGATCAAGCGGTTCAAGCTGGAGCAGCTTACGATGCCGCCCCTGCTGCATGCCGGCTCTCTTCTGGGGCTTGTCAAGGAGGATATGAAGGAGCAGCTTAAGATCGCCTATGACATTCCCTTTCTTGTAGGTGGGGCAGATACGCAGGTGGCAGTGCTGGGAGCCGGTATGCAGGAAGGGGATATTGCTGTTGTATCAGGAACAACGTCTCCGGTGGTGACGCTGAGAACAGAACGATACTGTGATCCGCAGGAGCGCTGCTGGACGGATTCCTGGTTAAAGGGAAGCATGTATCAGATGGAAACAAATCCCGGTGTAACAGGATTGAACTATCAGCGCATACGAAATCTGCTCTTTGACGGTGTGAGCTATGAGGATCTGGAGGCAGCTTTGAAGGAAGTAACCAGCATAAAATGCACCGCATCCTTTTCCTCTCTGGATTTTGAACACGCCTGTGGCTATAAAAACGGCGGCTTCTTCATGCGCCCGCCATTCCGCGCCGATTTGCATCGAATAGATCTAGCATGGGCGCTGGTGGGAGATATCGCCTGCTCTATTTCTTATCAGTATCGACAGCTGCTGCAGATGCTGCCGATACAGCATGATAAGATTCTGGGCTGCGGTGGCGGTTTTCAATCGGATATGCTGTGTCAGCATCTCAGCGATCTGACGCAGAAGGCTCTGGTACTGCCGGATCATTTCCATCAGGCATCTATTATGGGCTGTGTGTCTGTATGCAATTCTTATTGGAATATTCATACAGACACAAATGAGCGTTCATACAAAATCTATAAACCGCAAAAGGGATCGCTCATACAGGAGTATTATGAAATATGGAAAACAAATCGAGATAGAGTGAATACGACGGTATAAGGAGGAAAACGAAGTATGTTAATGGAAAAAGAACGACAGGAAATTGTAGATTACGGGAAGAAAATGAGCTCTGCCGGTTTGTCGAAAGGAACATCAGGCAATATCAGCGCCTATGATCCTGTGTGTGGTTATATGGCGATTTCACCATCCGGATTGGATTATTTTGAAACCGCTGCCGAGGATATTGTCATTCTGGATTTGAATGGAAACCTTATAGAGGGAAGCCGGAAGCCATCCAGTGAGCATGCACTGCATGCGACAATTTATAAGCTTCATCCGGATGCGCGAGGTGTGGTGCATGCACATTCTACCTACTGCACAACCTTTGCATGTTTGAAGCAGCCAATTGAAGCTGTACATTATCTGCTTGCTGGAGCGCAAACATCTTGTGTACCCTGTGCTGATTATGCAACCTACGGCACAGAGGCGCTGGCGGAAAAGGTGAGTGAAGCAACGGGGGAAGGACTGGCGATGCTGCTGGCAAATCATGGTATGGTGGCCTATGGCCCCTCTTTATCAAAAGCCTTCAACGTTGCGGAAAACGTGGAGTGGGTTGCGGAAATTCAATGGCGTACCATGTGTGTTGGAAAACCGGCGGTCCTGAGTAAAGAGGAAATTGATGTCGTGATCGAAAGCTTCAAGACATATGGGCAGGTAGAAGAAGGAGCGACAGGCAAGGGCGGATATTAAATGGCACATATCATATATATGGAAAGCATTTAAAATGCATATAGCAACTAGTTCATAAAAAATGGGTAACCGCAAACTTGGAAAAGCAAAAGGGATTGATTTCATTATTTGAATAGGAAATTGATCTCTTTTTTTTTGCTGTAACGATGAAATCTGTAGGGGGATATCGATGGGGAGTATCTTTTGTATGTTAAAATTTCTGGAAGGATTCTCTGACGGCTTGTTTAAAGTGGGACTATAGAAAATGCATTCCTGTTTCATAAACGTGAAAATAATCTATAAATTTTCTTGCGATTTCATTTTTTACATATGTTATAATTTCGGGTAGCGAACATAGGAAAAGCTCGCAACAGGAATATAAGCGGATATTGCACAGATACTGTATAGAGGTATCCAATCTATAAAATATAGGAAAGCAGGAAAGCGAGGCATGGCATATGCAAAATCATAATAAAAAGGATCAGATGATAGAAATCATCAGCATAATTATGGGAAATTTTATCATAGCGGCAGGTGTTACCTTCTTCATTCTTCCGCTGGACATCCTTTCGGGAGGTGTTGCAGGAATCGCTGTCGCGCTGCAGCCGATTTTTAATCTTTCTCCGCGTCTGGTCATCAATGGACTGACCATCGGCTTGTATTTACTGGGAGCGGTTCTGCTGGGAAAACGCTTTGCGTTAAAAACGATTGTGTCTACCATCGTGTATCCGCTCTTTATCTCTGTGCTTGGTATGCTTTGGCCGGATGTTCAGGTGACCGGCAATCCGCTGCTGGCATCCATTTATGCAGGGGTATGTACAGGAATCGGAATAGGACTGGTATACCGTGTCGGCGGCAGTACCGGAGGTATGGACATTCCCCCGCTGATCATTAACAAATATACGAAGATTGCACTGCCGACGCTGGTGATGTGCATCGACGGTGCTACGGTTCTTTTAGGAGCGAGTGTATATGGTGTAGAGGCCGCCATGATCGGGCTTGTTTCCGTGTGGGTATGCGGACAGCTGATTGATAAAGTTATTACCATGGGCTCTCACGAGGCCAAAAACGTCATGATCATTTCGGATAAATTTGAAGAGATGATGCAGGTGATCTATCAGAATATCAATCGCGGAGCAACGATTCTGCATGCCGAGGGCGGCTACACCCGAACAAGCAAGCCGGTTATCATGATGGTGGTAGTGAAAAAGCAGTTCTCCGAACTGAATCATATCATAGCAGAGGTCGATCCGGAAGCATTCGTCATTGTCAGCGATGTGAATGAGGTACAGGGAGAAGGCTTCACCTATCAGGAACAGCTGTAGCAGGAATACTTCCAGCTAAGAAATCTGGTAGTTAAGAGAAATTCCTGACGCTGAGCAGCTTCATGGCAGAATTCAAGACTGCTGAAAAAATACGAAACATCAAGAATGGGATTGCTATGAAAATGGTTTCCCATTTTTTGTATACATATATGTCAAATGTGGTGATTCGTACCCTATATTTGCGTGGATAGGGAGCAGCTTTGAAGATGTGAGAGGCTACTATGTTCAAAATCTAAAAATTTCATCCTTTTTCAGCAGCTTGTTTGAAGCCCTCTTATGTATTGCATAGGAAACACCCGGAAAACACAGTCCTTTTCTGTCTAAGCGAGGACATGGCATCCCAGTTAGAAAACTGAGCATTTGTCATAAACTTCGCATAGCTGACAGGTAATGTTTTCTATCTATCATAACTTTTGTGTCGGTATTTTGAAATTGTAAGAATTTTACATACGACAGACACTGTCAACGGTGTCGATTTATGTTATAATGTTAGCCAAAGGAGTGATGAAATGATCCTCTTAAAAAATGTATCCAAATCATATAGGAATGGGGTTCACGCACTGCGTGATATCAATCTTGAAATAGATGAAGGTGAATTTGTTTATATCATCGGTCCGACAGGGTGTGGAAAGTCCACACTGATCAAGCTGCTGGACGGAGAAGAGCTTCCGGATGCGGGAGAGGTATATGTTGCGGAAACAAACGTGGGAAAGCTGCGTCACTCCCGTGTACCCTTTTATCGCCGCAATATCGGTGTCGTGTTTCAGGACTTCCGCCTGCTTCCGAAAATGACAGTCTTTGAAAATATTGCATTTGCTCTGGAGGTGCTGGCGCTGGATAAGGTTACGATTCGACGGCGGGTACGTGAAATTCTGGAGCTGGTATCCCTTCAGGATAAGGCAAAATCTTTCCCGGATCAATTATCCGGAGGACAGCAGCAGCGTGCTACCATCGCCCGGGCCATCGCCAATCATCCCAAGGTGCTGATCGCGGATGAGCCGACAGGAAACCTTGACCCTGAGAAATCGATGGAAATCATCGAGCTGCTGGATAAAATCAACAAGGTGGAGGGGACGACCATCGTAATGGTTACGCATGACTCCACACTCGTGAATACATACAAAAAACGCACGATAGCGCTGGAGGACGGTTTTATCGTTGCGGATATCGCGAAAGGCGGATATATACATCATGATTAGTTTTATACAAAGTCTTCCCAAGCATTTCATGACGGCGCTCCGCAATCTGGGCCGTCATATGGCGATGACATTGTCCAGTGCCTCTGCTGTGGCAGTAACGCTGACACTGATGACTTTGTTTCTCGTGCTTGCGGCCAACATGAACAGCTTTGCGGATCATGTGGAAACAAATCTGAAAATTCATGCTTCTATTGATTCCCTGCAGAAGCAGGATGAAATTGAACACATGGAAAAGCTGATCAAAGGAATCTCCGGTGTGAAAACAGTGGAATTCTCCAGCAAAGAGGATGAGCTGAACATCCTGATTGAGGAAAGCGGTTCGGTGTTTGAACGCTACAAGGAACGCAATCCGATGCCGAATGTATTCATCGTGGAGGTGGAGAAGGCAACCGATATTCCTCAGATTACAAAAACATTAAACAACATGGAAGGTATTGAAAAGGCGCAGTATGGCGGAGAGAGCATACAGGATATGATTGACACCTTTGAAACGATACGATACGGAGGTGCCATCTTTATACTGGCACTGGGTGTGCTTGCGATATTCTTGATTACCAATACCATTAAAATGACAATTTATACAAGGCAGACAGAAATTTCCATTATGCGAAACGTAGGGGCAGGAAATTGGTATATCAAAACACCGTTCATGTTTGAAGGTATGCTCATTGGAATGATCGGGGCATTGATTCCTGTGATTCTGACGATCTTCGGTTATGGCTTCCTTTATGACTTTTTGGACGGACAGTTCATGAGCAGCATGTTCGTTATGCAGAAGCCGTATCCCTTTACCTTGCAAATTGCAGGGGTGCTCTTACTGAGTGGAGCTGTTGTGGGCATTATCGGAAGCTTTTTGGCAGCAACGAAATATTTGAGGTGGCGTCGATGAAATTAAAGAAAACAATAATGTTAGGCTGTGTGGCGGCAATGCTGATGTTGGTGCCGTCACAGAAAACCAGCAGGCTGTATGCGGCAGATTTCGCAGGAAATGAAGAAGCGTGGCTGAATAAGTGCAGTGTTGCTCAGGAAAGTGAGGCAGCTGCCCAGCAGTGTGCGGCCTTTAAGGAATACTATGCGGGATTGAGCAGCTCTTTGGAGGGTGAGGTATCCTCTCTGGATAAGAAAATATCCGCAATCAAAAGCAATATTGAGGAAATAACCTCCGTTATGAAGCAGCTGCAATCCGTGATTGACAGACTGGACAAAAATATCAAAGTCAATGAAGCGAACATCCGAACCATCAATGGGCAGATTGAGAAGCTGAATCTGGAAATTAAAAAGAAACAGAAGGATATCGATCAGCGAAACAAGATCATCACGGACCGTATGCTTGATGAACAGGCCGCGACCGGTACGAATATGGATGTGGAGGTCATTATGGGCTCCAAGGACCTTGTTGATATGATTCGTAAGGTGGATGGTCTTCAACGAATCACAGACAGTGATCAAACGGAAATCAAGAAGCTGCAGGAGGATAAGGCCAAGCTGGATCATCAGAAAAGTGAAAAGAATCGTCTGAAGGCTGATGTGGAAGCGAAGAAAGCCGAAAACGAGAAAAGCAAAAAAGAGACAGAGAAAGTACAGAAGCAGAAAAAGAAGCTTCTGGAGGAATATCGTAAGCAGGAAGCTGAGCTGAATGAAAAGATGCGTTCTACGCAGGTGGATATCGCAAGCATTCAGAACAATATGATCAATATCAATACCTCTGTCGCAGGAAAGCTGAACTTTAGCGGAAACGGTGCGCTTATGATGCCGGTTCGCGGCGGCAGTGTATCTGCCGGTACCTGGTACTATCCGGGCGGCGGTGTTCATCTGGGTCTGGATATGGCAGCTCCCATCGGCACACAGATCGTGGCGCCTGCAGATGGAATAATCCTGTATGCCAATAATCCGGTAGCGACAAACGGCGGATATCTTGGAAACTGGAGCGGTTATCCGGTTGGCGGTGGTAACAGTATCCATATGCTGACACAGGCCGGGGGTACCACGTATGCCATCAGCTTCTTCCATATGTCACAGGAAGGCTTTGCAGTATCTGCCGGTACGCAGGTGAAAAAGGGACAGCTGCTGGGCTTGACCGGAAACAGTGGCAATACATCCGGACCGCACTGTCATATTGAGGTCATCAATCTGGGAAAAATGAGTATATCCTCTGCAATCTCACAATTCCGTTCCTCTGCTGACTTTGCATGGGGCTGCGGCTGGGGCAATGGAGCATTGAGCAGAACCTGTAGCGCTAGCGGTGCCCCTTGTCGCGAAAAACCGGAAAATATCTTCGGGTAAGCTTACCTCCATGGAACGCTGCCCGCTTCGAGCATACTTATGAAAAGTCAGGAGTGATGTTATGATCGTAATGGAAAACGTATCAAAAGAATATAAGAATGGTGTACATGCACTGCGGGATATCAATCTTGCCATTGATGATGGAGAATTTGTGTACATCATCGGACCGACCGGCTCAGGTAAATCTACACTGATCAAGCTGCTGGATGGAGAAGAAATCCCAAATAGCGGTACGGTTATGGTGGAAAATATCAATGTGGGAAAGCTGAAGCATTCCCGTGTGCCGGTTTACCGCAGAAACATCGGGGTCGTATTTCAGGACTACCGTCTGCTTCCAAGGCTTACAATTTTTGAAAATATCGCATTCGCTCTTGAAGTCATCGGCATGAAAAAGGTGGATATCCGCCGCCGTGTGCGAGAGGTGCTGGAGCTGGTATCGCTGGAAGACAAGGCGAAAGCCTTTCCCAATGAGCTTTCAGGAGGACAGCAGCAAAGAGCGACAATCGGTCGTGCAATCGCCAACCATCCAAAGGTGCTGATTGCGGATGAGCCGACAGGAAATCTTGATCCCGACAAATCTGCGGAAATCATGGAGCTGCTGGAAAAAATCAATGAGGTTGAAAAAACAACGGTTGTCATGGTTACGCATGATTCAACGATTGTAGACCGCTTTAAGAAGCGCACCATTTGTCTGGAAGAGGGATATGTGGTTGCGGATATCATGAAGGGGGGCTACCTGAAGCATGATTAGATTTTTCAAGGCGTTCCCAAAATTCATAAAGACGGCCTTTTTGAGTATCTTTCGTCATATCGCTATGTCCTTATCGGCATCCAGTGCCGTTACCATCACCCTGATTCTGTTTTCCGCATTTCTGATGATTGCGGGAAATGTATCTCTGTTTACCACTTCCATCGAGGATGAGCTGCAGATTCATGTGGTTTTAAAGGCAGATGTAAAAACACAGAAGAAAATCGATGAAGCAAGAGACGGTCTGGAAAAAATCAGCGGCGTGCGCAGAGTGACCTTCTCTGATAAGGATCATGAGCTGGAGCTGATGATCAAGGAAAAGGGAAAGGAATTTGAAATGTACCGCGGTAAGGATAACCCGCTGTGCAATGCCTTCTTTGTGTCTGTGAAGGATGCCAATCAAATTAAAACCATCAATGCGCAGATCGAACAGCTGCCCTTTGTGAAGCAGTCTATTTACGGAGGAAGCAGCGTATCCAAAATGATTTCCGTGCTGAATACCATCCGTTCCGGAGGGCTTGTCTTTGTGGGATTGCTGACACTGCTGGCACTCTTCCTGATTTCCAATTCCATTAAGCTGACAATTTATGCAAGAAATGCTGAAATATCCATTATGAGAAACGTTGGTGCGGCAAACTGGTACATAAAAGTTCCGTTTATGATGGAAGGAATGCTCATTGGCTTGATGGGCGCTGTACTGCCTTGCATCTTCACCTATTTCGGTTATCAGTATCTCTACGATATGCTGAATGGTCAGATTATAACCAGTCTGTTTACACTACAGCCGATCATGCCGTTTACACTTCAGATTTGTGGCATTCTGCTATTGGGCGGTATGCTGGTCGGACTTGTGGGAAGCTTTTTCTCCACTACGAAGTATCTGCGCTGGAAGCGCTGATGTCACTGACATAGGAACAACACGAACAATCTAAATCATTGAAATAACGGGACTGCCGACTGTGCATTCCGCATTTATAAGAGCTTTTTTAGGAGCGTTATTGTAAAAGCGGGAAAGCTGCATGGTCAGGATAGTCCTTTTCTTTTTTTGCTTTCTGAAAAACAGCCTTTGAAAAATGAGAACCTTTATGAAAAAGAGAGAAGTTGATTTCATTATCAGCCATGTTCTTTCATCGAAATAGTTATCATCGCACTTAAAATGTGATATGATTATAAACGTAAATCTGTAAAGGACAATGAGGTGTTTTGTATGGCAGAAAAAAAAGTTGTGAGATATAAGCTGGTCAGACATAAGTGGCCGGATGAAATACAGGCAGAGAAAAAGCGCAGACAGAGACGGATGGGAGTTGTTGCCGTATGTATCGTGTGCTTTTTCGGAGGCTTCTTTTTAAACTCCACGCTGCATCAGACTGCGGCAGCCTCCAGGGATGAATTTCAGAAGCTGGAGGAAATCTATTCTATCATGAGCGACAAATTCTACTTTGGAAAGAATCAGAAAAATCTGAATCAGAAGCTGATTGACGGAGCAATCAGCGGTATGGTGGATGCCGGTGGGGATATACATACAAGTTATCTGGATAATGAACAGACAGAAAGCTTCACGGGCTCCATGGAAGGCAGCTTTGTCGGTATCGGTATTCAGTTCTACGGGGTAGATGAATCGACCTTTATCATTGATGAGGTGCTGAAAAATTCACCGGCAGAGGAAGCGGGCTTTTTGATGGGGGATCAGATTTATGCCATTGATGGAACCGTCTGCAGGAATATGACAACGAGCGATGTCAAAGCATTGATCACCAACTCCAAATGTGATGAAATCACATTGGAAATCATTAGAGAAAACAAGCATAAGAAAATCAAGGTGAAGAAAGCAACCGTTCAGGATTCTGTTTACAGCAGTGTTCGTGGAAAAACCGGTATACTGGAGCTTGACACCTTTGCGGAAACGAGCGGAGAAGAGGTCAAAAGCCATTTGGAAAGCCTGAAGAAGGAGGGCTGTGAAAGCCTGATTCTGGATTTGCGGGACAATACCGGCGGTTATCTGAAATCCGCACAGGAAATTGCCAGCTATTTGCTTCCGGACAATACCGTTATCTTCCGTGAGGAAACAAAGGACGGTACGAAGGAGGATTACAAAACAATCAACGGTTATGAGCGATTCAAATATAAGAAAATCGTTGTGCTTGTCAACGGAGATACCGCCAGTGCAGCCGAAGTTCTGACCGCAGCTCTGCGGGAACATCTGGGCGCAACCGTTGTAGGAGAAAAGACATATGGCAAGGGAACAGTGCAGGTGCCGCTCACCTTTAAGGATGGAACCATGTTTAAATATACAACGGCGGAATGGATTACGCCAAAGGGGGAAAAAATAAACGGGAAGGGCATTACACCGGATGTTCAGGTTAAGCTGGATGAAGCATTCTATACGAGTGCACCGGTTCTGAAAAAGGAAGTATATAAGCCGGATACGGTTTCCGCAGCAGCGAAGAGCGCACAGATTTATCTGAAATTCCTCGGCTATGCCGTAGATCGTACGGATGAATATTTCTCTTACGCATCCAGTGAGGCCCTGAAGCAGTATCAGAAAGACAAGGGGATGAAGGTCACAGGAAACATTGATGCAGATACCCTGACCTCTCTGCTTTCCAGCTGTGCGCTGAAATGGCACAGTGAGGAAGCAGTTCTGGATACGCAGATGAAGAAAGCGGTGGAACTTACAAATGGAAACTAAATTATTTGATCTTGTATCAGACTATCAGCCGCAAGGAGATCAGCCACAGGCGATTCAAGAGCTAGTGGACGGCATTCGGGAAGGAAAGAAACAACAGGTACTGCTGGGGGCAACCGGTACCGGAAAGACCTTTACCATATCCAATGTGATTGCGAAGGTCAATAAGCCTACACTGGTATTTGCACATAATAAGACACTGGCAGGACAGTTATATTCAGAGTTTAAGGAATTCTTTCCCAACAACCGGGTGGAATACTTTGTATCCAACTTTGATTATTATCAGCCGGAGGCGTATATTCCAAGCTCTGATACCTATATTGATAAGAATGCGACAACCAATATGGAGCTGGATATGCTGCGTATGGCCGCTGTCAATTCCATTCTGGAACGAAGGGATACGATTATCATAGCCTCTGTCGCATGTATTTACGGTGCCAGCAATCCGGAGCAGTATCGGGAGATGTTTTTCTCGATCCGTGTAGGAGACATCATCGATCGCAAGGAGCTGATGGGAAAGCTGGTCGCAAGACAGTATACGAGAAACGACATGGATATGCTGCGGGGAACCTTTCGTGTCCGCGGTGATGTGATCGAGGTTGCACCGGGTCATACGGATTCCTTTATTCTTCGCATCGAAATGTTTGATGATGAAATTGAACGAATCTGTGAAGTGGATCCTCTGAGTGGCAAGGTTCTGAATGCCTATACCGTTTATGTGGTATACCCGGCAAGTGGTTATGCGACAAAGCAGGAAATCATCAATCGGGCAGCGAATACGATTGAAGAGGAGCTGGCGGATCGCCTTCAGGTATTGGAAAATGAGGGTAAGCTGCTGGAGAAGCAGCGATTGGAACAGCGTGCGCGTTATGATATAGAAGCACTGCGTGAATTTGGTGTGTGCCCGGGTATTGAAAACTACTCCCGTCATATCGATGGCCGTAAACCGGGAGAACGCCCATATACCTTATTTGATTACTTTCCTGACGATTTTTTGCTCGTAGTGGATGAATCCCACGTATCTCTTCCGCAGATTCGCGGCATGTACAATGGGGACCGCGCCCGTAAGGAAACGCTGGTAAACTACGGCTTCCGTCTTCCTTCCGCACTTGACAACCGCCCGATGCGTTTTGAAGAATTTGAGAAAATGATCAATCAGGCAATCTTTGTCTCCGCAACACCGGGGAATTATGAGCTGGAACAGACAAAGGGTGAAATCATAGAGCAGATCATTCGTCCGACAGGCCTTTTGGATCCGGTGGTAACCGTACGTCCGACACAGGGGCAAATCGACGATCTTGTGGATGAAATACGTACGCGCATTGAAAAGAATGAACGGACTTTGATTACTACCCTGACGGTACGTATGGCTGAGGACTTGACCAGCTATCTGAAGGGAATGGATTTCAAGGTAGCATGGCTGCATCATGAGGTCAAAACAATTGAGCGTACGGAAATCATACGCGATCTGCGAAAAGGGAAATACGATGTTCTGATCGGGATCAACCTGCTTCGTGAAGGCTTGGACATTCCGGAGGTTTCTTTGATCACCATTCTGGATGCCGATAAAGAGGGCTTCCTGCGAAGTGAGCGCTCTTTGATTCAGATCATTGGTCGTGCTGCCCGTAATGCTCATGGTCAGGTTATCATGTATGCGGATAAAATAACGGATTCCATGCAAAAGGCACTGGATGAAACTGCGCGCCGTCGTGAAATACAGATTGCCTATAATGAAAAGCATGGCATCACGCCAAAAACGATCATCAAGCCGATTCATGAGGTTGTCCGCAGCAAGGAAACTCAGGAAATGACGGCGAAATATATTGACAAGAAAGCCAAGGTCAGCAAGAAGGATAAGGAAAAACTGCTGGCAAATCTGGAAAAGGAAATGCGGGAGGCCGCAAAGGTGCTGGACTTCGAGCGTGCGGCAGAGCTTCGCGATATCCTATTGGAGCTGAGGAACTCATAAAGAAAGGGGTCTTCTATGTTCACTGAAAAAAATAAAAAAATCAACCGGCTGACACTGAAGCATGTATTGTTTCTGATTACCTATACGATAGCGTTAATCTGGATCATGCTGCATCTGAATGAGGTGTTTGATACGGTATCTATGATCATCGGGATGCTGCGCCCCTTTATCTATGGCATCATGATGGCGTTTGTCTTCAACATCCCGATGAAGTTTTTCCTGAAAAAGCTTCCGGACAGTCTGGGAAGGTGGAAAAAGGCGCTCGCCGCTGTATGCTCGCTGCTGATTATTTTCGGTATTCTTGCCTTTATTGTACGCATTGTAATGCCACAGGTGATCGAAAGTATTGCCGCATTGGCAAATTCACTGCCGGGTTATATCGAGGATGCACAGAAAACGATTACCAGTATGATAGAAAAACAGCAGATTCCGCAGGATGTTCTCAAGCAGGTGGATGCCTATTCCGTGCAGCTGCAGGATACTCTTGTAAATCTTCTGAAAAATGGAATACCGCATCTGATTACGATGGCAAGCGGCTTTGCGAGCAGCCTGGCCAATGTATTTATGGCACTGGTTATTGCGGTGTATCTGACGGTATCCAAGGATAAGCTGCTGGAACAGTCACATCGCTTTCTCTATGCCTTTACCTCTGAGCGAGTGAATAACAATGTGCTGCGGGTCGCTCATCTGACGAATACAACCTTTTCCGCCTTTATTACCGGACAGCTGGTGGAAGCGGTGATTATCGGGGTTTTGTGCTATATCGGCTGTCTGGTTCTTGGCTTTCCATATGCACCGATTCTGGGGGTTATCATCGGCTGTACCAATATCATACCGATTTTCGGAGCGATATTCGGCGTTGTTCTGTGTGCCCTGCTGGTCGCATTTGTCAATCCCCTGCAGGGGGTATTCTTTGTCATTTTTGGTATTTGTCTGCAGCAGTTTGAATCCAATCTGATCTATCCACGTGTCGTTGGAACAAGTGTGGGACTTTCCGGCCTATGGGTGTTGTTTGCGATTACGGTTGGCGGCGGCTTGTTTGGCTTTGCGGGGATGCTGCTGGGATTGCCGGCTTTCTCTGTTATCTATTCTCTGTTGCGGGATGAGATGAATCGCAGAGTACGCTTAAAAAAGGAAAGCAGCAGAAGGAATCAACCTGTGGGGGAAGCCCTGGTGGAATCGGAAGAGGCTCTGCGCTAGAGGCGGTACTGCATATTTTGGTTTAGCTTGCTTTGAAATTATGTATATATAGCGAAAAGAAGAAGTAAAGCTCCTTTGTATTCGGAGCGTTATTTCTTCTTTCCTTTTTTTCGGCTTTATCCATTACGCAACATTATGGAGAAAGAGTCCTTCAGTAGCTATATACCCATTTCGTGGAGCCCTTCAGGATATCTTTTTTCACAGAGCACTTTGCGCATGAGTATAAACAAATCCGCTGCTGCGCGTGCAAACCAATGACGCAGTACAGCTGTCTCTGGTATAATAGACAGGAGAAATGAGGAAGGTATTTATGAAAATAATTTTATCACCGACAAAGCAGATGAAGCCTGTAGACAGAGAGCCGCTGCAGCTTCCACACTTTATCAAGGACAGTGAAATTCTATGTGAAAGGCTGAAGCAGCTTCATGTTGACGAGCTGCGTACTCTGATGAAAATCAATGAGAAAATTGCTATGGAGAATGTACAGCGTTATCGGAGCATGACGTTTTCTCTTACAGGCTCACCAGCGCTGTATACATATAACGGGCTACAGTTCAAGCATATGCGGGTGGAGGAATTTTCACAGGAGGATGTCGCCTATGCACAGGACTGTATCCGGATTTTATCCGGTATGTACGGGGTCCTGCGTCCCATGGATGCAATCCAGCCCTATCGTCTGGAAATGCAGACCCGTTTACCGATTGAGGGATACAGCGATTTATATGCATACTGGGGAGATCGGCTGGCCCATTTTTTATTGCAGGAGGAAGGCGAAAAGCCCTGTATCATCAATCTGGCCAGCAAGGAATACGCCAGGGCTGTGTCCCCTTATCTGAGTGAAGGGAGTACCTATACGGTGACTTTTCTTATAGAGAAAGCTGGCAAACTGAAAACGGAATCCACACAGGTGAAAATGGCAAGAGGAGCGATGGTAAATTGGATCATTACACAGCGTATATCCAGTATAGAGGAGCTTATCGCTTTTCATGCGGACGGCTATGTCTTCCATGAAGAATTATCCAGCGCGACGGAGCTGGTATTTGTGAAGCGAAAATAAGGTAAATGCTGGCATATTTCAATAAAATATGGAATCCTGCTGCTCTTTTTCAGGTAAAAAAGGAAAGAAATTCATGAAATTTTGTAAGAAAATGATTGCGACTTTTTACCGTTGATGATAAAATCCACATGATAGAGAGGAGTATATCATGGAATACTTAAAATTGATTGGAATTGTAATCATCGTTCTTGGCTTTGCGCTGAAATTCGATGTATTGGCAACTGTCCTGCTGGCTGGTCTGGTTACAGGAATTGTTGCGGGAATGGATATTCCACATATTCTGTCCATTCTGGGAGAGTCTTTTGTTAGCAATCGTCTGATGTCGATTTTCCTGATCATCTTCCCGGTAATTGCAATTATCGAGCGATACGGACTGAAGGAACGTGCGGCATATCTGATCGGAAAAATAAAAAATGCATCCGCAGGAAAGGTGCTGGCTATCTACATGCTGGTTCGTACTGCTGCCAGTGCATTCAATGTGCGGATCGGAGGACATGTTCAGTTTGTCCGTCCGCTGATTCTGCCGATGTCAGAGGCGGCGGCAAAGGTGAGTAAGCAAAGCGATCTGAGTGAACATGAGGTGGAGGAGCTGAAGGGACATGCGGCAGCTGTGGAAAACTTCGGTAACTTCTTTGCACAGAACTGCTTTGCGGCGGCAAGTGGTGTTGTGTTGATTCAGGGAACACTTTCTATGTATAAGGAAGTGACACTGCCAAGTATTGCAATGGCCAGTATCCCGGTGATGGTCATTACCGTAGCTTTTACATTTGTGCAGGTTTTCCTGTTTGACCGTAAGGTAAAAAAGGCAGGTGCACGTCATGACTGATTTTCTGGCAAATATCGCTCCGGAAATATTTTATGCGTTATGTGGACTGGTTTGTCTGGATGCCGGCTGGAGAGCATTTCGGAAAAATGATAAAGCAAAATACGGAACAGCATTGTTTTGGGTTCTTGTCGGTGTGATTTTCATTCTTGGAAAATGGATTCCAAGTACGATTACCGGAGGAATCCTTGTGGTAATGGGAATTTTGACAGTAAGCGGGCAGGTACGTATCGGAACCTTTCGGGATGTCAGTGTAGAGGAAAAGGAAAAAGAAAGCAGACGAATCGGCAGCTGGATATTCCTTCCGGCAGTGACAGTTGGTTTGATGGCGCTGGTCATGTCATTTGTCAGAATTCAGGGAGCTGCGCTGGATGGTGCTGTTATGGTCGGCATTGCCTGTCTGGTATCCTTTATTCTTGCGGTTGTCATCTGTCGTCCTAAGGTGAATGAAACGCGTGAAAATACGACGAAGCAGCTGATGCAGGTTGGTGCATCCTGTCTGCTGCCGCAGCTTCTGGGTGCTTTGGGTACGCTGTTTACAGAAGCCGGTGTCGGAGATGTGATTTCCACAATGATATCCAGTGTCGTACCGAGTGGAAATATTCTCATCGGTGTCATTATCTACTGCCTGGGCATGGTGATTTTCACGATGATTATGGGAAATGCCTTTGCGGCATTCTCTGTCATTACACTGGGCATCGGTATTCCCTTTGTCATTGCACAGGGTGGAAATCCGGTTGTTGTCGGAGCTCTTGGTATGACCTGCGGATTTTGTGGTACCTTATTAACACCGATGGCTGCCAATTTCAATATTGTGCCAACGGCTGTTTTGGAAACCAGAAATAAATGGACCGTCATCAAGGCACAGGCACCGATGGCATTCGCAATGATTATCGTGCACATCGTGTTGATGCTGTTGCTGGCGTTCTAGGAAAGGAAGCTGTTTATGAAAATATTAGTCACCGGATTTGATCCGTTCGGCGGAGAAGCGATAAATCCCGCCATTGAGTCTGTGAAGCTGCTGCCAGCTATGATCGAGGGCGCAGAGATTATTAAATTGGAAATACCTACCGTCGTGCATAAGTCTTTGCAGGTGATTCGTGAAGCTATGCAGAAGCATGATCCGGATATGATTTTATCCATCGGACAGGCAGGCGGTCGCAGTGATCTTACTGTGGAGCGTGTCGGTATCAATATGGATGACTGCCGTATCAAGGATAATGAAGGCAATCAGCCGATCGATGAGCCTGTGTTTGCAGATGGCGATGCTGCTTATTTCTCCAATCTGCCAATCAAGGCAATGGTCAATGAGATTCGCAAAAACGAGATACCTGCCTCTATATCAAACAGTGCGGGAACCTTTGTGTGCAACCATGTGCTTTATGGCGTGCGCTATATGATTGAAAAGGAATTTGCCGGCAAGAAAAGCGGATTTATCCACATTCCGTATCTTCCACAGCAGGTGGTAGATAAACCAGGGCAGCCGAGCATGGCGTTAGAGGTTATCGTTAAGGGGTTGACCTGTGCTATTTCCGCAATGATTCATAATGAATCGGATGTCAAAACGACAGGAGGCACCATCTGTTAGAATGAAGCTGTTCGTTTATGGATCCCTGCGAATGGGATTGTATAATTATGAGCTTTATTTGAAGGGAAAGAGTCAGTTTATAGGCTATGGCTATGTGATGGGAGAGCTATATACCTTAAAGGAACGCTCATATCCGGCTCTGCTTCCGGGAAATTCCAGCATCCTTGGAGAAATCTATGAGGTGGATGAAGCTGTAGCTCGCGCTATTGATGTACTGGAGGAATATGTTCCCGGGAGTTCGGAAAATGAATATGAGAAACTACTCACCCATATACTGGATGAACAGGGCAGACTGCTGGATACACTGCCGGTTTACTGGTATCATGTGGAAAAACCGGGAAACCGCAGGCTTTTGAATGAAATCATACAGGAGCATGATTTCACAGCCTATTGCCAAAGAAACATAGACTAATGCAAGAAGCCGTACTGTACCTTATGCAGGCGGCTTTTTTACTGGTCTGTGTAATCGATTCGACAGGGGAAAGAAAGGCAGCAGAATAAAGCATACGGAAAAGCGCCTGTGGAAAAACGGCTTATTGCGATATGCTACTTCTTGAAATGATAAGGATCCGGCATTATGGTAGGGGTAAGGAAATTGCGCTTTCTCTTTTTATGTTCGAGCATGATCAAAAGCGATGAGAGCTTCGAGAATTGTGTGCCTTATCCTATTGGAAACAAACATTTGTGTGTGCAGCTGTTTGGAATATGATAAAATGAAAGAAGAGGTAAACGTGCCGCTCTTAGAGAAGGATACATGCATTGAGAATATTGAGCAAACGGAGGGATATGAAATGAAATATGCGGTAAGCAGCTGCTTGCTGGGCGTGAATTGTAAATATAACGGTGGAAATAATGCATCCTCAGAATTGATTGAATATCTGAAGGAGCATGGGGTTCTGCAGGTATGTCCGGAGGTGCTGGGCGGTCTTCCTGTTCCCAGGGCCTGTGCGGAGCTGTCAGGGGATAACATCATGAATACGGAAGGAGAGGATGTAACTGCGCAGTTTGAACGAGGTGCAGCGCTGGCACTTGCACAAATACGTGAATTTCAGCCGGATCTGGTCATATTGCAGCCGCGTAGTCCAAGCTGCGGGAAGGGAATTATCTATGATGGAGGCTTTCACAATCAGTTGGTGGAGGGCAACGGAATTCTTGTGCGTCTGCTATTGCATGAGGGAATCCCGGTAATGACCTGCGGGGAATTTTTGGAAGAAGTGAAGCGGCTTTCCACAAAAGGCTGAGAAATGCGAGGAAAACCCATAGTAAAAGCAATTTTTCTCGAAAAAAAACGAATTAAAGATTGTAAGTGGTATCAAAATGGTTTAAAATAGGATATGTAAAAAAGTTGTTTAATAGGAGGAATATAAAATGAAACAAATCACTGTATCTGTTATTGACCCAGTTGGATTACACGCACGTCCGGCAACTGTTGCTGTAAACGCTGCAAGCAAATTCAAATGTGAAGTTAACGTGTCTTTCAAGGGCCGTGAAGTAAACATGAAATCCATCATGGGTGTTATGTCACTGGGAATCCCTACGCAGTCTGAAATCACTATTTCCTGCAACGGTGATGACGAAGATGCTGCAATCGCTGCAATCGAAGAAGTATTGCGCGCTCAGAAAATTATCGGTTAATTAAAGAAAAGCTCTGAATATAGTCTTGCTGATAAGGCTGTTGAAGGAGCTTTTTTCTTTTAGTATGCTGTAAGGAAGCTTTTAAAGAGATTCAACGGCAAGAAAACGGTGATAAGGAAGACTCTGCTGTGGTTTTGACATCGTCATGATGCTGCATTCCGTTTTTACAAACAGGCAGAGGCTTAAACTGTGCGTATCTATCTGCTTTATACTGTATGTCTGTTATCCTTTTGATTACATAGTGCTTTCCATGTACTCTGAAATCGCATGGGAGGTTTTTTCATGCGGTAACGTTGATGCAGCATGCTTCATTCTTACATATCAAAATTATTAAAATTATTGAAAACAATAAAATTATTATAAAAATTATTGACAATGATAATATTGTGGTTTAAGATGAGGGTACAGGAAAAGGAGGAGTAGTATGAAAGTATTTGTCGTTAAGGATTATGATGCACTTAGCAGAAAGACTGCGGAAATCGTTGTGGATCAGATTCGCAGGAAGCCGGATACCATATTCTGCCTGCCGGCAGGAGGTTCACCGATTGGCATGTATAAGGTACTTGTGGATATGTATCAGCAGCATGAAGTGGATTTTAGCAGGCTGATCACCTTTGATATGGATGAGTATGTGGGAATCGGACCAAGAGATGAAAACAGCTATGCGTATTTCATGCAGAAGCATTTCCTGAAGTATGTGAATGTTGATCCAAAAAATGTGCATTATCCGGATGGACTTGCTGAGGATATCGATGAAATGTGCAGATTATACAGTGAACAGATTTTTGCAATGGGCGGACTTGATATAGCGATTACGGGTATCGGTGATGACGGGCATGTTGCCTTTAATGAACCGGGAGATGCATTTTATCCCAGAACTCATGCGGTCGACCTCGCAGAATCTACCAGAAGAGCAAATGCACGCTTCTTTGACGGTGATATCACAAGAGTACCGAAAAGAGCCTGTTCCATTGGTATGGAGGATATCATGAGAACGAAAACCTTCCTTGTTGTCGCAAGCGGAAAGCATAAGGCGGAGCTGATCAGAAAGACCTTCTGTGAGGAAATGATTGATCCGCAATGGCCGGTATCCTTCTGTCGTATGCATCCGAATTGTATCTTTATCATTGATGAGGACGCAGCTTCAGCCTGTGATCCAAATGTATGGAAGCCGTACCAATAGGTGTTGGAGAGGGAGCGCTAGCTGTACACAGAAAAGGGAAGATTTGATAAGCTGGTTTTGAAGCAGGATTTCCTATACAATAGGTGAAATGCTTCTCTCATATTGAAAACAAGCAAGGTGCTTATATTAAAAAATAGCCTACTTGCTTTAGGCATGAATGTATATAAAATTAAAAAAGGCTCAAGTCCATCGGTAGTAACATGGAACCTGTAAAACGGGGATGGTGCTCTTGATCCTTTTTTTCATACTTGGAACATATCCGTTTTCAAGTCGTCAAAACAAATGCCAGCATTATGGTAAGCTGACTTATAGAAGATGCATGTAAACGGATTGTCTTATAGGAATTCTGAAAAAACGGATACGATCAAGTCGTTTCTTGAAGATAGATAACAGGAAGCTATGAAAATTCCTGTTTTTTTGCTTGCCCATTTCCTTATTTTGTATGAAATCCATGCCAAAATCCAAGGCAATTCTCTGGTTAGCAGACTGATTTTTTTATTTTAACCCTTTAAAATGTGGTAATCGCTTACATTCGCTAAACTTTTACAGAAAAAACCATAAGATTATGATATAATAAAACCAGCAATCAACAGAAAGGAAGATAGTTTATGGTGAAAGATATTTATGAAAAATGGCTAAACCACCCAAATCTGGATCCTTCTTATAAAGAAGTGCTGGAACAGATGGATGAGAGTCAGATCAACGATGCGTTTTATACAACCATCGAATTTGGTACAGCGGGGATGAGAGGTCTGCTGGGACCTGGCACAAACCGTATTAACCTGCATACGATCCGCAAGGCGAATGTCGGCTTTGCAGAATATATCTGCGCAAACGGGGAAGCTGCGATGAAACGCGGGGTAGCCATTGGCTATGATAACCGCCATATGTCAAAGGAATTCGCTATGGATTCCGCTAAGGTGCTTGCGACCTACAACATTGCATCCTATGTGTTCGAGAGTCTACGTCCAACACCGGAGCTGAGCTTCGCTGTCCGTCATTTTAACTGCTTTGGCGGTATCATGGTTACCGCTTCTCATAATCCGAAGGAATACAACGGATACAAGCTGTATGATGAAAAAGGATGTCAGCTGGTACCGGCATTGGCACAGCAGGTGATTGACCGTGTGAATGCTGTCGAGGATGAGCTTGCCATCAAGGCAGAGCCTACAGCAGAGCAGGAAAAGCTGATCACGGTTATCGGTAAGGATGTTGACGAAGAGTATTACGAAAATGTATTAAGCATTCAGCTGAATCCAGATATCAATAAGGATGATGTGAAAATAATTTTTACACCGGAGCATGGAACTGCAAATATCCCTGTGAAGGAAGTGTATACGCGTGCAGGCTATCACTTTGTCGCTGTGGAAGAACAGTGTTCTCCAGATCCTGATTTCTCCAATACACCGACACCGAATCCCGAAGAAGCCGGAAGCTACGAGCTTGCGATTGAATATGCGAAGCGAGAGGATGCAGATATCATTCTTGTCTGTGATCCGGATGCCGACCGTATGGGCGTTGGTGTAAAGCATGACGGGGAATACAAGCTGCTGACCGGAAATCAGAGCGGTGCTGTATTGATTGAATATATCTTCTCTCAGCTGCAGGCAAAGGATCGTATGCCGAACAATCCGGTGATGTTCAATACCGTGGTGACCAGTGATCTGGGTGAAAAAATTGCCACGAAATATGGAGTTTCCACAGAAAAGACACTAACTGGATTTAAGTTTATCGGTGAAAAGGTGGCAAAATACGAAATCACGAATGAGAAGCAATATGTATTCGGATATGAGGAAAGCTATGGCTCCTTGATTAAGCCGTTCGTGCGTGATAAGGATGCGCCGCAGGCATGTCTGATGCTGGCGGAAGCTGCATGCTACTACAAGGCTAAGGGTAAGACGCTGGTCGATGTACTGTATGACCTGTATGCAGAGCTGGGCTTCTATGAAGAAAGTCAGACATCATTAAAGCTGGAGGGTCAGGCTGGTGCACAGCGTATTCAGGAAATTCTGGCAACGCTGAGAAAGACTTCCGTAGAAAGCATCAACGGTGTGAAGGTTCTGCGTTTTGAAGACTATAAAGAAAGCAAGATCATTGAAAACGGAAAAGAAGAGGAGCTTTGCGGATTTACAAAATCAGATGTTCTGAAATACTATTTGGAGGATGGCAGCTGGATTGCGATTCGTCCAAGTGGTACAGAGCCGAAATGCAAGTTCTATTATTGTATCAAGGGAACATCACTGGATAATGCTCATGAGAAAACGCTGGCATTCCAGAATGCGATGGCAGAAATGATCAAATAAAAAAGTGGTGAGTTCGATCATGAACTCACCACTTACTGTTTTATATGATGTCTAACGATAGCTGTGCAGCAGATAGTTTCGGGTGCTCAGCAATGCGATTGTCAGTATGGTTAATGCTAGTAAAGACAGCAGCATGGGGATTCCTCCTTGTTTGTTAGATTAAACTAACTATCTTCGTATACAGCATACTGCATTTATCTCTCCCTGTCAAGACTTCCGCATAGAAAAGCTTTGAGTTTCAAAGCCTGTTTATTATTTGAATCAGGCAATTCACAAATAGTATACAAATAGATAAAAAGTAATGTAACCCATTACAATTTTATGAAAAAGAGAGGAAAACCTATAGGTTTTCATGTTGAAATAGAGTAAAATATAAGTAGTTACAGACTGGAGGGCTACTCATGAAAAATAAAATTATGGATCGTTATTATAAAGGCTGTGCATTGGATGCTTACGAGCTGTTCGGTGCACACCTGTGTGAAGAACGGGGGAAAAAAGGAGTCCGCTTCACGGTGTATGCACCGCATGCACAAAGCATTCAGGTCATAGGCTCCTTTGATGACTGGAGCTGTAAGGGACATCAGATGCGTCGCAAGGATGATAAGGGCATATGGTCACTGTTTGTGGCAGAAGCAAAAGAAGGCGATATGTATAAGTATCGGGTAACACAGGCTACCGGGCGTATTGTCGATAAGATGGATCCGTATGCTTTTTATTCCGAGCTGCGTCCCAATACGGCAAGCATCGTTACAAATCTGGATTATAAGAAGTGGAGCGATGAAAAATGGCTTGCACAGCGCACGAAGAATTTTGATAAGCCAGTCAATATTTATGAGATGCATTTGGGCTCCTGGAAAAAGGATGAAGATCAGGAGTGGGTGAATTACAAGGACATCGCAAAGGAATTGATTGCATATGTAAAAGAGAATCATTTTACACATATCGAATTGATGCCGCTGAATGAGTATCCGTTCGATGGTTCCTGGGGATATCAGTGCAGCGGATATTTCAGCGCAACCAGCCGCTATGGAAGTGTACAGGAGCTGATGTATCTGATCAACGCATGTCACCGTGCCAACATCGGAATCATTATGGATTTCGTGCCTGTCCATTTCGTACGCGATGATTTCTCCTTGTCGTATTTTGATGGAACACCACTGTATGAATATGAGAAGGCATGTGATGCGGATTCCCAATGGGGAACAGCGAACTTCAATCTCTGGAGAGAAGAGGTGCGCAGCTTCCTGATGTCGGCGGCTGCCTTCTGGATTGATAAGTATCATGTGGATGGCCTAAGAATGGATGCCATCAGTAATATCATACACTGGCATGGAAATAAGGATTTGGGAGAAAATGAAGGAGCACTGCATTTCATCAAGCGAATGAACTATCATTTATCTGAGGCATACAAAGGTGTAATGCTGATTGCAGAGGATTCCAGTGATTTTGCGAACGTGACAAAGGCGACGCAGGATGGCGGACTGGGCTTTGATTATAAATGGGATCTGGGATGGATGAACGATACTTTGAAGTATCTGGAAAAGGATCCAATCTATCGGAAATGGCATCACAATAATATCACCTTCTCGATGGCGTATTTCTATTCCGAACGCTTTATAATGGAATTCTCTCATGATGAGGTTGTGCATGGAAAGAAAACCATCGTAGATAAGATATGGGGAAGCTATGAGGAAAAATTCGCACAGCTGCGCACTTTGTATTTATACATGTTCACGCATCCGGGCAAGAAGCTCAACTTTATGGGAAATGAGCTGGCGCATTTCCGTGAGTGGGATGAAGAAAAGCAATGCGATTGGGATCTATTAAAATATCCGATGCACGATGCTTTCCACAAGTATTTTGCGAAGCTTGGTGAGTTGTATGGTAAGACACCGGTATTGTATGAAACAGAATACGACTGGTCTTCCTTCCAGTGGATCGATGCGGACAATGCTGATGAAAATATGTTCAGCTATCTTCGTAAAAACGAAAACAGCTATTACGTTGTTATTCTGAATTTCTCTCCGAATACCTATAAGAAGCATGCGTTCGGTGTGCCGGAAAAGGGTGTTTATCATGAGCTACTGAATACAGAACAGGATATCTGGGGGGGAGAAATCAAGGAGCTTGGAAAAGCGAAGGCTGTTGAAAAGGAAAGCAACAAGCTGCCTTATACCATCGAGGTGGATGTTCCTGCGTTTGGTGGTGTGCTGCTCGAATTGAAAAAACGTAAGAAACCTGTCAAAAAAGCCGCAAAATAAATGATTGCAGCGGCAGCTTCGGAAAAACAGTTGTCGGGTTGCGGGGAAATGTGTATAATGATTATCAGGTAAGCATTGACCTTACGAAAGGCAGGGAATAAAGTGAAAGCAGTTGTAGTAGGCAGCGGAAGTTGGGGCACCGGATTGGCCCAGGTTCTTTGTGATAATAAACAAGATGTGATGATATATGGAAATTGTGAGAGTGAGATTCAGGATATCAATGAAAACCATCAGAACGCAAAATATTTTGATGGAGTGGAATTGCATCCGGCGCTTAAGGCAACGACTGATATACAGGTTGTAAAGGATGCGGATGTGATCGTTTTAAGTATACCGACGATTGCTGTGGAAAGCGTGTGTAGGGAAATTGATGCTTTGCTGGATCATAAGGTTGTCATTGTTAATACATCCAAAGGATTTCATCCAGAGACCTTTGATCGAATGTCTGATGTCATTCGCAGAAATATAAGTGCTGAGCATCTCAGCAGCGTGGTTTCACTGATTGGTCCAAGTCACGCGGAGGAGGTTGTCATCCGTATGCTGACAACAATATGTGCGGTATCGCAGAAGGAAGCCGATGCCCAGAAAATTCAAAAGCTCTTCTCCAATGATTATCTGCGAATTTATACCGGGACAGATGAAATAGGAAGTGAAATCGGGGTTGCAGTGAAAAATGCGATTGCACTGGCTAGTGGTGTCTTGTATGGTCTTGGATATGGTGATAATACGCGGGCGGCTTTGATTACCCGTGGACTGATGGAAATGACACGGTATGGTGTTGCATTAGGTGGCAGAAAGGAAACCTTCATGGGGCTGACAGGTATTGGAGATTTGATTGTGACCTGTACGAGTAAGCATTCCAGAAATTTTCAGGCAGGCTATGATATCGGCAAGCATAATAGTGCAAAGTATTTTTGGGATAATAATACGAAAACCGTGGAGGGTGTCCGAACAGCGAAGGCGGTGCATGAGAATTCCAAACGTCTGGGAATCGACATGCCGATTGTTAATGAGATTTACCAGGTGCTGTTTGAGGATAAAAATCCGGAGGATTCCGCAAGGGATTTAATGCTTCGCGATTTAAAGTCCGAGATAAATTTTTAAAAATTAATAGTTATTAAGTATAAGTCTACATAACTTAAGATATATTAAGATGTGTAGACTTTTTTTTATGTTAGAATGAGACCAGGTGATGATGATGAGGAAACGAAACAAGCGTAAGTATCATTTGAAAATAGCTGTTTTTGTGGTTTTGCTTTTAGCAATTACGAATACTGCAACCTTTCGAATTACGGAACGATACATACAGAGTAAAGAGGACATAAAGGAAATCGTCTATAAAGGCAGCAATACTGTGAGTATTAAAAATGTTACAAAAAAATTGAATCCTGCGTCATTTAAAATCGATAGCCAACAGGCGAAAATGATAAAAAATGTTATGATTATAGCGCATCCAGATGATGAAACACTTTGGGCTGGAGATCATATTGTGAAAGATAAATACCTAATCATCTGTCTGACAAATGGAAATAATAAAGTTCGGAAAAAGGAATTTGAAAAGGCGATGGAGCTGACAGGAAATTATGGGATCATCCTTAACTATCCGGATAATCCCAAACATGTGAAGAATAACTGGAAAAAAGTCAAAGATCCCATCCGAAATGATATTGACTATGTGTTAAATTATAAAAAATGGGATTCCATTATCACTCATAATCCGGATGGTGAGTACGGCCATATTCAACATAAATTTACGAGTATGATGGTGACAAATGAATGTGTTAAGCTCGGGCTAACGGATAAGCTGGAATATTTCGGAAAATTTTATAAAATGAATTATCTCTTGAATCATACCATACCCGGTGCATTAAACCTACAGGATGCGCAGGCAAAGGAAAATTTAATGAGTGAGGTTTATCTTTCCCAGGGGTATGCACACAGGATTTTCGATCACATGGTTCCATATGAAAACTTTATTCGATATAAGGATTGGTATTTTGGAGCATGATAAATGCATAATTGAAAAGAGTCAGAACGGAATAGAATATACAGATGTTCTGACTTTTTATATAAAGAGTAATTATAGCAGTGATAATAATAGTAAGGAAATTTTTATATAAAGTTGATATTGTTGATAAGATTGCGTTATAATAACTATGTATGTAAGAAAGGGGATTTAAATGAGAAAGATTGGTATCAGCTTTCTGGTGTTATTTCTGGCACTGGGAATGAATATAGCTTCACCATTTCAGAAAAATGAAGTTCATGCTGCTGAAAATAGCGGATTTGAAATTCATACAATCAGCGTAGGGAATGCTGATGCGACTTTGGTCAAATGCGGGGGACAGACAATGTTGATCGATGCTGGCTATTCTACTGAAGCAGAAGAAAAGGGAAATAGTTATGGAAGTCCATTGAGTAGCTATCTTATGGGGAATAACAAGATAAGCAAAGAGCAGTCGGATGCCTTTCGAAAAAAAGTGAAGCAGCTGATTGTAGAAAATCCGGATAATACTGTCACAAAATATCTGGAGTCACAGGGTATTCAAACCGTGAATATGCAGGAAGGATCAGCAGACAAAGGAAAATCAGGACTGGATGTCATGATTGCAACACATCCACATTACGATCATATCGGTGGCTTCATTCCTGTTATGAATCGCTATTTTGGTGTAAATACAAGGATGTTCTGGGGAGCTCCATTTGAAACAGACTCCTATTATGAAGCATACCAGTCTGAATTGATGGATGCGCAGCTTGCACGCGAGGATGATGGACTTGTTGATCCATTTATGAGCTTTGGTGGACCTCGTGCAGGAGATTACTTTATGCTGGGGGAAGGCGATGAGCAGGCGCGTGTATTATTTCTGACCTCAGCGGATCCAGCAGAGGGTACGAGCATTGATGCAATAAACAATAGTTCATTAGTGATAAGAATTGACTATAAGAATACTTCGTTTTTATTAACCGGCGATTTGCAGCGGGAAGGTCAGAAAAAACTGATTGCCAGCGCTCCTGCTTTGCTTTCACAGCTTCAGGAAATGGCAAAAAGAGATGATAATCTAAAGGACCTGCTACAATGCAAAAATATTCTACAGGTTGATTATCTAAAGCTTCCGCACCATGGCTATCTGAATCTAGGTGATTTGCCAAGTGATTCCGAGGTTTCTGGAAATTATGAATTTTTTGAACAGGTAAAGCCCAGTATTGCAGTAGCTTCAACGAATGGAAGAACGGGCAATAATCTAAATGCTCTGCCGGCAGAAAGAACACGGCGTGATCTCTCATATGCAGATATTTATTCAACAGCAGATAATGGAACCATTGTTGTGAAAAGTGATGGAAATCATCTAACCACTTCCGCGATACCGATGGAAAAAATATACAAAGCACAGACCCCGCAAAACCTGAAGGTCGATGTGCAGGAAGACCAGGTAAAATTAAGTTGGAATCCGGTTGCAAGGCCGACTGAATACCGTATATATTATCAAACAGAAGATTCAAAAGCATGGCATTGGTTGTCATCACAGCAGGACACTACCTATACTTTCAAAAAAGGAAAGCCAGGGGAAACTTATCGTTTTGTTGTAAGAACAGCAGATAAATATAAAGAAGGATGGCGTTTTAGTAACGCGACTTTTTCACAGTTGTTTACATATCCCGGCAAAACGGAAGGGTTTTATCAGTTATCCAGAAGGGTTAAGGTTTTCTCTTCGCCGAATGCTTCGAAGTATTACCGCTACGATCCATTCAAAAAGAAATGGCTTGGCAGTATGAAAAATTATAACAATAAGCCTTTATTGCTTACAAGAGAATATGTCAATGATGAAGGGACATCATATTGGTCAGCTTATTATAACGGAAAATGGATAGGTTATGTAAACTCCTATGCATTAAAAAACAATGTGACAAAAGATACCTACTTTGGCTGGGGATCCAACAATACTAGGAAATTCAATACACCAAACCCACAGAAATATTGGCTTTACAACGCACCTTCCAATAAGTGGGTAAGACGCATGACAAAATATAAGAATCAGAATTTTACTATAAAGCGTTCTCTGGCTAGACCAGATGGAAGCTTGTATTATTCCTGCTACAGCAAAGGCAAATGGATTGGTTACATAAACAGCTGGGGGTTCCAGAATCAATAAAAAAACAAGTTACCTGGATTTCATAAAATATGAGCTTCCAGGTTTTTTCATAATTCTTTTTCTTAATAGATGATAGTAGTATAGTATCTATGCTTTATCATTTGGGTCAGAATAAAGGAGCGAATTTTGTGTATACTGGATGAAAAGAACATAACGTACGTTTTTTTTTGAGGTAAAAGGAGATTATGGAATAATCATGTTAAAGAACAGAAAAATGAAAAACATCTAGTTTATAGATATCATTTGTAGTATAATCAATATGATTTCTTGTGAAATTCAAAGGAGTTAGATCTATGTTTAAAAGTATAAGGTATGTATTAAATGAAAATTTCTCTAATCTGTACCGTATTTTCTGTATAGCGAAATATGAATTACTGGCAGATATGCGCGATTCCAAGTTCGGAATATTCTGGAACTTTGCATCCCCGGCAATTCAGGTATTTACATACTGGTTGATATTCGGTGTCGCATGGAATAAGAAACCAATCGGTGATATTGATTATCTTCCATGGCTGGTCGTAGGCTATGCGGCATGGTGGTTTGTGCAGCCCTGTATTCAGAACGGCTGTAGTGCTGTTTTTTCAAAAACAAATGTAATAACGAAAATGAAATTCCCAGTCAGTGTTCTGCCGGCTACCATTTGTGCAAAAGAATTTTTTAACCATGGTTGTATGCTTCTAATAGCATTTGTAACACTGGCGATTCATGGGTTTTTTCCGAATATCTATTGGTTTGGTTTGCTTTATTATGCGTTATGTGCATTTGCATTTGTTGAAGCCGTTTCGCTGATTTTATCTGTTTTAACTATGCTCTGGCGAGATATTCGTAAACTGATAACTTCACTGATGCGAATGCTGATGTATTTTTCTCCCGTTATCTGGGAATGTCATTTTGGTAATCATGTTCCCTATCATGAACTCTTGAATAAAATTATGAAACTGAATCCTGTATATTATATCGTTAATGGGTATCGCGATTCTATATTCTACAATAAAACATTTTTGGATCATCCGGCTCAGACCCTTTATTTCTGGGCAGTCGTTATAATCTTATTTGTGATCGGATGTGCCCTTATGTATAAATTTAAACGTAAGTTTATTGATATGATTTAGCAGGAGGTGTATATGGCAAAGAGTATATATGACAGCAGTATCAATGCTGTAGAAATGAGAAATGTTTCTAAAATTTATAAACTAAAGAAAAAAGATGGTAAGAAAAGTGAAAATGAACGTTTTTTTGCTTTAAAGGATATTACATTGAATATACCAAAAGGTGACGTTGTTGGTATCCTTGGTACCAATGGCTCCGGTAAATCTACCCTTTCCGTTATTCTTTCTGGTATTTCCGATATAGATGGTGGAGAAATGGAAATCAATGGGGAACAGGCACTGATTTCTATAAATACAGGACTAAACAACCAGCTGACTGGACTGGAAAATATTAATGTTAAAGGTGCGTTACTTGGACTTACGAAGAAGCGGATACGTGAGATAACAGATGGCGTTATTGAATTTGCAGAGCTGGGGGATTTTCTTTATCAGCCGGTGAAAAAATACTCCAGTGGTATGAAGGCCCGTCTTGGCTTTTCTATATCTCTGGCTTTGAATCCGGATATCTTTATTGTAGATGAGGCATTATCTGTTGGTGATAAAGGATTTGCTCAGAAATGTTTGAATCGAATGAAGAAACTGAGGGATGAAGAGGATAAAACGATTTTATTTATCTCACATTCCTTGCCACAGGTTCGTGATTTCTGTAAATCTGGCATATGGATTGAAGGTGGAAAGCTTGTGGAAACCGGTGATATTGATACGATTTGCGATCATTATGCCGCCTATGTAGACAAACTAAACAAATTAAGCGATAAAGAGAAAAAAGCAATGCTGGAAGAGAAGTTTAAGGAACGTTTGATCATCGATGAAAAAACCTCTCTACTTGACAAGCTGTTTCACAAGCTGTAGAAATAAGGTTATAGGGTATATACATAAATTTACAAAGGAGAGAGAAAATCATGAAAAAGGTAATTACATATGGTACTTTTGACTTGTTTCATATTGGCCATTTAAATCTTTTGAAAAGGGCAAAGGCTTTAGGAGACTATTTGATTGTGGCAGTAAGCAGTGACGATTTTAATCTGCGTGAAAAGGGGAAGGTCTGTCAAATTAAAGATGTTGATAGAATGGAAATCGTAAAGGCTATTCGCTACGTTGATGAGGTTATTCTTGAAGAAAACTGGGAACAGAAGAAGCTGGATGTACAGAAATATGATGTTGATGTTTTTGTCATGGGAGATGACTGGGAAGGAAAATTTGATTTCCTGAAGGAATATTGTGATGTTGTTTATCTGCCAAGAACGGAAGGCATATCTTCCACTATGATTAAGAGTGAATTGAAGCAGAAGTAGTGAGGAGGAGAAGAATGTCAGCGAAATATAAAGTAAGTGTCATTATACCGATATACAATGTCGCAGAGTATCTGGAGGAATGTCTTGAATCCATGGTTCGCCAGACAATCGATAGTCTGGAGGTCATCATGGTTGATGACGGCTCTACAGATATCAGTGGAGTGATTGCTCAGGAATATGCGAAGAACTATGACAATTTTTTCTATTATCTGAAGGAAAACGGGGGATTAGGGAACGCCCGTAACTATGGTATACAGTTTGTTCACGGTGATTATATTATCTTTCTTGATTCTGATGATATTGTGCCAGATGGCGCATATGAAGCGATGTACAAAAAGGCTATAGAAACAGGAAATGATATGGTTGTCGGTGATGTACAGCGTTTTAATTCCAGAAAAATATATAATTCCGGACTTCATAGAAAAGCATTTCGTGATGCCTATGATAAGACAAGCATTTTAGAAACTCCGCAGTTGATATATGATACCACTTCCTGGAATAAATTGATTAAATTCAGCTTTTGGAAGGAACATGATTTTAAATTTCCTGAGAAGATTTTATATGAAGATATTCCAGTGACGATGCCACTGCATTTTTATGCAAATGCCGTTTCCGTATTGAATGAAATCGTATACTTATGGCGTGAACGTGATGGAGCGAATAAATCAATTACACAAAACCGTACAGAAATGAAGAATTTCACGGATCGTGTGAAAATTATGCATATGGTTGATGATTTTTATAATGCACATGTAAGTGATGATCATGCGCTTTATATGAAGGATTATAAATGGATGTCTGTTGATTTAAAGCTTTATATACAGGAAATGCTGACAGCTGATGATGAATTTATCGATTATGCGATGGAAGTAATCCGTGAATATATGAAGGATTTCCGAAAGGATTCTTTTCAGGACTTACAGGCAATCGACCGCATGAAATATCATCTGATAGAAACAGGGAATAAGAAGCGGCTTTTGGAATTGCTGGCTTATGAAAAGGGCGCTTATCGTACACTGAAAATCAAAAGAAAAAAAGTAAATGGCGAAATGCATTATATCGGAGACTTTCCATTCCATGATTTCCCTGAAGAATATTATGATATGACAAAAGAGCTTCGTCTATATCCTGAGACAAGGTCTCTGCAGCAGGTTTACTGGAATGACAATAAGCTGATGGTAAAGGGGTATTCCTTTATTCAACGATTAACCTGTTCCAGCAAACATGCACAGCAGCTGAAGGCTACTTTATTAAATGTTGCGACAAAAGAATCTGTATCTGTACCGTTAACTGTGTGCAAGGCCAATGGTGTTCGCGGAAGGCATGGATTAAAGGTTGATAAAAGCAACCGTAAAGCGCGTTATTATAACTATAAATGGAGCGGGTTTGAAATTGAAATTGATTTCAGCAGACCGGAAATACAGAAAATTGCAGATGGTATTCTGAAAGTGGAGCTGCAGTATGATCGCGAAGGAATACATACATCCTTTTATGCGGGTGGACCGGTTTCCGGAAATGATGCACGGCCAAAATATCTGAATGTGAAGGATACAAAAGTGCTTCCATACTACAATCTGGGGTATGATTTATGTCTGAATTGTGAATCAATTGATGTGAAGGTTCAACAGCTTACTGTTACTGATCGTGAATTGATTATGCAAACGCAGCTATCAAAACAAGCATTGATTTGCAAAAGTGATGATGCTGTGAATGAATTAAGAGTCGAACAAGGAAATGATATGCAGACCGCTGTGCTTGATCTGAATGCTTTTCATGCAGACCATGGGGTTATTATGGCACAGGGAGGCAAGGCATTATCCAGCAATGATCTGCGTTTAAGTCGTTATGCATTTACGACTGATCAGCTGATTCGCGTATATAGTGATGATGCCGGTTATATGAACCTTGCAGGGGAACCACATCGTTCTGTTCTGACAAGCCTATATTGGGTAGAAGAACAAATCGGTATGGAAGTAGAAACCAGACTGTGTAATGCAGATAAGCTGAAAAATGCGTATTTTGAATTAAAGGGCGAAAGCAGTAGTTTGACTATGTCACCAGTTTCTGGAAAAACTAATGTTCAAGGAAGCTCTGTAACTGTAGCTGCTATCATTCCTATACGTGATGATGCATTCACAAAGAACATGGTGGCAGACAAATGGAAAACGTATATTGTGTATGAATTTGAAGACGGTTCCGTACAAAAGCACACCATTGCGGCTGATGCGGTAGCGCAGCTTTCCAGAAAACCATATAATGATTATTACTATAGTGTATATCCAAATATGGATCTGGATATGATTGTAAAGGTCACAAGAAAATGGAAATGGTATGAGAGTAATAAGCTACGACGTAAGTTTGTGGAATTATTCATATATCCGATGCTGAGAATACTGCCGGTACGTAAAAAAAGGATTGTATTTGAAGGTTGGTGGGGACAGAAGTTCCACTGTAATCCGAAGGCGTTTTATAAATACATGGATAAAGAGCATCCGGATTATACCTGCGTATGGTCTCTTGTTGATGAAAGAACACCAATTGAGGGAAATGGAATTCGTGTACGTAGAAAGAGTCTGCGTTATCACTATTATATGGCTACATCAAAATACTTTGTGAATAATGTAAACTTTATGGAGTCCTTTAAAAAGCGGAAAAAACAGGTAGAAGTGCAGACCATGCATGGTACACCATTGAAAACACTCGGCCTGGATGTTCCAGGGGAGCTTCCTACAGAAGAGGCACGTCAGAAATTTATTAAAAAATGCAGCCGCTGGGATTACCTGGTTGTGCAGAGCAGCAAGGCAGAGAGCATTACGTCCAGCTGCTACGCATTCAGGAAAGAATTTTTGAAAACAGGATATCCTAGAAATGATGTGTTGTTTGAAAAAAACAATGAAAAGGATATTGCAGATATCAAGAAAAAGCTTGGTATTTCACCAGAGAAAAAGGTAATTATGTATGCTCCCACCTGGCGTGTACGCAATCAATTCAATATGAAAATTGATATTCAGGAGTTGAAAAAGCAGATCCAGGATGACTATGTTCTGATGCTGCGTATACATCCTTTTGCTGTTAAAGGTCTGAAGGAAGATATGTTGGACGAATTTGTAATCAATGTAAGTAACTATCCAAGTGTTGAGGAGCTTTATCTTGCGTCTGATATTGTTATTACAGATTACTCTTCAGTAATGTTTGATTACGCAATTCTAAATAGACCAATGCTGTTCTTCACGTATGATTTGGAAGATTACAGAGATACTCTGCGTGGATTTAACTTTGATTTTGTTGCAGAAGCACCAGGACCATTGTTAAAAACATCCGATGAGGTAATACAGAGTATTGTGAATATTGATAAAGTTGCTCAGGATCATGATGAGGCTCTGCAGAAATTCCGTAAGAAGTTCTGTGAGTATGAAAAAGGTACGGCATCCGAGCAGATTTATCAAAGGGTCATGCAAAATCAGTAAACATCAGGATAAAGAATGTAATAGCCTGTCGTTTGAAAGTGAGAAGTCAGTGTCTATTGACACTGACTTCTTTACATAATCTTCCAGTCACATTATGGTTGGGGGATGGTCTGTTAATCGTTACTGTGTTAAAATACAGTGGACAGACAGCTTATAAGAGCAGTAAGGAGATGCGTATGACAAAAAGCGTAGATGTCAGTGTAATCGTACCTGTATATAATGTTGAAAAATATATACGCGTCTGTTTGAACACGCTGGTTCATCAGACATTATCTAATATTGAAATCATTGTGGTAAACGACGGAACGAAGGATGACTCACAGAAAATTATTGATGAGTTTTCTTCTCTTTATCCGGATAAAATAATCGCATTAAAAAAAGAAAACGGTGGACTTTCCGACGCTAGAAACTATGGTCTTGAGCATGCGAGTGGTACCTATGTTGGCTTTGTAGATAGCGATGACTATACCGATGTTGAGATGTATCAGAAGCTGTATGAGAAAGCGAGGCAGGAAAACGCGGATATTGTTGTTTGCGGATATTATGGCGTACAAGAACAAAGTGGGCAGTTTCGACATTTTCAAAAAGGAAATCTACAGGAATTTGACAAGAGCCTGCAGGAAAATCCCCGATTGCTGTATATGAACGCTACATATGCCTGGAATAAGCTATATCGACGTGAATTATTCATGAAAACCGGGATACGATATCCAAAAGGCTGTCTGTATGAAGATATGGCGGTTACCTGGACTTTATTTCTACATGCGAATAAAATTTCAAAGGTTGATGAACCGTTATACTACTACATTCTGAAACGGGAGGGAGCAATTACTGCAACCTACAGCAGCAAGACATTACAAATGTTTCAGTCTATGGAAATGGTAAATATATATTATAAAAAGCAGAATGCTTTTGAACGATATCAGGATATTTTGTGTTTTCTTAATCTGAAGCATATGCTGTTGCGTTTTCAAGATTTTCCTGGGTATCATAATCTGTCTCTAAAAAGAGCTATGATCAAGACCGGATTTAATCACATGAACAGGAATTTTAAAAGCTGGAAAACCAACACTATCTTTTTTCAGGATGTATATAAGAATCGCAGAATTAAGCATATGGTGCCATATAAAGCTTTCTGGTATCTGTATATGTTTGTACCCAAAAGTGCACTCACCTGTATGAAGGCTGTCAAAAAAACAATGCGTAGCTGTAAGCGACTGGTAAGCAAGCGTTCCTATATTACAAGGTATGCCTATCACGCATATTGTAAAAAGTATTCGGTGATAAAGGGGCAGGCACTGATTGAATCCTTTCAGGGAAAAACCGTTTCAGATTCACCCTTCTATATCGCACAACAGCTTCAGAAACAGGTTGACAAAATATACATCGCAACAACTGAAAAAAATAGACAGGAGCATGAACAGTTGCTGAAGGAGCACGGACTTGAGAATGCCATACTTGTTCCTGTTTACAGCAAAGCATATCAAATGGCTCTGGCAACCAGTGAAATCCTTGTTAATAATGTTACATTTCCACCATACTTCATCAGAAGAGATGAACAGGTGTACCTGAATACCTGGCATGGAACACCATGGAAAACATTAGGTAAGAAAATGAAAAACGGTATTCAGGATATGAGCAATATACAGCGGAACTTTCTGCAAAGCAGTATGCTTCTGTTTCCAAATGTATTTACCGAACAGAGGATGATGGAAGACTATAATCTGACAAATTTATTTACCGGGCTATCCTATACAGCAGAATATCCTCGCAATCTTGTGTTCCATGAACATGAGAAAACGACAGCTATTAAAAAACGATATGGCTCAGAAAATATGGAAATGATTGCCTATATGCCGACATGGAGGGGCGTTACAAGTACTGCACTGGAAATAGCCGGTTATGCAGAAGAATTGAAAAAGATATTGCAGGCATTGGATGAAATTTTAGATGATCGTCAGATGCTTTATGTCAATCTGCATTCTCTTGTAAAAGATGTGATACCGATTCAAGGGTATCAGCATATACGTTCCTTTCCTGAAGGCGTAGATAATTATGAATTTCTGATGGGGTGCGATATGTTGATAACAGATTACTCCAGTGTGCTGTTTGACTTTGCACTGACAAAGAGACCTGTCATATTATTTGTTTATGATGCTGAAGAATATGCTAGAGATCGTGGTATGTATTTTTCGGTTGACGATCTTCCATTTGTAAAGGCGGCATCATTAAAACAGCTTCAGCAATATATTACAAAAGAGAAAGCAGTGGAGATCAGTAAAGACGCATGGAAAGCATATGCGGATGTATTTGAATCAAAAGCCGTTTTTGATCCTGCTGTATGCCTGAAGAAGGTACCTGTGGATTCCACTATCGATTTTGCTGATAATAAAAATAAAGAGCGTACAGTGTACTTTATACCGAAAATAAAGCGGCTACAGGATATCCGATATTTAAAGGAAGCTGCGAAGGATCGTAGTGCAATAGCAGTTATGGATCGTCAGGATTTCACTCCACTTACGCAAAAGCTGCTGTATCAGGAATTTCATGAATGCCTTGATTATATCGTGATGGATGTTCGTATGCAGTTATCGCTTAAAGAAGAACTTAAGAGACTATTGCACAGATTTCTTGGGATGGAGGCATATCGCCGCGAATTTCATCGAATTTTACCAAATATTAAGGTGAAGGAATGTGTTGATTACAAGAAAAGCAGATATACACTTGGTATGAAGAAATATATTGATTCACAGAACAGGAGATGAGGACATGGGATTAAAAAAGCTTATTCTCCATACGGTATTATGGTTTTTTTATCAACTGGCAAAGTGCCTGCCAGTCAGACAAAATAGAATCACCTTTGTAACACTAACCTCGCAAATACTTACGGGTGATTTCAAACTTTTGGATGCTGAACTTAAGCAATATTCGGATATTGAAATACGTTATATTCTCACAAAGTTTGAAAAGACGATGAAAGGTGATTTATTATATTTCCTGAATTGTATAAAACAGGTATTTATTATCAATACAAGCAAAGTAGTTATTTTAAACGATAACAATTATGTGGTTTCTCATTTCAAACGACCACAGGTCAGGGTGCTTCAGGTATGGCATGCATGCGGTGCTGTAAAGAAGTTTGGTAATGAAATTGATAGACAGTATGAGATAAAAAACTATGATTTTGTTCTTTCTACAAGCGATGAGTGGAAACCGGTATATGCGAAAGCATTTGGTGTAAATGAGCATCAGGTGCTACCGTTAGGAATACCACGGACTGATGCTCTTTTTTCAAAGGAATGCAGGCTTGCATATAAAAATGAACTACTGGAAAAATACCCTGTACTGCGGGGGAAGTATGTACTCCTCTATACTCCAACCTTTCGAGGTAATATCATAAAGGGGCTGCGACATGTGGACTTAGATCTTTCATCACTGATTGACAAGCTACCAGACCATTATGTTGTTATGTATAAGATGCATCCTTTGCTGCGTGATGTCAGTCTTGGGAGTGGTGAGCGAATTCTGAATGTTACAGATGAAGAACTGAATCATCTGTATACAGTAGCAGATTGCCTGATTACTGATTACTCTTCTATTTTGTTTGACTTTTCAATTATGGAGAAAAAAGTCATTCTCTATACACCTGATCTTGCAGAATATGGAGAAACACTAGGTTTCAACATAGATTTGAAATCGATACCCTTTCCGGTATGTCAGACAGCAGAGAGCCTGATGGAAGAGCTTTGTACAAAAGAATATGATAAGAAATCCATAAAAGCATTTAAGGATACGTATTTTATGTATCAGGATGGAGAAAGTACGAAAAGAGTCAGCAGCTTTATTTATCAACAGCTGAAAAAATCATGAGTTATATACGAAGGAGTAATTGAAGATTTTTCTTATATTATTCCTTCTTTCATATTATTGTACCGTTAGGCATCTAAAAAAATACGATGAAATTTAAGAATATTTAAGGAAAAAAAGGAAAGCCGTAATTCATAGAATGATATAATCATAGAGGTTAATAATAGTAAAGAATTAGAGAAAGTTGGAATGCAATGAAAAAAAATGATATACGTAATATGGCAGTATTGGGAATACTCATTGTTCTGATAACAGGTGTTCTCTTTATGCAACTGCAAAGTAAACAGCTTGTATATGGTTCCATAACGGACTGGCTGAGTCAGCATGTGGCATTTGCAGACTATTTCCGTGAGAATTTTTATCAAACAGGACAGCTGTATCCGGATTTTTCATTACAGCTTGGAGCCGGTCAGAATATGGCAGAGTTTATTTATTATGGGCTGCTGCGACCGGAGATATTGCTGTCTTATGCGTTCCCGATGATCAAGATGTCTACCTATATTATGATCAGCAGCATTGCTCTCACAATCACAAGCACGGAATTGTTTTATTACTGGATACGGAAACAAAACATTTCTCAACAGGCTGCATTTTTTGCTTCGGTTATTTTTTTATGTGCAGGTCCCATGCTGTTTCATACGCATAAGCATGTGATGTTTATCAACTATATGCCATGGCTTATACTGACGTTTATCGGAATCCAACGTTATCTTCAAAAAAAGAAAAGCGCTCTTATGATTATCGGTATTGTACTGATGATTCTGGAAAGCTATTTCTACAGCGTTAGTTCTCTCTTTATGTGTGGTATCTATGCAATATATGAAATCCTGCGAATGCAGAAAAAAATTGATTATCTGGAGTCTTTTAAAACCATAGGAAAGCTGCTGGGACAAGTGCTTATCGGTGTAGGCATCAGCTGTTTCATTCTCCTTCCAACGGTAATCATGATGTTCAGTCATACCAGAGAAGCAATCCAATCCCCTACACTTATGGAGTTGTTGAAGCCGGACATGGATATCAGCGCACTCACCTATACCGGATTCAGATCCAATGCGTATTCTGCGGGTATGTGTGTGATTGCCTGGGCAGCTATGGTATATTTTATTTTCAGAAATTCCAAAGAAAAACGAGCTCTCGGTATCATGACTCTACTGATTACTGTCCTACCATTGTTTTGTTACCTCCTAAATGGTTTGCAGTATGTACGGGAAAAGTCTTTGATTCCTATGATTCCACTTATTGGCTATATGTTAGCAGAAATGCTGTCAGAAATGGAAAATAAACCATCTCGCAGGCTGCTTTGGATCTTACCGTTTTTATTTCTTCCTTATTTCTTTATTGAATTGGAAAAGCTGAAGCTTCTGTACTTAATAGACGCATTCTTTTGTTCAGGGATTTTTATATTATATACGGGTACAAGAAAAAAATATATTTTCGGCATATATCTGCTGTTTCCTTTGCTTTTAACAATACCAACAAATAAAGTTGAGAATTTCGTAAAGCAATCACAACTTGCAAAATTTGAGAATGCGGATAAAAAAACACAGGTTAAAGCTGTGCTGGATCAGGATTCTTCTCTTTATCGCTTTGATGACCTTCATTATGCTTTACGTACATGTAATCAGGTTCTGGATAGCAGAATGTATAAAACATCTCTGTATTCTTCAAACCGAAATCAGGACTATTCCTATTTTACGGATAAGGTGATGGGAATGCCGGGACCAAGCACGAATAATGCAACCATCACCGCAGAAAAAAATTCTTTCTTTCAGTCAATGATGTCTGTTAAGTATCTTTATGGAAAGGGTACTGTTCCATTGCATTACAACATCCTGTCCGGTGATAAAAACGGCTATGTAGCTGTTAATGAGAATGTATTGCCGATGGGATACGCAACATCAGAATTGTTATCCAAACAGCAATTTCAAGAACTGAAATATCCTTATTCTATGGAAGCCGTATATAACAATGCGGTTATTGAAAGAGCTGAAGTGAAAGAGTGGAAGAGCAGTCTACAGGAAGTGCAACTTTCATATAAGCTTTTGCACATGGATGATTCTGTTACTGTGAAGAAAGTTGAAAATGGCTATCAACTGACAGTAAGTAAAAAAAGCACGATAAACTTACGATTGGATCAAAGCATTGACGAGCAGTTGCTTATTTTGGATCTTCCGATTACTGAAATTCAAAAACCGTCGAGAACAGTTGTTGGTATCGAAATTAACGGCATTGTGAACAAGCGAGGTTCAAACAGTGATTTATATGGAAACAATAGAAATAATTTTCGTTATGTTCTGGATAGAAACAAGCCATGGAGAGATATCACTTTAAAATTGGAGAAAGGGGCTTACACAATTCAAAATCCCAAGGCATACCTTATGGATGACAATGTCTTAACAGAGCGAAATAAGAGCATAGATGCATTAAAAGGTGAGCGTATGTCAGGTAATAATGTATTAAAGGGAGAAATAGACGTTAGAGATGACGGTTATTTTGTAACCTCTATTCCATTTGATAAGGGATTTACTGTGCGTTTGGATAACAAAGAAATAGCATATGAAAAAGTAAATACAGCATTCGTTGGATTTCCGATAAAGAAAGGACATCATAGTGTAGAAATAACATATCAAATGCCAGGGAAAAGCGCTGGAATTATGATCAGCATACTCTCTTTGCTGATAGCTATAGCACTTTATCTGAAACGGAAAGTATCCATGCAGCGTTTGAAACATAAGAAATAGAAGAAGAAACAGGTCAGTGACAAAACACAGATCTGTTTTTCATATATAAAGAAATCTTAAAAAATCCTCGTCCTATTCGAAAAGTTCTGTATACTTATAGGTAAGAGGTGATACATATGGAACAGTCCCGTATTCTTGTTGTAGATGATGATAAGGAAATCCGTGAAATTATCCGTGTTCTGCTTACGCAGGAAGGGTATGATGTTTCAGAAGCGAGAAACGGTAGAGAAGCATTGGAGTATATGAACGAACATATTGATTTATACATTTTGGATATCATGATGCCCTACATGGATGGATATGAGCTGTGTGAAAAGATTCGTAAACAAAGTAATGCACCAATTTTGTTTCTAACAGCGAAAGGTACACAGAAAGATAAAGCGCAGGGCTTCTTTAAGGGGGCGGATGATTATCTTGCCAAACCGTTTTCCTATTCAGAATTATTGGTGCGTGTAAAAGCGATGCTGCGCCGCTTTATGGTCTATCAGGGAAAGCAGGCGGAAATAGAGAAGCGTTATCGTATCCTTCAAATCAGGGATATTCGCATTGAAGAACGCGATGAGGCAGTATATGTAAAAGGAGAGAAGATCGCAATGACAGATCTGGAATATCAGCTTTTACATTTCATGGCTACACACAGGAACCAGACATTTTCTGCAGAGGAATTATTCGTATCTGTATGGAACGAGCCTTATTTCACATCTGCAAATAATACCCTCATGGTGCATATCCGAAACGTCAGAAAGAAGATAGAAGAGGATGCCAAAAATCCGAAATATATTAAGACGATATGGGGAAAGGGGTATCGCTTTGAATAAGAGAAAAAATGGCTGGTTTTTAAAAACATATGTCCTATTGACCGTTGCGGCTATCACCTTTTTCACTGTGTATGCATTTCGTTATGATGTATTGGACTTTTTATATAAAAAAGGCTATGTAGAATTTGAAACCAAGGAAAGCATGGAAAAGAAGCTAAAGCCTGTTATAGAAGAGAAATATATTTATCCTGAAAATATAAATGATGTCACAAATAAGCTAAACGAATTGTTTCCGGACTATGATTATCATATATGGTCAACTATTTATGGCGAAAAAAAGAAAGTTCATGTATATGAGACAGGATATGATTATATCGAGGAAACACAGCATTACAGGGAAACAATAGATATAACGTTTGCTAGAGGGATTTTAAGTGTACAAATTCATCCAAAGATAACGAGCTATTTAAATGCTTATCGATTATTTTGTCTAGTTAATGCAATTATAATCTCTTTCATTATGATAATACTATACAGGTATGAACAAAAAAATAGTAAACTAAAAACGGTTTTATATCACTTATGGAACCAACCTAAGCTACAACGGTTGCATAAATTATCAACAGAACTTCTCCTCGTTAGTATAGGAACAATTCTATTTGTTTCCTTTATGCTTGTATTCTTATATATAGGTCGTGATGTTCCTATTGCATTTATGAGAGAACTACAATTATATGAACATGCACTGGATGAGCAAGCAGCTGTCATCCAGGAGAAATTACGTAATATAGATATAAGTAAGGGAAATAACACAGAAATTGAAAAAATATTAAAAAATAATCTCCCTGATACAACGTTTTCGTTCATTGAAGTTATTCCTAATAAAAAAGATAAAATATATGAATATTCATATATGAATGAGATGTATGAGAATAATGATTTATACATTTTAAACCATACGTATGCATTAATTGCTGATATTAACTATACTTATATAATGGAGAATGATCAGGGCTTTGTTCAATTAAGTATAAACTATTATCCCTATTTGAATTATACTTTTCCCTATTTGATAGTATCTGTCATTCTTTCGTTTTCTTACCTCCTAATATTTCTTCAACTGTTTATGAGAAACAAAATCAAAGCTATTCAACTAATACAAAAGGATACTTCTATTTTGGCAGGCGGAGATTGGAGCCATACCTTCCAGTATTATGGAAGTGATGAAATAGGTCAGCTGAGTGACGAATTGCGTAGTATGCAGAAGAGCTTTTATAACAACATGCAAAATGAAAAAATCGCGATGAAAGCAAATCAGGAATTGATTACAACACTATCTCATGATTTGCGTACACCTTTAACCTCTTTACTTGGCTATCTGGAACTGATACGTTATCGGGAAGGCAGTGTGGAAATGAAAAGAGAATATCTTGATCGCTCTCTGTTAAAGGTAGAACAGATTCGCAGTCTTTCCGATAAAATGTTTGAGTATTTTCTGGTGTTTGAAAAAGAAGAATCTCTGAATCTGGAAGTACAGCCGCTTTCCAATTTATTGAATTATATTAGAGAAAATATTGAATTTATGCAGCAGGATGATATGAATATCACCTATACACTGGAGGATGAACACTATCAGATTGCATGTAATATTGAAATGCTGCAAAGAGCAATGGACAATTTATTCTCCAATATGCATAAATATGCAGATCACAGTGCTACAGCCATTGTGCGTGGAATTTGCGAAGGCAATCAATACCAGTTATACATGAGTAATCAGATTCGCATAGATGATGAAAAAGTAGAAAGTAACAGAATTGGATTGAAAAGTGTAGAAAAAATAATAATGATGCATAATGGAACAGTGAATATTGATGTAAAAGAGAATACCTTTACCGTTGTATTAGAGCTGCCATTGGTTATTGCAGAATGAATCGCAGAATCATGGGAACAATGAAACTAATGCATAAGATATGCAGTTTTTAAGAAACCTTAAGATAAAGCTGATAGCAAACAAAAATCATGAATGTTAAAATAAAGAAGAAGTTTGGCTTTTTTTTGCTATAAATGTTCAGTTATATAATCAGTTCTGATTACTTTACTACTAAATGCTGATGAAAGACTGGAAAATAGAAGGGAAATGGCGTATTCTTATAAATAGCGTATATAAGCTAAGCAGGTATGAAAGAGGTATTTTATGGATGAGAAGAAGAAAAATATAATAGAACTGCTAAACTACGTTGTTGTTGGTGGTTTAACAACTCTTGTGAATTTTGTTGTGTATTTCTTTTGTACACATATACAGCTTCATTATTTGATAGCAAATGTTATAGCATGGATATTTGCAGTGCTGTTCGCCTATATAGCGAATAGAAAATATGTGTTCAAGAGTGAAGGAAATGATCAGAAAGCTGAATTTATACAATTTGTGTCTCTGCGTGCTGTAACACTTGTTGTGGAAAGTCTTCTGCTGTTTGTCTGTATTCAGTTAGCAGCAATGAATGAAAATATAGCGAAGATTTTTGTCAGCATTGTTACGGTTATAGGCAATTACGTATTTTGTAAATTTATGATTTTCAAACCAAAAACGCAGGAATAGTGAAACGAGGGATGTATTATGAAATTGTCGCTGGTAGTGCCTTGTTATAACGAGGCTGATAATGTAGAATTATTTTATGAAAAGGTCGAAAATACTTTTCGGGATGAAGCCTTTAATTATGAGTATATATTCATCAATGACGGTAGTCGTGATCAAACTTATGTTAAGCTAAAAGAGCTTGTAAAGACACATCCGGACGCTCATATTAACATCATAAACTTTTCACGTAACTTTGGAAAGGAAAGTGCAATGTATGCAGGGATGAAAGAGTCTGTTGGTGATTATACCGTTATTATAGATGCTGATCTTCAGCAGGATCCGGCCTATGTTCTTCGCATGATGCAGATCCTTGATGAGGATGACAATCTGGACAGTGTTGCAGCCTTCCAGGAGAAACGTAGGGAAGGAAAAATTTTACGAGGCTTCAAATCAGCATTTTATCATATGATAAATCGTGTTTCACAAGTGGAATTTGTTGATGGAGCTAGTGATTTTCGTTTACTGAGCCGTCCTATGGTTGATGCCATTTTGTCATTGCCTGAAAATAATCGTTTTTCAAAAGGTATTTTTTCCTGGGTCGGATTTCATACATATTATATGGCTTATGATGTTCAGGATCGTGTAAATGGACAGTCCAGCTGGTCCTTCTGGAAGCTGTTTAAATATGCAATCGAAGGCTTTGTATCATTTACGACGATGCCGCTGCGTATAGCGACGGTATTCGGTATCACTTTTTCAGGACTGGCATTTCTATATTTAATAGTGGTATTGATACAGAAATTGATTATGGGAATCACAATACCAGGCTATGCGACAACTATTTGTCTGATTTTGCTGATTGGTGGTATTCAACTGTTTTGTCTTGGAATCATGGGTGAGTATCTTGCCAGAACGTATATGGAGACAAAGCGAAGACCAATCTATGTACAGAGAAACAAAATTGATTATAAAGAACGAACAAAGTAGTATAGGCAGATATGCTTGTGCTACTTTTTTTGCTGTGTATATTTACTAATCGAGCAAATATAAAGAAATCTTAAGAAATAAGTGCTGCAACAAACCTTTATGATATTCTACAAGTATGAACAGGTGGTTTAAGAAAGGGAAAGAAAATGAAAAAGAAAAAGTGATTACAGCGGCTTTGAGCGCTATCGTCTTGGGGACAGTTCTTATGTCCTCCTCTGTATTTGCCAATGTAGATCGATGGGGTTATAAATTTGATATTCCTGCATATAAAAGCAACGGGAGAATAGATAAACCACGTTATAGAAGTACAACTAAACCAGATACACCTTGGGATGTTTGTTTAGAAGGCAGTGGGGAAGGAAATAAGACATATACTAATTTCTGGCTTGAAGTATATAATGGAGATAATGTTTCGACATGGCGATCAGTACAGCAAGGTGCTGGTGTTTACAGAACTGCAGCTTATAGTGATGCTAACCAGAAAAATGTTTATTTAACTGCTGAAAATAACAACAACAATGCTTCAATTTACACTGTTCAGGGATATTGGGATGAAGAAGAATAAGTAATTAAAAGATATGTTTTAATCGAATCACCTGTTCTATATGAAAGTGAGGAACTGATATGAAATACTATTTATATCGTTTAAAATATAATCGCAATTATAAAATCGTATTTATCCTTCTGTTTATTTTTATGACCTATGATGCAGTTTTATTACATAAGCAGATGCCAACTTTTGATCCGAATATGGGTACATTTCTTGCAGGTGCAGGGATGGGACATTATATGGAGAAATTGATTTTATGGCTGTTACCTGCTTATCTGATACTGGGGGCAGCTAGCTGGTTTTTAACGGATGAAAAAAACAGATATTCTACAATCTTAATGACGAGGTTTGAAAAGAAAAAGTATTTACAGAACTATTTACTGCATGTTTTCATTTCTGTATTTCTGTTATTCTTTCTGAATTTTGTTTTGAATTATATTGTTGTACATATTGTAAATTATGGTGGTACTTATAACGCATATATTGGTAGTGAGGACTTCGCAAAAGAAATGATGCGCTTGAGTACAGACCTTCGGATACAGATACAGAATCCAATTATATGTAACTTTATATATATGATAACGACCGCAACTTTATTTGGGATTTTTGCAGTATTCATGAGCTGCTTAAGCCTCTATTTCAATAAAATTGCTTATGTGTTCTTACTAAGCTTTGCGATATGGTTAATCTTTTGTATCGGAGGATATTCAATCTTACTGGCTTGTCAACCATTTAACGAATATCCTTTGATATTTCAGGCAAAGCTGTATGGAATAACTGTGCTTGGTCTGCTGTCAGTGAGTGTCATGTTGTATGTGTATAGGATGAAAAAAGATGAGATGTAAGAGAAAACATCTATTATTTGCAATCATACTAGTGATTGTATTTGGGCTTATTATGTATCATACGTTTATGCATATATCAGTTTGTAAGAATAATGAAGAGGTATTCAGACAGCAGGTTGGAAGTATACTTTCCTTTTATGAGTATCAGCTATATACAATGTTTTTGCTCCCTATGTATCTGGTATTCTTTATTTCTATGAGTGAACAGGTTTTACAACGTATTGTTCGTTCGAGAAATAAAAAAATAGTGGCATTGAAAGAAATAGGAGTTAACATCTTTTGTGCATTACTATTTGTTTCTATTATATATGCAATAGGAACGCTGTATCCCTTGCTTTATGGGGTTATGAGTGGAAGGTTCTTTATAGCTTACAGTATACAGACAATTTTCATGTTTCTGCTATTTGTGGTGATGGGAAACTTTGTACTCATTCTTAAAGTATTTACTTCTAATCAGATATTTCAGATTGGATTGCCATTTGTACTGGTTATGGTCAACCATATGTATCGTAAGCAGATATACAACGTGTTCAGAGAAATCAATATTGCTGTGAGTAATTATGCAGAAGATATAGCAATAAATTTAGGAATGGTGAGTGCTGTAGTGTTCACGTTATTGCTGGCAAGCGTTATCATAAAGCTTTATGTATGTTCAGAAGAGGAATATTGGCATGCGAACTAAAATAACAAGACCGCTCATTTATCTGGTGGTAATTATTATATTAGTATATCTGTATCAGGTAATTATATTTGATGATATAAGAGATACGTCCTTCTTTTATTATCTATATGGTTTAAACGAAGGTGTCTTTATTGACTTATTACTACGATGGTATTCCTGTATTTGTTTATTATTTGCATATATGTTTCATCACTACAAAAATTATGTATCTGTACAAAAGGCGAATTATATGATTCGTTATAAAAACAAAATAAGATATAATCTGATGATATTGTCACGAGGAATGCTGAAGTCTGCTGTATGCTGGATTACGATTGTTCTGCTTATGGGAGTGTTTAAGTTCTCGTTAACTGAAATCCATGTAGGTGAATATGATTTGCTTTTACTCTTACTCAGTACGCTTATCATTATGACATTAACTACACTTATGATATTGCTGGATGCCATTCTGGATTCAGTATATGCCTTTATCATTGTAAATGGTTTTCTACTTATCTGTATAGAAATATCGGGGATGCAGGAGCTTCCTGTCATGCAATATCTCGGATTTCCAGGGTTTTTGATGGGGATACGTTATGATCAGAACCAAATACTCATGGGTTTACTTGCAGTTTGTGTAATAGAAGTGATTCTGATTGCGATTTATATTCGCATAACAAAAAAGAAAGATATGATGAGGTGAGAAAGATGATTGAAATCAGCAGTGTAACAAAAACTTTAAAGAAACAAAAAGTCCTTGATAATGTTACGGTCACATTTGAAAAGGGAAAGATATACGGTCTTCGTGGGAAAAATGGAGCAGGAAAGACGATGCTACTTCGTGCAATCTCCGGATTGATTAACATTGATGAAGGACAGATTATAATAGATGGGAAGCGACTGCATAAGGATATGGATTTTCCGGATAGTCTGGGAATACTGATCGAAAACAGTAACTTACTGGAAGAGCTCACAGCTATGAAAAATCTAACACTGCTTTCAAAAATTAAGAAAAAAGTAGGGCCGATTGAAATTCGAAATGCAATCGATCGTGTAGGACTAAATCCGGATGATAAAAAAACAGTTCGCAAGTTTTCTTTAGGTATGAAGCAGAGGCTTGCAATCGCACAGGCTGTTTTTGAAGCTCCAGATATAGTATTACTTGATGAACCTACGAATGCAATTGATGAAGATGGAGTGGAAATTGTAAAAAAAATACTGCTGGAAGAAAAAGCGAGGGGAGCAGTCATTGTTATCGCAAGTCATGATTTAGAAGAATTGCAGGAAATTGCAGATGAAATCTATATGATGAAAAATGGTAGATTGTATGATGAAAAAAAATAAGCAATGGCTTGTATTTACTGTTTTGTTCATAGGACTGATTTTAATTGTGGGCTTTCGCTATTTCAAGACAACAGGAGACATATATGTAAAAAGGAATGGGAAGGACAATCCTGCAGTGAAGATTATCATGACAGGGGGAAATGACTATATTGCAGGACAAGGTGAATTTCATACAGGATTCTTCGATATAGAAGCAGTTAAGCCTGTTCATACAAATTCGTTTAAGCTTGGAGCTAATCAGAAAATACTGAATAAGGCATATCGCAACGGTAATGAAATTCATGTAGAAGAAGGGGATACCATTATGTTGACTCCATCTCAATTTAAACCTTTGCAGTTCAGGAATAAGATTGCTGTATTGGAGAATACAATTGGACAGTTTCATTGTGGGACAGAAATTGAAGCTGGAACCTATGAATTTACGATTGAGGTTGAAAACGATAATATGGAGTTCTTTTTTCAGGTTGAGAGTGAAGAAAAAAGGGAAATTAAAGATTCAGCCCAAATCAATCATAAGCAGCGTGCAAAGCTTATCATAGAAGAAGGTGATTATCTGTCGATCAGTGGTATTGATTATGATACAGGCGATTTCAAAGTGAAAATCAGGAAATTAGTATAGTGAAATTATGCATTATACAGAAGGGAGGAAATAGAGTGAAAAATAAAAGGGGACTCCTGTTTATTATTATATTTATAGGATTGACCGCAATACTAGCATCCCGTTATTTCAAAATAACAGAGGATATATACGAAAAAAGAAATAAAGAAGACAATCCTGCAGAGAAGATTATCATGACAGGGGGAAAAGAGTATGTTGCAGGACATGGTGATTTTCATACAGGGTTTTATGATATTCAGGTGGATAAGCCGACAGATACAAATGCCTTTAAACTTGGAAAGAATCAGTCTGAATTAAATAAATCAATTAGAAATGAGAATAGAATCTATGTGGAAGAAGGAGATACTGTCACTCTTACACCATCACGATTTGAACCTTTGATTTTTAAAAATAATATTGCAGTATTAGAAAACACAATAGGCGAATTTCAGTGTGGTACAGAAATTGAACCAGGCACTTATGAATTTACAATCGAGGTTGCAAATAAAAATATGGAGTTTTTCTTTCAGGTTACGAATGAGAAGACCAATAATAACAGTTCGGAGCAGATCAATTATCAGCAGAGCGCGAGGCTTACAATTGAAAAAGATGATTATTTATCAATAAGTGGACTAGATATCGACACCGGAAATTTCAAAATAATTATAAGGAAATTAACTGAATAGTCTAAAATTTATAACAGCTTAAAAAGGAGGACGTACCATGGAAAAGAAACACAAGCTAGTAGCTGTTGTGCTTGGCATAGCAGCAGTATGCACGATTGGAATTATCGCTATACAGTATAGCAACAAGGAAGAACATGTATCCTTGCAAGGGAGTGCATTATCCAGCCCGACAGACAGAGTTGTAATTGCAGGGGACAAAGAATATGTTGTCGGTGAGGCTGGCTTTGAACCTGGATATTATGATGTTTCTACAAAGGAGCCGGTTAAGACGAACGCATTTAAACTTGGGGTTAATCAAACAATTTTGAATACCAGATATTACAATCGCAACAAGATATCATTATCACAGGGTAGTTCTGTGATAATGACGCGCTCTAAATTCGAACCATTGATATTTCATGATGATATCGCTGTATTGAACAATACGACGGGAGCATTTCGGTGTGGAGAAGAATTTGAAGCGGGCACATACGAAGTTAGTGTCGAAGGCAAGCATAAAAACGCTGAGATATTTTTCCAGGTTGAGGTAAATAGTGTAAGATGGGAAGCTAGGGATAAGGCACAGGTAAAAAATAAAAAGAGTGCGATTCTCAAAATTCAGAAAAACGAGTATTTGAATATCGTAAATTTTTATCCTGAATATGGCGATTTTAAGATATATATCAAAAAAGTTGAATAAGTATTCTGATGTAATAGGTGTATATCTTTCACATCATTCCCTAATTAAATATGTAAAACCATGTATTCCTTACGCTTTCTTTGCAAAGAATCTTAGAATAAGAAAGAAGCTCAATGCTGCGTTGAGCTTCTTTATATGGTATGTTGCTGAGGAAACATCTCTTTTCGTTTTAGCTGATGCAGTATTGTGTGTACCTCATGTTCACATGATTGAGCATCTTCCCTATCGCAAATAAAATGATTTTCAAAAACATGAATCATTTCATGAATCACAGTTTCCTGCAGCTGTTCACAGGAGCAGCGGTTATTCAAAATGATGTAGTAATAAAATCCGTCATAATAACAGAAGCCTCTGATTTTTGATCCGAGGTTCTTTTCAATTCTTAAAATAATGTTATGTTCAGCACAGAAGTCTTCAAAATTAAAGCAGCTCCCCACGAAAATCCCTCCTTCATACCTTAATCCAATCCACGCTCCTTGCGTATTCCATTGATGATTGTTAACACCATTTCCAAATCATTGGGTGCAAGATCTCTGGTTTTATCAAACAGCAAAGCAAGCGTCTGATTATCATAAATCTCTTTATACAATTCCAGCAGCTCCTGGTCCTTTTGAAAATACAGCAGGTTCTGTGCGTGATTGCCATACATGCTGTTGTCCTTGCTGTCACTCCCCCAATCCATCAATTCTGCTGGTGTCGTATCAAGCGCATAAGCAATCTGTTCCAGCCGATCGACTGGAATTTTTTCTGTTTCACCAACTGCATATCGCTGCAGTGCCGACTTCGGTATCCCGGTACGACGAGACAATTCCCCATAGGACATGCTTTTTTCACTCAGTCGGGACAGGATTTTATCAGAGCATCTGGACATTGTATCACCTCTTTCTTTTATTATAACGCATTGTCCCAATTTTGCAACCATTTATGAAAAGCTATGTCCCAAAAATGGATTGACAGAATGCTGTCACGCGAGTAATATGAAAATATATCCCAGAAATGGGACGGCAAGGAGGATACTATGGGAAAAGCTGAAATGGAATTAAAAGAACGGTATGTAGTAAACAAATTTACGGAATACCCTTACCACCAATGGATGCTGGAAGAGATTCAAAAGGAGCTTACGGAGATCAATAGGGAGCTGTCTGAAAAGCAATATACGGATGTGACACCCTGGAAGAAAGAGCTGATCTATCGTGAAACAGAGCTGATTAAAGAATTGAACATACATATACAGCAGATGAATCAGGTCGAGCAATGGCTGGAGCAGCTGGGGGAGAATCAGCAGAATATTATGAGAATCTATGCGATGGAGTACGGCTGTAAGAATGGCTGCTATTGTGCCAGAGCAACAAACAATACGGAATCCAATGTGTATAAAACAGCAAAGCGCGTGATTCATAAAATCGCCTTGAAATTATGATTGTCCGTTCACGGACAGAGCGCTGCCGGTATGATATAGGTGTGGAAAGGAACACCGGTGATTTCATCCACTGAGGTTCTGCAGCATGCGGCAGGACTTCACAGAAGGGAGGGATAGCGATTGCTGCTAGGTGATATCAAACAGCATCTGCAGACGATTACGGAATGTCCGGACTGGAGCATTGGCTGTATCCACAGTGATCAGCCCAAAAGCATTGCGGTTCTTGGCAAACAGGGAGTACTGCAGGCTGCCCAGAGCTATGAACAGAGCTATGCCAGCAAAACGATTGAGCTTGTCATTCGATGGAATGAGGAAGCAGAGGCAGAACAGACTGCACAGCAGCTTTATGATTTCTTTCTTGCACAGCCGGATACGATCGGCACATGGAATATCGTGCAGTGTGCGCTTCCATATGACACCCCTGTCAATATGCAGCCGCTGCCTGACAATGGTATGGAATACCATATTGAAGTAATGATTACATACAGAAAAGGAGAATAACAACTATGGCAAACGTAACAACAGGAGTTTATCCGGTATATCAGATGGAATTTAAAATCGGAACAAAGGGACTGGCATCCGCAGAAGCAGATATGGTGCCAGTAAAGGATTTGGAATCCTTCTCCATCGCAATGGAGGGAGGAACAGAGAATTGGACATCCATGGATAGCAGCGGATGGGCACATTCCCTGATGACTGCAAAGAAAATGACAGTGAGTGTTAAGGGAAAACGTTCTATCGGTGATGCCGGCAACGATTATGTGGCAGCCTCTCTTTATAAGGATGCCGCTGAGTGCAAAACCAAGGCCTCTATTGCATTCCCTGATGGAGCAGCTTTAAGCTTTGACTGCGTACTGGATGTTAAAACCTTTGGCGGTGACAGCACGAACGTGACTCCACTGGAATTTGACATGATAGCAGATGGAAAACCGCTGTATACCCCGGCACCGGTACAGGAGTAATCCATGGCCAGAAAATATGATCTGGTAGAACGCCTGAAAGCGAAGAATGAACGCCCATTTCTGGTGCTGGATGAACAGCATGTGTACAGCATCAATACCAGTAAGACCAACGCACTTGCAATTATGGCCTTGATGGATAAAAGAAAAGCAGAGAATGCGACAGATCTTACTATGATTGACGATGTTATCCGTATGAGTCTGGGGGAGGATGCACTGCTGTATCTGAATACACAGGAAATCAGTATTGCGGCTCTTCAGGAAATCATGAAGACAATTATGGCTGCCATGGCGGACATGTCGCTTGAGGAAAGCGAACAACAGGCTAAAAAAAAGTAAATGACAGAGTCTGGTATGACCTGTTTGAAGACTGGGAGCTGATAGAAGCCTCCTTCGCAATGCAATATCCGGGAAAGGACCTGTATGATGATTCGATGGACTGGAAAGAGTTTATCACACTGCTTGCAGGACTGCGGAAAGAAACACCACTGGGGCAGATGATTGCCATACGCAGTGAGGAAGACCCGCAGATTTTGAAGCAATTTAGTGCTGAACAGAATCAGTTACGCACACAATGGCGGACATATTGCATGAAACAGCATCCGGAGAATGTATGCGAGGGAGACCAATTAGAAATGCTTTCAGAATTACAGGCCGTACTGGAAGCTGCATTTCAGTAACAGCACTCCTTCTACGAGTGCTGTTTTTAGAAAGGAGGTTCATGATGGGCAAAAAGGAAAAAAATGCCGCTGCGGTACAGGTAGATATTGATATCAGTGCCGTGATGAAAACATTGGAAGAAGGGCTGGCCAAGCTGACCTCTTCCATACAGATCAAGACAGCAGACATGCTGAATACCGTGTTCACGAATATGAAAAGCTCTATTTCAAAGAACATATCCAGTGTGCAGCAAAGCATCTCTGGATCTTTAAAGGATATGAACAGCGGTATACAAAGCTCGTTTGGAAAGGTGGGAGATACCCTACAGACAGTACAAGCAAAGGTAACTACTCAGATATCAGAAAGCATTTCCTCTTTGAAGGAAACGGCAGAGGGTGTAGTAAACAAAACCAAGGAGGCTATACAGTCTATCGGAAACAGCAAAAAGGGATTGACTTCCGGATCATCCGTTGAGGAAGGCGATGGAGAAGCGGGAGGAGAAGATGGCGCAGGCGGTATAAAGGAGCTGCTGCAAATACCGGACATCGTCTCATCAATAAACGATCAGTTTAACTCGCTGTCCTCTCTGGTGCTGGAAATGGCACCGCAGCTGGGACCGGTTTTACAGCCGTTTGTAGACACCATATCGGCAGGCTTACAGGGAGCAACTGATTTTCTTGAAAATATGAAGGGCTGGTATGATACCTTCACCCAGATTCAGGAGCTGGTACCGGGGCTGATGGAAAATATGGATAAGCTGTTTACCATTCTTTTGAATAATCCGTTTGGTATGTTTTTGCTTGCGGCAGCTGCCGTCGTGGCAGTGTTCGCCCTGCTATATCAGACAAATGAAGAATTTAGAAACAGCATCAATCAGCTGACAGGAGACTTCATTGATTCCCTGTCTCCCGGAATTGAATTGATTAAGGCAGCCTTTGACAATTTATGGAACAATGCACTGCTGCCGTTAAAGGATGCATTTCTTGAATTTTGCGATATGGTGATCAAGCCGCTTTCTGATGTTCTCTGTGATGTATTCGCAATTGCTGTCAAGACAGTGTACGATATTCTAACATCCCTGTGGAACAATGTGCTGGTACCACTTGCCACATTCCTGCTGGATACCTTCACCAAGGTGATCCAAAGCGCTATTGAAGTCTGGAATTCATGGAAGCCGTATATACAGATGATCATGGATATATTTATGAATCTTTGGAACAGTGTATTAAAGCCATTGGTCAGCTATCTGGCTGATGTATTTGCCAGCCGACTGAATAGTATCTTTACCAGCGTAAAATCCATTATCGGAAACATCCGTGGAATCTTATCAGGTTTGATTGATTTTGTGACCGGTGTTTTCACAGGAAACTGGAGAAAGGCATGGCAGGGCGTATGCGATATTTTCAAAAATGTATTTGGTGGATTGATGAACATATTGAAAACACCGTTGAATGCCGCAATTGATTTGATCAATAAGGGAATCGACGGAATCAATTCGATAGGATTCGATATTCCGGATATTTTAGGAGGCGGTCATGTCGGACTGAGTGTACCACATATTCCACGTCTTGCGACAGGTGGTATACTGCGGCAGCCGACACTTGCCCTGGTTGGAGAAGGCGGTGCGGAGGCAGTTATGCCATTGGAGCGCAATACCGGATGGATTACACAGCTTGCACAGCGGTTGCATACGGAGGCAAATGGCAATGGACAAAATGATGCCCTGCTAAAGGAAATCCTGTATGCAATTCGTTCGTTGAACCTGAACATTGATGGTAAAAAAGCGGTTGGCCTCTTCGCCGCTTCCAAAAAAGAACTGGCTATGTTGAAATGAGGTGATGGATATGAATATTGAATATATCGTTAAACTGGATGGGCGCATCCTTCCTCATGTGACCGCATGTACATCAGGAATAAATGATCTTGTCAGTGATAAATCCGGAAGAATAACTGCATCCGGGAAGATGGTTCGTTATATGATTGATCGGATTCCGTCTTTGAAGCTGGAGTTCGCAGTTATGCCGCAGGAGGAGATGCAGCCGCTGCTGGAATCCCTTGCAAAGCCGTCCTTCGAGGTAGAGTGGTTTGTCCCCGAGCTTGGTGTTTATAAGAAACAGCAATTCTATTGCGGCGAGCATGTGCCGAAGATTAAGAGTACCAGTCCGCTTCTTTATGATGCGATGAGTATTGAGCTGATCCCGTATGAGGGCAGCAAAGGATGGTGAGGATATGATTCAGGTTAGTGAGGCATTTCTGCAAGCCACCAGCGATGATGTGATACATCCGACATCTTATATCGTGCTTGGTGATGAATGTATTGTTCCTGTCTCTTATCAGCTGCAGGATGCTGTTTATGATGAGGATTCCCAGAGCTTTCTGGGGACCTTCATCTCCCGTTATGGTGAAATGGTTCTATTTGCAGAGCATGAGCTGTCATTACAGGATGAGAAATTCCAGCTGTATACCGGGTTTCAGCTGGCAGATGGCAGGGTGGAATACGCAGCACAGGGAACATTCTATATTTACGAGGTTCAGGAGGAGCTGCACGACATTCAGAAAACAATACGGTTTGCGGATGCAAGGATCCTCTTTAATAAACCACTGCAGCGGGAGATACCATATCCACTAAGTGTAAAGCAGCTGCTGGAGAAAATATGTGATCAGGTACAGATACCTTGTATGGACATCACTGGACTGCCGAATGCAGACTTCATCATTGATAAAGAGGTGTATTGGGGAGAGGAAGCAACCTGTGCCGATGTGGTTAAGGCGATTGCGCAGGCTACAGCCGGATTTGCACTCATCGATACGAATGGAACACTCTGTATAAAGTGGTTCTCGGATTCTGTATCTTCATGGAATGCAGATACCTATTTTACACTGGAAAGTCATGATGTATTTGGTCCAGTCAATTCTATTGTACTGGGGAGGCAGCCGCAGAATGATAATATTTTTCTTCGGGATGAGGAAAGTGTGGAAACGCATGGTTTATGTGAATTTCAAATCAATGACAATCCGATTCTTGATCTCGACCGCAAGACGACGATTCAGCCGATTTTCGAGCGTCTTAACGGCTTTACCTATGCACCAATCCATATGGAAGGGAAAGGGAATCCGGCTTTGGAAAGAGGTGACCGCCTGCAGGTTACGCTGCTTGACGGTACATGTCTGGAATCGTATGTCTTTCAGCATGAGCTGGTATTTGACGGTGCCTTGATATCTACGGTGGAAACACCGGCTCTTACGAAGACGCAAATCGATTATAGCGCAGCAGATTCTATCGAAAAGCGAATTCTGCAGACGGAGCTGAAGGTGGATAAGGTCAAGGGCGAAATCACTTCACAGATACAGGATACGGTGACGAAGGTGGAAAAAATCGAAGCCAGCCGACGGTATGAGGTAAAGGTGCACTCCACCAAGGGGACCGCCTTTCGCAACGGAGATATTGATACCGTGCTTTCCGTACAAATTCTTTCATGGGATGAAGATATCACAGCTGTGGTATCGGATGCGGCAGTCAGATGGAGCCGGATTTCCTCCGATACGCTGGGTGATGAATCCTGGTCACGTACAGGAAAAAGCATACAGCTAACAGCTTCTGATTTTACAGACTCTGCAATTTTTACTTGTGAATGGAACGGAATCCGTGTGCCGATTTCTCTTGTGAATGTTTATGACGGGCAAAACGGAGCACCGGGTAAGGATGGAAATGATGGAAGAACCACCTATTTTCATGTGAAGTATGCACCAGTTGAGCATCCAAGCGATGAGCAGCTGACAGAAACACCGTCTGCCTATATCGGTACCTATGTGGACTATCTGCCTGCCGATAGTACGATGGCAGGTGCATATACATGGGCCAGATTTCAAGGGACGGATGGTATTCCAGGAACCAATGGTGCAGATGGAAAAACCTCTTATCTACATATCCGCTATTCCGATGACGGAGGACGGACCTTTACGGCAGAGGATGGAAAAACACCGGGTGTCTACATAGGACAATATACGGACTTTACACAGGCTGACAGTTTGGATGTGACACTCTACAGCTGGGCAAAGGTCAAGGGAGACAATGATATCATTTCCTCTCCCACGTCACCAGAGCGGACCGACTGTATGTGGCTGGATACCTCTGCGATGCGGAGTGTGTTAAAAAAATATAATTCTGATACATCGCAATGGGAGGTTGTAAATGACTTTTCAGCGGAAATTTCTGCAGCGGAGGAAACGATTTTAAATATATCCAATACATCTCTTAGCGAGACCAAGAAAGAAATTAGAACGATGGTGGAAACTGGATATCTTACAAAAACTGAAGCAGGTGAATTGGAACAAAGCATTACGAAATCTATTATTGAACAGCAAAGTGATACTGTAACAATACGTTTTAATGAATCAAAGGAACTGGTAGAAAAATTAGAGGGAGTAGTACAGACAAACAAGGAAGAAATAGAAAAATTCATTCGCTTTATCAAGGGACGTATTGAAATCGGTGAAAGTGATTCTGCCTTTTCACTTGAAATTACGAATGAAAAGATAGCATTCCTTGACAGAGGATCTGAAATTGCATATATATCCAATTCACAGCTGGTTATAACCGACGCAAATATTCAAAACAGTTTATCCGTTGGCAAATTTCATTTCGTACCTCGCAGTAATGGAAACATGTCAATCAAATATATACCATAGGAGGTGTAAAAAATGTCATCATTAGTTTTAACTCTGACAGAGAGTAATGTAAGTGTCACGAATAACACGTCTGATGTTAGTGTTGCGGTTACTGTGAAATTCACAGATGGATGGTGGGCGGCCGCAGATGCGGGTAGCAGTATGACTGTTACCTGTAACGGTACCAGTAAGACCTTAAAATTTGGTGCCTATAATATCGGGGTCAATGGCTCAAAAAATCTGGGCTCCGTGAAATTTACAGGTATCAAGCATAACGCAGACGGAAGCAAGAGCGTCAGTGCCAGTGCGTCCTGGACCGTTCCGTTCTCCGGAGGCTACAAGGTCAGCGGGTCTGCCTCGAAGACACTTACCAAGATTCCAAGAGCTTCATCCATAAGCTCGATCAGCGGGAGTACGCTGGGCTCAGCGATTACCGTCAACATAACACGCCTTAGTAGTGATTTCACACATAAAGTAACTTATAAGCTAGGTTCGATTACACGCACCTACACAGGGCAGACAACATCCTGTACCTTTACACCACCGCTTAGTGATGCTGCTCAGATACCGAAAGCAACATCCGCCTCAGCAAGCATAAGTGTACAGACATACTCAGGAAGCACAGCAGTGGGCTCTGCTGTAACAAAATCCTTTTCATTAAATGTGCCTGCATCAGTTGTGCCAAGCATCAACATCCCAAGTATTAGCAGGGTAGATCATGAGGTTCCATCATCATGGGGAATTTATGTAAAAGGAATATCCGGAGCAAATATAAGTATTAGCGGTGCAGGGATCCATGGAAGTACCATATCAACCTATGAAATCAGTGGCAGCTATTCAGCAAAGAGCAGCAGCTTGTCGATTGAAAAATTGAATCAGCCGGGAACCAATACATTTACAGGTACAGTAACAGACAGCCGCGGTAGAAAGGCAAGTGCAACGACATCTATTACTGTTTTAGATTACACACCTCCTACCGTTTCACTGAAAGTAGAACGCTGTAACGCCGATGGTACCTCCAATACGGAAGGCGCCTATGTGAAAGCTATCGCAGTTTATTCAATTTCATCATTGAATGGTAAAAATAGCATTAAGAGTAAAAAAATACAAATTCAATCCTATACAAACACAGCGTTTACAAGCGGAAGTGCTGTTATTATGGGAGGTGCATTGTCACCGGATCTCTCTTATATAGCAACTATTACGATTGAAGATGCTTTAGGTAAAATAGCAGAAACACAGACTACAGTACCTACTGGGGCAGTTACTTTGGACTTCAAAAGCGGAGGGAAAGGGATTGCTTTTGGTAAGGTAGCAGAGTCTGAAAGTATAGTGGACAGTGCCTGGTCCATTCGTACAGCAGGTTCCTTATTCACAGCTGGAAAAACATCAGTCAGTGATAAAAAATCAGGTATTGTTTTATCGTCAGGTACTATGAGTCTTTGTGCTAATTCTCCCTATATTGATTTTTATTATCAGAATGCAACGTCAAAAACTTCTACCATAAAGGAAGCATCCAGCGGGCATTTATCTGTGAATGGTGCTGAGCTTTACTCTAATTCTATAAAATGTTCAAACTGGTTTCGCAGCAGCTGAACAACTGGCTGGTATAGCGAAACATATGGCGGTGGAATTTATATGAAAGATACAACATGGGTCAGAGTTTATAACGGAAAAGGCTTTTATTGCGAAGGAGCACTACAGGCTGCTGGTAAAATGACGGCGAATGGCGGGCTGTCGGTGGCAGGAACTATCAATGGATCTGCATTTAAATGCGGTTATGTATCAATTACTCCAGTAGCGAATACACCAACTAAAATACATATCAGTACGTCATTCAGTGGAACACCAAGAATTTGTGTTACTGCCAATTCTACCGTGATTGGTACAACTGTAAAGGGAGCATCTATAGCGAATCAGAACAGTACGGGATTTGACATTTATATCAATCGTTCAAATACAACGGCAACGAGTGTAAACTGGATTGCCGTAGTGGGATAAGGAGGCTTTATGGAAAAAACAATACAATCCTATATGCAGAGCATCGACGGAAGAAAAGGTTATATGTGTGTGGATAAAGATAAAAACTGCATTGCGTTTTCATATGATCCGATTGCGATGGAAGGGTATGAAACGGTCTGTGTAAATTGTCAGAATGAAATTGATGCAGACAGAGCTTATGGATATTTGATTGATAAAGGGAACCAGCTCATTTGGTCGGATGAGAAATGGGAACAATATATGCAGGATGTCATAGAGCCGAATTCAATACGCGAACGCAGAGAAGAGGAGTGCTTTGCAATTATCAATCGTGGAGATACATGGTATCGTCTGCATGTGAATACAGTGCAGCGAGAGGAAGAGCTTAGGCGCTGGTATCAGGCGTGGCTGGAAGCGCCACTTACGCGTTGTATACCAGAGAAGCCGGCATGGATCGAATGAACTGCAGCTTGATAGGAGGAAATGGGATGAACGATTTTTCTATAATGCTAGTTAAAGATTTACAGCTGGTGATACTGTGCTTTGCTGTTCTTATGCTGGCCATGGGAGCCAACATTGTATTAAGTCTTTATTACCATATCGAAATAACCAAAGAAGCTTTTGATAAACGAAAAATATGCTATACAGCAAAAAAAGCATTGATGTTAATGCTTGGCACGATTTTAATGGTTATTGCTATTGACAGTGCAGGGACTTTGTTAGCTCCCTATTTACCGGATGTATTCGGGAAAATGCAGGATACCGTAACGATGGCGATGATTATTTCTACGATTGGTGTTGCGGTATGCCGGTATATAAAGGATGCATATAGGTCATTCTTAGATATCCTAAAAGCAACGATACCGATGGAGGACAATGAAGTTGATGCAAAAGATAAGTAAGGCATATAGCTTATTATAAAAAGGAGAATCATATGACATTCAAGAAGAGAACCAGCCTGTCCAATCTGGCAGACAGCAGCTGGATGCAATGGGCAATACAAAGAACCGGCGTCCCAATGCCAAACTGCGTTACCTATGCGACTGCCAGAATCAGTGAAATTCTGAATCGAAAGGAATACCTCGATGATCCCCGTGTCAGTGGTGCGCAGGAGCTGTGGAATAACTATTCCAAAGGCTTTCGGCATGCGGACTATGCAGAGCCGGGAGCACTGATGATATGGAAATCGGGACAATACGGTCATGTGGCCGTATGTGAAGACCTGCTGGATATCCACACCATTGCCTGGAGCCAGTCCAACTACGGCGGGGCAATGTTTGAATATGTGAAAGGAAATCCGAACGGCTATAAGGGAATGCAGTTTCTTGGATACCTGCTTCATGAGAAGCTTACACCGCCATTACAGGAAAAGCCGGAAGCATCACAGACACAGATCCAGCCAGGGCAAAAGGTCAATGTGAAGGCAGCCGCAAAATATTATTCCAGCGGAGAGCGCATTCCTGAGTGGGTGAAGAAGCAGACCTATACGGTGCAGCAGATAAACGGAAACCGGGTATTGCTGAAAGAAATCCTTTCCTGGGTTTCATCCTCGGACCTACAGCCCTCCAACACCTCCGCTTTACGTGTACAGGTGGGAAGCAAGGTCCGCATCAAAAAGAACACAAAGAGGTATGCGAGCGGAGAACAGATTCCCGCCTGGGTTAAAAATCAAAAGTATACCATTCAGCAAATCAAGGACAGCCGTGTACTGCTGAAGGAAATACAGAGCTGGGTCTTTCTAAAGGACATTGAGTAGCCTTTTCCGTATGGGAATAAGGAATTGTATACATTTTTACAAATGATAAATCAATCGAAACACAACGTTTAAATAAAGAATAAATGGAAAGAATATCAGAGAAATGCTCGGATATTCTTTTCTTTTAAAATTTTCATAAATCGTGGAAGCGGTATCCTTTCCTCCTGTTTGTCACAAAAGAGAAGAAAGACCATAAAATAGCAGGAGAAGGGAGGCTTTGCGCACTTTACGTACAGTTTTTGTATTTGTAATTACGTGTAAAATAATGTAAAATAAAAGGCGAGCTGGAAGGAGTAGTTAAAGTTATGGCTAACGAATTTAAGAACAAAAATGAGTTCAAGGAAGAGTTTCAAAGAAGAATTATAGAGCGCTACGGTCGTTCGTTTGAACAGGCCCACATCACTGAAAAATATATGATTCTGGGGGAAATGGTTCGTGACTATGCAAGCATTCACTGGAACGCCAGTAAGAATGTCATAGCCGAAAAAAAGGAAAAGCAGATGTATTATTTTTCCATGGAATTTCTTATGGGAAGACTGCTGACTAACAATCTGATGAATCTGGGAATCTATGAAATCGCTAAGGAGGGTCTTGCAGAGCTTGGGCTGGATATCAACGAGCTGGAGGATCTGGAAAGCGATGCAGGTCTGGGAAATGGAGGCTTGGGACGTCTGGCAGCCTGTTTCCTCGATTCACTTGCCAGCCTGAACCTGGCAGGACATGGAAACTGTATTCGCTATGAGTATGGTCTCTTTAAACAGAAAATCGTAAACAACGAACAGGTGGAGGTACCTGACCAGTGGCTGTCTTTAGGCAATGTCTGGGAAGTGCGGAAACCAAAGCATGCAGTCAATGTCAACTTTGGCGGACATGTGGACATGTGGATGGGAGAAGACGGCAAGGCAATCGTTAACCATGTGCCTTCCTTGATTGTACGTGCCGTGCCTTATGATATGCCGATTGTCGGACAGAACACCAACCTGACAAATACACTTCGTCTGTGGAGCGCAGAGGTGGCGGATGATGCCTGTGATGCGAGCAGTCTGAATGAATATGTGAATGAGGTGCGTGAGATTTGCCGTAACGTTTATCCGGATGATTCTACCGAGCATGGCAAGATTCTGCGTTTGAAGCAGCAGTATTTCTTCGTAGCTGCAGGATTGAATAATATTATTGAATCCCATATGTCTACCTACCATACACTGGATAACTTTTCAGAAAAGGTTGCGATTCAGCTGAACGATACCCATCCGGTACTTTGTATTCCGGAGCTGATGCGTATTCTGATGGATGATTACAAATACGACTGGGATCAGGCTTGGGATATCACAAAGAATACCATGGCATATACAAATCATACTGTCCTGAGCGAAGCTCTGGAAAAATGGCCGATTCAGTACGTACAGGATTTGCTGCCACGTGTGTTTATGATCATCGAGGAAATCGATCGTCGCTTTAAATATGAAGTAAGTCATGATATGAGCAGATCCGATCTGATGAATGAGTGCTGTGTGTTAAAGGATGGACAGGTTCACATGGCAAATCTGGCAATCATCGGTTCACACAGTGTCAACGGTGTGGCTGCACTGCATACGAAAATATTGAAGGAAGATGTTATGAAGAACTTCAATGACATCTATCCGAATAAATTCAACAACAAAACAAATGGTATCACGCACAGAAGATGGCTGCTGTACTCCAACCCGCAGCTGAGCAATCTGCTGGAAAAAACGATCGGCTCTGCATTCAAGACCAACCCGGAGCGACTGCAGGATCTGATGAAGTACGTAGATGATAAGGATCTGCAGAAGGAATTTATGGATGTGAAGATGGAGCGTAAGAAAATCCTTGCGGCTTATATTAAGGATACACTGCACATTGATATCGATGTCAATTCCATTTTCGATGTACAGGCAAAGCGTCTGCATGCCTATAAGCGTCAGCTGCTGAATGTCATGAACATTATCGATTTGTACTTCCGTATGAAGCAGGATCCATCCTTCCGTATTTATCCGAGAACCTTTATCTTTGCGGCAAAGGCGGCACCTAGCTATACGTTTGCCAAAGAGGTTATCAAGCTGATTCACTATGTAGCCGACAAGGTAAATAACGACTCGGATGTCTCTCCATATATGAAGGTTGTCTTCCTTCCGAACTATGGGGTAAGCATTGCGGAAATTCTGATGAATGCTGCTGATGTTTCCGAACAGATTTCCACAGCAGGTAAAGAGGCAAGCGGTACCGGAAACATGAAATTTATGATGAACGGCGCAATTACGCTGGGAACTATGGATGGTGCCAATGTGGAAATTGTGGAAAGAGTCGGCTATGACCATGCGGAAATCTTTGGATTACGCGCCGATGATGTCGCTCTTGTGAAGCATGAGAATTCCTATGATGTATGGCGAAAATACAATGAGAATGCCAACATTCAGAAGGTGGTAAACAGCTTTGTCGATTCTACCTTCTCCAATGATCCGAAGGACTTCAAACAGATTTATAACGAGCTGATGTTCAAAAATGATGAATATCTGCTGCTGGCGGATTTTGAAGCGTACTCTCACGCACAGAAAAATATCGAAGACCGTTATCGCGATAAAGAGGGATGGGCAAAAACCTGTCTGATCAATATCGCACAGTCCGGTTATTTCTCAAGTGATCGTACCATCAAACAGTACGCGGAGGAAATCTGGAATATTGAACCTGTAAATATGAAATAAACGGAAGCTTAGAAAGGACTGAATATTCAGTTCTTTTTTCCTTTCATGACTTCTAGACTTGAAAAATATCTGGTTCGCTTATACAATGAAGAATAGAAATGAGGGATGATATGAAGAAACAGCTGAAGCATTATCTACAGGAGCATATAGAGGAATATAAATATCTTGTACATGATTTATATGAACACCCGGAAATCGGAAATCAGGAATTTCGGTCCATGCGTGTCCTGTGTAAGCTGCTGCAAAAAGAGGGATTTGAAGTAACGGAGGAATACGTGGTACCTACCGGTTTTCTGGCAGTGTGGAAAAGCGAAAAGCCGGGGCCTGTCATAGCCTATATGTGTGAATATGATGCTTTGCCGGAGGTCGGACATGGCTGTGGTCACAATCTGATAGCGGGAATGTCGCTGGCAGCCGGCTGTGCATTAAAAAGCATACTGTCAGCGATTGGAGGAGAGGTGCGCGTTATTGGTACGCCGGCAGAAGAAAACTTCGGAGGGAAGGTTTCCATGGCTGCTGCACATGTGTTTGATGATGTGGATGCAGCGTTGATGCTGCACCCGGACACAAAGAATTCTCTGGGGGGAAGAACGCTTGCCATCTATCCGCTGCGTTTTGAATTTTTTGGGCAGAATGCGCATGCCTGTACACCGCAGAACGGGAAAAGTGCGCTGGATGCGGCAGTCATGAGCTATCTGTCGATCAATCTGCTGCGGCAGTTCGCAGAACCGAATACATTTATCCATGGTGTGATTGCGCATGGAGGGGAAGCCGCAAACGTCATACCTGCGTATGCGAGTCTGGAATATTATTTCCGCGGGGAAACGATGGAGTATGTAAAAGAGCTTTGTGAAAAAGCAAAAGCCTGTGTAGAAGGTGCCTGTACGATGAGCGGATGTACCAATCGTATCACCACCTATGAATGTCCGTATGATGATTGTGTTATCAACTATACCCTTGCGGATATGCTGCAGGATGAGTACGAGGATCTCGGCTATGTATGGGAAGGTGTGGATGAGGTTGCACAGGGGAGCAGTGACGTGGGGAGTGTCAGCTATTGCTGTCCAACACTGCAGGGCTATATCAAAATTGCAGACAGCTGTGTAAATGGACATTCCCGTGAAATGGCCGCTGCCACGATATCACAGGAGGGCAGCCGGGCTCTGCTCGACGGAGCATTTGCATTAGCTGATATCGGAAGACGTTTGATCATGGAGCCTGATACCCTAAAGAAGGCTTGGAAGGAATTTAACTCCACCGTGAAAGAATCCTGAAGGTTGACTTATCGCCAGCTAAAAGCTTAAAGGGCAAGAAACCGTGCTGCAGGGGGGGAAGGCCCTCATAAAAAAGCTGGGAGACGCTTCTCCCTCCTTTGCACGTACAAGGATAGGAAGCATACAAAATACAGCGTTTGGTTCATACGGAAAACAGTATCTGTACAAAGGGTGGTATACGAAGGTTACCATGCTGTGCATAGATGCTTTTTGCATTTATAATAACGGCAGGTTAAACCAGCTTGTTTTCTTTCAATAGAAAAGAATACCTTCTATTTTTACAACCATCTTACAGGAAATGAAGGCATCGTTTATTCTTTATTGTGCTGCCGATCGTCCTGCTTCCCTGAAAGCTGAAATTGTAATCCGAATGATTCCATAGCCATTAAAATCATATCCCCTAACCTGAACCGATGAGCAAAAGAACAGCACCTGTTTTACCTTTCTGGTGATAAACATGGAAAACTCTGGTATAATAATACATGGTGATAAGTATGCGACAGGAAAAGTATTACGAGGCGTATCTGGATGACTACGACAAGGTCATTGTATTTATGTCTAGAAACAGCTACGAGGGAGTCAGTAATAAATTCTATCTGAAGGATGATCAGGGACATCTCTTTGATCTGCACATTCAGTCTATTGAAACAACACAAAATAATTACAATAAATATACATTGGCATTATACGATCCGATTGAAATCGGTGTGGAATACCAGGTAATGCATCAGCACGCACGGGGTGTGGTGCTGGAATACAGTGGTATCGTCAAGACAGAGCGTTTTGATGAACAGTTTTTTTATGCCGGAAATGATCTTGGGTACACCTATGACAGAGATCAGACTGCATTTGCCTTATGGGCACCGACAGCCAGCAGAGTCAAATTGGAGGTCTGCAAGAACAACCGTCTGTATACGTATGAAATGAAACGGACAGACAAGGGGGTATACCGCTATACCATATTGGAAAATCTGGAGAATGCGACCTATGTTTACCTTGTCCGGGTAAACGGTGTCTGGCGGGAAAGCATTGATCCGTATGGAACCGCTTCGATTGAAAATTCACGCAGAAGTGCGGTTGTCGATTTGGATAAAATCCGCGTGCAGGACGTACCCCTGCCGAAAATGACCAGTGCCTGTGATGCCATTATCTATGAAACAAGCGTGCGCGATTTCACGATGCAGAAGGGAATCGGTGTCACAATGCCTGGAAAATTTCGTGGGTTTGTAGAGGAAAACGAAATGACAAAGCAGCAATGCAGCGGATTTTCTTATCTGAAGACATTGGGAATCACACACATTCAGCTGATGCCGATAACGGATTTTGGCTCTGTGGATGAAAACTATCCACTGCTGCATTATAACTGGGGCTATGATCCGGTGCAGTATCGTGTTCTGGAGGGCAGTTTCAGTACCGACCCAAGCAATCCATACGGACGAATGTTTGGATTGACAAAGCTTGTGGAGGACTGCCATAAACAGGGAATCCGCGTCAATCTGGATGTGGTATTCAATCATGTATACGATAAGGATACGCACGCCTTTGAAAATACCGTGCCGAATTACTATTTTCAAATGAATGAAAACGGTGATTTCTCAAATGGTACCTATTGCGGTAATGATGTGGATTCCAGCAGGAAAATGTGTCATAAATATATCGTGGATGCCTGTACCTATCTGGTGAGAACCTATCATATTGACGGCTTTCGTTTTGATCTGATGGGAATCCTGGATGTGGCAACCATCAATGCGGTATATGAGGCCTGCACGGCACTCAATCCGGATTTCATGGTCTATGGCGAGGGCTGGGATATGCCGAGCTTTCTGGATTCCAGAAAACGTGCCAGTATTTCCAACAACGCACAGATGCCGTATGTCGCTCATTTCTCCGATCGCTTCCGGGATGTTGTCAAGGGACGTACCAATACCAATGAGGTCAGTGTCAAAGGCTATTGCACCGGGGCAGTTTATCTGCTTGATATCATGAAGAACTGTCTGAGCGGCAGCTGTACGAATATCGGAATGGAGCCGATGTTCACACATCCGAGAAACGCGGTCAATTATGTGGAATGCCATGACAATATGACATCCTGGGATAAGCTGAAGGAATGCTGCAAGGAAGACAGCAAGGAGGTACGCATTGCCCGTGCCAAAATGCTGATGGCAGCGGTTCTGCTTGCGCAGGGAATCCCTTTCATCCACTCCGGACAGGAATTTGCCCGCAGCAAGCACGGACTTCCGAACACCTATGAGGAAAGTGATGAAATAAATAAACTGGATTATCTGCGCAGAAACCAGTATCAGGATATGGTGAATATCACAAAGGATCTGATCCGTATCCGGAAGGAGCATCCGATTCTGCGTTATTCCATGAAAGAGGATGTGGAACAGCACGTGTCCTTTTCGGATATCGCCCAAAAGGTACTGCTGTATAAAATCAAGGACGAGCACGATGATATGGTGATTATCTTCAATCCAACAGGAGACTATTTCTCTTATGAATTTGAAGAGGCATATCCGCTGATTTATTATAACGGAGCATCTGAGGATATCCTGATTAAGAAGGTGAATATCGAGCCTTACAGTACGATTGTATTCAGTCGAAATGACTTTTTAAAATCCATTATCCGATAATTGGAATGCAGAATGCAAGGATTCTCGTTTGACTTTCAAAATAAACTTGGTATAATGGAACAGGATATTTTCCCGTCTTTGACAGTTTAAGAAAAAAATAACTCAAGAAAACCCTTTAGTTAAGGGTTAATCTTGAGTTTTTGGTTTTGCAGGTGAATATAGTAATTGATTTGCAACCTTAGACTGATGAATGATACTTCTCATCTTAGCTTTCTTGATAATCTGAGTATCTGTACGGAATCCAAATAGTACATGAAGATCATCCGTCAAATCTGTTCTTTTATAAACTGGAATGTAGCCATATGCGTCAAGTGCACATACATCCATTTTTCTCAGTGTATCTATGATGTTCTCTGTTGTATATCTCTTGTCCAGTTTCAATTCCAGAATCCTATATATCAGCAATGCCAGAAAGCAGATTAGGAAATGGGCCTTAATCCTGTCTTCTCTCTGCAAGTATACAGGTCGTGCTTCAAAGTCCGTTTTCATTATTCTGAAACATTCTTCGATCTGCCATCTTCTCTCATTGATAGCGATGATCTCAGATACATCTCCATCTATGTCTGTCGTAACTGCATAGAACCCGTCATACATCGCTTCTTTATCTATAGCTGCCTGGTCGAGCTGACAATATTCTTCTTCTGCCACCTCACCATTCGCAGTAATCGCAGTCTTTTTTATAAATCTGGCTGGATCGTTAGGATTACGCCTATTCTTCTTAAGCTTTTTTCCATCATCATTGATCATCTTCATAGCGCGTTCAATCTGCCCCTGTCTTATCTTTGCTTGATAAGCCTTATATTTAGGCGAATACGTTACGATCATCGTTTCTGATAACTTCTTTGACTCGATTGGGATTTCTTTATAGTAAATAGATTTGTATACTTCAGGATCATTTTCATCCAGTTCTCTGAGGTCGATGAATTTTTCGCTCCCCTGCTTTCTGTATTGTTTCGGATCGAGTGCTGTGATACGATCCTCTTTCTTCAACTTCTTCAATGACTGTGTGACGACATACGATCTGCCTCCCATATCATTAAACAATTTGTTATTCTGTGATCCGAGTCCGCTATCAGAACAATAAATGAATTCAGCACAGTCAAAATCACGTATGACCTTTTGTTCGAGAGGTTTCAATGTTTTCTGTTCATTCTGTTTACCAGGATGTAGGTCGAAAGCAAGTGGGAAGCCATCCGCATCCATGAAAAGTCCCATTCCTATGATTGGATTAGGACGATTCTCCTTACTTTTGCCATAAGTTTTACTCCCACTCTCCTGTTCGATTTCAAAATAATAGTTTGTACAATCATAATAAAGGACCTTGGTATTCCGTTTATGAAGGAAGTGTGAATTACGATAGATCTCAGCCTGGATATAATCTGATTCATCAGCAATAACAGAAAGCGCACGATAGACGTTTTGGAGAATGTATTTGGGCTGTTCCAGGAGCGTCTGAGCAAAAGCGTAAGAGCTCTTCTTACTAGAAGGATGAAGGATACGAGCAAAAAGCAAGTCAGATAAAATATCATACAGATTGTATTCATACTGATGGCGTCTCTTGATATTACGGCAGATATTATCAAAGCGGAGGGAGGAAAGGATAGATTGAAGGAAAAGGTAACCACAGTTTAAAGAGCGCTGCTCATTTTTAGGGATATAGTGTGTAGGGGATAAGAGAACAGAAACGGCTTTATTTTCGTTATTGTAATTATCAGTAGCAATACGGGCCTGTTCTTTAGCCCAGGCCATGACACCATCACGGTCAGTAGAGAGTAAAAGGGAAAGTTCAGCCAAAGTGCCCAGCCGTTTATGAACTCTGGAAGTATTTTTGCCGTTCTTATCAACAAAAGAATGGCAGATATAAAAAGTTTCAGAAGACTTCGATCGAGTAGTAGTAACTTTCATAGACATCACCTACATAAATTATATCACAAATTACCAATAATTACCATATAATAAAACGAAATATTTGACAAAATAATCATAAAAAAAGCCTTTGATAAAAAGCTTTAGAAGATGTTGGCTATATATAGTCTGTCAAAGACCCG
>QULU01000003.1:122725-227038 GCA_003481775.1 Clostridiaceae bacterium OM02-2AC
TGATAAAAAGCTTTAGAAGATGTTGGCTATATATAGTCTGTCAAAGACCCGTGTATTTCACTTCCACTATCAGCTTTTAACGGCGAATCATCAGCCTTTTACGCTCTCTGCCATATTATTATAACACAAAATCAGAAAAGATATGATATAATAAGCATGATGAAATGAGGTGAGTGGATGCATTATATGGTTGGAGAGGTCGTGGAAGGTGTCGTTACTGGAATCAAGCCCTACGGCGCATTTGTTTATCTGGACAGCAAGCACAACGGATTGATTCATATTTCTGAAATCAGTGAGCGCTTCGTACGGGATGTGCATACGTATGTAAAGGTCAACGAACGCGTGAAGGTGAAAATTCTGGATGTCGATGAAGACGGCATGCATTTCAAGCTGTCCTTGAAAGCTATAGAAGCAAATAAAGCTCGTTCCATGCGAAAACGCAGATTCGTCCACGAATTGCCGCAGATGAAAATCGGGTTTACTTCACTGGCGGAGCATCTGGATCAGTGGATCGAAGAGGCAACAAAGTAAAAGGAGAAAACGCATATGATGAAATTAGACACTAAGCATGCATTTTTGAAAGAAGACATTTCAAGTTATCAGGACATCGTTACCAAATGTCATGAGGATCTCCACAACAAGACCGGTAAGGGAAATGATTATGTCGGCTGGGTGGAATGGCCAAACAATTATGACAAGGAAGAGTATGCAAGATTAAAGAGTGTTGCGGCTGATATCCGTGGGAAATGCGATGTACTGATGGTTTGTGGTATCGGTGGTTCTTATCTGGGAGCCAGAGCTGCCGTTGAAATGATCAATGGAATGTACAGTAAGGAAAAGCCGGAAATCATTTTCTTCGGTAATACATTCTCATCCACCTATATCGCACAGGTGCTGGAGTATATCAAGGACAAGGAAGTGGCAGTCAACGTAATTTCCAAATCCGGAACGACTACGGAAACCGCGCTGGCATTCCGTCTGCTGAAGCAGTTTATGGAAGATAAATACGGAAAAGAGGAAGCAGCGAAGAGAATTGTTGCGACAACGGATAAGGCCAGAGGGACGCTGAAAACGATTGCGGACAAGGAAGGCTATGAAACCTTTGTTATTCCGGATGATATCGGCGGGCGTTTCTCCGTAATCACACCGGTTGGACTGTTCCCAATCGCGGTTGCAGGTATTGATACCGATGCTATCATGAGCGGTCTGAAAAAGGCATATGAAGATTTAAAGGATCCGGATTTGAACAAGAATGCAGCGTATGCGTATGCGGTATGCCGCCGTATTCTGGAAAATCAGGGAAAAGATGTCGAAATGCTGGTAAGCTATGAGACACAGATGACGATGGTTGCAGAATGGTGGAAGCAGCTATTCGGAGAGAGTGAAGGTAAGGAAGGTAAGGGAAATCTGCCAACCAGTGCAAACTTCTCTACAGATCTGCATTCTCTGGGACAGTTTGTACAGGATGGAAAAAAGGTGCTGTATGAAACACTGCTGCTGATTGACAAGCCGACACTGGATTTAAAATTTCCGGAGGATAAAGAAGATTTGGATGGTATGAACTATCTGGCTGGTAAATCCGTTGACTGGGTAAACAAGATGGCATGTCAGGGAACTCTGGAAGCACATGAGGAAACAGGTGGCGTTCCAAACCTGATTCTGACACTGGATGATATGAGTGCGGAAAGCTTCGGTTATATGTGCTATTTCTTCTTCAAGGCATGTGCGATTACCTGCTATATGCTGGACATCAATCCGTTCAATCAGCCTGGTGTAGAGGTCTATAAGAAGAATATGTTCCGCTTACTTGGAAAAAAATAAGACGAGAAGCAAAGACGAAAGAGATTGCTGAGATTGTCCCCGTATGTAACTGATAAACAGGGCAAGCTCTATTTCGCATCATTGTGTATAACGGGATGTTTCCGAAATGGAAATATCCCTTTTTTAGAAGAAAAGGAGAGCTGCTATGTGGAAGGAACGAACGGAAAAAAAGAAATTTGAGGAAGGCTTTGGGGAAGATGTCAAGGAGATTTATGCGCTAACACAGGATGATGTAGGCTCCTGCCGCATGAAAGGAGAATGCTGCTGGACAGCCAGTATACGGCTGCTTGCCTATGTAGACGTAAAAACAGCAGAGCTGAAGCAGGAGAAAAGGATGCTGCAGTGGATGCTGAGTGACCGGGAAAATAAAAAACCGGGGAAGGTATTTCGGTTGAAGAAGGAAACGATTTATCATTTAACGGTGCGGGAATCCCTGCCGAAAAAAACGAAATGGTCAGGGAAAGAGATGCCTGCCGGTACCTGGCTGCTACTGGTGGATGTGCGAAAGCGGGATGTGAGGCACCCGCAGCTGCAGGAGCTGTTACAGGAATATCAGAGGCCTGTTTATTTACCTCTGTCAGATACCTGTCAGCTACAGCTCAATCGTTCCCTGAATCTGTTTCAGGGAGAGGGGGAGTGGAATGCGCAACAGGTTGAGATTTCATTGGAGGCAGATGAGCAAGATGACAAGCATGCGGATGAGACACTGTATGTTTTTCGCCGGCTGCAGGAGGACGGCGCTGCATGGGATGAAAAAGCCCGCAAATATGCTGCCGAGCAATTACTCAGCTGTGCAATTGACTGGCAGGATGAAGCAGAAGATGAGCTGCGTGCTGATGATTTTGCACGCCGTATCCGGATAGAAGCTGTCAATGTGTCACAGGGTGGGGAGTTTGAATTGTATTATGATGACGATGATATTTTTGCAGGACATGTTATCATTATCAGTGGAAATCTGGAAAAGGGCTTGTATGACGCACAGTTTGCAGGATAAAAAAAACGAGCAGACAGCTTGATAAGATAATGCAAGATAACGGAAATAAAGCATTGCATTTGATCAGCCCTGTTCGTTTTTTTGTATGGCGGTATATCGGTGTCAACCTATCGGCGTGCAGCTGCTACGAAGGAAAAGCGCGCCCGTTCACATCGTATGCTCTTTTGTGGATTACGCTATTTCCATAAGGCGTATTTACTTTTTACGCATATTGATACCGCTGATGATTCCATAGGTCATTAGCCATGCAATGGCGATGAGAAGCCAGCCTGTTCTCCATGCCTCTTTGCCAAACAGCATTCCCAATCCGACATAAACGATGGAAGCACAACCGATGGTGACATAATAGAGCCAGGAATAGCGGTCACCATGCTTTTTTCGATGGTATGCTTCGTTCTCAACCAGCAGCTCGTATGCGTTCATGGAGCAGCCTGCATAAATAAACAGGAAGACAGCGATGGAAATCAGCAGCAGATAAACGGCATCCATCGGCCCTTCATCCATATGCAAAACATCCTCACTGACAATGGCGATGATGCAGCAAAGAAATATCAGCAGCAGACCGCCGATGATAAGACGCTTGAATTTTTTCTGTAGACCGTCGTTTTCTTCCTTCAGCTCCTGCAGATGATCATGGTCAAAATACAGGGGTTCCTGTTCGAGTATTTTGTATTCATCCTTATCAAAGGAAAGGGATACAAAGACAGCGATTCCAAGAGCGATCAGTATCATGGAAAAAATACTCATGACATCTTCCTGCTGCGGGAAGATAAGAACTGGCAGTCCGGAAAGAATACAAAGCAGTGTCCCAACAGCAATGCGCAGGGTGGTTCGTTTTTCCTGAAGCAAATAGCCCTGTATACATTCCCGGCTTGCATAATAGCCCTGCTCCTGCGTCTGCTGTTCACCTCCCTCATCCTTTAATAAATAATCCATGGTTACGGAAAAGATGTTTCCAAGCATCAGCATTTTTTCTGTTTCGGGATAGCCCTGATCATTCTCCCACTTGCTGACAGCCTGTCGGGATACATGCAGACGCATTGCCAGCTCCTCCTGTGACATCCCTTTCTCTTTTCTTAGCTTCTGTAGCTTTTCTCCAAATTTCATATTGTTCACCTCACACCTATATCCTAGCAAACACTCTGTAGCTGCGCTACCAAGCACCTCTTGCGTTTTGTCAACCAGAGGTTGCAGCTGCTGCTATATCTCTGAAAGTATAGCATATCCGAGCATTTTTGACATCCTTGTGCGAGGGGAAGGGAAAGGGGCTGAAAGCAGGAAAGAACGTACATATTCATTCTTCTGTTTGCATATAGTAAACAGAGCACCTTGTGAAATGCATAACTTGCTAACTAATACTAGGAAAATAAATGAAAATGCTGTATAATATAGAATATCAAATGTAAACGATTACATAAGAGGAGGAATGCTTAATGGGCAAAAAGTATGTTTACCTGTTTTCAGAAGGAAATGGGCAGATGAGAGAGCTGCTTGGCGGTAAGGGCGCAAACCTGGCAGAAATGATGAACCTCGGTATGCCTGTACCTTTTGGTTTCACTGTTACAACAGAGGCTTGTAATCAGTATTATGCTGATGGTGAAGCAATCAATGAAGCAATTCGTAAGGAAATTTTTGATTATTTAATGAAATTGGAAGAACTGTCTCAAAAACAGTTTGGGGATCCGAAAAATCCGTTGTTAGTATCCGTAAGATCTGGTGCGCGTGCGTCTATGCCAGGAATGATGGATACCATTTTAAATTTAGGACTGAATGATGAGGTTGTGGAGGGTGTTGCTAAACTGACGGACAATCCACGATTTGCATATGATTCCTACCGTCGTTTCATCCAGATGTTCGCAGATGTTGTTATGGGCTTGAACAAGGCGAAGTTTGAAGACATCATCGATGAAATGAAAGAGAAAAAAGGAGTGGAGCAGGATACCGACCTTGATGCGGATGACATGAAGGAAATGGTAAAACGCTTCAAGAAATTCTATAAGGATTCTCTGGAGGAGGACTTCCCATCTGATCCGAAAGAGCAGCTGTATCGCTCCATTGAAGCGGTCTTCCGTTCCTGGAATAATCAGCGTGCCATTTTCTATCGTAAGATGAATGACATTCCGGGAGATTGGGGTACTGCTGTCAACGTACAGATGATGGTATTCGGAAACATGGGAAATGATTGTGGTACCGGTGTTGCCTTTACCCGTAATCCAAGTACCGGAGAAAACAAGCTGTATGGTGAATTCCTGATGAATGCACAGGGAGAGGATGTTGTCGCAGGTATTCGTACACCGCAGACCATCGATCAGCTGAAAGAAATCGCTCCGGCTGCTTATCAGAAATTTACAGAAATCTGTGCGGCGCTGGAAAGTCATTATAAAAATATGCAGGATATGGAATTTACCATTGAAAAGGGAAATCTGTTCATGCTGCAGACCCGTAACGGGAAACGTACGGCTGCTTCCGCTTTAAAGATTGCCTGTGATATGGTGGATGAAGGTATGATTACCAAAGAGGAAGCCTTGATGATGGTGGAACCGAAGCAGTTGGATTCTCTGCTGCACCCGCGCTTTGATGATGCGGATTTGAAGAGTGCAAAACCGATTGCCAGTGCATTGCCGGCATCTCCAGGTGCTGCTTGCGGACAGATTGTGTTCTCAGCAGAGGAAGCAATCGAGGAAACGGCACTGGGACACAAGGTAATTCTTGTCCGTCTGGAAACTTCACCGGAGGATATCGAGGGAATGCATGTATCAGAAGGTATCCTGACTGTGCGTGGCGGTATGACCTCTCATGCGGCAGTTGTAGCCCGTGGTATGGGCGCATGCTGTGTATCCGGCTGCGGTGATATTAAAATCAACGAGGAAGAAAAATATTTCATTGTAAATGATGAGCGTTATAATAAGGGAGATTATATTTCACTGGATGGCTCTACCGGTAATATTTACGGTCGCAAAATCAAAACTGTTCCGGCAGAGATTTCCGGTGACTTTGAACGCTTTATGAAATGGGCGGATGAGGTTCGTACACTGAAGGTCAGAACCAATGCCGACACACCAAAGGATGCTGCGCAGGCGGTAGCATTCGGGGCAGAGGGAATCGGACTGGTACGTACGGAGCACATGTTCTTTGAAGGTGACCGTATTAAGGCTGTTCGCGAAATGATTGTATCAAAAACAGAAGGACAGAGAAGAAAAGCACTTTCCAAGCTGCTGCCGATGCAGCGTGGAGACTTTGAGGGAATTTATGAGACAATGCATGGTCTTCCGGTGACAATTCGGTATCTGGATCCGCCGCTGCACGAATTCCTGCCAACAAGCTCTTATGATATTGCACAGCTTGCTAAGGATATGAATATCGATTTGGACGAACTGCGTAATGTCATTACCGGTTTGCATGAATTTAACCCGATGATGGGTCATCGAGGATGCCGTCTTGCTATTTCTTATCCGGAAATCGCTGAAATGCAGACAACAGCTGTCATCGAAGCGGCGATTAACGTAAATCGCAAGCATCCGGATTGGAAGATAGAACCGGAAATCATGATTCCTCTGGTAGGAGATAAGGCTGAATTGAAATTTGTTAAGGATGTTGTTGTACGTACGGCAGATGAAATTCTGAAACGCGAAGAATTTACAATGAAATATCATGTTGGTACAATGATTGAAATCCCACGTGCTGCATTACTGGCAGATGAGATTGCAGAAGAGGCTGAATTCTTCAGCTTTGGAACCAACGACCTGACACAGATGACCTTTGGATTCTCTCGTGATGATGCCGGAGGCTTCCTGAACGATTACTATGAAAAGAAAATCTTTGAACAGGATCCGTTCGCAAGAGTAGACCAGAAGGGTGTCGGAAAGCTGATTGAAATGGCGGTTGCAGGCGGTAGAAAGACCCGTCCGGAAATCAAGCTGGGAATCTGTGGAGAGCATGGAGGCGATCCGAGCAGTATCGATTTCTGTCACCGCATGGGATTAAGCTATGTATCCTGCAGTCCGTTCCGTGTACCGATTGCCAGACTGGCAGCAGCACAGGCAGCAATCGTCAACGGCAAATAGAAGACGATAGCAGGAACAAAAACAGATCATTGCAGGAAAAGGATAGAGGTGTGAATTCAAAACGCACCTCTTTTTCCTGCATGTGATAGCACGCTGGGATTTTTTACTGGATGTTGTCAGAATTCCTATTTGTTAAAACCATATGGATACAGCTTCCAGTGAAGCGAGTGACAGCTGCATTGTAGGCATAGTCTGCCTGATAAACTGTCGGAATGCTGCGGTACATGCTATGAATACGAAGGATGGATGCTTCAGCATCTGAAAATGAAAAAGCCATAGATTACGCCATCATGTACAATGCTGACACTGGATTGAAACTACCTACCATGCAATCATAAAATATGGTATGATTGCATTGCACATACCACCAGTCATGGCTGCATATCATAATGCCAATGACTGTCCTGCAAATCATGATCTGTGGAGGAAGGGGAACAGAATGAAATCAAGAACATCTTTTACAGTAATCAATCCGCCGCTGACATTTTGGCTGTGCATATGCATTCTCGTGTTTTTTGTACTTCTGGTACTGATCAATACGATAGCGACACCTCCACCGCATCATGCCTTATATATATGTATCACAATGTTTGTTTTTATTCCTGTATCGCTTGTGACCTTGTGGACAAAGCTGTTCAGAATACAGGTGAAGGATACTGTGATTTCTGTTCGTAGAGCACTTGGACTGGTTCGTTTTACTTTTGATGTTTCCGACATTGCCAGAGTGGAATGGAAACGGGCGGATACAGGATTTGGAAGAAATGAATGCATCACAGTGTTTACATCGGAAAATAAAAAATTTCATATCGAAACACTTATGATAAATGCTGAGCGCATGATGAAGTATATAACGGAAATGGTTGATGAAAGCAAAATCAGATATATGTGATAAAAGCTGATTTCAAAATCTTAGCGATTTGCAGATAAAGCAGAGCAGAAAGTATCCCAACATGCAGCTGAACGCTTTTAACTAGGAATCTGTGACAGTGGTACCGCGCAAACAGGTTTTGGATAGCGCTTTCTTTCTGCTGTGTGAATATCCGAATCCAGATAGAAACAGGCTGTCCTAAATATAAAGAAGGTTTGCGATTTGCTGTTGACAGTGTGGTGTTCGCGTGCAACAATAAGGGTAGAAACGCACTGCTCCCTGATACGGCATATGCTGTGGTAAGGAACGGCAGCAAGGGATACAGCACAGGGAACACGACATGTCTATAGCAGTAAGCATCAGCGTGCACGATGACAACATCATAGGGTATTCAGAAGATATCTGGCTGCTGCCGGTATCTTCTTCTTTAGAAAGCGAGGAAAAACACATGAACTTTAAAGAGAAATACGGAGAATGGGGAATCATTCTCGGAGCTACCGAAGGGGTAGGAAAGGCAACCGCAGAAAAAATTGCCGAAAACGGCATGAATGTTGTGCTTGTTGGAAGACGTGAGGAAGCCCTGAAGGAGCTGGGTGCTTCAATCAGTGAGAAATACGGCGTGGAAAACATGGTCATTCGTGCAGACTTCAGCGAGGATCATGCCGCAGCTGCAATCTTTGAAAAGACAAAGGATCTGGATATGGGCTTTATGTCCTATGTCGCATGCCTGCACAAATTCGGAAAGCTGCAGGATACGGATTGGGAATCACACAAGCGAATGCTGAATGTAAACATCAATACGTTTCTGGAATGCTTCTATCATTATATGGGAATCTTTACAAAACAGAAGCGCGGTTGTGTGATTAACTATTCCTCACTGACCGGGGTAACCAGCTCTCCATATAATGCACAATACGGTGCAGGTAAGGCATATATTGCGAAATTGACGGAAGCTGTTGCCTATGAATCCAGAGACTGTGTTGATGTCATGGTGGCAACGCTTGGCTCTACCATCACACCGAGCTGGCTGAAAAATCAGCCGGGTGGAGAAGCAGGAGAGGCCGCAATTAAAAAGGCAATGACACCGGAGGCTACCATTGATGAGATTTTTAAACAGATCGGAAAGGTGCGTTCTCTGGTTGTTGGAGAGGTGAACCGTCAGGCAGTACATCACTGGCACTGTGATATCAGTGCAGATGAGGCTGCGGAATACATGGGAAAATTTTACGAATAAATCTCATAAACAGTAAAAAATATAAGTCTGATTGCAGGGATGCGTTGCATTAGCTGCTTTAAAAAGGAATCCAGCCGCTATTGATAAAACAATAGGCTTGGATTCCTTTTTTCAGATTTCTCATGACGTAAGAAAGCTCAGAAAGCAGATTGGCTTTCTCTATGAGCATACCGTCTGTGTCGATACAATCGCCACTGCATAATTGCACAGGCTATTCCTTTGGCTTTATTTTCTGATTCGCATCCTTTTGCGCATCTGGCGTTTTCAGCGTATGCCATGCGATATCCTTCCGTTTTTCAATAGGAAAACAACGCTTGATACCATGGATCACAGTGTCAATCACACCAACCCAAAGATGCGCCGCCAGCAGAGAAAGACTCATACCGACGATGACGATGAAAAGAAGTGCTATCGTATCCATTACTTGGAAAATTTAGGCCAGAAAAGATCCCATTGTGCGGCTTCCTCACTTTGATGCAAATACGCAAACAGCTTTTCATCATCATATTCATCAGAAATATAGAACTGGGTATAGCCGGCCATAATACCACCCTTATGATAAATGGTAAAGCCGCCCTGTACTACCTTGGCTTTCTTGATTTCTCCCTTTTTGAAATATGCAGGATCACTGCAGCCCTCCAGCTCCGGTGTTGTCTGTAGAATAACGATACTCATATCAGACTCCCGAAACCCGACAATCAGACTTGTGTACGTATAAGTCGTTTTTCTGGCAAGGATGTAATTGCTGGTTTTAATACTGGAAGAATATGCGTAGACAAGCTGATAGCCGGCAGCATCCTCTACAACCTGTTCAAACAGTGCGTGCATTCTGGCTTTATTTTCCTGAACGCGTGCTTCATCCCAAAGCTTTTTCTTTTTACCAAATAACCCCATACGAGACCTCCTTTTACTTACTGAAAATAATTTTGGTAAGTATATATTTTCATTATACATAGAGCGAGGTAAGAATGCAAGAAAAAAACATACGGTTTACCGTATGCTTTGTGGGCGCAGGGTCTCCAGATGATCGATAAACAGCTGAATCTGCAGAGCTGCTGTTTCATCCAGATATTCATGAAACAGAAAGGGGAGAGAGACGGGGGCATTGTTTCGCACGATGATCAGTGATAACAGATAATTACCGACGACCTGCGGGGAGATTGTTGACAGGGGAATGTCCCATGCGGTCAACAGGTCTTCATAAAACTGTATTTGTGATTTCTGAAAAGAATCGAAGCACTGCTTTGTCAGGCGCTGATACAGCCATACCTCTTCCTCCGGAGAAAGAATGAACAACCGATGCTCTTTGTGATGCAGCAGCGGATGCAAAAAGGCTTCGATTTTCCCTCTCCAATCCAGTGTGTCATCTGCCTGTGTCTGTTGCAGAAGCTGTAAAATCGACATTCGCTGTTCATCGATGATATCGATAATCAAATCGCCCAGCGTTGGATAAAAGGTATAGAAAAATGGCTTTGAAATTCCTGCCAGCTGTAAAATCTCCGGTAGCTTGACATTCTGAATGCCCTGCTTCAAATAAATTTCCAGACCAATGTTGTGCAGCTTCATTTTCAGGGCGGATCGCTCCTGCGAACTGTATGCCTTTCTGGACATATGCTTCCTCCTTTCCGTATCCCATTTGTTTGCTTTTGATTCATTCACGGGTGCTTTTATTATAGCATATTTGTCAGCATATGCCGGGCCTGCTGCCTGTTTTTTGAAATATACAGCCGTAATTTCTTCCTTCAGGACAGAGGAAACTGCGCATTCCCAGCAAGCAAATGCAGGGCAGAGACTTAATATGGGCACTGTGAATATTGGCAGCTGTGCAAAGACGTGATTGCAAAATTGTGATAAAATAAAGAGACTTCGATTCATGACACTGCGAGTTACGATATGCTGCTAGCTTGTGCTAGGCACCTGTGAGAGAAGCAGCCACTGTGTTTCCCTTGACTAGAGGAAATAGGCAGCACAATGCAAATGAAAGCTGCAGGGAATCGGTATGAAAAATGAAGGACGTACAGATACTGTCTGTATACCAGAAGGAGGCAATGACATGGAACAGAAAAAACATGTGTATATGGCGATTGATTTGAAATCCTTTTATGCTTCCGTGGAATGCATCAGCAGGCAGCTGGATCCGTTGACTACCAATCTGGTTGTTGCGGATGCGGGGAAAACAGAGAAAACGATATGTCTGGCGGTGACACCCTCTCTGAAAAAATACGGTATATCCGGTAGGGCAAGGCTGTTTGAGGTTGTTCAAAAAGTAAAGGAAATCAATGCAGCGCGCAGACTGGCGGCACCGGGACATACGTTTTGCGCAGAGTCCTACGACGAGCATGCGCTGGAAACCGATCCAAAGCTTGCAATGACCTATATCGCAGCTCCTCCGCGCATGGCCTATTATCTAAAGCAGAGTACGAAAATCTATGAAATTTATCTGAACTACATTTCTGCGGATGATATCCATGTGTATTCGATCGATGAGGTTTTTCTGGATGTGACGAGCTATCTGAAAGCTTATCAGACAACCCCGCGACAGCTGGCGAAGCGCATCATTTCCGATATTCTGAAGGCTACCGGTATCACTGCGACTGCGGGTATCGGTACCAATCTGTATCTGTGCAAAATTGCGATGGACATTGTCGCAAAGCATATACAGGCGGATCAGGATGGTGTGCGGATTGCGCAGCTGGATGAAATGCGGTATCGCAGGCTGTTGTGGAATCACAGACCGCTGACAGATTTCTGGCGCATTGGCAAGGGCTATGCGAAAAAGCTGGAACAAATCGGTCTGTATACGATGGGAGACATTGCCAGATGCTCCCTTGGTACAGCACAGGATACGTACAACGAGGAACGCCTGTATCAGCTGTTCGGTGTGAATGCAGAGCTGCTGATCGATCATGCATGGGGATATGAGCCATGTACGATGGCAGATATCAAGGCATATCAGCCGGAGAATACAAGCATCGGCACCGGACAGGTATTGAGCTGTCCCTATGATACGGAGAAAGCAAGACTGGTTGTTAAGGAAATGCTGGATTTGCTTGCTCTTTCTCTGGTTGATAAGGGACAGGTCTGTGATCAGATTGTGCTGACAATCGGCTATGATATCGAGAATTTGAAAACAGCTGCTCCCTATATAACGGAGGTCACAACTGATCGTTATGGAAGAAGGATACCAAAGCATGCCCATGGTACGGCGAATCTCAAACAGCATACGGGATCATCCAGATTGATGATCGATGAGGTGATGAAGCTCTTTGACAGAATTGTGAATCCGCATTTCACAGTGCGCAGAATCAATATTTCCGCAAATCATGTTGTGGATGAGACACAGGTACCGCGCAAGGCTGCGGTAGGTCAGCTGGATCTGTTTGTGGATTATGATGCATTGCACCAGCAGGAAGAAAAGGAGCGCGTGCTGCTGGAAAAGGAGAAGGCTCTGCAGCAGGCTACCCTGCAGATTAAGAAAAAGTATGGAAAGAATGCCGTTTTAAAGGGCATGAATCTGGAGGAAGGCGCCAATACCATCCGGCGAAACGATACCATCGGCGGTCACAAGGCATAAAAGGAGACAGGTATGAGAAAACAGCGTACAGACACATATGAGGATATGATTCATCTGCCACATCCGGTATCAAAAAAGCATTCACAGATGCCGATTCGAGACAGAGCAGCCCAGTTTGCGCCATTTGCCGCGCTGACAGGACACCGGGAGGCCATTCAGGAAGCACAGCGCCAGATAGAGCAGCGCAAAATTCTGGATGAAAACAGAAACATGCTGAACAATGAAAGACTGCAGGAGATTCTGCTGCATATCAGTGAGCAGCCGCGCATCCGGGTAACCTATTTTCAGCCGGATGAACGTAAGCACGGTGGAGCGTACCGTACACTTATCATGAATTTAAAGAAAATTGATGAGTATAACCGCAGACTCATCTGCAGTGATCATTCCTGGATACCGCTGGATGATATTTATGAAATAGAGCTGCTTGAGGAATAGCACCGGAAGCAGTGATGGGACGTCTTTATGCTCATTTCCCTATAAAAGAGTATGTGACTCCTGCGAAAGGAAAAGAGAGGGACTGTGCCTGCTTAACCACTGCTTTGCAGGTATCCTTGGTTTTCTGTCATATTGGATGTAATCTATAGTATGGATTCTATTGATAAATTATTTAAAATAATGTAAAAAATAAAATAAAGTTTCAGGTTGTGCTATAATGAAAGAAATGATATCTGCAGCGAAATGTAGAAAGGATTGCGTGCTTTTCTTTCCGAAGACAGCGCCTGAATGCATAGGTGAACGGGGGACGGATGTACATGGATGCTGTAAGATGCCTGTGGGTGAAATAGCTTCACTCACAGGATAAAGGGCAGATAAAGTGGAGGATTACGATATGGTACAGATGAAGCCATCAGCTGCAGGCAGCGCAGATATGGGAATGCTAGAGGATTTGCAAATGGCAGTCAGTCTCCATCAGCTGGATGATGCATTGACCGTGCTATGGGCAAACACGGCGTTTTATCAAATGTTGGGTAAAAAGCAGGAAGATTTCAAAGAATCCCTTGTATTTTCTTCCTGCTTTTCCGATGTTATTCAGGATTTTCAAAAACTGTATTCCTCACTTTGTGCGGCAGATGAGTGCGGGCAGCGCCAGGTGAAGCTGCGCAGCAGCATGAGAATTGCTGATGATGTGCGAATGGTTGAAATTGCCGGGACCATAGGGGATGCAAAGCAGGGAGGGCAAGAGGTGCTGCTGTGCTATACCCCATGCACAATGCTGGCGGATGAGCGCCGCCAGCTATTGACGGCAAATCGGGAAATGACGGATAATTTTAAATGGATGATGGCAGCCTATACGGGAAATGTGTATATCAGCGATATGGACACATACGAGCTTTTGTATGTGAACAAAAAATCCTGTGATACGCTGCAGGCGAGTGAAGCACAGCTGCTCGGCAGAAAATGCTATGAGGCTATTCAGGGGCTGGATGCACCATGTCCGTTTTGTACGAATGCGCATCTAAAGAAAAACGAAACCTATAGCTGGGAATTTTATAATTCAAAATTAAAACGAACCTTTATGATTAAGGATCGTAAGCTGGACTGGTTTGGACATGCCGCCAGAATTGAATTGTCCTATGATATGTATAGTGAGGAATACAAGCTTGCGAAAAAGGATCAGGAAAGAGAAGCAATTTTGAAAACGATTCCGGCCGGTATGGTGCGATTTGATGCAAGGGATTTCGATACGATTTTGTGGTATAACGGCATATTTCTGGATATGATCGGCTGTACAAAGGAGCAGCTGGAGGAAGAGCTGCATTCCCGCTGTTCAAAATATGTCCATCCGGATGATCTTCCCCGTATTTCACAGGTATGCGCAGGTCTGAAAAATACAGGGGACAATGCTGTCCTAGAGGCCCGGGCATTTACACGCAGCAAAGAGGAGCGCATATGGACGGTAACATTATGCTATATCAGCGGAGAAGACAGCTGGGATGGGATTCCATCCTTTTACAGTATCGGACTGGATATCACAGAGGAGCGTCAGCAGATGGAACGGCTGCGTCACAAAGCCGAAAAGGATGCATTGACCGGCATCTATAACAGGGAAACGATGAAGCAGCAGATTCAAAGCTATCTGATGGAAAATCCCAATACCATAAATGCGCTGCTGATGATTGATACGGATAATTTCAAGCAGATCAATGATACACACGGTCACATTACCGGGGATTTTGTGTTGAGCGAAATGGCTGCCGGGATGAAGCGGATGGTGAGAAAAACGGATATTGTCGGTCGCATCGGCGGGGATGAGTTTACTATTTTTATTAAGAATATTGTCTCGGCAGATGCCGCCAAGGAAAAGGCAGAAGCAATTTTAGACATGTTTCGCAGGCTGTTTTCCAAAGAGAAGAAGCCGATCCGGGTTACCTGCAGTATGGGAATCGCCCTGTATCCAAGAGATGGCGAGAATTTTCAGAAGCTGTATGAATGTGCAGACAAAGCCCTATATCAGGCGAAGCAGCTTGGAAAGAACAGCTGCTGCATGTACGATGCAAAACTGTTGAGCAATCTTACGGCTTTACAGAATTCCTCCATTGGAGCGGCCATCGATTCGGAACAGAAGTATGCGGAGAGTGCGGATAATCTGGCCCGTTATGTATTCCGTATATTGTATCATTATGAAAATCTGGATGATGCAGTCAATCTCATTCTGGAAATCGTAGGGAAGCAGTTTGATGTCAGCCGTTCCTATGTTTTTGAAAACAACAGAGATGGAAGCCGCGGCTTCAATACGTATGAGTGGTGCAATGAAGGGATATCCTCTGAAATGGCGCAGCTGCAGAATGTGAATTACAAGGAGCTGGGCGATTATGAAGCTCTGTTTCAGGAGGAGCATATCTTTTACTGTCGGGATATTCAAAGCCTTTCACCGACGCAGATTGCACTGTTTGCAAGTCAGGGAATCCATTCCACCCTGCAATGTGCATTTTATGACAATGGGATTTTCAGCGGCTTTATCGGCTTTGATGAATGCACGGGAACACGGTTCTGGACAAGAGAGGAGGTCAGCTCCCTCTCCCTGATTTCACAAATCCTGGCAACCTTCCTGAAGCTAAAGCGAATGGAAGCGGCAACCCATGTCGAAGAATGACAGCCGCAGCAAGGAACACGGGAAAGGAAAGAGAGGCTTTGCCTTATGAAACTGGAACACGGCTTCACAACGAGGGAAGAGTGGGCGGAATTTTTTAATCAGTATTATGCCTCTATTCGCCTCATTAACCAAAAGGCGAACGAGCTGCTGCATACGAAGGATGGTGTGGAGAGCTGGATAGAAAAATATAAGGAATGCTCTGCTCTTCAGCGCAGCATATATGTATCCGGGAATCAACAGATGCAGCGTCATATCGAATATTTCCTAGAGGATAATACGCGTCTGCAGGACGCAATCGCTGATTCGCTGCTGTCCTATCAGTTTCGCTACTGTACAAGGATGGAGGATACCGATCTCACCTATCGCTCTGCCTGTATGCTTTCCACCTATTATACCGGCAGACATGATGAGATTTCCCTGATGAAGTGTAGCTTTATCAAGCTTGTCTGCTTTGCTTATCTGGATACTGTGCATTTTCGGACACGCTCGCTGGAGCTGGTCACCCAGATGCAGGAATGCTATGAGAGATTATATGAGCAGCTTTCTCAGGAGGATCAAAGTCTAGGATTATCCATTTATGATTATATGTCCACCCTTTTATTTGAGCATAATGACAGCGTTGAAAATTATAATACATATTTCAATCAGACACTGCTGCCATCCTATCAAAAGGGACTGCATAGCTATGAACGCTTTATCGCCAAAGCTGATTGGACGCTGGAGGTCAATGAAATCGTTCCGTATCTAAAAATAAATTACATGAATTCCTTTACGATGAGCGTTTTGAATTTACAGAAGGGAATGCTGTCCGCATCCAATTTGAGCATTCTGCACGATATGTCCCATCAGGCTCTGCTGGCCGCGCAGCAGCAAAAGGACGGAAGTCCCTTTGACCTTATGAAGTGGCAGCTGACATGTGCGATGTGTGACTATCTGCGACAGGACAGGGATGCAGAAGCCATGGCTGCGCTTGTCGAGACGATCGACAGCCAAATTCCCTATCAGTGCAACCGCAGCCGCAAGGAGCTGGATGATTTACAATTCAATCTGTTATTATCCTTATGCAATGTGATTTATGCACTGTCAAGGGACGTTGATATGTCGATGCATGTTGAGCGGATTCTGGAGAAGGTGATTGGCTATATCGCATTTCTTCCATCGGATATCTTCACGGAATATCGTATTTCGCATGCCGTTTATTATGAAATTATTCCACTGCTCTCCTTGGTAAAGGAAGCGGAGGATGTCATTCGATATTTTATGGATTTGTTTATGCTGCGCCAGCCGCAGACACTGATTCATACCTATATGGTGGCGGCGTGCAGTGAGGCTATCCTGCAGCAGCTGCTGAAAGAAAAGCCGGAGCTGCTGATCGGTCTGCTGGGCTTAAACAGTGTGGAGGCAATCCAGCAGAATGGTGACAATCTGCTGGCATATATTCACAATGCCGCGCTGGTGCATGATGTAGGGAAGGTGCTTTGTACAAGTGTCATCAATACACAATACCGTAGCATAAGCGGACTTGAATTTGAAGCAATTCAATATCATCCTCTCACAGGCAGACACATTCTTTCCAGGATTGGGAAGCTTGCAGCCTATAGCGAGGTTGCCGCAAATCATCACAGAAGCGTAGACGGTGTATTTGGCTATCCGCAGGGTGTGGAACCACCATCAGAAGCCTATCATTTATTTACCTGTATTATTACCATTTCAGACAGTCTGGATGCCGCAACCGACAGCTATGGAAGAAATTACGCTTCCTCCAAAACATTTACCCGTGTACTTGAAGAAATGAAAAACGATGAGAATCGCTATCATGCAGAGCTGGTGCGCTTCATTGAGGAATGTATACCGCTAAGAGAAGAGCTGTCCTATATCATCCGCTGTAAACGGGCAGAGGTATATGAACACGTCTATCATCTGTTGAAGGAAAAGCAGGACAAGAATGAGAGAATCTGGCAGCGGCAGAAGCAGCAGGCTTAACATGGGATGAAGAGATTTTCCTTAAAAGGCTGTTGTAGTGAGATAACCATACAAGGAGCCCGCAGCAGTTTTGCAAAAATTCAGAAATCGCTTTTAACAGCCTTCACAGGAAGCTTGCGAACATATGATTTCAAACGGACGATTACCCGTGTGACTTATCATCACCAGAGTGTCGTCTTTTTCCTTTCATAAGAAATAGAACCATGGCTGAGGGGGGACGAATGTTGAGATCATTTCAGCGATAAAGCTATGGGATTTAGTGATTGAATAAACAGAGCGGACAGTTTTTATACGCATAAGGTGAATAAAAACTAGGCGGCTGAAGTATAAGCATCTCTTTTCGCATTCGTAAACAAGACTATGCCTGTGCAAACCCAAGCTATTATGGAAACAGACAAAGCAGCCAATAAAAAGGATTCCCCATGACATATAGCGTGTTGCTTCCTCGCATTGGATATGTCAGAGAAATCCTGTCGATAAGTTGAAGAATATCGTCGTGATTTGTTTTATAATTTCAGCATTTGCGTGCGTTTGAGTGAAAGAAGCAGGAGATAAAACATGAGGAACTGCGCTTACCAAATCATAAAAGGCGTATTCCGGTTACACCCATGGTATCATCTCAGGGGTTCCTTTCCTTATTTTTGAAATTTTACATTGATATCGCCGTATTCTAAGCTGATTTGCAGCTTGCGGCGGGAGCTGTTTTCATATTTGGTCGGAAGCGTATTGTCCCCATGCTCTGCTTCGGAAAGAATGTTGAAATCATCAATACTTCCTTTTACAGCGGCGCTAAAGTTGCCACGCTCGCCTTCCATCAGAATATTATCGGCATCCAGCTCTGTGATCATCGTATCACCATACGCACTTTCCATGTTCATTTCCTTTGCGGAAAGCGTCTGCAGGGTGAGATCCGAGCGCTCCAGTGAGAAATCTGCGTTCTCTGTAATGGTAAGTCCTGTACTGCGGATATCGCCATAGGCGCTTTCTATCTGCAATGCCTGTGCCTTCAGCTTTCCAAGATTTACCGGAGCATGCTCATGATAAAGTGAAATATCCTTTGTGATTTCCGTTTCGTCCAACGTGATATCAGAATAGGCGGTCGTAAGCACAGCACTGTCTGCCTTCAGATTTTTGGAAATGATATCGCCATGCTCACTGTTCAGCTGCAATGCCTGCCTGCTGTTTACATCGTCCAGAACAACGCTGCCATAGGCTACATCGAGTGTTACTGCTTCCGCTTTCAGCTTGGAAAGGCTGACATTGCCATGATCATTGTTGATCGTGATATTCTGATATACCGTATCCTGTACAGTTACATTGCCATGCGAGGTGTCAATCTCCAGACTGCCATGAAAGGCTTTCGGCAGCTCGATTGTAATCGGAATACTGAGCTCACGGTCAAAATCAAACAAGTTGAATTGAAGGCTCTTTGTCGCACGTTTCAGCTGCAGGGAGGTAGAATCGTTTGTGACATTTATCGGATACTCATCATTTTCCTCATACTGGATATGAATGTTATCATCCTTTGCAGGAAGAATATTGATTTCACTGTGATAGCTGTCAATCCGAATCGAGGAGAGCTGCTTCACTGGAATTGTTTTTTCTCTTTTCATATATGGTTTATGCTTGACCGTCTGCAGATTCTCCACCTTGTAATCGGCCATCGCAAAGCCGCCGCCAATCATCAGAAGACCAAGCAGAATACAGATGATTGGAACGTATTTCAAGAGCTGTTCCTTTGTGATTTTCATTTAGTTCACCGCCTTTACAAATAGCTGCCGGATGGCTGCTGTCCAGATACCGGTCCGGCTTTTCAGCCACGCAATGGATATGCGCAAGAGCTTCCAGCACAAAGGAAGCAGTCCAAAGATGAAAAGAACAGAACCAAGCAATACAACGCCGGAAGCGGCATTCATCCTCCAAATCGGTATCAGATTCCATAATGCAGCGGTAAGGAAGCAGACAAATGCCAGTAGGATACAGAATAAAACGGCAATCAGTATCCACAGCATCAGATATACTACAAATGCCATGCAAAGGAGTGTCATCCAGAATGGAAAAAGCAATACCAGCGCTGTCATTTTCCAGCCACGTTTTCTATTTCCCGCGGCTGCCTGCACAGCCTCCTCTTCCATCTGCAGATCACGCTCCGCAAATACCTGCTTCACGATTGTTTCAATGGAATCCAGACTTGCTACAGCCTCTGCTTCACTCATGCCGTCCTCGATGCGATCCTCAATCGTCTCATTGTAATAATTTAATAAATGCTCCTTCTCTACCTGTGGAAGCTGAAATAAACGCTTTTCCAGCAGACTTATAAATTCCTGTTTATTCAAATTCATCCCCTCCTTTGATAAATTCATAAATATTCAGCATGGATTGCCATCCCGCCAGAAAATCCTGAATGCGGGCTATGCCGATATCCGTAATCCTGTAATATTTTCTCAGACGTCCGTGGTGTTCAACGGAATAAATACTGAGGCATTTGCTGTTTTCCAGCCGTCTGAGTATGGGATACAAGGTTGATTCTGAGATTTCTATATATGGGGAAATATCCTTTACGATCTTATAGCCATAGGAATCCTCTTTCTTCAATGCAGCAAGGACGCAGATTTCCAGCAGTCCTTTTTTCAGCTGTGTATCCATTGTAACACCTCCTTATGCATTATACTATACAATACATAGTATGATGTGTCAACAGGTATTCAGGAATATATAGAATCCAGATGCTCAAGGTGTTGACATAGTACACTAAGTGTACTATTATAATATAGTAAATAAGATGTACTAAATGAAGGGAGAAGTTTATGGATACGATGATGAACGCAATGGAGCAGGTATCGTTATTCTGCCGGCTGAATATGAATGCCAGACGAGCACTGCCCATTCGCTCCAGTGAAATGGGGATGCTGATTTATCTCGTGAAAACCGATGGGGAAAAAACAGCAAAGGGTATCGCTGATTTTTTCAAGGTGACAAAGGCGATGGCAACGAATATGAGCTCTGCACTGCTGAAAAACGGCTTTCTTGAAAAGCAGCAGCAGGAAAACGATAAGCGCAGCTTTCGCTTGCTGCCAACTGCGAAGGCAGTGCAGCTGGTAAATGAAACATATGAGGAATATATGAAGGAAATGCATACATTGAAAGATAATATGGGAATAGATGCATTCAACAGCTTGATCACCTTACTGGAAATGGCCAATGACATATTGCTGGAGGAAAAGAACAATGGGTAAAATACTGGTTAGTGGAGCATCTGGAAATGTTGGCAGATATGTGGTGAAATATGCCCTTGCGGCAGGACAAAAGGTCAAAGCAGCCGGTACGGATGATAAGCGTCTTGCACAGCTGTTTCCGGATGCGGAAGCGGTGCTGTTTGATTTTACGAAGCCCTCCACGTTTCCATCTGCACTGCAGGATGTGGACAGGGTGTTTATTATGCGTCCGCCGCATCTTGGCAATCCAGAGGATCTAAAGCCTTTTATTGATGCTTTGCAAAAGCAGAAATCTATCCGGCTTGTAAGCTTTCTTTCCCTTATGGGAGTAGAGAAAAATCCTGTGCCGCCGCATCATAAGATTGAGCGATATATCGAGCAGGCAGGACTGCCGTATTGTCATATACGCCCCAGTTTCTTTATGCAGAATATCAGTGGCGTTCATGCCTTTGAAATCAAGCAGTTCAACAGGATCATTGTTCCCGTAAAACATGCCGTTACAAGCTTTATTGATGCCGAGGATATCGGAGAGCTGACAGCAAGGGTCCTTTGTGATGCGCACAAGCATCAAAACACAAGCTATACCATAACAGGCGCTGCAGCGATTGATTATTGGGAGGTGGCCAGGATTTTATCGGAGGAGCTGGGAAGAGAAATCGTATATACGAATCCAAAGCCGTCATTTGCTAAAAAGTACTGGATCAGCGTGCGCGGTCTGGAGAAAAAGTACTGTACGGTGATGGGGATGCTCTATATGATGACACGGTGTAATGGCGCAAAAAGGGTCACTGCTGATTTTGAAGAGGTTATGCAGAAAAAGCCGAAAAGCTTTCGTCAGTTTGTCAGAGATAATGCAGCAGCGTGGAAGTAGAGATGAAGGACATATAGCAGCATCTTTGTTGTACTTTACAGTAAATAAAAGGATAGCGATAGCATGAAAAAGGGCGTAGATGAATTCTTCGCCCTTTTCAGTGTCTTGCCTGATGCAGCTTCGCTGTTTAAATACATATGGAAACGTACAGGAATTTCTCTTGACCTGGAGTACACTCCAGGTGCTATACTGAAATTATAAGGAGGGATGTATATGCATATGCGTGAAATAGAGCGCTGTGGCTTATCTGTCAGTGAAATCGCTCTGGGCTGTGAAGGCTTTCATGAAGAGCAGATGGAGCTTTCCCAGCTGTTGTCACTGGCTCAGAAGCACGGTGTAAATCTAATAGACCTGTACTCACCGAATCCTGATATGCAAAGACGATTAGGCGCAGCACTGAAGGAAAGACAGGGGCAGTTTATCATCCAGGGACATCTTTGTTCCGTATGGAAACAGGGGCAGTATCAGCGTACCAGAGATCTGGAAGAGGTAAAGGCCGGCTTTGCGACTATGTGTGAAAACCTGCGGACAGATCACATCGGTATCGGGATGATTCATTATGTGGATGCAATGGATGACTGGCAGACGGTCGTGAACAGTGGAATACTGGAATATGCATTGTCGTTGAAGGAACAGGGCGTCATTGATGCCGTTGGGCTCAGCTCGCATAATCCGTTGGTTGCCCTGCAGGCTGTAGAAACAGGAACTATTGATGTGCTGATGTTCAGTATCAACCCCTGCTATGATCTGATGAGTGCAAGTGAGGATGTGGAAGAGCTTTGGAATGAGGCCAATTATGAGAAGGATGTACTTTGCATGGATCGAGATCGTGAGCATCTTTATGAAGTATGTCAGAAGCTGGGGGTCGGCATCACGGTGATGAAGGCATTCGGCGGGGGTGATCTGCTGGATGCAAAGCTTTCGCCTGCCAAGCATGCATTGAGCGTTCATCAGTGTCTGCATTATGCCTTGACAAGACCCGGTGTGGTATCTGTGATGGCAGGTAGCCACAGTATTGCTGAGTTTAAGGATTGCCTTTCTTATGAGGATGCGGGGGATGAGGAGCGCGATTATGCGTCTGCGTTAGCGGCAATGCCGAAAATCAGCTGGGAGGGCCATTGTATGTATTGCGGACATTGTGCACCATGTCCAAAACAGATTGATATCGCTATGGTGACGAAGCTGTTAAATCTGGCAAAAGCACAGAACAGATTGCCGGAAACGGTGCGAGAGCATTATGCTGTTTTAAAGCATACGGCACAGGAATGCATCGCCTGCGGTGTTTGCGAAACGAGGTGTCCGTTTCATGTAGCGATACGGAGGAATATGCAGGATGCGGTGAGGATTTTCGGGAAATAAATTAGGGGTGTATTGCAGATTTCGTTATGGATTGTATCAGTACCACGTTCATCCAGTACAGCTGAAAATGGGAGGATACCCCTGTATGGAAGTAAAATAAAAACAGATAAGGAAGTGATTGTATGAAAAAAACAGAAGAGATGAAATGCTCGTATCTGCCGCAGGATGCTCAAATGCGCAGTATTATGCAGTACCATATCGAGCAGGAGGTATATGCGCATGGTACACTGGCATTTGAAATGCGGGAGTTCATCACCCTGGCAGTTCTGGCGGCAAATCATGGCGGCAGGTTGATACAGGAGCATGTGGCTGCGCTCCTGCGGCAAAATATCAAGCCATGTATCATAAAAGAAGTGGTCTATCAGGCGATTCCCTATGCAGGATTGTTAAGCGTCAATGATGCGCTACTGTATGTGAATGAAGTACTGCCAGAGGCAGATGGGAAGTCTGAGACGGAGATGCAGACGGTTGACGAGGAAACTCGATTTGACAGCGGTCTGAGGGCACAATGCTCTGTGTTCGCAAAAGAGGTCATATTGAATAATCACAAGCAGGCTCCAAAGGATTTGAAGCATATGCAGGATTTTCTGTCAGCGCACTGCTTTGGTGATTTCTATACACGTAAGGGGTTAGACATGAAGCAGCGGGAGCTGTTGACCTTCTGTGTAATCGCATCGCTTGGCGGATGTGAAAACCAGCTGCGGGCACATATACAGGCAAATCTGACAGCTGGAAATACACGCGATGATCTGCTGGAGGCAATCACCCAGATACAGCCGTATATTGGGTTTCCAAGAACTCTGAACGCTATCAGCATCGTGAATGAAGTCATACCGTATGAGGAATCTTAAAGGAGGTTATTAAATGAACAAGGAAGAAATGAACAAAGATATACAGGAGCTGTTTCCAACAGGAGAAGAAAATACAGCATATGCACAGTATTTCATCGGACAGAGCTATTTGAACATGCTGACCACAAAGCCGCTTGGAGTCGGTAATGTAACCTTTGAACCCGGCTGCCGTAACAACTGGCATATCCACCATAAGGGTGGCCAGATTTTATTGGTAACCGGCGGCAGGGGCTGGTATCAGGAGTGGGGGAATGAAGCACAACCGTTGAAAGCTGGGGATGTTGTCAATATCCCTCCTGAAGTAAAGCACTGGCACGGGGCCGCAAGGGACAGCTGGTTTTGCCATCTTGCAATCGAGGTGCCGGCACCTTCTGCAAGCAATGAATGGCTGGAGCCGGTGAGTGATGAGGTGTATGAAAAATTGAAATGAGCGGATGCTGTATCCGCTTTTTTAAATTGACATGGATAGCTTTCCTCGCTACAATATGTTTCGTAATTGCAAAGGAGAACAAAAATGGCAAAACCAAGGAAGATGCTGGGGGATGCTGCATCACCTCAATGTCAAAGGCTGATGCGTTTGATTGAAACGCAGAGTAAACGTACATTGGCGTTATGGGCACTTCAGCTTGCTGAAAAGAGATATCTGCCAATTTATACAGCAGCATATCCAAAGGATGTACGCGCTGTGGATGCCATCCGCATTTGCAAAGCGTGTGCCAGAGACAGTGGTTCTGTGAAAGAAATAAAACCGCTGGTGAAGGAGCTGACACAGCTTGCCCGTGATGGATATGCTGAACCAGCTGTAGTTTGTGCTGTGCGTGCGATAGCGACGGCGTGCAATGTTTTACAGACTCCGACCAATGCACTTGGCTTCCTGTTTTATGGTGCAGCGGCCGTGGCGTATACTGCGGTTGGACTGACACAATCCCGGGAAGTATATGCACATCTGGCTGAAGAGGAATTCGAGCTGGCGCTTGCCGCCTTACAGGAAGCGGCCATTGCAGATGAACAGCATCCTGTGAAGGTGAACTGGAATTGCTGAGACTTATGGCAGTGGAACATACTGGTTTATGAGCTGTGTGAGAATACATAGGATGAGATTCCTTGAACATGCAGCAGTCTTCACGATAAAGGATATTCTTCTGCTTCACATCGCGAAACCTATGTATATAGTGATTGAGAGCTGGCAGTAATAGATTTTGAATACCCCGATATGATCAAAGTCCTTTGAAATCTTCTATACAGTATGAAAACTGCTGTTTCAGCACATGTTTAACATGCATATAGGCGTTGCAAAGGATGTGGAGCAGCAAGAAACCCAATTTCTGTAAAGCAAATTTATAGGAATACGGGGAAGTAAAAGATTTCTGTAATAAATTATGAAATAACAGGTGACATAGGAGCATCTGTTTTTTTTATTTAGGCACAGAATCATTATTTTATAGCTGATTTCTCTAAAACATAACAAAAAAAGTCACAAAACTGAAATTTGTCCCCTAAAAAAGGGTACAAATTCGTTAAGAATAATGCTTGAAATAAGCTTATAATTATAGTAGATGATAACTTCGCTGACTGATAGCATAAGTAGATCATCTAGAAATTTGCTTAGGATCCTGCGAGTAAAAACGAAGGGAAATCCTAAAAAAATAAAATCTTACAGTTACTTACTGTAAGACTTTCCAACTACCTTTACACCTCATATTATAGAGATATTATAAAAAATGTAAAGGGATTTCATGGTAATTTCTAGAAAAAACCTTATTTTTGATATTATTTTTACAATTTGTTCTATTACGTCGTTAAAAATGATATATATATGAAATTTGTTTGTTAGTTGGACAGACACTTTTCGTCACGGAAAAGAGGTTAAAACTTATGCAGACACTATTACATTCACAGCAGATTTGTACGAATCCATTCCTGCTGAATATCAACATAGAGAATCCGAAGACTTTGAATGACTGGCTATCAATATATCTTGATGATATTTCCAAAGAGATCACTATAAATACCTTTAATAATTACAATAGCTATATTTTCAGACATATCGTACCTGTACTCGGTGAGTACAGACTGACTGAGCTTACTGCCCCGATAATCAAAAAATATATTTTAGATAAGCTTTCAAATGGAAGAATCAGAATCACAGGGGAAGAAAAAGGACTTAGTACAAAGACTGTAAAAGAACATTTTACATTATTAAAGAAAGCACTGGATAAAGCGGTGGAGGAAGGAGAAATGTATTACAATCCCTGCCACAGTATCAGCTTCCCGAAGCAGATCAAGCCGGAGGTACACGCTTTGGAGCAGGAGGAGCAGGAAAAGCTGGAAAGTCATATCCATGCGCACTTTGAACCAAATTCAAATTTAACCGCAAAGGTTGCCTTATATGCAGGCTTAAGAAATGGTGAAGTATGTGCGTTACAGATTAAAGATATCGATTCCAAAAACAGCATGATATCCGTATCTAAAACATTATACAGAACGAAAACAGCATCAGGGAAAACAGAGATCATAGTAAGTAAGACCAAAAACAAAAGACAGCGGTTTGTGCCGATCACAAAGAGCTTGATGGACGACCTAAAGACATATATCGCCACGATGCCTGAGGAAATGAGAAACAATCCGGAGCAGTATGTATTTACCAATCAAAGAGGAAACCCACTGGAACCGAAACGATTATTATGTCACTTTAAAAAGCTATTAAAGGAAGCGGGATTGCAGGATATCAAATTCCATAATCTGCGGCATACCTTTGCGACACGATGTCTGGAATGTGGGATTGATATGAAAATAGTTTCCAAGGTTCTAGGACATTCAACGATTCAGATTACTGCAGACCTATATACGCATGTCACAAACCGGGCAATGCAAAATGCAATGTCAAAGCTGATAAAAGAAAACTGGAACAATGCCTATCAGAAGCTCTGATTCAGCATAATCTCAGTGTGTAGGTCTTACAGTAAGTAACTGTAAGACGATTATAGCAGAAGAAGAATGAAAATACCAGCAAAAAGATTTTGGGGGTCAAAAGAATCATATAGCGAATGGGAGGATAGCAATAAAGTTATTCTTTTTCTTGTTCTGATTACCGCCGAATAAAAAGAAATGAAATGGTAGGTGAAAGGGAAAATGCTTTGTTTGATCAGAGTGAATTCATTTTTTGATATGCTGCAAACAAAATTTTTTTTAAACGATGCATCACACGAGATTCTTATATGGGGAATAAGAAAATCACAGGTCCAGATGATACAAATTTTTATGAACCTCAATCGTATCATCAATAAATATATCATCAGTAAATATGTAAAGCGGGAGAACAAGCCCGGATAGGGACAATTGTAAGTTTAAATGATTTTAAACATATAGAATATGGAGGAAAAGGAGAAATGAAACGAAAACATAAAATAGGCATAGCTGCTGGTGTGATCTCATTGTCGATGGTTACAGCCATGGCTACAGGTTTAATAAATACGGGCAATTTGTTTGCGGAAGATCCAAAATCTATTCCATCATCTGTTCAATTTCAGCCAGGAGATATGGTGAATATTGGAGGAAAGCAGTTTACTGTTTTAAATGACAATCAATTGTTAGCATATGACAATGCAGCAGATAATATTTATTTTGATGAAGTACCAGATATTTTAAGAAGTTGGGAAGAAAGTATCAAATCAACCGGTGATTCTGCCTATCTTAGCGGTAATGCTGAGCTTTCTGACGCAGTGGATATAACAGATGTTCCTAATTTAGGAAATGGTACGAATTCATGGACAGGAACAGCAGGGACTGTAGATGGTACTATTCAGGAAGGCTTTCAGCAGGTTCTTGGTCCAGATGGAAAGATAGCAAAGCAAACACTAGAATGGTCTACACTTAATGGAGAGATTTGTGTAGGAGAAGAAGTAAGCACGGACTGGTTAACTTCTGATATACGAATGGGAGAAGGTGTTGGAGACGAATATCAATACGGCTGGGTACAGATACAAAGAAATTATAATGGGGCACCTTACTATACTGCTTATAAAACGATGAATTATGTTAGGTACCAGGATGAGACATGGGATGAAGCGATTGAAAGGCAATTAAGGGCATTACCTTGTGGTAATAGTGGTAAGGGGTGTTGGGAAAACGCAAAGCCAGGTATTGATAAACCAGCAGGTCCTCCAGTGACGGGGACACTAGGAATATATGTTTGGGGATCGCATGGACCGCTAAACCCATATGGGGACCTCGTTCCCGCAGGACCCTGTGGAACGGAAGAAAAGAAACAGCAGGCAGCGGTACGTCCAGTGATATCTGCTGACTTGTCTTCGATTACATATGTGAAAAATTCAAGTGGAACACCGGTAAATGCTGATCCGCAAACTGAAGCGGTAAATCTGGTTATGCATGACAGCAGTATTGACTTTACAATGAATGCAAGCCAGTCTAAAAAAATTGAAGCAATTTCCGGTGATACCATCAAATTGAATTATGAATCCGCAACTACAGGAGAAAATCACAGTATCAAACTGATTGTAAAGGACGAAAGCGGGAAAATCATAAGATATGCAGCATTGGAAGATTTAAGTTCTGGAGCAAGCGGTGAAGTCAGTATCAATACGGGAGCTGACGGACTGAATCTGGAGCTTGGAAGCTATACATTTATGCTGGTTAATGAACAGGATAATAGTGCTGTTTCCGATTTGTCGGATCATTCCTCTGCTCCGGTTGAAATACCTGTGGAGCTGCAGCATAATCTGACAGCCGCAGATATCATGGAATCAGGAAATAAAGTAGAGGGTAGTGACTTCTATAATGAAGGCGGTGTTTCCTTTGCTATCAAGGATACAGCAGAAAACGGAAACATCAGCAGCAGCTTTCCCTATATTCGTGTAGGAACCCTGGAAGAATTGAATGATACTACAAATCCAATACCTTTCGCTTCTTCTGTTGTTAAGTATACAAATGATGGCGTATATGAGCGCGTGAGCAGTGAAGATACAGCGACTTATCCGGATGGCTATGACTACAGCGGCTGTCTATATGTGCAACTTGCAGACAGCTCTGATGGAAGTGGCAATACGACAATTAAGGTCCCAATTGATTCTGTAAAAATCGATACGATGAAGCCATATTTTCCAACAGGGAAGAATGGGGAAGATAAGGCAATCACAACAGAGAATATCAAGGAGGCTACAGCAGCTAAAACATCATTCTTTGATGCTGTATTTTCAGATCAGCCATCCGCTGATCTGGATGAAGAATTTGCCGGAGAACATACGAAAATCATACCGCATGCAAAGGATTATGCCGCTACTATGTATGAAGGGGGGAAACTAAAAGCAGACGCCACTTCATTAAAGGGAGGCATTGAAAAATATGAGTTATCAGCTCGAGCATTGAAACCAGATGGGACCGTTGATGAAGCAAAAGCAGCGATCACACAAACAATTCAGACGAATGAAGAAAAATTCAAGGATGTAGAGCCTTATTTTGAATTGAAGGGAAAGGATGCATACTGGATTCAGATTACTGCATATGATCGTGCCGGAAGAACAATAAGTGCAGAAGAAAAGCTATACATGGATTCTACAATACCTGGTAAGCCTGTTTTAAAGGCAGAATTGCAGAATGACGATAAAACGGAATATCCTGGAGGTGTCATCGAAAATGAGCAGGGGGAGAAAATAGCCAATTGGAGCAATCAGGATATTAGTATCACGCTGTCATTAAGCGAAGAAGATGAGAAAGAACTGAAAAGTGGAATAGATCGCTGGGAATATATTACATCAGAAGAAATCAAAGCCTGGGTGGATGATGGGCATAAGGCTGAGGATATCACATGGAAGAGTCTTGGTAAGAAGACAGAAGCTGATGGCTCAGAATCGAAGGAAGCTCAATCTGTCTTCACAACGGACAGTAATAAGGTCAGTGAGACAGGCGAATATCATTTCCGTGCGGTGTCCCGTGCAAATATTAAGGGCACTGAAGCAGTTTTCAACATAAAAAAGGATAAGACGACTCCTGAATTAAACGTGAAAGCGATTGATGTCGCAACAAAGAGCGACTATCAGGAAAATATGAGTGCTGAGAAGGGAATCATTTTCACTGTTACGCCTGTTGGTACTATTCCAGCCAGCGGTGTATCCTATTATTATCGCGGTGTACCCTCAAATTGGTCATCTGCTGCACGTGCAGCAGATGAAATTCCAAGTGATGAGGAGATTCCATGGATCAAAATCAGTAAAAATGATAAAGACGAATATAGTTTTATGATTGCTGATGATTTTGAAGGTACGTATTACTTCAAGGCTGTCAGTGGAGCTAATGTGACAACGAAGGCTGTCGATGTAAAAAAAGTTAAGGCGGATGTCGGTGTCGAGCAGCCAAAGACACCAATTACAGTGAGTGCCGTTATGAGTGAAGACGGAACTGCATACAATGGCAAATGGACAAATAAGGACATCACGGTCACGATTAGCGGTGGGCTGGATGGCAGTGATACACCCGCGTATTATGAATATGCAGATTCTCCTACTTCTACAAGCTGGAAAAAAATCTCAGCTGTAGACGGTGTATTCCAATTTCAAATCCTTGGGGAACAAACCATTGATAAAGCTTATTACTTTCGTGTAATCAAAAATGGGGATGATGATGAAATACCGTATTCTACCACAAAAAATGGATTGCGAATCCGACATGATCAAGTCGTCCCGATGATAAAAACGGTAACACTGTCTCCGCAATCACCGGATGTCGCAACTTCATATGTTACCTTGAAGGTGAATTGTATTGAGAAAAGTGCAGAGGAAGCGGCGAATGCATCACCGATTGCAGCCTACAGTGTAGATGGTGGAGCAACATGGATAACGGCAAATAGCAAGAATCCGAATACCTTCGTATATGAGTTTAATGAAAATATAGCAGGAATAGAGGTGCAGGTAAAGGATGAAGCCGGTAATATCACAAGCTATGATGAAATATTGGCAATCGACAATATCGATAAGACTGGTCCTTCTGCCCCTGAATTCGCAAACATAGATGAATTTAAAAACGGTGTTTGGAAAAATGCAGCACAGGATGTCACGATATCCTTCACTCCAGCAGATACTGGAGCAAAGGAACATATTCAGTATCATATTCAGAAGCTGGTAGGGGATACCTATGTGGAGTATGAACCGGTTAGTGACAGTACAGGTGGGGATCTTACGTGGATAAATGCTCCGATTGATCAGGCTGTTGAAAATGTTGCATTGGATAAGGAAGGCACTTACCGAATCATTGCAAGAACAATTGACAGTATGAAGCGTGTGAGTGCAGAATCTATGACGACGGATATCATTCGTATCGATATGACGGCGCCAACCCTTACAGATATCACACAGGTAGAGGATAAATGGGCTGCGGCTGCTACAAATTTTTTGAGTATGCTCACTGGAGAGACATTCTTTAAAGATCATATTACGTACACATTCAGTGGAACGGATAATGCTGGAGGAAGTGGACTTCAGAAATATCAATATCAGATGGCTTCTGCAGATACAGCTTTACCTGCAGATGATAAATGGATTGACGCATATAAAGGTGAAGTCAATATCGAAGAGGATTTTAGCGGTAAATTATTTGCAAGAAGTGTAGATTATGCAGGAAATGTATCAGATGTAAAGGTCTATGATGGCATCCATGTCGATGCAACTCTACCTGTTCTTACAATAACACCAACTGATCTGTCTGCCAATTGGACAAATAAAGATAGTATCACAATCAGTGCCAGTGATGCAGGAAGCGGAATTAAAGATAACAAGGTCAGCTATACAACGACCTATGCAGGAACAGAAGCATTTGCTGATGATAGTCTGACATTGGATGCTAACGGGAAAGCAGTACTTAACAATCTTCCGGATGGAGAATACAGTATTACCTTCACAGTCAATGATAATAGCTTACACGAGGAATCTGTCGTATATCCGGTGCGTATTGATAAAGAGCTTCCGGATATCGCGATCATTGATCCCAATAAGGATACCATAGTAAGTGAAAAGGAAGTAACGATTGAGGTTCAGAATACACAAGCAGGGCAAAAAGAACTGAACGTCACCTTGAATGGTAAAGAGGTAAGTGGCTTGACACTTTCCAGTAAAGCTCCTGAGGTTCTCAGCGGAGACCATATCAAGGTCTATACGATTAAAATAAATGAAAACGGACGTTTAGAAACTGAGGTCATCGGGAATACGATACGAGATGGAGTGAATGTAAGTGCAATAGCTGCATCCGATATCACAAATGTATACAGTGTGACACCGGTATTGAAGCTGGAAGCATTTGTCGGCAGAGATGAGAACGCTGACCGTTATGTATCCGGGGAATGGACAACAGAGCATGTGGAGGTGGTCTTGAGCAATACAGAGAGCGGTGTGAAAACAAGTGATCTGACATTCCAATATCAATGCTATGACAGAGAGGGCAATGAGATTACGCATGGCTGGACAAATATCGAAGATACGGAAACCTCAACAAAGGCAGGAAGGTTTTCAGTTTATGGAAATGGTGTCTACGAGTATCGCTTCCGTGCTGTCATGATTGATCCGGATGATCCTGCACGACCTCCACTTCTGGAAAGTGATGTCGAGACAATTGTTATTGCACAGGATACTAAACGTCCTGCTGCGCCAACATTGGAAATCGCAAATGCGGATGATTATACACAGACGAAATGGTATGATGCAGCAAAACTGATGGAAATCAATTTTACTGCAAATACAGATGGCCTTGGGCAATGGGTGGAATATATCGATAGCAGCGATAAGTCACCTAAATGGACGAAAGCAAAGCTGAATACGACAAGTGGAAAATATGAAATCCGAATAAAGGGCGATAAACAGCACGTTATTCGTATCCGAAGCAACGATGCGTATGATCGAACAAGTGTAGAAAGCATAGCTTATGTAAATATCGATACCTCAACACCGGAATTTGATGTGAAAAAGAAGTTTACAAGTTCAAATGCAATTTTGACATTAGTGACGACAGATGCAGATGACAAATCTACAATTGGTATCAGCGGAGTGTATGATGCGACAATACAAAAGAAAACGGATGGTGTACTTGTACCAGATACGCTGCAGCATTTCTATGGTGGTAAAGCAACCATAACGAAGGATTCTTACGGTAACGGAACCTATGAGGTTGTGTTGACTACAAATTCTGGAAAGACAGTTAAAAAGGATATCGAAGTAAATGGTATCAACCTACCAAAGCCGGTCATCAGTGTCAATGCAGCAGCTATTGCTGTAGATGACACCGAAGTACCTTATACGAGTGGGACCTGGACAACAGAATCTAAGGTACGGTTGGATGTTGAAGTGAAGAATCCGACAACGGCAGGAGCAGTTACCAATGAGTATCAGGAAGACGGTGACAGTACATGGACAGCGTTTGCAAACGATGGAACAGATCAGAGTATGCTGGTCAGCGGAGCCGGTAAACATACCATTAACATAAGATCTACCAATGCCAGTGGTGCAGTATCCGATGTTTACAGTTTTAAAGTATGGATTGATACTGCATGGAATAACGATTTTACGATACAAAATGAAGCAGATTTTTCAACTGTAGATACACCATGGTATAACAAAACACAAACGGTACGTGCGACCTTTACAAAAGATGTGGATGGCTGCAAGGAATGGATCGAATACAGTGAGGATGGTCTGACATGGACGCATAACAGTAAGAATACCTATGAGGTGAACACGACTGGAAAACATGAAATTTTTGCTCGTAAAAATGATGAAATAGGAAGTGGCAATTCCGATATAGGAAAGCCGCTCCATGTATATATCGATAAAGAGACAATTAAGGACTTTAAAATAAAGATTGATAAGAATAGTTATGCTTCTTTCCTTAGCACCATTACATTCGGTGTTTATCAAAATGAAGTGAAGGACGCAACTATCACTGGAGATTTTGGCATTTCCGGTGCGGACAAAGTATATATACAGATTGTTTCAGATCCTGCTGATTATGTAAATACATATGCAGCTGATGCGGGTGAAGCAGGCTGGCAGGAATATACAGCACCAATACAGCTGGAGAATAATTTCAAGGGCTTTGTTTATGCAAAGGCAAAAGATAAGGCAGGGAATACCTCCAATATTATTCGTACTGATGGTATTGTCATTGATACAGTAGGACCAACGGTTGAAATAAATAACAAGGATGGTGCATGGATTACTGAGGATTTCGTGGATATTACAGTAAGTGATTTTGCTGATGCTGCAGCATCTATTGTAGGAAATGCTTCCGGGATCACAAGCATCGATTATGAAACGAATGAAGCGGAACCTGTAGAAGGAAGTATAGATATTGAAGAGAATCATGCTGTTATCAGCGGCTTACATGATGGGGAATATGATTTGCAGGTCATTGCAAGGGATAAGGCAGGAAATGAAACTCGTGAAATAAAACCGGTAAAGCTGGATCGAATAAAACCAGGCATTGCTATCACCGGGTATAATGAGCTGAGCTTTACCAGCGTTAATAAACTGAAGCTGATACCAAGTGTAGGAGTCAGCGGTATTCAATCTGTCATGGTAAAAGCAGAACTGAAGGATGGATCCGCGATCGCTGAAACAGAAATCTCAGGACCGGAATATACCTATACAGCTTCAAAAAATGGTACATATACCTTTCTATTGACGAATAATGCAGGGGTTACAGTAGAAGAGACACTTGAAATCGATAACATCACAGACAGTCTTGATGATATCATGGGTCTTGATGTGAAAACTACCAATCTGAAGGGCGAGGAGATTGATTATCTGCATGCGGAAGAACTTGCGGATACTGCTGCAGAACCAAACTGGAGTGCGCACGATGTTATTTTTATAGCGCATGGAGCGACAAAATTCAAAGCTTCTATAGATAATGGAAAATATACAGATTTCAGTGCAGCTGGAACCTTTACTGTTAAAAATGAAGGCATTCATACCGTTAGAATAAAGAACGATGCAGATACAACAACAAGAACCTTTATAGTGAAAATTGATAAATATGAAGTAAAGGATGTAAAAATCAAAGACAGCCATAAATATACGGCTACTGAATGGTATAACAATCAACGTGTCATTCAGGCTTCCTTTGTACCAGATGATACAACAGGTATCGATGAGTGGCTGGAATACTATGATCCAAGTGATAATGAGTGGAAAAAGGGCGACAGTGTAATCCTGAATGTCGATGGCAGCCATACTGTGCGTTTCCGTGGTAATGACGAGTTGAATCGTCCGACAGCGGAACAAACTGCGATCGTCAACCTGGATATGACAGCGCCAACAGATATGAAGATCAAGATCGAAAAGAGCCTGCATAAAGAATTCATCAACTATTTCTTCCCGAATACGTATGATGAAACAGTAGAAGTAACCCTTCATGCAAATGGAGATATCTCCGGCATTGAAAAGATTCAGTATCAGCTGATCAATGAAGAAGCAGGAGAGACATTCAATCCATTGATTGGCTGGAACACCTATGATAGCAGTTTTACAATCTCTGATGGATTTAAGGGGAAAATCTATGCGAGAGCTACTGATAAAGCAGGAAACCAAACCATCAATGTAGTGACAGAGGACGGTATCATCGTTGATACGAAAGAACCTGTTATCGCATTCCAGGAAAGCTATCCTATGACAGCCTGGAGCAGTGAAAATTCAGTAAAAGCAACCATCACACCGACCTTATCCGGACTTCAGAGTGCATGGTATACGATCACAAAGAACGGTATCGTTACGAAATATGATATCGATCTGAAGGATATCGATGCATCGAACAATATCACGTTGGAGAATCTGCCAAATGGTAAATACGATATCGAAGTCTTTGCGAAGAACAAAGCAGGAAAGATCGGCTCCGGCAAGTTTGAAGACGCTATGTTTGAGAACAGAGCGCCACTTCTGAAAGTGGATGCTGAGCTTGAAAAGAAAGTGTCCAGCATACCGGTCAGCATAGATGTCGATATGAGCAGTCTGTACACGACACTTGAAAGCCTGACATGGCAGACAAGTGGAACATCTGCACAGGATATCCTGACCGATAAGAAATTCACGATCAACAGCAATGGTGTCTACAAGATCGTCGCAACGACATCATCCGGTGTCACTGCGGAAAAGACACTCGTCGTTACGAATATCACGAACGTCAGCAGTGTGATTGGAATCAACGCATACTTCAGTGAAGAACCTACCAAGGAATATCTTGGTGGAAACACATGGAGTTCTAAGGATGTTACGATCGAAGTCAGAGATACGACAGGCAAGGTTCCGGTCGATGATCTGATGATGCAGATGAAGGTAACCAATGTGAAGGATGGCAGTCTGGTATCCGATTGGACAGCCATGGAAGCCGATAAGAATGATGCGGCACTCTATAAGACGGTGGCATCCGATGAAGGCAGCTATCTGTATGAATTCAGAGGAAGCTATGAAGGTGTTTCAGGCTCTACAGCAGCACTTCGGGTAAATATCGACCGTTCCGCGCCAAAGAAACCATTGTATACAGAAGATACCTTGAAAAAGTATGACAATGATGCATGGCACAGTGAATACGATGCAGAATTGGAAGCTTTGATCGATGCGACCGATGGCTGTGATGAATGGCTGGAATACAATATAGACGGCGCAACTGATTATGATGGCAACCTATTATGGATACCGACCAAGAATCAAAAAACAGACACGATCAAAGTCGTAGATGATAAAGATCATATCGTGCAGATCAGAACGACAGACCGTCTGGAAAGACATTCCGAGGTCAATGAGATCCATGTCAAACTGGACAGCACAAGACCGACAAACTTCTATATCAAGGAAGGCGAAAACCTGTATCAGGATTTCTTAGACAAGCTGACAGGTGGAAACTTCTATCAGAAGAGCAGAACCGTTGAGATCGGCGGTGACTTCAAGATTGCTGGCGTCGATAAGATCGAATACCAGATCGTGAAGAAGGAATCTGATTTCGATGCAACGAAAGGCTGGGAAAAATTGAAGATCGCAGATGGTGCTGAATCTAGCACGATCACCTTACTGCCGGGAACCAAGGGTATCATCTATGCCCGTGGTGTCGACAAGGCAGGAAATGAAACGGGAATCATCCGTACCGACCTGATCACGATCGACAACAGCCGTGCAGATCTTATCGTACCGGATGATGCAACAGCATGGACCGATGTCACAACGATGAAGATCAAAGTGAAGGATGATGAGTCCGGACTGAGAAGTGTGACCTATAACAGTGAAGACCCTGCACAAAGTGGCGAAGTGATATTGTCTGATACCGTAGATGCTGATGGATATCGCGAAGGAACGATCACGAATCTGAAAGACGGACAATATCTAGTGGATGTCGTCGCAACCAATGGCGCAGGCGAACCAATCACCAGAAAGGTCCGTGTCATGATCGATACCGTAACACCAGGTTTGAAAGTAGAAGGAGAATCCTCGAAACCGCAGACAAGTACGACATTGGATCTGATTCCAGTCGTAGGAGGAAGTGGATTGGATGAGATCCAGCAGCTGAAGAAGAATGATGATGACACCTTTACGGTGATACGACATATCAAAGCAGTGGATGGACAGGATAAATATCCGGAAACGTTTATAGAAAACGGAACGTATTATTATCAGGTAGTCAATGGTGCAGGCACTGTTTCCACACCAGTAACAGAGATCACGATCAGCAATATCAAATCTGACAAGCCGGTCATCGTCTTCCGTAGCGATAACGGATACGATTCTAAGACATGGAGCGGAAGACCGGTTACGCTGGAAGTCAATACGAATACCAATGCGAAGCTGTATTATCGAAAGAAAGGCGATGCAGCTTATATAGACGCAGACCACGTATATTATCAGAATCTGAAATTCGATAAGACTGGCATCTATACCTATGAATTCAAATCTGTATTTGAAGGCGTAGGTGGTGCAGCAGATATCGAAACGGTGGAGAATATAGCGTGAAGGTCGATCTGGAAGCGCCAAAGAAGCCATCGATCGAGAATTTGAGTGATTATGATCAGTGGTTCAGATTGGACAAAAAAGATCCGGCAAATCCAAAAGGCAAGATCGTGACATTGATCCGTGATACCAGTGATTATGTCAATGGCGGAGATATCACGAAGTATGGGGATGGAAGCAAGGAAACCGTCTATTATCATATCGACGGAGATGATGATGCAAGTGGAAATCCAAACTGGATCGAATTAGATGGCGACAGTGTTGAGATCAAGAAGGTAGGAGATAACATCGTGACCTTCAAGATCGTCGATGAAGTCAAGGGGCATGAAACACTGAGTGATCCATTGCATGTCAAGATCTATGAAGAGAATCCAACGATCACATTGAGCAGTACGACAAAACCTGTGAAGACCATGAATCTGGGTATCAAAATAGATGGACCACTAGCGAAAGAAGATCAGATCAAAAAACTGACGGTGGAAAGAGTCGGCAGTGATGTCGATGAGATCGAACTGGAACAGGATAGTATGAAGTACAATTATCCGATCAGTAAGAACGGAACCTATATCATTCGAGTTGAAATGGAATTCGGTGGAAAAGCAGAAGAGACGTTGCCGGTAACCAACATCATCGAAGAGGATCCAATCCTGACTGTAACAGCAAGCGATGCAGCAACAGGTACCGCTTATAAGTTTGGAGAATGGGCAAAAGCGGATGTCAAATTGAAAGTAGCAGACACCAAGGCTGATCCAAATCTGAAGATAGAATTCAGAAATAAAGTCAAAGGTGGAACGTATAGTCTTTGGCAGGACTATACAGGCGAAATCAATATCGACACAACTGGAACGCATATCTATCAGTTTAAGACCGTAATCACAAAGGGTAGTGATACCTATGAAACCGTGATGGATGAAACCTTTGCTGTGAAAGTCGATAAGGAAGAACCGGGCGATGTAACGATCAACGAATTTGCGACATACAAGAATCCAAACAAATGGGTCAGCGATTCTGTAAATATCACAACGAAATTTGATCCAGATCTGAATGGTGCTGATGAATGGGTAGAATACACCATGGATGGCGGTACGACATGGACGAAGAAAAACAGTGTATTTATCACAGATGAAGGAATACATACCATTACGTTTAGATCTGCGGATGAACTCGGGCGTACACACAGTGTGACGAACGATACCGTCTATGTCAATATCGATAAGACATCTGCAGGAACCCTGAGCATGAAGATCGGCAGTGATGCGGCAGTAACAGGAAAACCAAACAATATCACCTTCGATCACTTCTATAAATCAAGCGATACAGTGGCTCTGGAATTTACAGACAGCAAAGGGAACAAGGTCACAGATGGAACGATCTATTATCAGTTTGCGGATAACCGTAACGGCATGGTAGATGATGCGAAAGTATGGAAGACATACGATCCAGCTCATCCATTTAAATTGACAAAAGATTTCAGAGGAAGCATCTATGCTTATGCAGTGAATAAATCCGGAAAGGCAACGGATGTGATCCGTTCCAATGGTATCACTGTGGATGATACCGCACCGGAGATCAAGCAACCGACTGCAGATATGACAACATGGAGCAAGTCCTCCAAGCTGCCGGTCGAGATCACCGATGGACTATCCGGTATCGATCCGGCTACCGTGAAGTATCAGAAGTATGATGCTTCGGGAAATTCAGTCGGATCCAAGACAGTGATCAGTCTGATCGACGGCAAAGGAACGATCGACCTGAGTGATGGTGAATATGACATCGAGATAGAAGCAAGCGACAAGGCAGGAAATTCCGCAACACCTGTCCGTGTAAAGGTCATGATCGATGCCGCACAGGCAAGCTTTACGACAAGCTATGCACTGGATGGAAGTAATGCGTTTGCAACGATCAGCGCAACCGTGACTTCTACACCGCTTTCCGGAATCCAGGGAATCTATATCCGTGGCAACGGAAGCAGCTGGCAGCTGATGGATACCAAATCACCGGCATCATTCAAGGTATACAAGAATGGTGCATATGATGTGAAGGTAGTCAATGGTGCAGGAAAAGATAGTACGATCCAGCATGTAAATGTGACAGGCATCGTCAATGATCTGCCAGACTACACGATCAAGACGACCGATGGCTTTACATTCGGAGACTTCTGGTATAAGGAATTGACGATCTGGGTAGATGCGCCGGATGCGGATGAGATCTACTACAGCACCAATGGCAAAGATGGTCCTTGGAAGATTTATAAGGACAAGATCGAAATCCTGGAGACAAGTGCTTATCAATTCACTTTCAAAATCGTGAAAGACGGCAATGAGCTGATCACCTTGCCTTATGATACAAGAGTCATAAGAAAACAGGCAGATGGTTCCGGAACGCCTTCTGTAATCACACATAGAAATGTAAGGAATTATATGCGCAGTGTGTTTACCGCATTCAGTGATGAATCAGAAACAAAATGGCTGAACACAAGCAGTCGTATCAAATTCCCAATCAGTTCCTCCACAGCACCTGGGTTGAAAGCAGGAACCTATGTTCAGATCCTGGAAGCTGACGAGAATGGAAACGGAATCGGATATGATGAAAACAACTTCACACTGGTGGATGACGATGATCCATTCTATACATTCCATCAGGAAGGAAAATACGTTGTCTATCAGTACTATGCTTACTATAAAGAAGGCGAGGAGGATCGACCATCCAAACCGGATGCGGACAAGATCACGAAATCCTACTTCAATATCGATGGGACAGCACCGGATTCTTTGAAGCTGACAGCTGAAGTCGATGGAAGCAGTACGATATTGAATAACCTGACCGGCGGCTTATTCTTTAAAGAGCCGATCGTGATCATACCACAGGGAAGCGATTCCCTGTCCGGTATCGATCATTACGAATTCCAGAGCGTTGCATGTAGTGGTGAGGAGTGCGACACAGCCACACCAAAGGACAACAAATGGAAGACAGCAGAAACGTTCACGGTTCCACAGGACTTTGAAGGATATGTCTATGTAAGAGCAGCCGATGCAGCGGAGCCGGCAAACTATCTGGAGAAATCTGTCCAGCTCGCAGTAAAAGATGATACGACGACCTATAAGATCCTGGAGGATATCAGTGACTGGACGAACACCAGAGATCTGAATATCGAAGTCACACCTTCTACTACAGGACTACAGGAATTGAACTATAAGGTCTTTGCGGAGGATAAGGAAGAGGACGCATCCAGAATCAATATTCCGGCAACCGATACAGAAAATAAGCTGTTCACGATTCATGATATCCCGGAGGGAGTCTATAACCTGAAGGTGATCCCGGTAGAGAATGGGGGAACCTCTATCAATCGTGGAGCACATTCTCTGAAGGTAGACAGAACAAAGCCTGTCGTACAGGTAAAACTGGAACAGAGCAATCAGGACACAGCTGCGAAGCTGATGAACACATTGACACTGAACAGCTTCTATCAGCCAGGACTGATGGTCAGTGCATCCGCAACCGACTTGGCGGGAGCTTTACAAATAGATCCTCAGGAATTGAAAATCGAATACAGTCTGCATGGGGCAGCCTGGAAGGACTACACGTCACCTTTGACCTTTGATGATGAGGAAGTCATCAGCGTATCCTTCCGTGCCATTGATCCGGCTGGAAATATTAGTGAAGTAGTGACACAGGATGGTATTGCAGTAGACGCAACAGCACCGAGCTTTGAGGGGGCAGGAAACAATATGACCTATTGGCTTCCTAGAACGGTAAGTGTCAAAGATGGCATGAGTGGTGTAGATACTGTGAAGTTGAACGATCAAAGTGTAGGCTCCAGAGTGCTTGTGAAGGACTATGGCACATCCAGAATCGAAGCGAAGGACCGCTCCGGTAATGAAAGTGCGATCGCATTCACGATCAAAGGGTTGGATGGAATCAAGGATGAGGATATCACCAATGATCTGATCGATGCGATTGAGAAGGAATTCGAGGAACAGAAGCCGGGCTATGACAAAGATCTGGCAGATAAGATCCAGCAACAGATCGATGATCTGAAGAACAGAAATCAAGACCCATCCGATCCGGGAAACAATGGACAGGGGAACAATGACGGGTCCAATCAGAAGCCTGATGATGGAAACGGTAATGGAAACAGCAGTTCCGGGGATGGAACTAACGGGGGAGGCTCTGCACAGACACCGGGAACCGATGGAAGTAACGGTGGCAGCGGCTCCGGTAATGGAGCTGACGGCACTGGCACAGGAACGAAGGGTTCCGGTACGGGCAGCGGAAATTCCAATGGAAGCAGTAATGGCACATCCATGAGCAGCGGACAGGGAACGAGCGTCATGAGTGGAAACACGAGGACTCCGGTTGCATCGGGAACTGTGAAAACAGGAGATGGAAGCAGTATCTTCGCCCTACTCATGCTTGGCGTGCTGTCCTTATTACTGGCAGGAGCTGTCAAGCTGAAACAAAGACTCAATGCATTACATAACAGATAGGAAGCACAGCCATGTGCTTTCCTGTCTATCGATAAGGAGAATGACGAAATGAAGAAAAAAGTGAAAAACAGAGGAAAGCGGAAGATCACAGGCATCCTACTGAGTGTGCTGTTTACCCTGATCGTACCGATCGGCTTCGTATTCCTTATGGGCATGCTGTCAGAAAGCTTTCCGGTATTGTATTTCTATACCAAGCAGATATTCCTTGCATTCGTGGCACTTGTGATCATCGGCATCGGCATGATCATCTATCAGATCTATCGGTATGTGAAAGGCGATAAGATCGATCCGAAGGAGGAAGAAAGAAGAGCACGCAGAGAGCGAAGAGAACAGCGCAGAGCAGGCGAATTATCAGATAGTACCATGAAGCACGGACAGATCGTTTCAGAATAAACGAAACGATGCTGTTTCATACAGGAGGTTGTTTTCCTGTATGATCGTAGATATGAGGAAACCTCTTCATATCTATGCTCATATGAGAAAAAGGTCTGACATATGAAAAAGGATTGGAATTCAGGTGATGAGGATGGATAGACGAATCAGGCATGGGAAAATGATATCGTCCTATGATGAAGCTGTCATGGATCTGATGATCAAGGTGGAGGAAAGCGAACGATATCTTCAAAAATATAGAAAAAGTGTCGGCGCTGTCATCGTGGTGGAGAATGGTGAAGAGGAACAGTATCCCTCATTTTCTATCAAAAGGAAAGATAAAGAGGATCCTGTACAGATCAGAGAATTCTTCCGGCGAGAAGAAATGGAAGAGGAAACTGATGATAGGGCAGAGTACGAAAAGATGAATGTTACTACCGTGAAGCTGACACTATGGGAATGGATGGAAGCAAGGAAGAAAGGAATCGTGAATGTGATCCTGTTGTCTACTGCTTTTTTTCTACAGATTTATATCGTGTGGACAGATATGAATGAATTATCCCTTTTGATCTTAAGCGGCTTGAAATATCTGTGCATCCTGCTTCTCGTATTGAAATTCGCTCGCTGGATCATCAGTGGTGAGATGCATAGGTTCCTGAATGAAGACTGTTGAAAGGATAGGATGAGATATGGTGAAGAAGATCGTAATCGTGGGGATCGTTTTACTAATGCTGGTGGGGATGTTTGGATGCAGCTCGAAAGCAGAGGCTGATAAAGGAAATGAAAAAGAAACAACTGTGGAAAAGACCAAGGAAATCAAGGAACAGGATGGCATCAAGCAGCTGGATCTGGATCAAGCTTTTCAGAAGATCGATGACAAGGAAAGATTCATCTTCATGGTAACACAGAGCACCTGTACGTATTGTAATTCCTTCAAAAAGACACTGGTACCGTTTTTGAAAGAACATAAAGATATCCCCTTCTATGAAATCGAGGTCGACATGCTGGGAGAAATGAAAGCGGATGTAGAAAAGAACTTTGCGAAACTGCAGAAAAAGGTGCCGGAATTTGGTGGTGGAACACCGGAAATGTTCTGTTATGAAAATGGGAAGATCAAGAAGAGTGCAAGTGGGGAAATGAGTGAAGTAGCATTATATAATTTCATGATCGACTGTGGATATATCAAAGGGGAAAAGAAGGAAGAAGAAAAAACTGAAGACTATACGTTTCCAACAAGCAAGCAGATAGAAAATAAGAATCTCATAGAGGTTGCGAAGAAAATCGATGATAAAGATACCTTCTATCTGATGGTCACACAGAGTGACCGCTATAATCAGGCATTCATCAAGAAGCTGATTCCGATCGTGGAAGAAAAAGATATCGATGTGATCGCACTTCACTTCCCGCTGGAACAAAAAGGGACAGATGATGAGATGAACAAGGCATATGAAACATTGATGAACTGTGTCAAGGATCTAAGTGTATCACCGGCTGTATTTGAGATAAAAAAAGGAAAGGCAGAGAAGTTGCTGGAGGATAATGTACCGGCCAAGGATATCAGAAAAGCATTGGAAAAGAAATAGGGATAAGGTAAGGTGATGGAACATGTACAGGAAAGAAGAAGGAAGCTATGTAGAAAAGAAAAGTATCGATCTGCAGATGATCTCCGATTATGAACAGACGGGATGCAGGCTGAAGGAGTTTCTGGAGAGCTGTCAAAAAAAGGATGTCAAGATTGCTTTTCAGAATAAGACCGTGGAGCCGGAGTGGATGATGGAAGTGTATCAGATGATCATGAAGCGAACAAGAGAAGAACTGAAGGTAGAGCAGAGAGCGGGAATCAAGCGTGCCTTAAAAAGACGGGAGGAGGGAACGGGAACCTATGGCAGACCCCGTGTGGAGCTTCCGGAGGATTTTGAAAATCAGCTGAAGGAGCGTATCAGAAAGCATGAGAATCTTTCTACGTATTGCGAACAGATCAAAATGAAGAAGTCGACGTTTTATAAATGGGCAAAGGTATACAGAGATGCGTGGGAGACAAATGAAGTCAAAATAGAGTAAGGGATGTTATTAAAAGGCATGTCGATAGAACTAAAAAGAAACATAATGCTGGTAAGCAAGCATACACGGATATCATTGAAAGCACATAAATGGGCAATCCTTGCATTTTATATAACGGATATCGCCATAAAGCTTTTGAGTATAAGGACTTCAGATGCATCAGACCATCAGGAGAAGCTAGAGGAAGAAGAAATTTTTGATACAATAACACTATGATTCAGAATCATGTACTGCATATGTCTAAACGGAAGGTGCGTTTCTGAGGAATATGACAACAAATTCTCATAATGATATTCTGCAATTACATTGTTGAGAATTTGTTATTTTTTTGTATTCAAAAAACAATTCGATGCGTTCTGTAAAGAAATACCATTTGACTTGTGGATAGGGGTATGTAATAATTAGCCATGTATGACCTCCTGCTTAACAGCAGGATACTGGTGAATGATGATAACAAACGGTAGATACACGATGCAGGAAATGCAGAGGCTATCAACCTTCGTTCTTGCTTTCAAGGACACGTTTGAACAAAATTCACAAGCAAGAAGGAGAACCATCATATTCATGAAAACCATATCCATTGTTTTAACCAATTATCCGAGTCATCTCTCCAGCTTTATGGAGACGGTGTACGGTTATGAATATACGCATGCTTCCATCTGTCTGGATGCGATGAATGAGAAGATGTACAGCTTTAACTATAAGGGCTTCTGCATGGAAACCGTATCCAAATACAAGCGGCATGGTGTAGAGAAGAGCATCAGCTTCCAGCTTCAGGTGACGGATGCGGCCTTTGAGCGGCTGCAAAGCAAAATTGAGCAGTTTGTGGAAAACCGTGAGGAATTCTGTTATTCCAGCATCGGTGTCGTATTCTGCTTCGTACGCATTCCGTTTAAACGAAAGAAGCACTATTTCTGTTCGCAGTTCGTAGCTGAAATACTTGCGGAATCCGGAGCATTGAAGCTGAAACGACGTCCATCCCTGTATCTGCCCAATCATTTCTATCGTGAATTAAAGGAAGCTGCCGAGCTGCAGGAAATCCAATATGATATTTTACCGGAGGCAGTTTAAAAACCATATACCTAAGCCAGAGCAACCCCATGTTCTGGCTTTTTAAGAATTTCGTTCGCTGTAAACAAAGCTTTCTTTAACCCTGTCAGGAAAAATACAGCCATGTGATACGATTGTAATAGGAGGTAGTAAGGTGTGAAAGAGAACAGATATTTTCAAATGATTTATCTTTTATTGGAAAAAGGGCAGATGACTGCACCGGAGCTTGCTGATTATTTCGAGGTGTCCGTCAGAACCATATACCGCGATATTGACATCCTGAGCTCAGCAGGGATTCCGATTTATGCTATGCAGGGGAAAGGGGGAGGAATCGCGATTCAGGACAGCTACGTTCTTAAAAAATCACTTCTCAGCGAGCAGGAGCAGAAGCAGATACTCATGGCGCTGCAGGGTATTCGTGTGATGGAGGATGAGCAGGTAAGCATGCTTCGCTCCAAGCTGAGCGGAGTATTTCAAAGACCGCAGGAAAACTGGCTGGAAATCGATTTTTCAACCTGGACAAAAAGCGGTGCCGGCAAACATAATGTGCAGTTACTGCAAAATGCCATATGGAAAAGCAAAATTGTTTCCTTTCACTATTACAGTGGAAAAGGAAAACAAACCGACCGGATTGTTGAGCCACATAAGCTTGTTTTCAAGACCTCTGACTGGTATTTGTATGGCTACTGCAAACTGCGTAAAGATTTTCGATTCTTCAAATTGACAAGGATAAGAGATTTAAAGCTGCAGGATGAGGAATTTATGCGAGCAACTCCGGAGCATATTTTTGAAAGATCAGATGAATTTGAAATGAAGACCGTCCCGGTTACCCTGTTGTTTGATGCGTGTATGTCCTTCCAGGTGTATGAAAAATTTGATGATGAGGTCCAAGTGCGGGAGGATGGCAGCTTACTCGTGAATACCATCCTGCCGGATAATGAATTATTATACAGCTATATTTTTTCCTGTCAGGACAAGGTTGAAGTGCTGGCTCCCCGGCATGTACGTGATCTGGTTTCGCAAAGAGTAAGAAAAATGACAGAAATATATAAAACATGACATCGTGTTGCAGGTTATGAATGGTATGATGATGGTAACATAGGGAGGCGAAATAGTCTGCAGGAATGCCAAGGAATACGGTGTTGCAGAAGCTGAAGGAGTAGCGTAGATGCAGACCTTCAGCAGCTGCCGCAGTCAGAGGCCTTATGCAGTGCAGATAGCCGTATATGTTTGTTATCAGATACCTGCACGACAGGGACAGGCGATAACGCGAAAGGAGTAGCATATGAAGAAAGCTTTGATTGTAATTGATATTCAAAATGATATTACCAAAAATTATAAGGAGATCATCGATAATATCAACAGCGCTATCGACTGGGCGGTGGCGCAAGAAATTCCGGTTGTTTATATACGGCATGAGAATTTATCACAGGGAACAAGAACCTTTAAGCCCAATACGCGTGGTTCTGAATTGGCCTGTGATTTAAAGGTGGTATCCGATCGTGTTTTCACAAAATATAAGGGGAATGCATTAACCAGTGAGGCATTTGCTGCCTATGTGCAGCAGCATGAAATTACCGAGTTCTATTTAACAGGTGCGGATGCCTGTGCATGTGTGAAATCAACCTGTTATAATTTGCTGAAGGCGCAATATAAGGTCACGGTTCTGTCGGACTGTATTACGAGCTATGATAAAAGAAAGCTGGAGGAAATGCTGCAATATTACGAGAAAAAAGGCAGTACGATCGCCACACTGCAGGAGCTGCAAAAGGCATAAGCAGATAAGGACAGCTTTTTGAAAAGAAGGTAATCTATCTGTAACGCTAGCGAAAAAAACGCTTCTATGTACATTGCTTTGCATGGACAAAAGGCATACAGCATAAGGACAGACATGAAGTTGTTCATCAGCCATAGCAGACAAAGCGGATCTATGGATGATGGAACAGCTTGTATTTTCAACAAACGCGCCTGTAGCGCTGGGAGAAGAGAAAACGCATCAACGAGGAGCACGGTTCTCATATGAAGCGTTTTTATTTTTAGCTTAGCGGTAATGTCCGGTTAGCACAGACTGCTGTAGGATGTGCTGTTCCATGGCTGCCAGCAGATGCTTCTTTCTCGCAGTAGGCGGCAGTGTCAGGACAGTATCCAGAACATATACGGTAAATTGATAGGTATGCGACCAATGGAACGGCGGCTTTGGTCCCCTGTAGACATGCTTGCCATATCCAATCCCCTGCATTGCCCCTGATAGGCTTGGTACCTGTGCACCGTAGGGAATACTGCCGGGGATGATTGACATTACCGGAAGATTCCAGATTACCCAGTGATTATATGCCGGTATCGGATGATCCATATCGTTCAGGATAACTGCCAGAGATACTGCTTCCTCACAAATTTCGTGCAGCACCAGCTCCGGTGATTGATCCGCACCATATCCGGTATGTATAACAGGAATCAGCGCACCATCTGGAAAGCTGGGGGAAGATATTGTCAGTGTGCATAAAAGGCCTCCATTTATGATATAAGGGTAACATAAATGATTTCTCAGTGCAACTGGTTGAAAGGCACACTACAAAGTGAAAAGACTTCCCGAAGCAGAACGCAATGGCTTTGGAAATTGTTACATTTTATCTTGAAATATACGAGGGAACCCTCTAAAATAGAAGAGCTGTATAATTTGAGGGAGGATTTATTTGTGCAGAAAAATAGAGGAGAGTGGTCTAACCACCTCGGATTTATCCTGGCAGCTGCCGGTTCGGCAGTAGGTCTGGGAAATATCTGGAAATTTCCAGGAAAGCTTGGGGCAAACGGAGGCGGTTTGTTTCTGCTGATTTACATCGTGGTTGTGGCAGTAATCGGTCTGACCATTATGCTGGCAGAGCTGGCGATTGGAAGAGCAACTCAGAAAAACGCTGTTGGAGCATTTCGTCAGCTGAATAAAAAGTGGATGTTTGCCGGTGTGATCGGCATGATTACCTTGTTTGTTATTTTATCCTATTACAGCATCGTTGGCGGCTGGATCATGAAATATATTGCCGTTTATGTCAGCGGTGCACATTTTTCCGGAGCTGCAACGCAGTATCAGGATTTCTTTACCGGCTTTATCACGGATCCGATCGAGCCAGTTTTGTGGGGACTGCTGTTTCTTGGCTTGTGTATCTTCATTATTTTAAAGGGCGTAGCAGAGGGAATCGAGAAAATCAGTAAGATTTTAATGCCGGCTCTCTTCCTTCTGCTGATTGCGACGGCGATTCGCTCCGTCACATTGCCGAAAGCTATGGAGGGCGTGCGCTTCATGCTGCATATCGATTTTTCAACCTTCCATACCGATATGCTGGTAGGGGCAGTAGGACAGGCCTTTTTCTCACTCTCTGTGGGAATGGGCATTCTCATTACCTATGGCTCCTATGTGGGAAAGCAGGAAAATCTGATGAAAAGTGCGGTCTGGATTTGTGTGCTGGATACCCTGGTCGCAATTCTGGCAGCCTTTGCCATCATTCCGGCAGTCTTTGTGACAATGGGAGCCGAAGGACTAGGGATGGGCGGAGGGTTTGCATTCATGGCACTGCCCAATGTGTTTGCTTCCATTCCCGGAGGTATTATCTTCGGTGCGGTCTTCTTTATTCTCTTGTTTCTGGCAGCATTAACAAGTGCCATCAGTATACTGGAGAGCATTGTCGCCTGTATGAGTGAGGAATTTCATATCACGAGAAGAAAGGCTGTAGTCTGGCTGTTTCTGCCGCTGATGATTTTAGCTGCCGGTTATTCTCTTTCACAGCTGGAATCACGCGGTTTGAACCTGCCCTGGTTTGATATGCGTAACGGGTTACAGCTGCTGCCGATGAATGCTGTGATGGAGAAATTTACAGATAATCTGATGATTCCGCTTGGTGCACTTTGCTTCTGTGTATTTACCGGATGGGTGTGGGGTGTCCAGAAAGCTGCAGACGAATTCGAGAACGAAGGTACACTGCGGTTTCGCTGGAAAAAGCTCTGGTCCCTTGCTATCCGTTATCTGGCACCGGCAGCGATTCTGATTATTCTCTATTTTACGATTTGTGAAGGAATGATTCTGTCCTGAAAACCAATTGCCTGTCGTGTACAGGCTTTTTCTGTAAGTATGAAAATCTTCTTGGACAAGCATCTGCACAGCAGTACGACATCGGGGCTTATCAATTTCTTTAACAAAGCGTGCAAAGCGGTTGTTTTTCTTCTGGAAAAAACATCCATACAGGAAAATTTTACCCTTTATTCTCTGAAAGCAAAGAATGTCGTTTTTGAGTAATAGATGGTATAATGGAATACGAATCGCTAGTGCAGCATATTGATTATAAATTCGGTTTATACCGCAGGTCTTTGTAATCGGCTATCTCATGTGGTGCTGTACAGAAACTTAAAATAATCCGTTGAGGAAATCGCATCGTGATGGAAGGTGATTCTGCGGCAGGGGGTGTACAGGAGGATTCATAAATCCTGTGATCATGGGAATGCAGGATTCACCATTCCTTCATAGGTAACCCTCAGGCTGACTCTTATCAGATGCTTACCACATCCATTTTCATAAGAGATATGGAAGCTCTGGGGATGTATTGCAAGATGGACAATCGTATAAATCAAGGATGTATTCTGCTATGGATTGGAAAGGAACGGCTATATGAAAAATAAACGTGTGCAAAAGCTGTCAGAGCAAAAGCTGATACAGTATGGATGTAGTAAGGAAGGGATGACGTACCGCTGTATCCAGAAGCTGAAGGCTCCGGATTTTTATGCGGTTATCACCTATGAAAAGCAGGAACTGCATGTTGAAGTATACGATGCACAGCTAAAGGAGCCTTATACACCGTTTCATGTACCGATGGCAAATGGCAGCTTTGTGTCATCGATCCGTGAGGAGGTTGAGGAGCTGCTGGAGAACATGGTACAGCAGTGTGCAGATGGAAATCCCTATCGTACACGCATTCTGGATTATGTTGCAAAGCGTTATCAGAGCTATCCCCAATTTCCCTGGAAGAGTGCTCCGGAGCATGGAACCTTAAAGACAGCAAAGGGAAAGTGGTATGGTGTTATCATGCATATCCCCTATCGTAGTCTGGGAATAGATGCCGATGGTATGACGGATGTCTGTAACTTAAAAAATCGTCCGGAATGCATCCAGGAGCTGATAGATTATAAGCGCTTTTATCCTGCGTATCATATGAATAAAACATACTGGTTTACGATTCTGCTTGATCAGGAGCTGTCCTGGAAGCAGCTTCAGGAGCTCATTGATGAAAGCTATCAGCTGGTAAGTGCTGCTAAATAGTGTTGTAATTCTTAAAAAAAGACAGAAATCATAGAAAAGGAGCTGCAATCAAATGGAATGGATGGAACGATTGAATGAGGCAATCGCATATATGGAGGAGCATATGCAGGAGGAGATCAGCTTGGAGGAGGTCGCCAAAATCGCCTGTACATCCTCCTATAATTTTCAGCGGATGTTCTCTTACATGACTGGCATTTCCCTGTCGGAATACATACGCAGAAGAAGAATGAGTCTAGCTGCGGAGGAATTGCAGCAGGGCACGGATAAGATTATTGATATCGCATTGCGCTATCAATATGCATCACCTACCGCGTTTAATCGTGCATTCCGCTCCGTGCATGGAATCGCACCATCCTTATTGCGCAATACGCAGACGGCTGTAAAGCTGTATCCTCCTCTTCACTTTCAGCTGTCAATCGCAGGGAGCCGCGAGCTGCAGTACAGAATCGTGAAGAAGCCGGCCTTTCGCGTTGTTGGCGTTAGCCATGAGCTGGCAAAGGAGCTGGAAAACAATTATGAGGTGGTTCCCAATCTCTGGCGTGCAGCGGCAGAAGCTGGGACGATTGCAGAGCTTGCAGCACATAGTGGATTGTGTGAGCCGAGCGGTCTTTTGGGAATCAGCATGTGTCAGGATCAGGCGGACTGGAAATTCTGGATTGGAGTGGCGAGGGAAGAGCCGCTTAACGGATATGAGGAGGTCCTGCTTCCAGAGGCATCCTGGATTGTTTTCCAGAGTGAAGGTACGCATGCGTCCATTCAGGAGCTGGAACGCAGAATCTGGACGGAATGGTTCCCGTCAACCGGCTATCGTTACGTAAATGGTCCGGTGATGGAGGTTTATCTGGATCCCGATCCTCGCTCTTCAAGACTTGAGATGTGGCTGATGATCAGCGACATGTGAAAAGCACGCAATATCGGGCAGAGAAAGAGAGGATAGGAAGGATAGGACAAGATATACTAATATCATGAAAAGCAGGAGGAATTGATGATGAACAAACCGTTTCGTATCGAAGCTAGAGAGAGCTTTCGTGTTATAGGATATTGCGTACATACGACAAATAAGAGAAAAGAAGGTCGAAAAGCGATTCCGCAGCAATGGGAGGAGCTTCAAACACAGGGACTGCAGAAGGAATTGCTGCAGCTTATGAACAAGGAGCCTTTTGGACTGTTTGGCATCAGCGTTTATAACACAGCAGCAGAGGACAGTCGTAAATTTGATCATTGGATTGCTGTTTCCAGCGACCATGCATGTACAAAGGCGCAGGAAGAATATATCGTACCGGCAGCAACCTGGGCAGTGTTTCCATGTACGATTGATACCATCGGAAAAACAGAGGTGCAGGCAATAACCAAATGGCTGCCAAAATCTGATTACAGACCGCTGAATTCCGGATATATCACCGGAAGGATGAAAGCAAAGGCGCCGGATATAACATATTATGGAGAGAATGATTTGGCTGAGGTATGGGTGGCAGTGGAAAAGAGATAATAACAGAAAATTAACAGCTTGATGCATGAGGGTACCTTTCCTATATGCATCTTTTTTATGATGTCCTGTATAAAAAAGCTGATAAACAGCTTTCCTTCTCATGATTTCAAAGAAGAAAGGGATACCGGTAATGAGGCTATAAAAATAGAAAATATATTGTATTTAACTGTATTTGGCGCTATACTGTAGGTGTAATGTCATCACTATAAGGGGCAGTTACATCACATATATGTCATATCGTATACCTTTGTAAATAGTAGGTGGTTATTTAAAAAACCACCTTTTTTAGACTTGTTTTTTAAAAAAATAAGTCTTTTTTTGCTACATTTCAAAAAAATCGCAGCGTGTATAAAAGTATACGTATTGATACGGATTGAGGTGATAGGGGAAAAATCAGAGGTTAAGAAGAACATTTCATGATTGAGATATGAAGGAGGGAATTTAACAATGAAAAAGTTTATAACAGCTCTGGCATCGCTCGCATTGATGCTTGGATGTTTAACGCCTACTCAGCTGCTCGCAGCTGATTCAAAATCGGAAGACAAGTTAACTGAGAATACAGTAAGTGGAAAACGCTATGTATTTGCAAATGGAAACGATGTCGTTATCGAGCAGGATACAGATGGCAATACCTACGCAGCTTTAAAAAACGATAAGAATAAACGCATCGTTGTAGACAAGGATACCTTTCTGTTCGCAGGAGCAGAGGAAAATGGCAGCTATGATGAGGTAACCATTGAAATGAAGAGTGGCGTCATTGGTACAATCATCGGTTCAAATAAGGGACCGGGAAGTATTGGTACCTCCAATATTATTATTGACAATGGAACAATTGGCATGGCAATTGGAAATCAGGGGGCAAAGGCAAAGGATATAGTCTCCGGTGGTGGGGCTGCATCGTATGAAAAAAGAAAAGAGCATACCGTTCATACAGTAAATATTACGATGAATGGCGGCTCTGCTCAGGCGCTTGTTCCTGGCAGCTATGGCAATACCTATGTAGAGAATGCGAATGTTACGGTAAATGGAGGTGCAATTGCAGCTACTACATCTCCGATGCAGGCTGGTGTTTTGGGTGGAACGAATGGAGAAATTGGTCAGCTGACAATCAATTTTAATGGAGGAACCACCAAAGATATTGCTCTTATGCAGAGAACGATGGTTACAGGAAAAGCAACCGTGAATGTCAATGGCGGCGTTGTTGGCAATATTTATGCAGGCTCCTACTATGATGACAATGATAACGCATTAGGAACCGCAAATTGGAATAACTGGGGTGCAGGAGATGTGAATTACGGGCAGGCTGCAGCAATTGATGTTAATATCGGAAGTAATGCAGCGTATGACAATATATTCTCCGGATTTCAATATGTTGATAAGAGTGTTTTCGTAAACAAATATAAGAACTGGATTTCTACCTTGGATGGCTCTGAGTCTGCATCACTTACCATTCATATGAATGCGGAGCCTTCATTGGAAAGAGGTGCGACTACACAGAAAGCAACCAGTGTATTTGATTTACAGGGTGATTTTATCCGGATCCCTGTTACCTCCGTTCATATGGATAAAACAGAGCTGAAGCTACAGACTGGTGAAGCAGCAACCTTACATGCCGAAGCTGCTCCAAGCCTTGCAAAAGATAAGAATCTTGTTTGGACATCCAGTGATCCTACGATTGCTACATTTGATGGGGATACAAATAGGGTTTTAGCGCTACGTCCGGGAACAGCGGTGATAACAGCAGCTGCTGGAAATGTGAGTGCAAGCTGTACAGTTACAGTGGATGAAGTGACAGCGGTGATACCGCCGCTCGATACAACAAAGCCTGCGGAAAGGGTAGAAGCTGGACTGAATGATAAAACTGTTATAGAAAAGCTCAATAAAAGTATTGATGTGCTTGCAGAAAGCATTTTGGCAGGAAGAGAAACTTCAATGGTAAGCGAAGAAACAGCTGCTAAAATTAAAAAAGGGCTGGAGGATGGAAAAGCGTTAACGGTTGAGGTTGTATCCCAACGCACAGAAGCATCTGAAATCAGTAAGGAGGAAGCTTCACAGATTGGTGATACGCTAGAACAGCTTTCTGCCAAAAATAATTCCAGCACGGGAATCGCTCAATATCTTGACCTACGGATTGTACTGAAGGTTGGCGGAGCTGTTGTTGGAAATATGCAGGAAGCATCCTCACCACTGGTGTATTCAATTATACTTCCAGAGAATCTGATGAAGGAGGGAAGAATTTTCCATGTTGTCCGCATACATAATGGAAAAGCAGAAATTCTAACTACAAAGCAGAATGAGCATATTTTAAATTTTGAAACCGATAAATTTTCAACCTATGCTGTTATATACGAGGATAAAAAGGCGGATAACGGTGGTACTACCACAAATCCGACACCGGATACCACAATCTATGATGTCGTTTTCGTTGATCACACCGGCGCTGTTTTGAAAGTAGATAAAGTAGAGGCTGGTGCTTCAGCAACTGCTCCACAGGCCCCTGAGCTTGAAAATTATCGCTTTGTAAAATGGGATACAGATTTCACAAAGGTAAGTAAAAATCTTCTTGTAAAACCGATTTATGAAAAAATAACAGAGGATGCAGTAAATACTACTCCAACAGAAGGGGAAAAGGACGATAAGGAGCATAGCTCTCCAGATACCGGTGATACTACCGCAGCAGGCTTATTTTCTGCATTTGCTTTGCTTGGTCTTGTATCCATGGCTATTGTTGTAACAGTTCGTAAAAAAAGCAGCTTGCATAAGTAAGCGGCTATGAATTGAAAAGAAGACGGATTCCGTCTTCTTTTGCGTTGCGGTGGACAATAAAAATAAGGCTGGTATTCAATACGGAGAAGGTGTGCAAGGATAATCTTACGAAGGAATAAGGCTGTAGAGGCTTTTTAAATACTTATCATGCTCTTTCAGTATATAGAGTAGTCTGCTTTCTTTCCTTAATGCATGATAAAAATACAGTAGAGATAGAATCGTGTTTATTTGCAAAACTGTTCTTACAGGCAGTGTACGAGAAGGTTATATACGTGTTAAAACACAGTTGACGATGATTTCCGCATCCGCTATAATCAAACCATACAGAAGGCAGGCAAATCATAATGGCATAGCCAATAAAAGCCAACGATTCTTTGGTTTCTTCTCATCACAGCACTATTTGTTTGATCAGACTTTATCATTGGCGCTTGATGTAAGTGTGCAGGTGTTATGAAGACAATACAGCTCAATACTATGAGGAGGGAATAACGATGTATAATTTAGAAAAAAAGGTCATTCTGATCGATGTGGATGGAACGCTGGTGGATTATGAAAATCATCTGCCGCCTTCTGCAGTCGAAGCGATACGTATGGCCAGAGCGCAAGGACATCTGGTTTACATCTGTACCGGTAGAAGCCGCAGTGAGGTATATGATGAAATATGGAATATCGGTCTGGATGGGATGATTGGCGCAAATGGCGGATATATCGAGCATCATGGAGACATATTATTTCATGCACATTTAAAAAAAGAACAATGCAGTGCAATCGTAGACTGGCTGCATAGCCGTAATCTGGAATTTTATCTGGAAAGCAATACGGGGCTGTACGCAAGTGAACATTTTGAAGAAGCAGGAGAACCTGTCATGCAGAAATACATGCAGCGCAAGGGGAAAGCGCAGGAGAATATCCATATACGTACACAGTTTCCGAATATGGTGTTTGGAGAAAATCTGTATCGAAAGGATGTTAATAAAATCAGCTTTATTTTAAATTCCTATGCGGATGTGACTGCCGCAAGGCAATACTTTCCGGATTTAAAAATCAGTACCTGGGGTGGTAAGGGGGAAACAGCTCTTTTTGGTGATATTGGAATACAGGATATTGACAAGGCGACAGCGATCTCTCTTCTGCTGAATTATCTTCATATGGAGCAAAAGGATACGATTGCTTTTGGGGATGCGGCAGTGGATATTCCTATGCTGGAATATTGTGCGCTGGGAATCGCTATGGATAGTGGAGGTAAGGAAATCAAAGCTATGGCGGATGATATCACTGCTGCCGTGGATCAGGATGGACTATATAAGGCATTTTTGAAATACAAATTGCTTTGATGCGCTTGCAATTCCGATATTGCATCACAAGGCAAACGCGATATGCTAGCGCAGTAAGAATGAGAAGCAGCAGATTTATCATTTTCCGAATCGTTGATTACAAGGCCGTAAGCCTATAGTGTAGGATTCTTGGGATGCAGGAAGCGCATGTGACACCGCGTGAAATAATTCCATACTGTCTTGCAGCCCTGAGAAATACACGAAGCGAAAAGCTTCAGATGGAAGAAGGAGTGGGAAGAATGGAACTTACCTATAGAAAAGCAACAACGGATGATGCGGAGTTACTGCTGGATATTTATAATGCTTCGTTCTATGATGATTACATACGATATGGAGAATGTCCCGGTTACGGGAAAACTAAGGCGGAAATGGAGGCAGCTATCGAAACCTCTAGCAAATATATCGTGTTGTATGATACGGATTTTGTCGGAGTAATTTCTGTGATTGAAAAGGAAAAAGAAATGTATGAGCTTAACTGTCTATGTGTACTTCCAGCATATCAGGGAATGGGAATCGGCACGCAGGCATTTCAATATATGCTAACAGTTTGTCCCAACTGGAAACAAATTACGCTCGTCACTCCTGCTGACAAAGAACAGAATATCAACTTCTATACAAAGAAATGCGGGTTTCATCTGGGCAGAAAAACGATGGATGGTAATGTGGAAATTGTAAGCTTTTATAGGAATCGATTTACTGACTCTTGAGGGCTTCCTATTTCTGTGTGACGATTTGCCGGGATTTGGACCTTTTCATGACAGTGTGGGCAAATGCATTGACAGCACTCCTTTACAAGCATATACTGTTATTAGTTAGATAGAGATAACTTTTAACACCTAAGGAGAAGTCACAAATGAAGCTTGTATTGATTCGTCACGGAGAGAGTGAATGGAATAAATTAAACCTGTTTACCGGATGGACAGATGTTGATCTGAGTGAAAAAGGACATGAAGAAGCCAAGGCGGCAGGAAGAGTGCTGAAGCAGGAAGGATTGGATTTTGATATCTGCTATACTTCCTATTTAAAAAGAGCGGTGCATACGCTGGATCACATTCTGGATGAAATGGATCGCACCTGGCTTCCAGTTGTGAAGTCATGGAAGCTGAATGAGCGTCACTATGGAGCTTTGCAGGGCTTGAATAAAGCGGAAACCGCTGAAAAATACGGAGAAGAGCAGGTCAGGGAGTGGCGGCGCTCCTACGATATCCTCCCACCGGCATTGAACCCAAACGATGCGCGGAGTGCTGTTGCACAGATAATGTATCGGGATGTGGATCCGGATGAGCTGCCGAGCTGTGAGAGCTTGGAAACGACGGTTGCACGGGTGGTACCGTATTTCAACAAGGTCATCAAAAAGGATATGATGGCAGGGAAACGCGTCATCATTGCGGCACATGGAAATTCTCTGCGTGCATTGGTGAAATATTTTGATAAGCTCAGTGAGGAGGATATCGTGAATGTGAATATTCCAACGGGCATTCCGCTGCTATACGAATTCGATGCACAGGGCAATCCTTTGCACCATAGATATCTTGGTGATCCGCAGCTTTTGAAGCAGAAAATGGAGGCTGTTGCCAATCAGGGAAAAAAAGCAATCGGCGTGTAAAGGAAAACGGTTTGATCCTATGCATCGGAAAACAGGGCATTTCGCTTTATATACCATGGAACATAAAATCGCTCAATTCCAACGGATGTCTTCTTTTTACAATTCCTATTGACGGCCCTCTGGTATAATGGCTGTATTCACAGGGAGGCAGCGATATGAAATACATGGGAAGCTTATATGCAGTAGATGATAAAGAACGCACGATTGCTTTTTATAAGGAGGTGTGCGGTCTTCGCGTGATACAGGATTTTGGTACAAATTTCACGATGACAGGAGGTATATCCTTTCAGATAAGAGAAAGCTGGGCGGATTTTCTGGAGAAGGAGCCTATGGATGTTCATTACGGCGGCAATGATGCGGAGCTGTATTTGGAATGTGAGGATCTGGACGCTTTTGTAAAGCTGTTAAACAGTCGTACGGATATCGTGCAGCTTCATCCGGTAAAGGAGCATGACTGGGGACAAAGAGGCATTCGTTTTTACGATCCGGACATGCACATCATCGAGGTCAGTGAACCACTGCCTGTTGTCGTCAGCCGCTTCACACAGCAGGGGATGAGCCTTTCACAGATTTCTGAGAAAATGGGATTGTCTGAACGCATGGTGAACCGTATGCTGAAAAGGAACGAAAAAAATTTATAGTACAAGGGCTGTCCTGCGGCAGTCTTTTTTACATAAGAAAAACAAAGCTCGTCCGAAGGTTCAGGCTTGCGTATTTTGTATAATCGCATCAACTTCGTCTCGTGTATCAGCTTTTTATTGACCTCCCTGCGCCTGTGCTATGGGGTACGCACTGCGGGCGAGGTATCATGAAAAAAGATAGATATAGGCGAGCGATGACGTTAAAAATACTAGTAGGAAATAGCACGCTGTGATTTGACAGCGCTGGACTATGTGCATACGCAGTAAGGGATACAGCACGGGAAACAGCAGGTGCATCTTCCTTATATTATATGCAAATATAAGCAAAGCAGGATGGAACATCATGCATATTCGGGGATTCCTTGTCACAATAAAGGAGGACAAGGTATGCGCCCTGTGTGCATCGTAAAGCCTTCCTGTGGAAGCTGTCCTGTTTGCGAATTGCAGGTAACCAGAAATGCAGGAAATAAAATACAGGACAACGGGAATAGCTGTATGAAAAGGGATATATGAACGTCATATACATAGGGTGACAAGTGCATGAGGATAGCATGATCGTACAAGGGATTGGCAGGTTCAAAGAAATAAAGCGAGAAAACAAAAAAGCCGATGCTGCAGGTATATCACCTGCCGTATTGGCTTTTTCATTCCCTCTGTTACGTATTCACAGGAATTCACGCGGTAGATTGCGGACTTGTTATCTGGCTAGAATATGCTTTTCCAGATACCAGGCCACACCGTCCTCCTCATTGGAAATTGTCTGGGCGTCCGCATGGGCAAAGGTATCCATGGTCCCGTTGCTCATCCATACGCCGTGTCCGACTTCCTTCAACATCTCGTTGTCATTGCTCGTATCACCAAAGGCGAGCACCTCATCCATCGCGATACCAATATCCGCACACAGGTGTCGAAGCCCGCTTGCCTTATTCACCCGCTTATCCACAAACTCAAACAGGGTAGGATCGGAACGAAAGGCTGCACAGGTCGTAAGATTCAGCTTTTTTGCACGCTGCTCTACCATATCCATATCCTTCGGCTGACATTCTACAATCAGCTTTTGTCTTGGTCGGTCACAGAGCGCATACAAATCTGTGATCTGTTCATCCTCATGATACAGAGCAGCCTTGGCACGGGTTGCCGCAGTTCCCGTATTCACATAGCGCTTTTCCTTTTCAAAGATCCAGAAGCGCACGGGCATATCCTGATATTGATCCATGATATGCTTCAGCAGCTCTCCGTCTATGGTATAAAAGTTCTTCTGCGTATCCTTTGCTTTATCATAAATGCATCCGCCATTCATACCGAGTACATAATCCACGAGCTCCTCCATTTCCCATTGCTTTATGAGGGAGAGAATCGGATACAGCGGTCTTCCACTGGCGATTGCAAAGGACATTCCCTGTTTCCTTGCCTTGCGGATTGCTTCCTTATTTATACTGCTTACAAATTTTTGCTCGTTTAACAGCGTCCCATCTAAATCACTTACCATTAGCTTATATTTCATATCATCACCTGCGGGAATCATACCATAAAATAAGAAGCAGGAAAAGATGACAAAGCAGCTCTATTGTTATATCCGCCTGAAGGGCAGCGCGTTCTTTGTTATGTTTGGTTGACAAAATGCTGTCTTGCGTTGATAGCATTTCCTTCTGCATTCCTGTATAGTATAGGTATATGATGAGGTGATGAGGATGAAGGATATCGTGATAACACATGCCACACAGGGAAATCTGAAAAATGTCAGTGTATGTATACCGCATGGGAAGCTGACAGGAGTCATCGGTGTTTCCGGTTCAGGAAAATCAACACTCGTAATCGATGTTTTGTATCAGGAATGTCAGCGGCAGTATCTGGAGGCGATTTCCTATCAGGGAATTGCTAAGCCAAGGGTGGAATCCATACAGCATGCGGCTGCGGCAATCGTGATATCTCAGGATTATAAAAATATGAATCCAAGATCCTCTCTTGGTACCATGACGGATATGTATACAGATCTTCGTATGCTGTTTGAAAAGCTGTCTGTCTATCCATGTCCCTGCTGTCACATGCCTGTCCATGCGCCTATGCTCAGCGAGGAGCTGGTTAAGGAGCATGAGGAATATAGTGTTTATACCATATGTCCACATTGTAAAAAACGCTTTGAAAAGCTGACGCGAACACATTTTTCATTTAATACCGCAAGAGGAGCCTGTCCCCACTGTGAGGGGATGGGGACGGTTTTTGCGCTGGATATGAACCGCCTGATACAGCCGCAGCTGTCGCTGCAGGAAGGAGCGATAACCCTGTGGCAGCACCGATATCTGGACTATCGCCTGCAGCTGCTTGCGAAGGTGCTGCAGCCGGTTTCCCTTTCTGTCCGACCGGATGTACCATTTGCTTCGCTGCATCCGGATGTGCAGAAAATATTGATACATGGCAGTGCAGCGGTAAAGGAGCGCTATCCAAGCCTTGCGGAATTTGAAGGAGCCGTTCCAAATTTCTGGCGGAGATACAAGGAATCGGAGGGAAGCTTTTCGGGAAAGCGTCTTCTTGTGTCAAAGGAATGCCCGCATTGTCACGGAGAGCGTCTGCAGAAACGAAGCAGAGAGGCTGTCCTCTGTGGGAAAACACTGCCGCAGCTGGCACAGCTGTCCCTGCAGGAGCTGCTGGATTGGGTGGAAGTCTTCTTTACAGAGCAAAAGCAGCTATCGCAGGATGCGCAATCCTATCTGCTGGATTTGAAAACGAAGTGCTCCCGATTGCTTCGCATCGGACTGGGCTATCTGCATCTGGATCGTACGATGATGAGCTTATCCGGTGGAGAAAAGCAGCGTGTTCGTCTGGCAGCGAGTCTGGACAGCTCTCTGACGGGGATGATCTATATACTGGATGAGCCGACACTCGGTTTGCATCCCAGAGATAACGAGGGAATCATTACAGTTATGAAGCAGCTGCGTGATCAGGGCAATACGGTCATCGTTATCGAGCATGATAAACATGTGATTCAGGCATGCGACTATCTGCTTGAGGTAGGCCCCGGCGCTGGGATGCTTGGCGGGGAGATATTGTGCTCGGGAAGCATGACAGAAGTATTGAAAAATCCCAAATCCCTGTATGCAGCGGCCTTGCGGCGACGACATGGGAAGCTACCTCATACAATATCCAGTATCCAGACCTTTGGTATCCGGCATGCCAGTATGCATAATCTGAAAAATCAGAATGCCGTCTTTTTAAAGCAGGCGGTAAATGCTGTCAGCGGGGTATCCGGCTCAGGGAAGAGCACACTGCTGTTTGATTGCCTGTTGCAGGATGATACCAATATGCAATGCAACGATATGCAGCGCTTTGGATTTGAAGGCATTCAGGATATTGTAATGGTACAGCAGCAGCCGTTGCACACTATGAAGCGCTCTGTGGTCGCCACATTTACGGACGTCTGGGATGAAATACGAAGGCTGTTTGCTAAAACTGAAGACAGTAAACAGCTGCATCTGCAGGCGCAGGATTTCTCCTTCAATAAGGGAAGCGGCCGCTGTCCGCGCTGTGAGGGATTAGGAACAATTACCAGCAGCATGCTGTTTTTTGAGGATGTTGAGCTGCCCTGTCCAATTTGTAATGGCAGGCGATTTCAGGATTCTGTTTTACAGGTACGCGTACAGGGGCAGACGGTGGATGACATTCTCTGTATGCCGGTAGCTCAGGCGGCAGTTCTGTTTCAAGAGCATCATAAGCTGACCAGAATTTTGACACTGCTTCAGGAAATCGGTCTGGGTCATCTGTGTTTGGGACAGCGGCTAACAACCTTGTCAACCGGCGAACAGATGCGGCTGAAGCTGGCAAGGGAGCTGCTGCGCAATACAAAGGCAGAGGCTCTTTATGTGCTGGATGAACCTACGGCGGGACTGCACCCGCAGGATGTGGAGCAGCTTATGATGATATTGCGGAAAATGGCAGCGGAAAAGAATACCATAATCGTAATTGAACATGATTTGCAGGTGCTGCGTCAGGCGGACTGGATCGTTGATCTGGGAGTCGGAGGAGGCGCTGCCGGTGGAGAGGTATTATGCTGCGGTCCTGTGAAGGATATCATTTCCTGCACACGCTCAATAACCGGGAAATATTTGAAAAAGGAGATGGAAGTATATGGAGATGTCTGAGAAGCTATATCAGCTGCGCAAAGAAAGAGGCTGGTCACAGGAAGAAGTGGCAGTTGAGCTACAAGTGAGCCGGCAGACGGTTTCAAAATGGGAGAGCGGCGCGACGATGCCAGATACAAAACGGTTAAAACAGTTAAGCGATCTTTATGGTATTGGTGTGGAGAGTCTGCTGAAAGGAAGCGCGCTGCCAAATGCACAGCAGCCCTTTGATACTGCCAGTGACCTAATTGACTGGACATCTGCATGGGCAAAGAAATATCCTATCCTACAGGAATATAAAACGATGGAGGATATACATAAGCATCAGGAAAAAATAGATATATGGTTTCAGCGCTTCCAACAAGTATATGGTACGAATGATCTGGACACCTTTCTAATATTAAAGGATATGCTGTATCAGAGTTATCTTAAAAGAAATGAAAAAAATAAAGCTGATAGGGAATAGAAGCCTTTACTTCTTTGAGCTTGTTAGGAATACATTTACATGCTGATGCATCTTTTGCTTTCCATGCTGGTGTATCCTATTCATTTTTGTAGAGGGTACCGCAAAGCAGCTGTTTATGGAGCACTATGAAAATCTTGAAAAATTATCCAAAATAGAAAAATACCGCCAGCGGAATCCCTCTACCTACTATGAAACAGAATGGAGTAAGGTATTGCTGCATAGAAATCATGAGGAAGACAAGGAAGTCTGAGCTTTTACACATCGTCTTTTATTCTTCCGGCAGAGGTTGTGTGCAATGTATGTTCGGCTGCTTTCACGAAGGAATTCTAAAACAGCATTCCCTACTTATGAAAGGCTCCTGTATCCTTCAAGTACATATGCAGAGCCGCTTCTATAAGCTACTGTTTGGATTTCATAAAGATAGGTATATATTTCGTAAATATGATATATATGGAAGGAAGAGCTTCTGCAATCGCTGTTATACTGATACAGGGTGATGGCAATGAAACAGGGTAAAATGAAAATATTCTTCGGATATTGTGCAGGTGTGGGAAAAACCTATGCCATGCTGGAAGCTGCCCATGAGCGGAGACGGGAAGGCATGGATGTGGTTATCGGCTACATCGAAAAGCATGATCGATCAGATACGATTGCATTGATGCAGGGACTGGAGTGTATACCGTTAAAAGCGATTATGTATCATGGTATTACACTGGAGGAATTTGATTTGGATCAGGCATTGCAGCGACATCCGCAGCTGATACTGGTAGATGAGCTTGCGCATACCAATGCACATGAATCGCGGCACCCTAAGCGCTATAGTGATATTCAGGAGCTGCTGCATGCGGGAATCGATGTGTATACGACTGTGAATGTACAGCATTTGGAAAGTCTGCAGGATGTGGTTGCAGGTATTACGAGAGTGCAGGTACAGGAGCGTATTCCGGATGCTGTATTTGATGAAGCAGATCAGGTGGAGCTGGTGGATATAGAACCGGATGAGCTGCTTGAACGTCTGAAAAGAGGGAAAATCTATCATAAGACCGCCGCACAGAAGGCGATGCATAATTTTTTTGTGAGAGATAATCTCATCGCACTGCGTGAAATAGCCTTGCGTCGTTGTGCGGATCGGGTAAATATGCGCGTCAGCCTGAAGGATCGCAAGTCCACACGGGAGCATATCCTTCTCTGTCTGAGCCCGTCCCGCAGCAATGCGCTGGTTATTCGTACCGCTGCACGCATGGCAAGTGCTTTTTTCGCAGAGTTCACGGCACTGTATGTAGAAAATGTAAACGAGGAGCCGCTTTGTCGTGAGGATTTGGAACAGCTGGAACAAAACCGACGTCTTGCGCAGCATTTTCATGCGAATATCGTATCTGTGGCAGGAGAGAATATTGCACAGCAGATCAGTGAATATGCCAAAATCAGCGGTGTTTCCAAGATTGTTATCGGCCGTACCTCTCCCCGTCCGCACTTCCGTGCAAAAACACTGATCGATCAGCTCACTCTGCTGGCTCCCGATCTTGATATCTATATCATTCCGGACGCTAATGTGAAGCCTGTGAAAAAGAAAAGGCGAAGGCGGATACAGCCCCATGTATTCCATCATCGTGACTTCATGCTTGCAGTATTCTTGTTTCTGGGAGCGACCGGAATCAATTTGCTCATGTATCATTTTCAGCTGCCGGAAGCAAATATCATCATGGTATATCTTTTGGCAATCGTTTTGATTTCCTATAGCACCAGCTCCCGCGTTTATGGATTGAGTGTTTCTCTGCTGATTGTCGCCGTATTCAATTTCTTTTTTACAGCACCCCGCTTTTCCATGGAGGCATACGATCCTGCATATGCAATGACCTTTGCCGTCCTGTTTATCGTTTCCTTTATCATCAGTACCCTGACCCGAACAATGCGCATGCAGCTTAAGGTAAATGCCATGCAGGCACATCGCATGGAGCTGTTGCTGGAAACCTCACAGCAGCTGCAGCTGGCAGAGAACATGGCACAGCTGGGTGAGGAGGCAGTCCGACAGCTGTATAAGCTGCTGAACCGTACCATCATCATATACAGTGTAAGGAATAAAACCCTACAGGAGCCAATCATTTATCATGAGCATTTAAGTGAGGAAGAGGAACAGAAATATCTTACGGATAACGAGCGTGCTGTTGCACAATGGGTGTTAAAAAACAATCGCAAGGCCGGGGTTTCAACCAGTACGCTGCCCTATGCAAAGGCCCTGTATTATTCCATCCGAAAGAGGGAACAGGTCTATGCTGTTATTGGAATAGCTCTGCAGCAAAAGGAGGTATTGTCACCGTTTGAGCGCAGTATGCTGGCAACCATGCTGAATGAGATTGCTTTGGCAATGGATTCTATGCGCAAGCAGAATCGCAGAAGTACGAATCATTAAGAGCTATATGGAACAACAGGGCAAAGAATATCTGTTATCGGCTCCTTGCTTTCGGAAGGAAAGGGGAGGCTTACAATAGACCTCCTTTTTATATCCGGGCTTTGCATAAGCCCTGTGCAATCCATGCTATGAACTTACGGGAAAGCATGGAAAAGGCATGACGCAGCTTACCTGGGATGATATAATAGGCATAGAATGCTTGCAATACATACTGTGGATTGCCGGTATATTACATAGGAGGCGGTAGCTGTACATGCATCCGTGTTGCCACCGCTGCGCATAATAAGAGGATGCAGTATACTTTACAGCAAGAGGGTTTCAACCTTGCGGTGTGATTTCTTAAATAGTCCCAAGCTTGCCTATAAGCTAATGCTTTCGGAAGAACGGATGTTTTTAACATAATTGTATGAAACTGAGCAGAGAGTGCAGTATACAGAAGGGATGAGAAAGCATGCGGAAAAATTCAGAAGCTCTGTGCCTGCATTCGGGTGTGCTGGGCGCTGTATGAATCCGAATTTAAGGATATCCGCCCTATCGTGTGAGCGGGTACACAAAAGCTTACAAGCAATGGGGTTCTGTGGAGAAAATCGCGAAGAAGCGTAAGGCAGGGTGAAGGAAATTGAAAGAGAATTCGTTACGTATGGTTTTGAAAAAAAGGGCAAGACAGCTGAAGCAGGATTTGCCGATTATTTATCTGGTATGGAAGGATAGGGATACGCCGATGTTAGCGAAGGTGCTTGCGGCTATGACGGCAGTATATGCACTTTCACCGATTGATTTGATTCCTGATTTTATACCGGTGCTCGGCTTGCTGGATGATGTGATTTTGTTACCGGCGCTGATTGTATTGACGTGTAAACTGATTCCTGATGAAATCTGGAAGCGAAATCGCCGGCAATGCGAAGAAAACCAGGAGAAGAAGCAAAAGAAATGGTATTATGCGGTTCCGATTGTCGTTATATGGCTGCTGATTATCTGCCTCATTGTTAAAGCGGTGTTGTAGGGATAGCTTCTGGATTGGATATAGAAAAATTGCGGATACCTGAGAAATGAAAAAGGAGAATGAAGGATGTACAGTGGTTTTGAGGATACACAGGAAGCGGTGATTAACCCGTGGGATATTGTAAAAAGAAGAGAGGATTGTCCAAAGGTTGCTGTGACCTGCTTTGCACATAATCTGATTGCATATGCAACTGAAAAATATCAAGCGCAGGTTTATGACTATTTGCATACAACAAACGGTGATAAGCCTATTTAACAGGCAGCAGCTCATATTTATATAGAATACAGGAAAACACGTATAAATGATACAGATTCCGGATTAAGAATAGTATGAGAAAAAAGGCTGGTCATTTTTACAATTCATGAAAGATGTTACAGAAAACTTTGTGATTCAGGAAGACAGAGCATGGAAACCTTTACCAAAAAGTGTTATAATGAAGCACATAAGGAGTGTGAATCATTATGAAGATTGGAATCCCTAAAGAAATAAAAAACAACGAAAATCGTGTATCCTGTACACCTGCTGGTGTATTTGCATTATGCAAGGCGGGACATGAAGTTTATGTGGAAACAAATGCCGGAGCAGGAAGCGGTTTTCCGGATAAGGAATATGAAGAAGCCGGTGCACAGATCAAAGCGGCCGATGAAGTATTTGCTTTGGCTGATCTGATTGTGAAGGTCAAGGAATATCTGCCACAGGAATATCATTATCTGCGTGAGGATCAGATGGTTTTCACGTATCTGCATATCGCAAATGATGAAGCCTTTGCGAATGCATTGCTGGAATCAAAGACAACCTCCATTGCCTATGAAACAGTACGTGACAGAAAAGGCGGACTTCCACTGCTGACACCGATGAGCGAGGTTGCGGGACGCATGGCTGTTCAGGTCGGAGCAACGATGCTGCAGAAAAACAATGGTGGACGCGGCTTGCTGCTGGGGGGAGTTCCCGGTGTGTTCCCGGCAGAGGTTGTGGTGATCGGCGGAGGTACTGTTGGTCTGAATGCGGCAAAAATTGCCTGCGGCTTAGGTGCAATCGTAACAATATTCGATATCAGTGCAGAGCGTATGGGCTATATCGATGATATTTCCGGAGGAACGATTCATACAGCCTACAACAATGAATATAATCTGCGCAGAGCGCTGCGTACAGCGGATCTCGTTATCGGAGCAGTGCTTGTGCCTGGCGCAAAGGCACCGAAAATCGTAACTGAGGATATGGTCAAAACAATGAAGCCGGGAAGTGCGATTGTCGATGTGGCGATTGATCAGGGTGGCTGTATTGAAACAAGTGATCATATCACAACACATGATGATCCGTATTTTGAACGCCATGGTGTTATGCATTATTCTGTAGCTAATATGCCGGGGGCGGTACCTCGTACCTCAACGATGGCGCTTTCCAATGCTACGCTTCCATATATCTTAAAGCTGGCGGAAAAGGGAATGGATGCTTTGAAGGAGGATGCAGGCTTTTTAGCAGGATTGAACACATGCCAAGGGCATATCACCTATCAGGGAGTCAGCGATGCCCTGCGATTGCCGTTTACTGATCCCAAGGAGCTGCTGTAGGCCCTGCAAGCGATAAAAAAGCATTCCCGATATTGCTGAAACGGTTGTAATAGTATATCGTAGCTTCACAAATAGCAGATAGTATAAAATAGGAGAATTCAACTCTGAGCATAGAATTGAAATTCTCCTTTTTTGTGGAACTATGACAGGAATAGAGGAAGGTTTTATAAGTCTTCACTTTATGCTGTAAAAGGAATACAGACATATATTTCGTGAAATCCTTCAAAGGTCAGTATAATCAAACAGAGGAAGAATTTCAGATAATATCCATTTTCTGCATACTTTGATTACAACGGTAGCGTGAGGAGCGCTGCTGCATAAAGGCGCTTATCAACTCTACGCAGCCGCCGCTTTCATTAGATTCATGAGAATCTGATCTGTATACGCGCGTATAACCTCCTGCTCCACCTGCTGAATTTTATCCAGCTGTATATTGGCGGGATTCCCGCAATAGCCAAGCGGTGTCAGCTGCTTGGCACTGCTTCCTCCCTGAATCCACTGCTTCATATCACACAGTTTCAGCTGTGTCGGCTGCAAGGCCTTTGCACATTCCATATCCACAAGCTGCTCATATTGCAAAGCCATCCAGCTGGTTTCCATTGCTCCTGCATGGATATCGATGCAGGAGGTTTCGATCGCTATCGTATCTGGTGACAGAGAAACCGGTATCAGACAGTCTGGAAGAGGAGCATAGCCAAGCTGCTGAAAGATGCTTTGATCGGCGAGGTATGCAACCGGACTGCTTTTTGAATGCAGCTCGATAACCGTCTCTGCCAGCATCCTCATATGACGGAAATCGCCATGAAAGCTAACAAGAAAAATATGTTGAAAGCCCCAGCTGTCCAAATTCTCAATGATTTCCTTTAACAGAGCTTGAGCGGTTTCCTTGCGAATGCTAAAGCTTCCGGTAAAGCCATCCGTTATGCTGTTGATGCCCCAGTAAAACGGTGGTGCAATCACAGTGCTTTTCCCCTGCTGCTGCAGCTCATCTCTGATTTTTCGGCATACGACCCCGGTCAGGTACATATCAGTTCCCGTGCATAAATGCGGACCGTGTTCCTCGATTACGGATACAGGCAGTAAAACGGCTGCCTGCTGCTGTATGGCTGCCTCAATCTGGGGATAGCTCATTTCTGCCATAGTTCCTTTAAATACGGACGTATTCATATTCATATTCCTCCTTGTATAGCAGCAGTATAAACGTTGCCCCAGGGGAAAGGTCAAGTGCTCAGGAGCAGATTTTAAATTGATATTCGCTGATGTAATTCTCTTCACTGTTGGTAACTGCCTCATTTATATAATAGATGATAAAGACATCCTCCTGTGTTTGCAGACATCTGTTTGTAAGCTCCTGTCGTAAGCATTGCAGCTGGAAGCCAAGATTGGCATAGGAGCCTTTGACGGTGAAGCAGGCATAATCTCCCGCAGGAAGAAGATAATCACAGGGGGAGCGCAGTGTACACTGTGTGCAGAAGGATACGGTTGTCATCTGTGCCTTTGTAGAGAGCAGCAGGGAGGGAAACATGGATCCATCCTGTGTCTGTTCCTGTGCAATCTGCTGCTCCAGCTGCAGAAATCCATCGGTAAATGCAGCTTCTGACAGTGGAGAGGTTGAGGCGAAGCGCAGCTGCCGTGATGGAAACCTACGAATTGTAAGCTCTGCAGGCTGCAGCTCTGGCAGCTCCTTTTGTATACGGTGTATGGTATCCAGACGCTTTTGCAGAAGCCTCTGCTCCTCATAGAGCCGTGTTTCCTGAACAGCGAGCTGCTGCTTCAGCTGGTCAAATGCGACATGCTGCTGATCGATCTGCAAAAGCTCCTTCAGCTCCTTTAGTGAGCATCCTAGCTCCTGCAATCCTTTTATGACGTGCAGCTGAGCAATCTGCTTTCTGGAATACAGGCGGTACCCGTTTTCCGGATGAAGCTGCATCGGCTTCAGCAATCCGATTTTATCATAATGGCGCAGTGTTTTGGTGCTGATTGCACAAAGCTCTGCGATTTCTCCGATTGTCAGCGGCTTCTCTTTCACACGATCACCCCGTTTCTAGTCTTCATCGTAGCATATCGTACGAAATAGTCAATAGAAAGCCTGAGTCTCCTGAACGTTATAGGATTTCTCTGCGTGCATCCAAAAAGCAATCGATTCGAGGGGACTGCTGTCTGTCCATTCGTATAGGAAATCGTGCCGACTTTCTATAATGGAGCAAATCTGCGCAATTATGAATAATCGTTCCGATTTCCCATAATAGCTTTATGTCTTGCTCTCTGCATAGCTTCTTAACAAAAAAGCTGCAAAATCTTTATATCCTTAATGGAAACGCCGGCACTCTTTATGCAGTCTTCACACATTCTTAACACCGGCTTTGGATTGCTTACACTGTCTTTATATGCAACCTGCTAGTATATAGGAGATAAGAGAGGCTAAGGCAAGAGGTGTTCCTGATGTTTATAAGAAATCATTTCAGAAATCAGAAGGTGCTGGTTGCGGGCTTTGGAAGATTTGGAGCCTGTCTGGCAGCATTGAGTAAGGCAGGCTATGCTGTCGTGGTGATAGATAAACTGAAAAGTGCCTTTCAGCATCTGTCGGACAGCCTTCAGGGCTTTGTGATTGAGAGGAGTGCGGCGAATGTGCATGTGCTGGACTCCTGTCAGGCTGGAAATCTAAGTTGTACTGCTTGCGGCAGCAAGGCTGGTAAAGATATCCGCAGCTGTGTAAGGCGTAGGAAAACCACATGAAATCTGCTATAATTGGTAAGGAAATGAGGGGTCTGATGAAAAACAGTCATATATGGAAAAATCTATGCATCACTGCTGTGATTCTGTTTCTCTGCACACTGGTATCCTCTGTCTTTGATGATATAGAAATCCGTACGGAAAACATCATGCTGATTTATTTGATCGGAGTATTGCTGATCGTTGTGGAAACCAGAAGCTTTCTGTGGGGCATCACCTCCAGCCTTCTGAGTATTCTTACCTTTAATTATCTGTTTACCAATCCGACATTTTCGTTGCAAATTGATGATTTCAATTATATTATCACGATTATCGTGTTTCTGATTGTTTCCTTTGTGACCGGCTCTCTGGTCAACAAGCTGCAGCAGCATGCCCATAAGGCCAGAAGCAGTGCCCGTCAAACCACTGCCTTATATGAAATTACGAGAGCCTATCTGACTTTGTCCGGTGTAGATACGATTTTACAGCACACGATTCGCTCACTGTATACTGCCCAGCAGACCATCTGTATTGTCTATTATAAAGATAAAGAGGCACTAAAGAAGATACAGGAGCCAGTGGATACCATCGCTGCGCCGGATGACGGTATGGCGGCGTGGTGTATGGAAAAGGATTGTGACTGTGGTGGGGGAACCTCCTATTATGAAGCGCAGCCCTGGACCTATCATCCCATGCACTGCAACAATCAGCTGCTGGGTGTGTATGCGCTGTATGAGGAAACCTCCCTGCGGGAAGAACAGCGTCTGTTTGTCCATACACTGATTTCACAGATGGTAATGGCGGTGGAACGGGAGCTGCTGTATGCGGAGCAGGAGCAAAGCAGAATCGAAATAGAAAAGGAAAAGCTGCGCAACAATCTTCTGCGCAGTATCTCTCATGATCTTCGTACCCCTCTGACTGGGATTGCGGGAAGCAGCACGCTGATCTGCGAAAATTATCAGGATCTGGACGATGATACCATCTACCATCTGGTAAAGTCCATCAGCAGTGATGCCTTGTGGCTCAATCAGCTGGTAGAGAACTTATTGAATATGACAAGGATTCAGGATGGGAAGCTGCTGCTGAAACAGAATGAGGAGGTCGTGGATGATATCATCTGTGAAGCCGTATCACGATGTGAAAGCAGAAAGCGGGAGCATACGCTGAGGGTGACGCTGCCGGATGAGGTTTTGCTTGTGGAAATGGATGGACGGCTGATCATACAGGTGCTTGTCAATATGATTGATAACGCCATTAAGCATACACCGGATGCGACAAGTATCGATATTCGCTGCTATAAGAATCACGACTGGGCGGTGTTTGAGGTCATTGATCAGGGAGAAGGCATTGATGAATCCATCCGCGAGCATTTGTTTGAAAGCTTTGTGACCACCAAAAGTGAACGCAGCGATTCCAGACGCGGCGTGGGTCTTGGCTTAACCATATGCAAAAGCATAGTAGAGGCACATCACGGGGAAATCTTTGCCTATAACCGGTTGGATGTGCAGGGCGCAGTGTTCGGCTTTCAGCTGAAGCTGGCCGCAGAAAGGAAGGAATACCATGCATGATAAAATATTGCTGATTGAGGATGATGCCAGCATTATTCGATTTCTGAGTCTGTCCTTGGATAAGAACGGATATAAGGTGATAGAGGCACGAAACGGCATTGAGGGAATTTCATTATTCATGAGCGATAATCCGGATTTGATTCTCTTGGATCTGGGACTGCCGGATATCGACGGCAGTGAGGTGCTGCGTCAGATTCGTTCCCAAAGCGAGGTGCCGATTCTGGTAGTATCTGCCAGAGGGCAGGAAAGGGAAAAGGTGGAGGCACTGGATCTGGGGGCGGATGATTATGTCACCAAGCCGTTTCATATCAATGAGCTGCTTGCCAGAGTACGCGTAGCACTGCGCAAGAAAACACCGCGCGTTGTTAAGGAAAAGGTGTTTGTGCTGGATGGTCTGCGGGTGGATTTTGAAAAATACAAGGTCTATGTGGAAGACAAAGAGGTGCATCTGACGCCAATCGAGTTTAAGCTTCTGGTATTGCTGATCGAGCATGCAGGCAAGGTGCTGACCCACAGCTTTATCATCCGTAATATCTGGGGGTACAGCTCCTGTGAGGATTCACAGTCCCTGCGCGTTTTTATGGCGAATATCCGCAGAAAAATAGAAAAGGACAGCTCACATCCCCGCTATATACTGACAGAGGTAGGCGTAGGATATCGCTTTGTCGATGAATGACCGGTACAAACCGGTTTTTTCATTGCATAGGCATATTGCTAAACCATACCAGCGCGCTGTAAACCTTCATGCAAACATACGTCGTGTGCAATATCCATATAACTGGGGCTATGACAAAGCTTCGCACAAACAATCGTATTGCGCTATAAAGGATGCAAACTGATGACGGATACAAAGGACTGCGCAAAGCTAAAGCTGTATAGCAACCAAACAGGAGTATGCAGCTTGCGCGAAATTGCATAAAGAGATTTTAAAAACCGTATTTTCAAGCGTGAGGATAGGGATAAACAGCATCCATATCATGAAGAGGGGACTGCCGTGGTTTACCGCAGCATTCCCTCTTTTTTTTCAATATTTTTTCGATTGCATCCCCTCTCACGATACCTTCTTCCTTCCATTTGAGCGAATCGTCAGGCGCAATCGCTTTCATCAGAAATCCTTACAGCTTCTTAACATTTGCTCCCTGTTCTTCACACCTGCTTTATACGGGATTCGCTATAATGGAACTCGTTAAGAAAGGAAGGGTTTGGATATGGAAATGATCGTTATATTGTTTTATGGCGTTGCCATTGTCCTGTTAGCATATTTGTTTTACATGCTGTTTAAGGGTGAATCCATATGAACAGCGCATGGATTTTGCAGGATGTCGTTTATGTCGTGGCACTGCTTGCCATCGGATATCCGCTTGGCTGTTATATCTACAAGATTTATAACGGGGAGCAAGTAGCTCTCATGCGGGTTTTTGCACCGTTGGAGCAGTTGCTGTACCGTGTGATGGGAGTCGATGAAGAGCAACAGATGCATGCGAAAAAATATGCATCCAGCGTTTTGTGGTTTTCCTTTTTCGGATTTCTGATCGTCATGGGGCTGCATCTGGTGCAGGCATGGCTGCCGCTGAATCCAGAGCAGCTGGAAAACACCAGTCTGCATCTCGCCTACAACACAGCCGCAAGCTTTGTATCCAATACAAACTGGCAAGCATATACCGGGGAAGTCACACTGTCCTATCTGACGCAGATGGCAGGACTTACCGTACAGAACTTTGTATCTGCGGCTACCGGAATCGCTGTTTTGTTTGTCCTATGCAGAGGCTTTGTGCGCAGGGAAACGAAAAATCTCGGGAACTTCTGGAGTGATCTTGTAAAGATTACATTGTATATTCTGCTGCCGCTGTCTGTCGTGGTATGCCTGCTTCTGGTCAGTCAGGGTGTTGTACAGACACTGGATCCGTATGCATCCTATACAACACTGGAAGGTACACAGGGCGTGTTGCCGCTGGGACCTGCGGCCAGTCAGATTGCCATCAAGCAGTTGGGCACCAATGGCGGCGGCTTCTTCGGTGTCAACGCAGCATTCCCGTATGAGAATGCAACCCCGCTGTCCAATTTTATTGAAGCGCTCTGCTTACTGCTGATACCGGCTGCTCTGTGCTTTACCTTTGGAAAAGCGGTTAAGGATACCCGACAGGGAAAGACGATTCTTATCGTTATGACGGTGATCTTTGTTGCTGCATTGGTGGGTCTGAGCTGTGCGGAAATCTTCGGTGCTCCATCCTGGGATAGCGTAGCATCTCTTGGCGGAAGCATGGAGGGGAAGGAAACCCGCTTCGGTGTCGGTGGTAGCTCCTTGTGGGCTGCGGCAACAACTGCCGCAAGCAATGGCTCGGTAAATGCAATGCATGATTCTCTGACTCCCCTTGGCGGGATGATCACCATGTTTCTCATGCAGCTGGGTGAGGTCGTTTTTGGCGGCGTGGGCTGCGGCTTGTATGGCATGCTGGCCTTTGCCCTGCTGACGGTGTTTATGGCCGGGCTGATGGTCGGACGCACACCGGAGTACATCGGCAAAAAGATCAATGCCTTTGATATGAAGATGGTCTGCATCATCCTTCTGGTACCGCCGCTGTGTCTGCTGCTGGCAACCGCAATCACCACCCTTTTCCCGGCTGCACAGCAGCTGCAGGCTGACGGCGGATGGCTGAGCAACACCGGAAGTCACGGTTTCTCAGAAATTCTGTATGCCTACACCTCCATGGCGGGGAACAACGGAAGTGCCTTTGCCGGTTTTCAGGCTAACACGGTGCTCACCAATGTGATGGGCGGTACGGTGATGCTGCTGGTACGCTTTCTTCCCATGGTTGCGGTTATCTATCTGGCACAGAGTCTGGCCAGTAAAAAATACGTACCGGCCGGCTCGGGAACGCTTGCGACAACATCCCCGCTGTTTGTCGGATTTCTGATTGTGATCGTGCTGATTGTCGGAGCACTGACATTTTTGCCGGTGTTGGCGCTTGGGCCGCTTGCGGAATTCTTTACGCAGCTGCATGTACTCGGTTGAAAGGGCAGGTGATATGCTATGAAGCAGGTAAATAAGCAGGCAGTATACAAGGATTCCATACTGCAGGCATTAAAAAAGCTGGCACCCAATGTGCAGGTGCATAATCCGGTTATGTTTATCGTTTATATCGGGGCAATCTTTACGACAATATTGTTTGTCGCTGGTATAGGGGGGATGCAGGACGAGCCCTCCTGGTATGTATTCGTCATTGCGCTGATTTTATGGTTTACCGTGCTATTTGCCAATTTTGCGGAGGCAATCGCAGAGGGCAGAGGACGGGCACAGGCAGAGAGCTTGAAAAAATCAAGGAAACAGGTACTTGCACATAAGCTTTCAAGCATTGCAGAGAAAGAAGCATATACCGATGTATCCTCCTCTGATTTGCAGGTGGGTGATATCTGCTATGTAAAAACAGGAGAAATTATCCCGATGGATGGGGAAGTGATAGAGGGAATCGCTTCTGTCGATGAATCGGCGATTACCGGAGAAAGTGCGCCGGTAATACGGGAATCCGGAGGCGATCGCAGTGCGGTGACCGGAGGTACCACCGTTGTGAGTGACTGGATCGTACTGCGGGTTACGGCCGCAAGCGGTGCGTCCTTTCTGGATAAGATGATTGCCATGGTTGAGGGAGCGGCACGAAAAAAGACGCCCAACGAAATTGCTTTACAGATTCTGTTGATCACTTTGACCATCATCTTTCTGATAGTTTGTGCAACGCTGCTTCCGATTTCCCGGTATGTGAGAGATATGGTGGGACAGGGGGCGGCAGTATCCCTGAGCAATGTGGTTGCCCTGCTGGTGTGTCTTGCTCCGACAACGATCGGCGCCCTTATGTCCAGTATCGGAATTGCCGGCATGTCCAGACTGAATCAGGCAAATGTACTGGCAATGAGCGGACGTGCCATTGAAGCAGCCGGGGATGTGGATGTTCTGCTGCTGGATAAAACGGGAACGATAACGCTGGGGAACCGGCAGGCAGTTGCCTTTCAAAGCGTATCGGGGGTGCAGGAGCAGGAGCTTGCGGAAGCAGCTCAGCTGTCCTCCTTGGCGGATGAAACCGCCGAGGGAAGAAGTATCGTCGTACTCGCAAAAAAGAAGTTTCATATCCGTGAGCATCCCATGCAGCAGCTGCATGCTACATTTATCGAATTCTCCGCAAGAACCCGTATGTCCGGCATCGATATTGCCGGCGGTATGGAAATTCGCAAGGGTGCCGCAGATGCTATCAGAAGATACGTGGAGGCTGGTGGAAACACATATCCGAAGGAGTGTGAAGCAGCTGTTCAAGCCATTGCCGAGCAGGGAGGAACACCATTGGTTGTCGCTAAAAACCATAGGGTGCTCGGTGTTATTTATCTGAAGGATATCGTAAAGGACGGCATACAGGAAAATTTTGAAGCGCTGCGCAAAAGCGGAATCAAAACGATTATGATAACCGGGGATAATCCGATGACCGCCGCAGCCATCGCAGCGGAAGCAGGCGTGGATGATTTTGTCGCTGAGGCAACCCCGGAAACCAAGCTGGAGCTGATTCGGGAATACCAAAGAAAGGGGCATTTGGTTGCAATGACCGGAGATGGAACAAATGATGCACCGGCGCTTGCACAGGCAGATGTCGCTGTGGCAATGAATTCTGGTACACAGGCAGCAAAGGAAGCAGGCAATATGGTGGATCTGGACTCCAGTCCGACCAAGCTGATTGAGGTTGTTCGTATCGGAAAGCAGCTGCTGATGACGCGCGGGGCACTGACCACATTTTCCATTGCCAACGATGTAGCGAAGTATTTCGCCATCATACCGGTGCTGTTTATGGGAATCTTTCCCAATCTGGCAGCGCTGAATATCATGCATCTGACAAGCGCGACCACGGCCATTCTATCCGCGGTCATCTACAATGCCGTTATTATCATAGCTTTGATTCCCTTATCCCTGCGCGGTGTGAAATATCGGGAGCTTCCAGCGGATAAACAGCTGCGGCACAATCTGATGATATATGGCGTCGGGGGAATCATCCTTCCATTTATCGTCATCAAGCTGATCGATATGGCACTTACCATGTGTGGCATTGCTTAGGAGGTAGAATGATGAAAAAAGGAAAAAAGACATGGATTGCGGCATTGCTCTGTATTTTATCAATGACGCTGATTTGCGGATTGATCTATCCGCTGGTTATGACTGTCTCGGCATCGCTGCTGTTTCCCGAACAGGCCAAGGGCAGTCAGCTTACGGTGACAAGAAATGGCAAAACACAGAATGTGGGATCAGCCCTGATCGGACAGTCCTGGACAAAGCCGGAGTATCTGATCGGACGTCCGAACAGCGGTGCACCGACAAACCGCAGTGCAGTATCCGATGAGCAGCAGCAGGCGGTTGCTGATTCTGTGGCATGGTGGAATGCATTTGATCCCCAAACCAAGGGAAAGGATATACCAGAGGATCTGGTGACGGCATCCGGCAGCGGTGTCGATCCGGAAATCAGTCCGCAGGCTGCCTATTTTCAGGTAGAGCGAATCGCCCGTGTACGTAAGATATCACAACAAAGTGTTCGCAGGATTATCGATAAATACACCACAGGCAAAACCCTCGGATTTCTGGGTGAGGAACGCGTCAATGTGTTAAAGGTCAATCTGGAGCTGGATGGCTATACAATCAACGATTAAAGGTATTTGCATCATCTTAACAATACCTCCTGCCTGCTAACGGCACATTAACCTGACCGCTGTTAGAATATAGGTGTAAGGAAGGTGATGGATATGTTGAGTACCATCGATATCGTAATCAGTGCAGGAGGTATTCTGCTTGCGGCCGGTTTGCTGTATGCAGCATATCGTCTTATGAAATCTGCCGTCGATACCAAGCAGTGCCATATGCACTAAAGAAAAGCATGCAGAAACAAGTAGCAGCGATGCAAAGGAACCTACGGTACCTGTAAAAGAAGCGTGTGAGCACACAGTGTTCTACATGCTCTGCAGGTACCGTTTTTTCTATTTGCTGCAGCTACATAACAGTACTTGATATGAGACACCTCCTGCCTTGCTGCGGTTGGAGAACAGAGCACAGAAGCAATCGCTGGTGCTGCGTCTGTAAAAAAACAGGAATAATCAAAGTTCTGCAAGGAGGCAGCAAGGGCATGCAGGCGAGCGGGATGATCGCTTATTGTATCCAGCCTGAGCATCCGGTGCAAATTTCAGGCACGATGCATCCATCGCTGCATAGGAAATGTCTCCTCCTTATACGCGCCAAGCTCTGTTGTCTTGTGGCTTTTTTGCGGTGGTATATGCTTTATACTTTCGGATTACAAATACTCTGAGTTCACCTTTGCCTGCATATGGTAGTTCTGCACCATAGCTTTTCATACTGAAAATGCTCTCGTCAATTCCATTTTTTTAATTGAAAAAAGCACCGGATGGTGTCGGTGAATTCGTTCACCGCACGTACAGGTGCTGATTTAAAACAGTGCTGCAGTTTCCTTGCTTTTTGGATGATCATCTGCCATGGCGGTATGCACGCTCCAGCGCTGTATTCGATGGACCTTGCGTGCTATATGTGCGAGCATGTAGATCACGATCACGATAACGATACCCAATACAAGGCAGAACAACCGGTTTTCGATGGCCGTTTTGGTGTCCAGAATGACAAGGGATGCATTCAAGGCTGAAATGGCGTTGATCACCTGCTTGTATTTGTATTCGGGTAGAAAGAAGCCGATATAACCCAAAAGCATGATGACCAGCATCGCATACTGCTGGGGAATCAGCAGCTGGAAGAAAACGAAGAACAGCACGATTCCGGCCAGTGTACCGATGAAGCGATGCCGTATTCTTTCCAGCGTTTCGGAAAACTCCAGCTGTGTCAGGGACATCACGACAATGCTGATCCATAACGGCTTGGATAGCTGGAAGATGGAGGCAATGAGCATGGCAATCGATATTCCCAGCGACATCCGAAGAATATAGCTGCGATGCACCTTACTGCGCTGAAACTGTTCTTTCAGGGTACAGCCGTTTCTGCCAATGCCCTTTCGTTTCCAGTTTAGGACGATGCAGCCGCAGATCAGCAGCGCACCAAAGCTCACGCATGCCAAACGTGCAGGAAACTGCGTCCATGGAACATAGGTGGATTGTGAAAATACAAAGCAGAGCAGAAAAGAGATATTTGCCTTCATTTCCATTGGCTCACTGATGAGCACCAGCAGCAATACGAGAAACCAGAAATTGATGAGGAAAGCGAGCGCGGGGTGCAGCAATGCACTCTGCGCAGCGATTCCCCCACCGATATACAGCAGCAGAACAATGCAGCACATAGCGCCGGGGCGTATATGCAGCTCACTGTTGGGAAGCATGGTGAAGCCTACCCCCAGTGCAACCGCAGTCAGCGTATTTTCTGCATGAAAAATCATTTGAAACAAAAAGATAAAGCCGACATTGATAACAAATCGAAAAGCATTGTAGAGCGCTTCTTTAGCAAAGGATATACTGATTTTGCGCATGATATCACTCCTTTTTTCACCTTTTCTTGCTTTTTTACAAAGTTTCCGTTATGATGTGCATATAGTAAATATAAATGAATAGTACATAATTATGTACTAATTGTATTGTATCCGTTTTTGAAAATATGTCAATACCAAACGAAGGAGGATATCACCATGAACCACACAGCTTCCATGCAGGAACTGATTCGTCTGCTGCCGCACTGGCACTATAAAGTAGAGCGCAGCATCCGGCGGCAACAAAAATCAAGACAGATCAGCTATGAGACTTATTTCTGTCTGATGACGCTGAAAAACTGCGGACAAATGAAAATGGGAGAGCTTGCGAAGGCAATGCGTCTCAGCAAGCAGCAGGCTACCCACATGATTGACAGTCTGCATCGCTATGGTCTTGTGGAGCGAAGCGAAAATCCCGGAGACCGTCGCAGCATCTACATAGGGATCACCACACAGGGCTCCTGCTTTCTAAAGGAAAATGCGCTGGATGCCACAGCGTTATACGAACAGATGCTGCAGAAGCTGAGTGACAGGGAAATCGCGGCATTTGAACAAGCCGTACATACCATGCTGGAGGTACTGACAAAGCTGGAATAACAGGAAATGTGCTGAACACAAATAGGCACAGTGCAGCATTTCCATACATATAGGATAGCATCAAAATGAATTGCTTAAGTAAGCCATGACGTACTTTCATATCGTCCTATGGGGAGGACAAAACTGATCATTGGTGCATTTCCATAAGGCATCTGCTTCTTTTGGACTGCAGCTGAATCATTGCAAGCAAGAAGCTTTCACCACGATGAAAACAAAAGAAAAAGACTATTTCACAGCAGGAAAAGAAAGGGGCATAAAAAGCAAGCACACAGGCAATCGATAAAGCAAAAGAAAAAAGGCGCTTCGTGATTTCAAATGAAACGCCTTTTTGGAATGCTGTTTGATACATCGAAGTCCTATGCAATCCATCCGAATTTCAAGCATGCCTTATAGATTCCGTCATCCACATTGCGCTCGGTAACGTAATCCGCCTTTTTCTTCAGCGCATCACAGGCATTGCCCATAGCGATACTGAACCATGCATCATCAAACATAACCAGATCATTATAATCATCCCCAAATACGACAACATCCTCCACGGAGCCGCCAAGACGCTCCATCATATCGAGAATGCCTTGCTTCTTGCGGTCATGCTGAAACATCAGATACGCCTCGACAAAGCGAAGATTCCCCAGCGTATCTTTTTTCGTAAGTCGGTGCTCCTCCTCTTTGGGAATAGATATGTAAAGCTTATAAATATCCTTTACCTGATCAATATCAAAGTCTGCATTAAATATGTAATTGGTTGGTTCCTTCCGCTCTCCGCACTGCCGCAGGAAACGATCATCCACATCGTACACATCAATGGAATCATCCAGCATCACCAGTGCACCATAGCCCAGATTGCGCGCCTCCTTATAAACTGCGATTGCTTTCTGCCGGTCCAGCGGTGTATTTATGACCAGCTCATCATTGATCACCAGAGCGTTCCCTCCACAGCATACCATGTTATGCAAACCTACAGCCTCCATAAAGCCCCTTGCTTTATAGTGAGCTCTTCCTGTGGCGATTGCGACAAAATGCCCGGCCTCCTGCAGACTGTCCAGTGTCTTTTGGGCACTGGGAACGATTTCTTTCGTCGCATTATCCGTCAGCGTACCGTCAATATCGAAAAACATATACTTTTTCTTCATGAATTTCCATCCTCCTTTATCGTCTTTATCATAACGGCTATCAGGGAAATTGACAAGAAAAAATGATGTGGTGCAGTGATTGCATGCTGCCGGCTTTTTCGTAACGTTCGCCATGGAGCATCCTGTTTTTCAGCGTTTGCTCATAATTCTTCTGCATATGCACAAGCTAAGGAAAGAGAAAAGGAGTTGTGTATATGAAAATCGGATATGCCTGTATATGTCTTGACCCGCGATTTCATTTTGAAACCTGCATACAAAAATTTGCGACTGAGAGCCGGCTGCGCAGTATTATCCGTGCAAATCTGACAACGATGCAAAAGCTGCTGGAATATAATGCAGGACACAGCATCCGTATGTATCGGCTGTCCTCTGACCTGATTCCCTTTGGCTCCAGTCCGGTCAATACCGTTCCCTGGCTACAGGAATTTGCTGCACAGTTTCAAAGCCTGGGGGACTATGTGCGAAAACACGGGATGCGTGTATCCCTGCATCCGGGGCAGTATTGTGTGATCAATTCACCGCGTGAGGATGTCGTAGAGCGCAGTATCGATGAGCTATGGTATCATGCGTCCATTCTGGAAGCGATGGGATTGGATGCGACACATAAAATGGTATTGCATGTCGGTGGCATCTATGGCGATAAGCAGGAGGCGATGCAGCGCTTTGCTAGCGTATACAAGCGTTTGGATCCCATCATTCAAAAGCATCTCATAATAGAAAATGACGATCGCTACTATACAATAGAGGATGTGTTATATTTATCAGCGCAGCTATCCATCCCGGTGGTATTTGATAATCTGCATCACGCCATACTTCCTCCGGCAATAGAGCGTACACAGCTGGAATGGCTCACGCTTGTATCCAACACATGGAAAAAAGAGGATGGCATCATGAAAATACATTTCTGTCAGCAGGATGTGAAAAAGCGTAAGGGTGCTCATGCAATGCACATTGATGCTGATACATTTCTGGCGTTTATCCGCGAACGGGAAGGGTTGGATCTGGATATCATGCTGGAGGTGAAGGATAAAAACATATCTGCAATCAAATGCAGGAATCTATTAGCGAAATCGCTGCAGGATGCGCAAGGGGAGTGGAAGCGATACTGGCTGTTGTTTTTACTCGACAGTACCCGTCTGTATGAGGTCTGGAATACGCTTATGCACAGCAGCTGTGAGATTCAAAGTCTTGATTTTTACCATGTATGCGAGGATATCGGAAGAAGAGTGCACAGTGCTTCGGATGTTTCGCGTATGCTGCAGCATGTAGTACAGAATATGGACTGGACACAGCGTACAGTCAATCTGCTGCAACGTGCTATAACGGCATACGAAGCCGGGGAAAAAAGTCTGGAGCAGCTGCTGGACACCTTGCTTCGGGCATGCGAGCGTGAACAAACGTATGACCTGTATGATGCGGTGCTGCTTCTGAAAACCTATGAGGTATAAAACCGTAAGGATGAGACATACTACCTATGACAGGAGGCTGGAATATGAATAAACTACTACAGAAAGCAGCATGCATCGCGCTTTTGGCGGCACTGATGGGCGGCTGCAGTATGAATGACAAGAAGGATGCAAATACAAAAACCAATGAAACCAAGGAAGCTGCGGAAAAAAGCGTAAAGGACGCAAAGAATAAGACGGAAGACAGCATTGATAATGTCATGAATTATTTCAAGGATAAAGGTCTGAAATATGAAAATTCCAAGGCGATTACTGATATTGACTTTGCGGCTTATGAGGGCAGAAGCTTTGATTACAATGGCAGCACTGGGTATTTGTATCGTGTAAAATCCGATGATGACAATATGAAAAAGGTTCTGAAGGAAGCAAAGGATAACGGTAAGGTGAAGGTCAGCATCAATAATAAGGAACAGGAATACGGTGCCAAGGTAAACGGTGATTTCCTATTCCTGTATGATACCAATGCGGACTGGAATGATGTTGTCACGGCATTCCCAAATTATACCTATGCTGGTACGGGCACAACCGGAACAAATGGAACAAATGGAACAAATGGTGTGAGTGAGCCCTCCAATCCGGGGACTACGAATAATGCAAATGAGCAGAACAGCAATGTCAATACACCGAATGATGCCAAAAACGGTATGGAAGACTAAACAGCTTATGGAGAAAGGCAGGTTCCTTGTGAATCTGCTTTTTTTGCGAGCTCGCGTAGGAACGCTATCAATCATAGGATAGGCAAGCTCACTTGTCGTCAAAAAGATCTGCTTCCTTTTTTTGTGTGCAATACAGGCTGTATAGGACAGCGTATAGGATCATCCGCTATGCTGATGTGATTGCTGTGTTCCCATATTTTTATAGATAAATTGGATTGTTACATGTATAATGTAACAATAGGGCATATCATAAAGACATCAAGAAAGGATGTGCCTTATGATGAGTGATAGAAAACTGGCAACAATGATGTTGAATGCTGTATGGAATGAGGATGTCAGAGGTCTGCGTCGCGTACTTCGCATGGGAGCGGATCCAAACTGGATATTCAATGGATATCCGATTCTGATTCATGCTGTTTTCACAAGAAATGAAAAAATTATGATGCTGCTGATCAAGGCAGGGGCCGTGCAGGTTGAGGAAGCACTGGGCTTTGCACTGGATCGCTGTGTGGGAGAGATGATATTTCCGCTGGCATTTCTGGGAATCGTGCCAAAGGAGGAAGAGGTCAAGGAGAAGTTCGGACCTTACCCGTCCCGGTACTGTCCGCTCGATTATCCGCTACCTGCACGAGCATAGACGGGAGGAATTATGAAACGATGTGCTGCCTGTATCCGTATGCTTCAGCTTTTGCGTTCCCGCGGGTTTATGACGCGTGAGGAGCTGGCACAGGAGCTGGATACCAATGTCAGAAATATTCTGGAATACCGCAAGGAGTTAGAGGAAGCGGGCTATGTGATTGAGGGGACAACCGGAAAATACGGCGGTTATCAGCTGAAATCCGGAACGCTTCTTCCGGTGGCGGGGCTGTATGAGGAGGAGCTGCGCTCCCTTCAGGAATCCAGACGCTATCTGGAAAGTCACCGTGACTTTCTGCCTTATCCCGCATTTTGCAGGGCAATCGATAAATTTCTGGCAACTACCACGCTGCAGGTGCGTGAAAGCGGCGTGTACGTGGAAGAAAGCGCGGATGTAACCAGTGCGATGATTTCGATGATCCGCATCTGTGAGCAGGGAAGGGATGCCCTGTTTGCGGTGGAGCTGCAGTATAAAAGTCTGCATGCTTCTGAATTTGAAACCATCGTAATTCAGCCCTATGAAATCATCAATGTAAAGGGCAGCTATTATTGTCTTGCATATTCGCTGAAGGCCAGAGATTATCGAAACTTCAAATTCAGTGAGGAGCGTATGCGAAATGTACGCCTGACCAGACGTCCGTTTGTGCGGGATGCGGCCTTTCACATCCGCGATTACATCGGGAAGACCGGACTGATCCGTGATGAAATCATCGAGCTGAAGCTGTATGTCTATGGGGAAAGTGCGCGCCTAATCAGTGAAAAAAAGCCCGGTATTTCCCCGGTGCTGGAATGGGTGGATGAGCAGACACTGTATCTGACCACCATGATGGAGGGAAGAATCAGTGCGCGTAATTTCCTGTTGTCGCTGGGAAATCAGTGCCGGCTTGTCAGTCCGCAGGACCTGAAGCAGGAAATTCATGCGATTGCAAAAGATATGCTCTCTTTATATTCCTAATTTCTCTTACATCTGGTATAATTTTACCTGGAGAGTGAGTTGATACGCGATGCTGCATCTTACAGATATAAAGAAATATGAGCGCTGTCCCAGAGCATTCTGGCTGTCACGGCGCAAAAAAAAGGAATTCGTTCCCTTTGTAAATTATAATGAAAGCATGAGTGAGCTGGTGAAACAGCTGCTGATGATTCGTGAAGAGGAAGCGTTTATCGGGCAGGCGAATGACAGCGGTGAGCTGGCATTGCAGGCACTGCGTGAGAAAAAAGTGCTTATCCATGCCCGCTTTGTTTATGAAGATTTAAGAATCAATGTACCGTTTCTGATGCAGGAGGATGGCAGGCGTATTCTATATTTCACCTATCGCAGCTGTTATCCCAAGGAGCATGAGGCTGTCCGTATCGCACAGTATCTGGCGGTGCTGGAAAAGCTGGACGTTTCGATTGATGAGATATATGCCATTCATCTGAATGCGGCGTATGTTCGAGGAAAAGAGCTGGATGTCAGGCAGCTGCTGATCATTGATGAATATTTATACAACGGTAAAAACAAGGCACACAAAACGATTCGGGAGTTGCTGGCAAAGCAGGAAATCGATCTGGACAGCATACTGGAAAAGCTGCATGCCTGTGAGGCTATGGACGATATTCCTGTGAAGCGAAGTCATGTCTGTACCCGCGGTGGCAAGTGTATGTATTATGATGATTGCTTCCCGGAAGAGCTTGCGGATGATTCTATTTTAAATCTGGTGCAGGCTGCCCAAAAATACGATATGCAGGAGGAGGGAATCACCACCCTGCGGGATGCGGATATCGATCGAATCGAGGGAACACGGCATCAGTACGCACAGATTATGGCAGCTCGCAATCACGGGCTGTACGTGGATAAGGGAGCGCTGCGCTGCTGGAAGAAGGCACATATTCAGGCACCGATATCCTATCTGGATTTTGAATGGGAAACCTATGCATTCCCTCCATATGAAGGGATGAAGCCGTTTGATGTGCTTGTTTTCCAATACAGCCTGCATATCGAGGAGCAGCAGGGGCTGCGCCATGTTGGCTTTATCGGTGAGAAAGACTGCCGCAAGGAGTTCATTGAGCATCTGCTTGCCAATCTGCCTAAGACGGGGACGGTTCTCGTTTATAATATGGAGGGTGCGGAAAAGCTTCGACTCGTACAGCTGGCACAGCAGTTTCCGGAATATGAGGAGCGCCTTAGAGCTGTGTGGGAGCGTATGGTCGATCTGTCCCTTCCGTTTTCTACGGGTAACGTCTACGATATACAGATGGCAGGGCTGTATTCCCTGAAGAAGCTGGTCCCTGTTTTCTCTGATTACAGCTATCAGGATTTGGAGATTTCCTATGGCATGGATGCGGTTGAAAAATGGAGAGAATACTGTACGGCGGATGATGCCAAAAAACAGGTGATCTACGAGCAGCTGGAGCAATACTGTGCCATGGATACCTATGCTGAATATATCGTGTATCACGCCCTGAAGGATATGATGCGTGACTAAACGTCCTATGGCTGCCTATCTGTGTGCCATGCTGCTGTTTGGTACACTGGGGCTGTTTGTCCGTCAGGCAAATGCAGAAAGTGATGTGCTTGCCTTTCTGCGTACGCTGATCGGTGCTGTCTTTCTGGGCGGTCTTCTTCTGCTGCAAAGGAAGCGGATCCAGAAAATCGGTGGCAGACAGCTGTTGTATGTCCTGCTGTCCGCCGCCTTTTTGGGCTTTAACTGGGTCTTTTTGTTTGAAGCCTATGCTGCGACTACGATTTCCATCGCAACTGTGATTTATTATACTGCGCCGGTGCTTGCCCTTCTGGCCGCGGTTTTCCTGTTTCATGAGCCAGTGCACTGCCGCACGGCACTGGGAATCGTGCTGACGATGGGTGGGCTTTTGTGCATTACGCGCGTAACAGGAGACGCTGTACAGCTCAAGGGAATTTTGTTTGCGGCTGCGGCTGCGCTGTGCTATGCGGGTGTGTTGCTTACAAACCGGTTTCTTCATAATATCGACGGTTTGTACTTTACCTTTTTGCAGCTGCTGTGCTCTGCGGCGATTCTGTTTGTGTATCTGTTGCTGGAAGGACGTATCCAGCAGGTATCGCAGCTTCCTGCAGACTCATGGCTGTGGATCGTATGTATTGCCGTGGTGCACACCGGAATTGCCTATGCACTGTATTTTACATCACTGCACCAGCTTTCCAGCTCGCAAGCAGCCATCGGCAGCTACCTTGATCCCTGTGTAGCGCTTGTGCTGTCAATTTTCTTTCTTCAGGAGCCATCCACCCTGATACAGGGTATTGGAATTGCTGCCATCGTAAGCGGTATTATCCTTAGTGATTCATCAGCATGAATGGTGTCTGATGAATTTTTTTATTGCCGTAAGCCTTTCTGCCGCCGTTTTTCTGTAGTAAGCTATGCGATAGAGTGAAAGCAGCCTGTGTGTTTCTATAGATGAACTTGATTGACGAGCTGCTGCTTAAGGAAGGGAGCCAAAAGAAAAACGGGCTGCCAATGCTGATAACAGGAGCAAGCTGCCGCATGGGGAATGCACGGTCATTTCGGTGCTGTAACAGAACGTTATTTCGTATAAGCACTGCGCTGTATTCTTGGAAAAGGGGAATGAGGCGCACAGGGATTCTCTTTCAAAACCACACAGACCTGTGGTACAATAAGCAAAAGGAAGTGAGCATATGCTGTATGATCTTTACCGAAAGCAGGAGACTTCCCCGCAGGAAGCAAAGGAAGGTCAGTTTTTGCTTGGCATATACAAACAGGAGGAATGGAAACCGCTTGTGGAAGCCTTCGGATTTTCACCGGCAACGCTTTTGGAGTTGGAACATATGGAGCAAAGCCGCACGCTGCATAAGCTCGACAGCTATTACGGCTACTGCTTTGGCTTTGTGCATCCGCTAAAGGTCCTAAAGCAGTCCCCCGCAGGTATCGGCATATATTGCCGGCAAAGGGAGGTTATTCTAATCAGTGAGAATACCGAACAGCTGCTGGATTTTTATCGCCTGCTTCAGCAGCTGCCAACAGCACAGCTCAGTGCTGAGCATGTTCTTTCGCTGCTTTTTGAATATCTCTTGAAGAAGCATAAGGAGGAGCACGATCAGCTGGAGGATTTGATTGAGGAGCTGGACAATGATGTTCTGAATGATCATTTGCAGAATTTCAATCAGCGAATCACCGGAATACGAAACAGGATTCGCTACCTTCTGCAATATGACGAGCAGTTCAGCGATGTATGCGAGGAGCTGCTGGAGGATGAAAATGATCTGTTCGCCAGAGAGCATCTGCATCATCTTCGCATTTGTTCTGACAGAGTGGAGCGACTGGGACAGCACACGCGTATCCTGCGGGATTACAGTGTACAGGTTCGTGAGTCCTATCAGGCGCAGGTGGATATCCGCTTGAATCGCATGATGTATATATTCACAATCGTTACCGTGATTTTTCTGCCGTTGACGCTGATCGTCGGCTGGTATGGCATGAATTTCATCGGAATGCCGGAGCTGCATTGGAGGTATGGATATCCCTTTGTCATCATCCTTTCCCTTGCTTCCATCGGCATCTGTGTGTGGTTTATTTATAGGAAACGGATACGAAAATAGGGGCAATTCGAGTGTTTTGAAACGATCGATGTGTCGTTTTCCTGTTGAAGCCTTCCTGCCATATGCAGGAGATATCGGCTATATACATATGGGAAGGGACATAGCGGCATATGGAAATCGTTCATGATTCCTTGTACAGGCTGTGGACAGAGATAGTCATAGCGATCATCAGAGAAAACGGCAGGGGCTATGGTCTTCGAAAATCCGTCCGGTATAGGAAACGTGTATGGTATGCTCAAACGTACACAAGTGAATCACCGCTATAATAGGAAAGATAAGGCGGGTAAGGCTTTACCTTATCGTATGCTTCTTCTTTTCCACGGTATGTTTATACTGCTATGATTTACGTTCACGAATGCTCGTGCTATTCTGTTTATAAAGGACGATTTCCGGTCCTTCTTTTCTTATGCTGCTGAGGGCTGTTTTTCTAATATCAGAAAATATCATTTCATCCATAAAATGCAGCGCTTATGTACTTAAAAGACATATCCTGTATTTTTTTAAAAATAAAAGTTGACAAAGGCTAACACATAGTGTATTCTATAGGGGAAGAAGTTAGATAAAACTAACAAGACTGCAGAGCGTTCCTTTCTCACGTACTGCTGAATTGTTTCCTCTATAACTTTACAACCAAACATATCATCATCTGACTTCTATTCCTGAAAGGCGGTTTCCTCGACCGTCTTTTTTAGTCCTTCTCAATATTGGATGACAGCGGTATGGAAACTGTGCTGTATCTTTTTCGCGAAGCTTGTGGGTCAAAATAGAAGCTATCGCATCGCTAAGAACTGCCACGCTCTTTCTTGGACCTAACGGGTAAGTGTAAGGGCTATCTTAAAAAACATCGGAAAAACACGTAAAATCCGATGGGAGAAGCGGGAAAAGTATGGTAAGATTATAGCGCAAGTGAGGAGTGTGTGTTGCTATGGCTTTTTTACCAACGACCAGAGAGGAAATGCTGGAGCAGGGATTTGAGAGTGTTGATTTTGTTTATGTGAGCGGGGATGCCTATGTGGATCATCCATCCTTTGGCTGTGCAATCATAACTAGGACACTGCAGGCATACGGCTACAGCTGTGCTGTTTTGCCGCAGCCCGACTGGCATAATGATGATGAATTTACACAATTCGGGGAGCCGCGTCTGGGGTTTCTTGTTTCTGCCGGAAATATTGATTCCATGGTGAATCATTATTCTGTCAATAAACGAAGAAGAGATAAGGATTCCTACAGTGATGAGGGCGTTATGGGAAAGCGTCCCGATCGTCCGACCATTGTCTATACGCAGATAGTAAAGCGTCTGTTTCCGCATAAGCCGGTGCTGATTGGCGGTATTGAGGCAAGTCTGCGACGTCTTTCTCATTATGATTACTGGGATGATAAGGTACGCAGAAGCATCCTCATTGATTCGCAGGCTGATTTATTGATGTATGGGATGGGAGAAAACACCATCATCGAGGTTGCCGATGCATTAAACAGCGGACTGCGGGCGGAGGATCTCTGCTATATCCGGGGAACCTGCTGGAAAACCAAATCTTTGGAGTATCTGAGCGATTATGTGCTGCTGCCCTCCTATGAAGAGGTGTGTGCCGATAAGCATACATATGCAAAGAGCTTTCACATACAGCATGAAAATATTGACGCCATCGCTGCCAGTGTGCTGGTGGAGCCGTATGACGGCTGGTACGTCGTGCAGAATCAGCCTCCGCTGCCACTGACGCAGGAGGAAATGGATTTCACCTATTCTCTGCCGTATGAGCGCACCTATCATCCGCGCTATACATATATTCCTGCAATCGAGGAGGTACAGTTTTCCATTGTCAGCAACCGCGGCTGCTTCGGCTCCTGCGCGTTCTGTGCCATCACGCATCATCAGGGACGTGTGATTTCAACAAGAAGCAAGGATTCGATCGTCGATGAAGCGAAGCGTATTACAGAAATGCCGAATTTCAAGGGATATATTCATGATGTCGGAGGACCGACTGCCAATTTTTCAAGAGAAGCCTGCGATAAACAGCGGGAATACGGTGCGTGTAAGAATCGGGAGTGCCTGTTTCCCAAGGGCTGTGCAAATTTAAAGGTGGATCACAGCCGCTATCTGGAAATCCTTCGCGCAGTGCGCACACTTCCAAGAGTAAAAAAGGTGTTTATCCGTTCCGGTATTCGCTATGATTATCTGATGTATGATAAAAATGATGAATTTTTCGATGAGCTTGTCCAGCATCATATCAGCGGCCAGCTGAAGGTGGCTCCCGAGCATATCAATGCAGCGGTACTGGATAAAATGGGAAAGCCGAGAAAAGAGCTGTATCTGAAGTTTGTGGATAAATTCAAGCAGAAGAATGAGCAGTTCAACAAGAATCAGTTTATTGTTCCTTATCTTATGAGCTCCCATCCGGGCAGTGATCTGCAGGCGGCAATCGAGCTGGCCTGCTATCTGAAAAAAATCCGGTATACACCGAAGCAGGTTCAGGATTTCTATCCGACACCGGGGACACCGGCAACCTGTATGTATTATACCGGTCTGGATCCGAAGACGATGCGTCCGGTTTATGTTGCGAGAACCTATGAGGAAAAAGCGATGCAGCGGGCATTGATGCAGTTTACCTATCCGCAAAATTATGATCTTGTCTACAAGGCATTAAAGACAGCCGGCCGTATGGATCTGGTGGGAAATTCACCAAAATGTCTGATACCGTATCGCAAGGGGCATACCGGAAATGGCTTTGCCGGCGGCAAGCAGAAAGAGCAGCACAGAAAGCCCTATGCGAAAAAAGCAGGCGGACATCAGCCGGAGCGAAAGGGGAAACGCTCATGAAAATCTTTCGTGAGGTGCTTGTGATCTTCGGACTGTATTACGCCGGAGAGCTGATTAGTAAGACGCTGTCCCTGCCGCTTCCCGGAAGTCTGGTGGGCATGATCCTGCTGTTTGTTCTGCTGCAGCTGCATATCGTAGAGCTAAAGCAGATTGCGACGGTTTCCGATTTTCTGCTGGGGCATCTGCCGTTTTTCTTTCTTCCTGCCGGGGTGGCGCTGATGGCGAGCTTTTCTGCGATGGAGGGCTTATGGATCTGGATGCTGGTCATCTGTCTGGTGACGACGATGATTACGATGGGCTGCAGCGGGCGCATCATTCAGCATATGATGGAAAGGAAATCGAAGCCATGAGGGAGCTGCTGGAAAATCCGATGTTCGGGATTCTGCTTTCCTTAGCGGCCTTTGAGGCAGGGCTCTTGCTACAAAAGAAGACGAAGCTGATTTTCCTCAATCCGCTGCTTACCGCAATCATAATGGTCATCGCAGTGCTGCTTCTGAGTGGAATCAAACTCAAGACGTATCAGCTGGGCGGTGATATCATTTCCTTGTTCCTTGGCCCTGCCACCGTGGTTCTGGCAGTTCCGCTGTATCAGCAGGTGCACAGCCTGAAAAACTATTTTGTTCCCATCATGGTGGGCATTCTCTGCGGCATTGCTGTCGGGCTGGTATCCACTCTGCTGTGTGCATGGCTTGTACGGATGGAGCCGGCAATCATTGCCAGTCTGGTGCCAAAATCCATCACCACGCCGATTGGCATGGAGCTGAGTGCTGAACTGGGCGGTATTCAGGCAGTTACCGTTCTCGCAATTCTGGTCACCGGAATCATCGGTGCCGTTGTTGCGGAATTTGTCTTCCGCATATTTCGCATCGAGCATCCGATTGCGCGGGGGATTGCACTGGGCTGCAGTGCCCATGCGATCGGAACCAGTAAGGCTTTGCAGCTGGGACATGTGGAGGGGGCGATGAGCTCGCTTGCCATTGGTGTATGCGGAATTCTCACCGTTTTTCTGGCACCGCCGATATGGAGTCTGGTATCCTCTGTGCTGTAATCAACAGAAAGCAATCGCGTTCAATATGTAAAAAGTCAGGTACACGCTTAGATTCGCGCGCCTGGCTTTTTTGTATTGGTATGCTTATATGGGAGGAATATTTAGCTCCTCACTGATTTCAAGCAGTAATCTGCAGTCACGATCATGCAGAACACCATCAATGGGAAGCGAGAGCAGCCTTTGAAATGCACATACATTTTCTGTAAAGGAAGCATTGTCTTGGGTCTTGTGATAGACCTTCAATACCTTTCTTAGCAGTGCCTCTACGTCGGATTCCTTCAGCTGTTCACGTAAGACAGGGGGCTCACGCTTCAGAATATCGGTATCCTGCAGCCTGTGATACAGGTTCTTTGCTTCTTTTTTCAAACACTGTGTCCATTCCGCTTTGGAAACGGCTGTCTGGCTGCTTTGGCTCTGGGAGAGCCAGGCATACAGCAGCGACTTTCCAAGAAACAGCTTCAGTATTTCATAGCTGCCGGTTGTCTCTTGCAGCAGCAGCTCCCACGCATCCCATGGCAGCAGCTGTACAGGCTCCTTTGGTAGAGCATTTACAAGAGCCTGCAGTGCGCGCTTCCTGCTGTTGATTTTATCCTTGGCAGCGGCACTGTCTGTTGAAGTGACTTCCATATGAAGCTGATTGTATAGCGCAGCTTCCACGCTGTCCTGTTCATCTGCTGTACAGACGGGAACACAGGCCTGAAGAAAACGCTGCCACTGTCCTTGCTCGAGTGTCGGGGAAGAGGCTGTCCTACAGGCAGCATCCGACACAGAACAGGACGTATGCTTCTCGAAAACCTCCGCAGCGATTTTGTAAATGCGCTGATGAAGCAGGAGCCATGGCGGCAGAAAGGCCGGGCTTGTCTCCCTTGAAAGCTGTATCCAGATCTCCTCCGCGCGCTGACGGAGCATCTCCGCCGGCAAGGTAGGATTCAAATAGCGCAGAGAATACAGGAAGGCTTCAAAGGAAAACGCCGGTTTGTTTTTTTCATGCAGCTTGTATGGTGGTGGAAGCTGCGGCTGCGTGTGCATATGCAGCTCGGGTATCATGAAAACGATAAGCTCGCTGTGTACGCCCGGATACAGGGGAAGGACGATATGAACGGCATGGAAGTGCTTTGCACGGATATCGATTTCATATCCGGCAGTCTGTGTTTCGTCCACATACAATGGGATTTCGGGTGTTTTTCCATCTTCCCCTGTCATGAAGAAATCTTCATAGACAAGAACACTGTTGTGCTTCATTGTAATGCGGAGCATGGCATTCGGTATATTGAAAAGTCCCAGACCACAGGTGGCATGGATTTGTAACGTACCTGTTGCGATAGTATCACCCCCTACTTTACGGTATGTGAATGCAAAGAAAGGGCATGGTGGTTTCGCCTACATCTTTATGTGAATTATGGGATGATTGCATAGAATTATGGATTTCAAAGTACAGCTGTTGACCATCCAGGGCTTCCGTATTATAGTATGTGTAAATATTTCATGTATGAAATATTACAGCAAAAGAAATGTGGTTTTATCGTGGATGAGAAAGGGCTGCAGTGTATGCTACTACGCATCCATGCCAGTGTGATGAATGCCCTAAAGTATACGCTGCATGGCATAGGATCTCAGCGGTGTACAGTAGCAGATCATGCGGTAGCGTGAGGGATTGAGCATGAAGGAACTGATGAGCGCATGCTGATGAAGCCATCGCATTCAGCGCATTGCAAAGTGGATAAAATCACATGGTCTTATACAAAGAAGACGCTTTGACAGGGGGAGCGAATTGTTTGCGTATCCTATATATGACAGAGAAAGCGTAAAGGAACATGCTTCAGGCTGTATGCTTCATGACTTGATGAACGGCAAGTCACGCAAATCTTGAAGCTTCTGGAAGCCGGCATCAGGAGGTGCACACATGAATAAACAAAAGAAACCCTTATATTTTTATTATCTGTTGATACTGATTGTCATTGTTGCAGGAAATATGCTGTTCTCTGCAATGGAACAGAATCGAATCAAGGATGTCAGCTACAATACCTTTATTCAACAGACAGAACAGAAAAAGATCGACAAGGTGGAAATCGGTGATCAAAGCATAAGCTATACGCTGAAAAAGGATGAGAAGACGATTTATCAGACGGAAACGATGGAAACGGATACCGCGCTGTCTCAGCGGCTGTATGATGCCGGGGCAACCTTTACCAGGGTACACACAAAGGAAATGAATCCATGGCTGTCCTTCCTGATAACGGGTATCCTGCCAATCATTCTGCTGTTCTGGTTCGGCAATCACATGTTTAAGAAGATGCAGAAGAAAATGGGCGGAGATGCCATGAGCTTTGGGGGAGGCGGCTTAGGTGGCTTTGGAAAGAGCGATGCGAAGATATATGTAAAATCACAGACAGGGAAAACCTTTCTGGATGTGGCCGGTCAGGAGGAAGCAAAGGCAGCGCTGCAGGAAATGGTGGAATTTCTGAAAAGTCCCCAGCGCTATACCCAGATTGGGGCACAGATGCCAAAGGGTGCTCTGCTTGTCGGTCCTCCCGGTACCGGGAAGACGCTGCTTGCAAAAGCGGTGGCAGGAGAAGCAAATGTACCGTTTTTCTCAATCAGCGGTTCGGAATTTGTAGAGATGTTTGTCGGGCGCGGCGCTGCCAGAGTCCGTGATCTGTTCAAGCAGGCTAGAGAAAAGGCGCCGTGTATCGTGTTTATCGATGAAATTGACACCATAGGAAAGAAGCGTGACGGGGCAGGGGTCGGCGGTAATGATGAACGTGAGCAGACGCTGAATCAGCTGCTGGCAGAAATGGATGGCTTTGACGGAAGCACCGGTGTCATCATTCTGGCTGCTACCAATCGCCCGGAATCTCTGGATCAGGCCCTGCTTCGCCCGGGTCGCTTTGACCGGCGCATACCGGTGGATTTGCCGGATCTTGCCGGACGTCAGGCCATTTTGCAGGTACATGCCAAGGATGTTCGCATGGGCAAGAATATTGACTTTCGTGCAATCGCAAGAGCAACTGCCGGTGCGAGTGGCGCAGAGCTTGCCAATATTATCAACGAAGCTGCTTTGCTTGCGGTTAAGGATAACCGAACGCAGGTCATCCAAAAGGATTTGGAGGACAGCGTGGAAACGGTGATCGCCGGATATGAACGTAAAAATGCTGTCATATCCACGAAGGAGAAGCTGATTGTATCCTATCATGAAATCGGCCATGCACTCGTTGCGGCCAAAGCGAAAAACAGTATGCCGGTAACGAAAATCACGATCGTACCGCGAACAAGCGGTGCATTGGGATACACCCTGCAGGTTCCGGAGGAGGAAAGCAACCTGATTACCAAAGAAGAAGCATTTACCAAAATCATGACCTGCTGCGGTGGACGTGCGGCAGAGGATCTGGTGTTTCATTCCATCACCAGTGGTGCCAGCAATGATATTGAGCAGGCAACCAAGATTGCCAGAAGTATGATTACGCGTCTGGGAATGAGTGAAACCTTCGGGATGACAGCTCTGGAAACTGTGAATAATAAATATCTGGGTGGCGATACCTCGCTTGCCTGCAGTGATCAGACAGCAACCCGTGTCGATGAAGAGGTCGTCAAGCTGATACAGCAGGCCTATGAGGAAGCACGCCGCATTCTGGAGGAGAACAAGGAGAAGCTGCATGAGCTGGCAAAATTCCTGTATGAGCGTGAAACGATAACAGGAGAGCAGTTTATGGAGATCGTCAATCGTGTTCCTCAGCTCGAAACAGCACAGGATTTGTAGAAAGAAAGCGAAAAGCAGCGCTTTCTTTTGCGTTATCAAAGGCGTGCTGTGCTATAATAGAAACGTAGTATAAACGTGAAGCAAGCACGAGGAGGGTTCTATGCCAAATATTATTACACATAAGATTTTTGCGGAAGAAGTGCTGAAGAGCATGACCAAGCACGATATCCGTTCTATGATAGAGCGTCATCCGCAGATTTTCTACATCGGCAGCAACGGTCCTGATTTCCTGTTCTTTTCTCATATCAAGCCATGGGAATCCTATAAAAGTCATGCGCTGAACAGGCTGGGCAGTGCCATGCATGCCCATGGCATCAATGCATTTTATGAAACCGCAATCGAATGTATCCGCGCACAAAAGCATGCGGATATCAAAGAGCTGATGAGCGTCTATCTGTTCGGTCATCTGTGTCACTGGGCGTTGGATAAGACAACGCATCCCTATATTTTCTATCGGACAGGAAACTGCCGGGGTGTCAGTGCAGGTCTGCATCACCGCTTTGAATCAATGATGGATACCATGATGCTGGAAAAATACCGCGGATTAAGCATACGGGATTATCCGTGCTATGAAATCTGCGCATATGATGAGGATATCTTGAAAGCGATTGCCCGCATATATGTACCGGCTGCCCGCAAGGTTTATCATCATGAGGTCAAGGTTCACGATATCAGGGAAACGCTGAATTCCTGGTATGATGTACAGAAGCTGCTGTACGATCCTAAAAATATCAAGTATCCGCTGTTAAAGGGCTTTGAGACAATCGCCCGCAAGCCTTGGGCTGTCAGTGGCAATGTTGTCCGTCCGTCGGTGGATGAGCGCTACGATGTATTGAATGAAGAGCATGCGATCTGGAAGCATCCGTGTGATGATACGATTACATCCAATGCTTCTTTTATCGACATGTTCAACGAAGCAATCGAAACCGCTGTTCATGTGGTTGATAAGGCATACGGCTGTATAGAATATGGAGCTGACAGCCATACCGTACTTGATCTATTGCAGGATGCCGCCTACGATACCGGTATGGACGGCAAGCGGGATATGAAGTATTTTGATATTATCTACGATTGAGGAACATAGTAAGATGGGCATGTCCGCAATGTATGCGTGCGGCATGCTCTTTTCTATAGGAGAGCTGTAAGAAATCGTGCATATACTGAAGGAAGAGAGGAGAATGTACTATGAAGCTGTTTGATTTACATGCGGACATCGGATATGATGTTATGCAGAAGAAGCTCACGGAAACAGATATACTGAATCGCTTTCACGTGCAGAAGTTTTTAGAGGGGGAGGTTTTTTATGTCGGTATGGCATCCTTTTTTGAGGGAAGTGAAACGTGGGACTATATGCAGGATATGGTGCTGTCCCTGAAAAAGGAAATCGAGCATTGCGAGATGATCGATTTAGTGCTCTGCGCAAAGGATATGAAGGAAAACGGACATATCAAGGCAATACTTACCGTAGAGGGAATGTGTGGTATCAAGGAGCATGCCAGAGAAAAAATCGAGTGGCTGTATGCGCAGGGGGTACGGATTGCCTCCTTTTGCTGGAACGAGGAAAATCTGCTGGCAACCGGCGTAAAGGGAAATCCAGAGCATGGCCTTCATCCGCTCGGGGAAGAGGCATTACAGGCAATGATTGACTGCAACATGCTGGTGGATGTATCCCATGCCAATGAGCGAACCTTCTGGGATATTATGGCGCATCCCTCAGCACGCGTCATCGCCACGCATTCCAATGCACGAGCATTGTGTGATCATCCCCGTAATCTTTGGGACGATCAGCTGCAGGCTATCGCTAAGCGCGGTGGAATCATCGGCATGAACAGTGCGCCGGCGTTTGTCCATGCGTGTCCTGAAAAGCGCGATATTCCTCATCTGGTTGCTCATATGCAGTATATAAAGCAGCTGACAGGAATTGAAACACTGGCACTGGGGCTTGATTATATGGATTTCTATGAGGGCTGTGAGGAGCTGCATACCAAGCATCTGGAGGATTGTTCAAAGAGCCAGCGGCTGATTGAGGAAATGCGCAATCAGAATTTCAGTGAGGAAGAGGTAAGGCAGATCGCCAGTGAGAATGCATTGCGCAAGCTGAAAGAGGTTTTGTAATAGACGTGGACATAAGGAAGAAGTGTCGCAAATCAGGCTCTTTCCCGCTTTCATATACAAGCATAAGCTATAGAAGAAGAAGTAAAATTCCTGTGGAATCAGGAGCTTTATTTCTTCTTTTGCTTTTCTTACAACGTAATGAATTATCTAGTATCAAGAGCATTGGTTGCTGTACTCCAGCTTGAGCTATCTCTGTTTTTCTTGTCTTCTTAACAATCAGGAAATAGAATCGTATCGTAAGGAGAATAGCAGCTATGAAAAAAATACTACTATTCGTTTCGTTGCTTCGTGCCTGCTCAGCAATAGGAAAAAAGAGCGATAAGAAAGAGATTCAGACTACTCTGAAGAACGATAAGAATACAGAACGTGTAAGTCTATGCAAAGGACAGGCTAGCGGTGATGAGCATCACAACCTGAGCAAACAGAAAGACAGCGATGAATTTGATTCTGATGTTGCGAAGGTAAAGTCACAGATAACAAGTTCACTCATACATCGTATTCTACATGAGGTCTTCTTGAACAATACGATTTAGCATACAGTGGAAAGCAGTACAGAGAATTTTTTTCAATAGCTAGCGCAGAAGCCAGCTGAAAATTGGCATTGCAGCTACTGTTGCATAGACATACCGGATGCTCCTGAAAGCAAATAAACATACCTTTTTCATGGAGCTACTGAAATGCAGAAAAAAGAGATAGGAATAACGGAAAGAGAAAACCAGTAAAGAAAAAGAACGCAGGCTACGCGTTCTGCATGCTTTTCATTTCGGTGACCTTTTTGCGAAGCAGCTGTTCCGCCAGTTCTGGATCATTCACATCCATAACACACGCTTCCATCGGGCACATACCGGTTTTGGTCCGGTTGATGATATAGGGGACCTGTTCGTCATAGGTTACCGGTAGGTTGTACTGCTGAAAGATTTCCAGTGCATGTGAGGAAATGACACAGGCATGTAGCTGACGTACCTCTCCGCGCACCATTAACAGCGCTGCTGCTTTGCCAATGACTTTGTCAACCAGCTGAGCACCCTGCAGCTGTCCCTGATCCAGCAGATGCAGGATGGGGAGGATGCCGTTCGCATGTTCCTTGTACAGCCGCTGCTTCTGTAATACGACACAGGTAAGCTCCTCCGCTTTCAGAATTCTAATAAGTTCATCCATGATTTTCTCCTTTTTGTTGTAAAAAAATAGGTCATTTTCCTTGCTTTTTCAATAAAATCGTGAAAATGAAACTGTATGAAAAAAGACGATATTCATCATCGCCCTTACAATACTAGTCTATCACAAATCCATTGAAAATGTAAGCCTGTTAAATCTAATTTTTTTGCGTATAATAAAGATATACAAACAAGGAGGGATTTTATATGAAAGTCCAGATCTACGGAAAAAACATTACAGTAACTCCAGCGATTGCTGAAAAAATCGAGAAAAAATTGAACCATCTCGAAAAGTATTTCATAATTGATGAAAACGTGGTCGCTAATGTGGTGGTACGGGTGTATCCGAATAAACAGAAAATCGAGGTTACAATCCCTACAAAATTTGCAGTATTGCGTGCAGAGGTTGTACAGGATGATTTATATGCAGCGATCGATTTGGCGATTGATAAATTAGAAGATCAGATTCGTCGTCAGAAAACAAGACTGACAAGAAAAAATAAAGAGAAACTGGCATATGCGTTCATTGAAGAGGAGGAAATTGAAGAAGAATTTGACGATACCGATAATGAGCTGGTACGTACAAAATCACTGGTTCCGGATACTATGGAGCTGGATGAGGCGATCATGCGTATGGAAATGCTGAACCACAGCTTCTTCATTTACCGTGATGATGAAACGAAGGAAATAGCGGTTGTCTATAAGCGTCATGACGGCGGTTATGGATTGATTGAAACTGAATAATAGAAATCAAGCAGGCGATGTGCAGCAACTGGCACACCGCCTGTTTCTGTATATATCCGTTACCCTCATGATCATTTCTACCAAGGAACAAAAAGAGGAAGCTATCAAAATTTACATCTAACCTTTTTTTGACGCAATGATAATCTCGATATGTAGACAATTAAAGAAGGACTTTCTCCTCACGATAAGTTAGGCCTTTATATATGCAGGAAGGGAAGGTATACCGATCGTACGATTGTGGCGCAATGCATTGCGTACCCTGAGAATTCTCGATTGTGAAGGCTATGGATTGACACGGGATGATGTTGTCATGATTGCTGTCTGCGGCATTCACAAGCGAAATCGGTATCCTCCGTTTACATATAGAAACGGATCGTACGATGGATGAAGAACGCATGAGCACCTCCACTGAAAGATAGGGGTGATGAATCCTGCATAAATTGATAAGCTTTATACGCGAGCGATGAATCAGAAATCGAGCCGCTATGCCAGAGCATGCGAATATGGATATCTGCTTTTACAACCTATGGTTGATATTATCCACTTTCTATCCATTGTTATCAACTGATGCTTTATTTATAATGGAAATGTAGAAAGGTTGTGATCATATGGAATTGACGCTTGGAGGCAGAATTCAGACCCTGCGAAAGCAAAGAGGAATTACACAGGAGGAGCTGTCCAAGGCTATGCAGGTATCCACACAGGCAGTATCCAAGTGGGAGTGCGGTGGAACACCGGATGCTATGCTGTTACCGAGGCTGGCGGATTATTTTAATGTTTCCATCGATTATTTGTTTGGTAGAGAGGAACAAGCGCCGGAAAGACTAAGCGATCTGGTGTTTCAGAAGCTAAAGGGGCTAGAGCGTAGCAAGCAGCTGGAGCTGGCATTTGAAATCTGTTATATGATGGAAAATGCAATCGGTAAAATTCCGCATCATGAGGCGCTTCCCGACCAGGAGAGCTTTATGATGCAGGAGGGTGCAGAGCCCCTGCTGTATCAGGTGCTGTATGATGATGTGTATTCCTGCATGCGGTTGAACGAGGAATTTCATTATTTTCTATACGTACCGCAGCCGTCCTGTGGCTTTCTGCATGCTCTTCCTGCGCAGGAGGAATTTGAGGAGCTGCTGGCTTTTTTAAATAAACCGCATTGCTTTGCGATGCTGTTTCAGCTATCGAAGTGTCCGCAGGGAAGGGGCTTTCAGGTAGAAGGGCTCGCAAAGAAATTGCATATTGAAGGAAGCGATGCCGCAAAGATTTTACAGGATTTAAAAAAACGGCAGATCGTTACTGAAATTCAGCTGGAGAAGGAGAATGGGGTGGAGCCAATTTATGTACTGAGTGAAAAGCCGGGTTTTCTGCCAATGCTGCTGTTTATGGCTGCCTACATACAATCGGGAGTAATTTACGGCTATTTCGCCATGGATCGTGAGCTGCCTATATTGGATGAGGAGGCATCTCATGAGTAGCATCAAATCTGCTGTATACAAAAAGAACCGTATGAATTTTATATTAGCCTTGCTGGGCTCGATTGGCAATGCAGGTATAGCGGTAGGAGTTGCCTTTTTATTACGTGAATTTGTTGATATAGCAATCAGCGGTTCTATGGATGCGCTTTACCATATGCTTAAACTGTTTGTTCTTCTATTGCTTGTGATGGTGCTCGTTGACAGTATCAGCTTCGTATTTACCAATCGCTTTATCTGCCGGGGGATGCGTCAGTATAAGCATATGCTGTTAAAAGGGCTGCTGCAGCGTAGTATTTCCTCCTTTCAAAAGGGGGCGAGTGCACAGTGCATGTCTGCATTAAGCAATGATGCAACGGCGATTGAAAACAATCATTTAGAAGCAACCTTTGAGCTGTATACCTATGGTATGATGCTTGCGGCCGGTCTTGGCTCTATGCTGTATCTGGACAGCTATGTAACATGCTGTGTGATTGTGGCAAGTATGATTCCCCTGCTGGTGTCCGTGTTGTTTTCTCATGCTTTGCAAAATGCAGAGCGCTGTACATCCAAGCAGTATGCAGGCTTCACGGGGCTGCTGAAGGATCTGTTCAGCGGCTTCACGGTCATCAAAAGCTTTCAGGCAGAAGCTGTGATACTCGATGCTTTTGAACGGGAAAATGAAGCGCTGGAAATATCAAAAAAACGTCGCAGGGATCTGATTTCCATACTGATGCTGCTGTCGCAGATATCCGGATTTCTCGTGAATCTGGTTGTATTTGGTCTGGGTGCCTGGTTGTGTATACAGGGGAGGATGACCGCAGGAACCGTGATCGCATTTGTCCAGCTGCTGAATTACATTACGATGCCGATTGAAAAGCTTCCTGCTCTGTATTCGGCAAGAAAGGCGAGCGTTGCCCTCATGGAGAAAGGAGAAGCCCTTTTACAAGCAGAGGATGAAGCGCTCGATGCGAAAACTGTAATGGATTTTCGGCATGCGATTACATTGGAGCACGTGAATTTCTCCTATGAAGACGGGAACCAGGTCTTATCCGATATCAATATTTGTTTTGAAAAGGGAAAACGGTATGCTGTTGTTGGGGCCAGCGGAAGTGGAAAATCCACCCTGCTGCAGCTATTGCTGGGATATGAGCGAGGCTATGAAGGGAATATTTTTCTGGATGATACAGAGCTAAATACATTGAGCAGAGACAGTCTTTACCATCTGGTATCTCTGGTTCAGCAAAATGTCTTTGTTTTTCATGCGACGCTGTTGGAGAATATCACGATGTTTCAAAGCTTTCCTCCAGAGGTCTGTGAGCATGCCATGCATTGCAGTGGTCTGGATGCACTTGTACGTGAAAAGGGGACCGATTATCTGTGTGGGGAGAACGGATGTCAGCTTTCCGGAGGCGAAAAACAGCGAATCAGTATTGCACGGGGTCTGATTCGTCATGCGCAAATCCTTATGATGGATGAAGCGACGGCAGCATTGGATCATGCAACGGCTCGTTTCGTAGAAGAGTCGATTCTGCGGCTAAGTGATGTGACCGCAATCGTCGTCACCCATAAGCTGCATGCGGATATGCTGAGGCAGTATGATCAGATACTCGTTATGAAGGATGGACGGCTGGAAGAGGCTGGCACATTTGAAGAGCTGTACAGGAAGAAGGGCTGCTTTTATTCACTGTATTGCTTGCGTGTCTGAATATAGAAAGGATCTCTTACAGAGGTTCTTTCGTGCGTTTTACATAAAAAGCTGAAGTGAAAAGTTAAATTCCACTTTCAAAAGGCGAATAA
>QULU01000030.1 GCA_003481775.1 Clostridiaceae bacterium OM02-2AC
TAATCTGACTCATCATCTGATGGGTCTTTTTTTTACTTATAAGCAAAGCGATCAAGGCGGTAGAAAGCCTTTGCGATTCTGATGATTCCTTTTTCTTATTAACAATTCCATCAAAGAGTAATTGCGGCGCCCAAATAGGAGGAGCATGCCTTTACTATACGGTAGTTTTTACTGTCAGAAACCCGCGTAGAATGCAGCACAGCTGTTCTATGCCTTACTTGATCTACTTCAGATTACCTGAATATGCATTTGTAGATATACAGGATAGAGGATACAGCTTTTCGCACAGACTATGCTGTGATATTCTATAAAAAATGCTTAGAAAAATATTGGGAACGTTCAAACAATATAGGAATTCCATGCTATAATAGAACATATCATTTTTATTGGAAATGATTTAGAAGAGCAAAAACTGATGGTTTTATGAAAAGACAGGTGATGAATATGAGTCAGAAAGTATTATTGGGTTTATCAGGTGGTGTAGATTCTGCGGTTGCGGCATATCTGCTGAAGGAGCAGGGTTATGATGTGACCTGTGCGTTTATGCGTAACTGGGATTCCTTTGCGAATAACGATATTATGGGAAATCCTACGATTCAGGATGATGTATGTCCGCAGGAACAGGATTATCTGGATGCCAAGGCGGTTGCGGATCAGCTGGGACTTCCGCTGCTTCGTGTGGATTTTGTGAAGGAGTACTGGGATAACGTCTTTACGTATTTTCTGGAGGAGTATCGCAAAGGGAGAACACCAAATCCGGATATTTTATGTAATAAGTATATAAAATTCGATGCATTTATGGCATATGCTAAGAAGCTTGGATTTGAGCTTCTGGCAACCGGTCATTATGCACAGGTTGATCACAGTGGTGAGGAATCCCGCATGCTGCGGGGGGCCGATAATAATAAGGACCAGACATATTTCCTCTGTCAGGTCTCTCAGGATGCATTGCGGCATTCCATGTTTCCAATTGGACATATGGAAAAGCATGAGGTACGTGAAATTGCAGAACGCATGAAGCTGATAAGTGTGGCAGAGAAAAAGGATTCCACAGGTATCTGCTTTATCGGAGAGAGGAATTTTAAGGAATTTTTAAAGAATTATCTGCCGAGCCAGGATGGTGATATCGTGGATATTGAAACGCTGGAGGTTGTTGGAAGACACGGTGGTGTTTTATACTATACGATTGGTCAGCGGAAGGGGCTTGGTATCGGAGGCAATCGCGGGCCGTGGTTTGTTGTTGGCAAGGATGTACAAAAAAATATTTTGTATGTGACAAATGGAAGTGAAAGTGACTGGTTGTATTCCGATAGCTGTATCGTATCCGGTGTCAACTGGTTCTCCTGTAAAAAGCCGAAGGGCGATTATGTGTGTACAGCGAAATTCCGGTACCGGCAGCCGGATAATGATGTTATCCTTCGCTTTGTTGATGAGACCACTGTATTTTTACGTTATCCGCAAATGGTCAGCGCAGTGACGGCAGGTCAGGAAGCGGTGTTTTATCAGAGGGAAGAATGCTTAGGCGGGGGTGTGATTGAAGATGTATTCAAGGAAGGAATCAGTTTGCAGCACCGTATCACAGGGAGAGTCGGCGATGGAAAGTAACACCGTTTATAGCTTGTCAATCGGACGTATGCTTGCCCTGCTTGTGCATTATTTTGCAGGCTATCTGTATGTATACCGTATCATCGCGACAAAGATTACACTTGCGCTAGAGCCAGGGGCAACGATTCTGTTGCCATGGGTGCAGCTGCTGATTTACGTGTTTACTGCCGGTGTGGCAATGTTGCTGGCATGGCCGGCGATTCGGGATTCCTGGGTGAGATTTCGCAGAAGAACTGAGGCAAATCTGAAAATGAGCGCCTATCTGGTTATTATCATTCTTGCTGTAAATATGCTGTTGTCTTTATTGATTGGACTTTTGACGCAGACTGGAAACAGTGTCAATCAGGAGGAGATTCGCAATGCCAGTACGGTTCTGCCGCTGATGACAATATTGTCAACCTGTGTATTTGCACCGATCATAGAAGAAACGGTGTTTCGAGCAGGTGCATTCTCCTGCCTGCGAAGCAGGCTTGGATTTTGGGTCGCTGCAATCATCAGCAGCATCCTGTTTGGATCCATTCATATCGTGGATTCTCTTCTGGCAGGAAATCTGATGGATGTCAGCTATCTGCTTGTATATGCCGGAATCGGAATGGTTCTGGCTTACGGATATGAAAAAAGCTCTTCCTGCATGGTGCCCGGCATTGTGCATGCAGGAAATAATATCATATCCATGCTTTTTATGCTTTTATAAGAACAGCTGAGGTAAAGGAATGGATGAAGAAGAAATCATATTGAAAGCAAAGCATCTGCATACGATTTTTCGCAATGATACCAATGGATATACGGTTGCGAAATTCGTTACCTATGATGCGAATGAAGAAGATTTTACAGCGACCGGTTATTTCGGCGAGCTGAATGAGGATGTACTGTATAAGCTGCACGGAGATTATGTGGATCATCCCCGCTATGGAATGCAGTTTCAGGTTACGGCCTATGAGAAAATGATGCCGAATGATGAAAGCACCCTGATTCGTTATTTCTCCAGCTCTCTGTTTCCCGGAATCGGAGCGCAGACAGCGAAATCCATTGTGGAAGCGCTGGGAGAGGATGCCATCGAAATCATAAAAGAAAATCCGGAGGCTTTGAAACAGATTACAGCGTTAAACGCAAGAAAGCGTGCCTCTATCATTCAGGGAATCATGGAGCATGAAGAGGCAGATGACTCTGTTGTTTTCTTTACGAGAATGGGCATCAGCGTCAAGACCATCATGAAGATGGAGGCTGCCTATGGTGATGCGATGATATCCATGGTAAAGGAAAATCCATACCGCCTGATTGAGGAAATCGACGGAATTGGCTTTAAAACAGCGGATAAGCTGGCAAAGGAGCTGGCGTTTGCTCAGGCTCACCCTTACCGTATCAAGGCTGTCATCTTGTCCTGTGTGCTGGATTTGTGTATGGCAAGTGGGGATACCTATACAACGCTGGAACAGATAGAGAAGCGGTTTCGCAAGGAATTCGGTGCTTCCATGGATATCAACCCTTATCTGGAAGAGCTGGAGCTGGATCGTCTTGTCATGATTGAGGATGAACGTATTTATCATCATACTCAATACGATGCACAAAATGGCATCGCTTCCTTTCTTGCCGGCTTTCCTTATCGCGAGTCAGAAGAGGAGGTTACCTTTGATATTGAGGATATCGGCATGATGGAACAGAAATTCCATATCCGCTATGAAGATAAACAGAAGGAGGCGATTACTGCCTTTTTCAAAGAACCCTTTCTGATTCTGACAGGTGGACCGGGAACCGGAAAAACAACAATCGTAAAGGGGATTCTGGATTTATATCAACGCTATTATCCATCTGATACAATCGCATTATGTGCCCCGACCGGACGAGCAGCCAAACGACTGAGTGAGCTTAGCTCAACTGCGGCAACGACGATTCACTCCCTATTGAAATGGGATTTGGAAACGAATACATTTCTTGTGAATGACAAGGAGCCGATTCAGGCAGATTTGCTCATCATTGATGAATTTTCCATGGTGGATCAGTGGCTGTTCTATCACCTGCTGAGAGCTTGTCGCATGGTGAAAAGGATTGTGGTGATCGGGGATGAGGATCAGCTGCCGAGTGTCGGCTGCGGGTGTGTATTAAAGGATTTGATTGAAAGTGCATGCTTTCCGCTTGTGCGACTCAATAAGATTTTTCGTCAGAGTGAGGGAAGTGATGTTGTTACACTGGCACACCAGATTCGGGAGGGCTCCGCAGATATTCTGGAGAATGCAAAGGATATCGCATTTTTCCCCTGTCAGAATTATGAGGTTCGTGATCTGATCTTAAGTGTTGTATCCAACGCACTGGACAAGGGCTACGATCCAAAGGAAATACAGGTGCTGGCACCGATGTATGGCGGAGTAGCCGGTATCGATGCTTTGAACAACGCCCTGCAGAAGATGATGAATCCCGCAGATCCGTATAAAAAGGAGCTGAAGGTAGGCTATCGTCTGTTCCGTGAGCACGACAAGATTTTACAGCTGAAGAATCAGCCGGAGGATGAGGTGTACAACGGGGATATCGGAGAAATCATTGAAATCAGCTACCGTGATGATAACGTGCATCAGAAAAACTGTATTACAGCGGATTTTGACGGTGTTCTTGTTGAATACAGCGGGGAACAGATTTACAATATCACGCATGCCTATGCGACCTCCATCCACAAGGCACAGGGCAGTGAATATGCAATTGTCATTATGCCGATAGTAAAGGATTATCGCTATATGCTGCAGAAGCGTTTGATTTACACCGGTGTTACCAGAGCAAAGCGAAGTCTGGTGCTGCTCGGTGATAAGGAGGTGTTCCTGCATGCGCTGCGCGTGGAGGACCGCCATGTGCGTAGGAGTACACTGCAGGAAAAAATAAAAGAAATGATGGGATAACAGACAGGACAGTATCCATACTATCAGTGATAGGAGTGATACTATGAACAAGTGTGTTGTCGCAGGCCTGATGGGCCTGGCTGTCGGTATGTATATCGGTTACAGTCAGGAAGAGGGCATTGAGGATCTTTGCCGTGAATCCAGAAGGAAAAAGAAAAAAGTTATGAAAAAAATGCATAAGACCTACGATCACCTGTGTGATTGTATGGATCTGGATTAACCCCGTCGCGGGTTTTTCTTTTATGAAAGTATCGCATGTTCTGGATTCACTGGCACGTGGCTGCCGGAAGCTGCTTGTTCCTCTCGCCGCTTTTCTGTTGCTGGTTTTACTGTTGAAGCAGCTGCAGCTGTATGATTGGATTGTTGATATTTATAAAAGCTGTCTGCCGGTCCTGATGGGGATTGTCATTGCCTTTCTGCTGCAGCCTCTGATAGACCGCTTGCAGCAGCATGTTTCTCAAAAGCTTGCCGTCATGCTCGTATATATTGGAATTGCGCTTGTTCTTGCTGTCTTTGTTATCGGAATGATTCCCATTATTTATAAGCAGGTTATGGATTTTGCAGAAGTGGTGCCGGTGTGGATGAGACATCTGGAGGGATTTCTGGATCGCTATCACATCGCTATCGGTAATTTGGAGACTTTGAAGGAGAAATATTTGCAGGAGGGCTATATTATCGTTATCGATTCTTTGCGTAATACGATGCATACTGCTACGAATTATGGAATTGCATACATCACCGCATTTTTCATATCCATTGATTTGGATTTCTGGAAGCGTACGGCGAAAAAGGTGATTCCCAATCTGCATCAGTTTTCCACCTTTTATTTGACGATGAGCAATATTGTATACCAGTATCTGGTCGGAACCTTTCTCGATATTCTGTTTATCGTTGTTACCGTTGGTATCACGCTGTATATCTTCGCCTTTCCCAATGCATTGCTGTATGCTGTCATACTTGCATTGCTGAATTTGTTTCCCTATGTGGGCGCGACATTCGGCTTGATTCTGATTGCTATTGTCGGTGCCTTGAGCTACCCGGTCTTTCCGTTTCTGGCCTTTGCAATCGTGTGGACGATTCAGCAGATTGAATCCAATTTCATCCAGCCGATGATTTTCAACAGAACAATGCATGTGCGGCCAATTCTTACCTTTGTTTTTATCTTTCTGTCGGAAGCTTTGTTTGGGGTTGTCGGTGTAATTTTATCACCGATATTTGCGGCGATTGCGCAGATTGCCTTTCGCAGCTGGCTGCATTCCAAAACAAGCGATAAGATTGGAGAATGGGAGGATATCTGGCAGGATTTTGATGAGGCGATGCAGGAGGAGAATTATGAGTAAAATATTCATAAAGGATTTGCACTGTCTTTTGTATTTTGATATAATGATAACGTTCATCAGGACAATGAAAAAGAGGAGTACATGCAGGTAGCCATTGAAGAGAGAAAGCGGTAGGTGAAAGCTTTCATGGTGAATGATGGAAGCTGCTTTGGAGTTCTGCGCGTATCTGGCGTTAAAAGAGTAAGTGAGTGTGCCTGTGGAATTTTATGCATGGGTGAACTGGGATGGTACCGCGTATATTATACGTTCCTGGATTCGGGAACGTTTTTTAATGCTTATAAGGAGGATGCAAACATGAGACAGTTGACAGGAAGTCAGATTCGTCAGATGTTTCTGGACTACTTTAAAAGTCAGGGACATATGATTGAGCCAGGAGCAAGCCTGGTTCCCCACAACGATCCAACACTGCTTTGGATCAATGCCGGAGTTGCGGCTTTGAAAAAGTATTTCGACGGTAGTGAAAAGCCGAAGAACAATCGGATTGCGAATGCACAGAAGTCCATTCGTACCAATGATATCGAGAATGTAGGAAAGACGGCACGTCACCATACGTTCTTTGAAATGCTTGGGAATTTCTCTATTGGAGATTACTTCAAGGAGGAGGCAATACCGTTTGCCTGGGAGTTTTTAACAAGTCCGAAATGGATTGGGTTCCCTAAGGATAAGCTGTATGTTTCCGTATATACCGATGATGCAGAAGCCTATCGGATCTGGACTGAGGTGTGTAAGGTGGACCCTTCTCACATTTTGAAAACGGATGATAATTTCTGGGAGATCGGAGAAGGTCCGGGCGGACCGGACAGTGAAATCTTCTATGACCGCGGGGAGGCGTATGATCCTGAAGGTCTGGGAGAACGTCTGTTCTTTGAAGAGCTGGAGAATGATCGTTACATCGAGGTATGGAATGTCGTATTTTCACAGTTTGACTGTAAGCCGGAGCTTGACCGTAAGGATTACAAGGAACTGCCGCAGAAAAACATCGATACCGGTATGGGATTGGAACGACTGGTAGCACTGGTTCAGGGTGGAGAAACCAATTTTGATACGGATTTGTTTTTGCCGATTATTCATGCGACAGAAGCATATACCGATGCACGTTATGCGGATCCGGAAAATAAAATGGCTTTCCGCGTAATAGCCGATCACATCCGAACCGTAAGCTTTGCACTGGCAGATGGGGCGCTGTTCTCCAATGAGGGCAGAGGCTATGTCCTGCGCCGTGTTCTGCGTCGTGCCGTGCGTTTTGCGAAAAAGCTGAATATTCAGGGAGCATTTATGTATAAGCTGGTTCCTGTCGTTTATGACATCATGAAGGATTTTTATCCGTATATGGAGGAAAAGCTGGCGTATATTGCTCGTCTTGTAAAGGTTGAGGAGGAGCGCTTCCATGCAACGCTGGCAGATGGTGAAAAGCTGCTGCTGCAGGTGATGGAAGAAAAGAAGGAAACCCGTGTAATTGACGGAAAGACAGCGTTTAAGCTGTATGATACCTATGGATTCCCGCTGGAGCTGACTGTGGAAATCGCGGAGGAAAGCGGCTATGCGGTGGATAAGGATGGCTTTGATGCGGAGATGCAGCAGCAAAGAGAGCGTGCCCGTGCAGCCCGTGGGGATGCGGAATCTATGGGAAGCCAGTCCATTGATCTGCTGGAATTTACGCAGGAAAGCAGCTTCATCGGCTATGATGCTCGGCATACTGCTGCAAAGGTGATCGCATTGTTTAAGGACGGTGTGAGAGTGGATGCTATCAGTGATGAGGGGGATGCCATTTTTGATACAACAGTCTTCTATGCGGAAAGCGGCGGTCAGGTCGGTGACAGCGGTACGATAAATGCAGACGGTGTACAGGCTGTTGTAAGTACGACTATCAAGGCTCCTCACAAGCAGCATCTGTCTCATGTTATCATCACAGAAGGTGAGCTGCGTGTTGCGGATGCGGTGGAGCTGCAGGTGGATGAAAGAAAACGCGATATCATCACGAGCAATCACTCCTGCACCCATCTTTTGCAGAGTGCATTGAAGCAGGTCGTGGGCTCTCATATCCAACAGGCCGGAAGCTTTGTCAGTGAGGAATATCTGCGCTTTGATTTTACGCATTTTGAAAAGGTGAATGAGGAACAGCTGAAGGAAATCGAGCAGCTGGTGAATCGTTACATCAGTGCTCACTATGCTGTTAGCAAGGTGGAAATGCCGATTGAGGAAGCAAAGAAAAGCGGAGCGACAGCGCTGTTTGATGAAAAATACGGAGATGTTGTCCGCGTTGTCAGCATGGGAGAGGTTTCCAAGGAATTCTGCGGCGGCTGTCATGTGAATAATACACAGGAAATCGGTGTCTGCAAGATCATCAGTGAAGAAAGCATCGGTTCCGGTATTCGCCGGATCACGGCGAAAACAGGGTATGATGCCTATGCGGAATTTGCAAAGGAGGATGACACGCTGCATGCGGTAGCGTCCGATTTGAAGCTGAAGGGAATTTCCAAGGTGGAAGAAAAGGTTGTTCAGGTATTGGAGGAAAACGCCCAGCTCAAGAAGGAGCTTGCGGCGCTGCAGGCATCCATGTTTGCCTTGAAGGCGAACGATCTTGTCAATCATATGCAGGAGCTGAACAATCGTCAGGTGCTGATTGAACGCGTGGATGGTGCGGATGCAAAAGCGATGAAGGATATCGTTTCCAACATCCGTTCCCAGAAGGAAAACTGCGTCATCTTCCTGGCATCCGTTCATGCGGATAAGGTAACCTTTGTTGCCGGTGCAGACGAGGTGGCTGTAAAAGGCGGTATCAAGTGCGGTGATCTTGTGCGTGAGGCGGCTCTTGTCTGTGATGGGAAGGGCGGCGGACGCCCGGATATGGCACAGTCCGGCGGTAAAGATGCTTCCAAGGTGGAGGAAGCACTGCATTTAATCAAAAATATGCTGTCATAAGGCTTTCAATTTTGTATAAAGTAGGATAAAATAAAGGAAGAAAACAAAAGGAGGTAATACTATGAGAGATATCACGGAAACCATGTCTTTTAAATCGGATGATTTAAAAAGAGACAATATCAAGCATGTATTACGCTTAGTCAAAGAGGCATTGGACGAGAGAGGGTACAATTCGGTGAATCAGCTGGCAGGCTATCTGATTAGCAATGATCCGGCATATATTTCATCTCACAACAATGCACGTACGATCATTCAGAGTGTAGAACGCTATGAGATCATAGAAGAGCTGGTAAGAGCTTACCTGGAAGAAGATAAGTAATGCGGATACTGGGTCTGGATCTTGGCAGTAAGACATTGGGTGTCAGTGTGAGCGATGCTTTGGGCATGATCGCACGTCCGGTGGAAACGATCCGCTTTGAGAGTGATGATTATGATGCCGCATTTGAGCAGGTACAAGCATACATAAAGGAGTTTCAGGTAAAAACCGCCGTTTTGGGTCTGCCAAAGCATATGAACGGGGATGTGGGCATACGGGGAGAGATTTCCCTCATGTTCAAGGAAAAGCTGGAAACACTTGGCCTTTCGGTTGTACTATGGGATGAGCGTCTGACAACGGTAGCGGCAGAGAAGATTCTGATCTCTGCGGATGTATCGCGCAAGAAACGTAAAAAAATCATTGATCAGATGGCGGCAGTACAAATTCTGCAGAGCTATCTTGATAGTAAAAACTAGGGGCTTGCAAGAGCCCCTTTATAGGAGGAAAAAACGATGTTAGATTCAAGCAGTCTGTATGTGACAGATGAAAACGGAAACGAAAAGCGAATGGAAATCCTGTTCACCTTTGAGGATGATAACCATGGAAAGAAATACGTGGTATTCATGGATCCTGAGGAAGAGGAGGGGGAGGTGTTTGCTTCCGCCTACGATGATGAAGGAAATCTTATTCCGGTAGAAAGTGATGCGGAATGGCAGATGATTGAAGAAGTGATAGGAGCCTTCCAGGAAGATGAAGACGCAGTTGAAGAATAAGAAGGTGCTGATTGCCCTTATCAGTGTATGCATTGTACTTGCGGCGGTGCTTTCGGTATTTGTATATTATAAAACCGGTCTTAAGGCGGTGGCATCACGTGAAGCCGTGACAGCCTTCAGTGTCCAGCCGGGAGAAACAAGCGAGGCAGTTTTGGACAAGCTGCAAAAGCAGGAGCTGATTCGCAATAAAACGGCTGCCAAGCTCTATATGAAATTCCATGGGCTGAGTGATATCAAGGCCGGTAATTTCAAGCTGGATGCAGGGTGGGATACACCCAAAATTCTGGAAACGCTGAATGACAGCAAGCAGGCAAATGCGGATGATATCAAAATCACCTTTAAGGAAGGCATGTGGGCAAAGGATGTGGCTGCTCTGATTGAAAAGCAGACAGGTGTCAAGGCCAAGGAGCTGCTTACACTGTGGAACGATGATGCCTATCTGAACACCCTGCTTAAAAAATATTCATTTTTAAGCAAGGATATTCTGAACGCGCAGTACAAGGTGAAGCTTGAGGGTTATCTGTATCCGGAAACCTACAGCTTTCATAAGGATGCGACAGCCAAAGAGATTACGGAAACCTTCCTGAATCAGTTTCAGAGGGCGATTGCTCCATATGAGGCGGATATCAAAAAAAGCAGAATGAGCATGCAGGAGGTTATCACGTTTGCATCGATCGTACAATACGAGGCGAGCACAAAGGAAGATATGGAAATGATTGCCGGTGTCTTCCAGAACCGCCTGAAGCTGGGAATGTCTCTGGACAGCAGCGTTACGGTTTGCTACGCTCTGTATGATGATATGACATCCGGTGAGGACTGCGAGGTCAATACACACATTGCATCTCCATACAATACCTATAAGAATCCCGGGCTGCCTATCGGACCGATTCTGAATCCGGGAGCGACAGCGATTCAGGCAGTGCTCCATCCGAAAGCAAATGATTACCTGTATTTTGTAGCGGATATCTATGGTGATGGCAAGGTATATTATGCCAAGACGCTGGAAGAGCAGGAAGCGAATATTGATAAGTATAATCTGCGTAAGTAGGTGAAGGTCATGAAGAAAACAATACTGATCGGCATTGCAGGGGGGAGCGCCTCTGGGAAGACCTCTATTTCTGCACAGCTGAAGGAGCATTACGAGGATACCAATTCTGTTGTGATTATCCGTCAGGATGATTATTACAAGGATCAAAGCGATAAGACGATGGAGGAACGTGTCAAGACGAATTATGACCATCCCTTCGCCTTTGATAATGAGCTGCTGGTGGCACAGCTGCAACGGCTGCTGAAGCGTCAGCCCATCTGCAAGCCGACCTATGATTTTGTGCATCACACCAGAAGCGAGATAATCGAGGAAATCGAACCGAGTGATGTCGTTGTCATCGAGGGGCTGTTTGTTCTGGAGAATGAAGAGCTGCGCAATCTGTGCGATATTAAGATTTTTGTGGATACTGATGCGGATATCCGCTTTATCCGCAGATTGCTGCGGGATGTGAACGAGCGGGGAAGAACGCTGGAATCGGTGGTGGAGCAGTATACCTCCACTGTCCGTGATATGCACAATCTGTTTATCGAACCGAGTAAGCGCTACGCGGATGTCATCATCCCCGAGGGTGGCCACAACGTGGTTGCCATTGATCTGCTGATTACGAAAATCAGTAGTATTATTTCAGAAAACGTGATATAATAGCGGACGAATAGGAGTTGAAACCATGGCTGATGAGAAATTTTTAGTAACCAAGGAAGGCTTGGACGAGCTGCTCAAGGAGCAGGATAATCTGATTCATGTCGTACGTGATGAAGTCATTCGTGAGCTGCAGGAAGCCCGCGCACAGGGTGACCTTAGCGAGAACGCCGATTATGATGCTGCCCGTGACCGTCAGGCGCGTGTAGAAGCAAGAATTCGTGATCTGGAGGCTATGATTGCGAATGCAGAAATCATTTCCGAGGATAAGAAGGCAACAACCAAGAAAACCGTATCACTGGGTTCTACGGTTACCATTCTGGATATGTCCACCAATGAAGAGGAAACCTACAATATCGTTGGTTCCATTGAGGCAGACCCGCTGAATGGAAAGCTTTCCAATATCACACCGCTGGCAACATCACTGATGGATCACAAAATTGGTGATATCGTTGAGATTGAAACTGCGGAAGAGCCTTACCAGGTAAAAGTCATCGATTTGAAATAGAGAAAGAGAACAGAAAAATATTCTGTTCTTTTTTTAGGAATTTTCGTATTGAATTTCGTATAGATAAATGGAGGTGTTTGTCTATATGAAAAAAATACTGAGTATCGTTTGTCTGCTTCTGCTGTTTTACGGCCGTTATGAGCTGGTGGATTTGGCAAGTCTAGAACGCAGGACGAAGCAGATCGAGGTAAAGGGGGAGGTAGAGCGGCCCGGTGTGTATACAGTAGATATTCATGCGGATACTGCAGAGATTCTGAAAAAAGCAGGCGGATTGAAGAAAGGGGCGGATATCTCCGCAATCAACCAGTCACAGGATTTGAGTGACCATAGTGTACTGGTCATTGGGAAGCAGTCCGAGCAAAAGAAGATTTCCATTAACAGTGCCACGGAAAAGGAGCTGCAGACACTTACCGGTATCGGTCCCGCAATGGCACAGCGCATCGTTGCCTATCGCACACAGCAGCCCTTTCAAGCACTGGAGGATATCATGAAGGTGAAGGGGATCAAGGAGAAGCTGTTCGCAAAAATCAAGGGGCAGATTACATTATGAAGCGCAGCTGGCTGCTGTGTGGATGGTGCTGTCTGCTTCTGCTGTGGGCACACTGGATTTCCTTCTGGTTCTCTCTTCTGCTGATGCTGGGACTGCTGTGGTATTATCACAGACATTACAACATACATCCCCTGTTTGTTTTGCTTCTGCTTCTGCTGCAGGTGCGAATGACACTGCTTCTGCGTGAGCCAGAAACACCGGTGGATACGGTATTGCAGATAAGGGAAATCAAGGCGGGCTATGTAATCGCTCATACACAGGGACAGGATGTGTTGGTCTATGGGCTGAAGCAAGCAAATTTCAATGATATCATACAGGTCAAGGGAGCGTATACACCGGTTACAGCTCTGCATAATTTTCATCGCTTTTATTTTCCCGACTGGCTGAAGAAGCGTGGCATTCGCTATCAGATACAGGCGAAATCCTATCAACTCCTGCAGGAGGGAAGCGGTGTGCGTCATAATCTGTATGCGCATGTGCAGGAAATCGGGGACAAGCAACAGCGTAGTTGGCTCAATATGATGCTCTATGGCATTCATGAGGAAGATGTTTCCTATTTCCTGACCTCCAGTGGTCTTCATGTCGCAACACTTGCGGCTTTTCTGCAAAAGCTTTTGCTTATGGTCTGTTCACAAACCAATGCTTCCGTCGTCACACTGCTGCTTTTGGGTCTGTGTGGACATGTCACGATATTCTCTTCCTCACTGATTCGCTTGCTGCTGTTTCGCCTGGTGAATCTATGCTGCCGCAGCTGGAATCCACAGGATCGGTTGGGAATCAGCATGGCAGCCGTTTTGCTGCTGTTCCCGTATATGGCATGGGAGCTGGCGTTTCTTCTGCCGCTGGGCTTTCGCATGCTCTCGCTTTTCAATGTCAGAAAACGAAGCAGGCGTCTTACCGGCTTGCTGCTACTCGTTCCTATGCAGTTTCTCTTTTTTCAATCCTGCAATCCTTTGCAGCTGCTGCTGTTTCCCGTTTTTCGCTATGCCTATGCCCTGGTGTATGCCGTATGTCTGCTAAGCCTGCCATGCTCCTTTGGTCCGCTATTTGCACGAATAATACAGCTTGCCGATACGCTGGATGCGCTTCAGCAATGCGGAATGACCCTATACTATACCCCACAGCTATTCTGGCTCTTTTTATGGGGCAAAGGTGTTGTGTGCTATATCAGCTATACACAGAAAAAGCCGCTGGCTGTGCTGTTCCTGCTGTTTCTGTATGCCCCCTTTTCCTCATGGCTTGATCCCTTTGGGGAGGTGCTGATGATCGATGTGGGACAGGGAGACTGCACGCTGATAACCCTGCCGTTTCATCAGGGAGCTTTCATGATTGATATCATGGGAAGCCGCTATCGCAACATTCCCAGGGAGGTGGTAGTCCCGATTGTTAAGGCGAAGGGCTATCAGAGGCTGGATGCTCTGATACTCACGCATGATGACTTCGATCACAGCGGTGGCAGGGACGAGCTGCTTAAGGAGCTGGAGGTAACGCGCATTATCGATCGTAAAAAAAAGGCAGAACCAATCGAAGGACTGCCGCTGACATTTTTACTTAGAGACTATGAGGGAAAGGATACCAACGATAACAGCATTATCACCTATATGCAGACGGATCAGTTGAAGGTGCTGTTTATGGGAGATGCCAGTGTTGAAGCGGAGGAGGCCCTTTTACAACGCTATAAGCTTGCCGTCGATGTGCTGAAGGTCGCTCATCATGGCAGTGATACCTCCAGCTCGCTATCCTTTCTGCACGAACTGCAGCCTCAACTGGCACTGATATCTGCAGGAAGAAACAACCGCTATCATCATCCCAGCACCGCTGTCATGCAGCGTCTGAAGCAGGAGGACATCCATACGCTGGTAAGTGCACAGGATGGAGCTGTATCCATTCGCTTCAGCCGCTATTTCAGTTATTATGTGAGCGCCGAGCGAACAGCCGGGATTCTGCACGTTTTTCAAAGGTGATAATTTCAGCAGGATAGGAAAAAACTTACATAAGGTGGAGGAATGCTGCTTCTGTATAAAATATACAGGAAGATATGAAGAAAAGTCGTGGTAATCTATGCGCGTTTCGTTTATAATATTCTCTAGGTGATGAGAATGAATTATGTGCTATATGGAGAAGAACAATATCTGCTGCAGGAATCACTGACAAGGATCGTCAGAAATCATGTTCCGGATGCCAATGATCTGAATAAAATCGTTTACGATGCGGATACGACGGATATGGATGTGATTCTGGAGGATGCGATGACCATACCGTTTTTCTCAGACTGCAAAATCATTCTTGTCTATCATGCGAATTTTCTAAGCGCGGCGAATGAGCATGCAGTGGATACTGCAGCGCTGGAACGCTATCTGGATAAGCCGATGGATTCTACGGTATTGGTGCTGATCGGGGATTTTGAAAAGCTGGATGCCAGAAAGAAAATCGTAAAAAAAATACAGAAGACCTGCAAGGTGCTGCAATACCGTAAGCTGGACGAGCAGGGGAAGCACAGCTATGTGCAGGAGCAGGTGAAAAAGCGCTCCCTTCAGATAGAGCCCTCTGCCATGCAGGCGCTGCTGCATCGTTTGCCGCTGGATATTCGTACCATACAGACCGAAATGGAAAAGCTGGAGCTGTATGGTGGGGTGATCAGCCGCGATGTGGTGGAAAAGCTGGTTACACGGCCCTTGGAGGAGGATGTCTTTCAGCTGGTCAATGCAGTTGTGGACCGCGACCTTCAAAAATCCTTCCATATGTGGCAGGATCTGTGTGTGTTGAACAAGGATGCCATTTATCTGATTGCCCTGCTGGCCTCTCAGTTTCGTTTTTTATATGAGGTAAAGGCACTGACGCTGCATGGAAAAGGGAAGGATGCCATCAAGGATGAGCTGAAGGCACATCCCTATCGTGTACAGCTGGCAATGAAGACCGTACAGCGGCTGGGCATCGGCTATCTGATGCACATACTGGAACAGCTGGCAACACTGGATCAGAATCTAAAGGCCGGCCGGTTGGATAAAAAGCTGGGCTTTGAAATGTTTTTGCTGGGAATACAAGGAGTACGACAATGAAATCACTAAAGGAATTATACAGGATCGGTCCGGGACCGTCCTCATCACATACACTGGGGCCGCAGCGTGCTGCCAGTTTGTTTAAGGAGCGTTATCCCAACGCACATCATTTTGAGGTGGAGCTGTTCGGATCACTGGCGCTGACCGGAAAAGGACATTTGACAGATTACATCATCATAGAAACGATGAAGCCGAAGGAATGTGTGGTATTTTTTAAGAACCGCAAGGAGCTGAAGCATCCCAATACGATGCAGCTATCAGCCTTTGACGAAGCAGACTGTCTGCTTGGAGAATGGACGGTTTACTCGGTAGGAGGAGGTGCCATCCAGATTGAAGGGGAAGCGAGCAAGGAAGGTGCAGATGTCTATCCGCATCACCTGATGAAGGATATCGAAGCCTATTGTGAAGCGCATTCCATGACGCTGTGGGAGTATGTGAATCACTTCGATCCGCTGGATGATTACATGGATACCATCCTGCAGCAGATGATGGCGACGGTGGATGGCGGTCTTGCCAGAGAAGGTGTGCTGCCGGGTGATCTGAAGCTGAAGCGTATTGCAAAGGAGTTAAAGCAGAAAGCGGATGCGGCGAAAAGTGCCGCCGAGCAGGAAAAGCTGCTGCTGTGTGCCTATGCCTATAGTGCAAGTGAGGAAAATGCTTCCGGAAGTACGACGGTCACAGCTCCAACGCTGGGAAGCAGCGGTATTCTGCCGGCGCTGGTATGCTATTATCACCGCATACTGGGCGTATCCCGAGAGCAGCTTCGCAATGGCTTAAAGGTGGCCGGACTGTTTGGAAATCTGATTAAGGAAAACGCTACCATATCCGGGGCTCAGGGCGGCTGTCAGGCGGAAATCGGTGCGGCGGTTGCGATGGGTGCCGCTATGGTCGCCTATCTTCGCGGACAGACGATGCGCCAGATCGAGTACGCAGCGGAAATCGGAATCGAACACCATCTGGGTCTTACCTGTGATCCGGTAGGCGGTTATGTGATGATTCCCTGTATCGAACGAAATGCCGTCGGGGTGCTGCGGGCCATGGATGCCGCAGTATTAGCAGAGGGCATCAGCGATTTAAGAGAGCATAAGGTCAGCTTTGACATGGTGGTCAACACCATGAACTATACCGGCAGGAAAATACCGATTGAGCTCAGGGAAACCTCTTTGGGTGGACTGGCAAGGGTTGTGCCGTTGAAATAAGAAAGAAGGATATGCGTTATGAAGGGTCTGATTGTATATTCCTCGCTCAGCGGGAATACAAAGAAAATTGCAGAAGCGATTGCGGAGGTTGCTGAGGACAGTGAGCTGATTTCCGTTAAGGAATTTCAGCCATCCATGCTTGCTCATTTTGATCTGTTTTACATCGGATACTGGGTAGATAAAGGGGATTGTGATGCTGCCGCTTTACGTGTGCTTGATCTGCTGAAGGAGCAGCAAATTGTTTTGTTTGGAACGCTGGGGGCTGCGGAGCAAACGGATTATTATGATATGGTGAAGAAACGGGTGGAGGCACATGCCGCAAACAATCATATACTGGGGCATTTCCTGTGTCAGGGAGCTGTTGGTGAAGCAGTGATTGCGCGCTATCGAAGCATGCTTGCCGAGCATCCAGAGGATGAGCATAGGAAGCAGCAGCTTGCCAATTATGAAAACGGGAAATCTCATCCGGACGAACAGGATCTTGCCAATGCCAGAGCCTTTGCGCAAACCATTGGCTGAAATACCATACGCAAAGGGCTTCTATGTATACATTCTGCGCTGTCAGGATGATTCTCTCTATACCGGATGGACGACGGATCTTCGCCAGCGCTTCCATCAGCATGCGATTGGGAAGGGCGGACGCTATACCCGTGCCCATCGCCCCCTTGAGCTTTACTACTATGAGAGCCATGCTGATAAGCGTGCAGCTATGCGTAGAGAATATCAGATCAAGCAGCTCAGCAGACCGGAAAAATTAAATTTGAAATATCGCAGTACGGATGTTTGATTGCATTCCTTGCTGCGTTTTTTCTGTTTGTGACTGGATGGATTGCTGCATTCAATCACAATGCATGTAAATCCGTTCTCATAAAAGTGTTTTTCTTGGATAATTACGGTCTTGTGCTTCCGCTGTTACATGCATGAAATCATCGTGGTATGCATCGATATGGCCTGCCTGCTTACCGTAGTTCTCATATATGAAAAAAAAAGATGCCAACACATTCACGAAGGGAATGCCGCAGCATCTTTTCTGCTTTATTGACTGTGGTAAGGGGAGGGCCCTTTTGCGACGTAAGACCTGTATGCATTTTTCATCACATGACGAATACGATAGCGATAAAATGCAGAATGCTTGCCAGATTGATACAGACATGCCAAATGGAATGAAAGTATTTTTTCTGTGGCTTTCCATAAAAGAAGGCACCGATCGTATACATAACACCACCGCCGACAATCAATCCAAGAAATAACGGACTCGCCTTGGACAGCAGCGTCGGCAGAAAGAAGATTGCCGTCCAGCCCATGATCATATAGATGGTCATAGAAAGCTTGGGGTAGCTTTTTGAGCTTATGGCCTTTAACAGTACACCGCCAAGCACTGCACTCCATTCAATCGCCAGAATCAGATAGCCCTGCCATCCACCGATCAAGGTGAGTGCAATCGGCGTATAGCTTCCTGCAATCGCAAAATAGATACAGATATGATCCAGCTTGCGGAAAACGTATTTATGTGTGGTACCAAATGGCATGCAATGATACAATGTGGATACCAGAAACATCAGAAACAGACATAGAATGAACACCGACACACCTGCCGCCAGTTCGCTTCCTGATTTGTTATAGGAATATACGGCTGCTGCCGGAAGAGAGCATATACACAGAATCGCCATGATTCCGTGAGTCACACAGTTGGCGACCTCTTCTCCAAAGCCCAGTCGGAACATATCCCGCATGGATTTTTCCTCCATGAGTATCACCTCCGTAAATCTTATGCCTGTGGTCAGTATAATACAATCCCAAACGGAATGCAATGCTTTTTACCGAATAAGCTTTATTTTGTGATGATAACCCAATTATATAGTATTTAATACTCCGTTACAATATATCAACATCATGATGTAAAACATGAATACGGTATAAACAAAAGTTAAAAAAGACTGAATTCTTCACAAGTTTTGATGCGAAGCCTCCAAACTTATGCTATAATAACCATTGGTATTTGCTGTTGCTTACAGCAAATGAATGGAGGCATCTATGTTTTTAAAACGTATTGAACTGCAGGGCTTCAAGTCCTTTGCGGATAAATCCATCATCACCTTTGATTCGGATGTGATCGGAATCGTCGGTCCAAATGGATGCGGGAAAAGCAATATCAATGACGCGATCCGCTGGGTGCTTGGTGAACAGAGTGTGAAGTCATTGCGTGGAAATAATATGAGCGATGTCATTTTCAGCGGCTCTACAGCACGCAAGGCAGTCAATATGGCGGAGGTTACGCTGGTGTTTGATAATTCCCGCCATATCATGAATGTCGAATTTGAAGAGGTGGAGGTTACCCGCCGTCTGCATAGGACGAGTGGGGAAGGGGAGTATTTCATCAACAAGGCTCCCTGCCGTTTAAAGGATATCGTCAATCTGGTAATGGATACCGGTCTGGGCAGAGATTCTCTTTCCATCATATCGCAGGGAAACATCTCCGCATTTGCCGATGCGAAGCCGGAGGATCGCCGTGCGTTGTTTGAAGAGGCGGCAGGTGTTGCAAAATATAAGAAGCGTAAGAATGAATCACTGTCCAAGCTGAACCGGACACAGGATAATCTGAGCCGTCTGGAGGATATCATCATGGAGCTGGAGCGGCAGGTTAATCCGCTCAAGCGTCAGGCGAAAAAGGCGGAGGTCTATCTGGAAAAGAAAAAGCAGCTGGAGGTTATTGAGGTCAGCGTGCTGGTGGATGAAATCGAAAAGCTGAGCGAGCAGATCGACATGCTGAAGAAAAAGGCATTTGATTTGGATGCGCAGAAGGCGATGCATGAAACTACCATTCAGGTGGAGGATGTAAAGAACAGTGAGCTGCGCAATGAGATGTATCAGCTGGATCGTGAGGTTAATAAGCTGCAGGAGCAGTATGCCAAGCTGAGCGAGGAATCCAGAATGCTGGAAACCCGCAAAATCGAAATGGATGAAAAACGAAAATATGCGTTGGAATATGCCAGCAATGCCGAAAAAGCCAAGGAGCTGAAGGCGATGATGGAAGAGGCGCATTATGAATATGAAGACCGATCAAAACGTTTGAAAAATCTGGAAACGGATATCGCTTTACAAAAAGAAGCAGCTGCCAAGCTGGAGCATGATTTGTCCTATTGTACACAGGAAAATGCACAGGCATCCTCGATTCTGAACCGTCTGGAAAATCGCAAGGCGGTATTGGAGAATCTGGCAAAGCAACCGTTTAATCATCAACAGGCTGTAAAATCCGTGCTGGATGCCGGACTGAATGGTATTTTGGGCGTTGTTTCGCAGCTGTTTAAACCGATGATGAACTATGAAACGGCAATTTCCAATGCGCTTGGCGGCGCCATGTATCATATCGTAACCGAGGATGAGGCAGCAGCACGCCATGCCATCACCTTTTTGAAAAAGAATCAGTCCGGACGTGCAACCTTTCTGCCGCTGACGGTTATGAAGCCGCGTTATATGCAGAAGGAGCATCGCATGCTTGCGGAGAACAGCGTCGGCTTTCTCGGCGTGGCGAGCGAATTTGTTGAAAATGATACGCAGTTTGATACGCTGCGGGATTCCTTGTTCGGCAATGTTGTCATTACGGATAATCTGATCAATGCGAATGCGATTGCCAAGCTGCTGCGCTTTCAATATAAGATTGTTACGCTGGAAGGCGATATTGTCAACCGCGGAGGAAGTATGACCGGCGGTAAGGGAAGAAACAATTCCACACCGCTGACGATACAGAAGGAATTGAATCAGGTGCTGCAGAGTCTGGAGGGCCAGCAGATGAAGGTGGAGGGATTGAAAAATCAGCTCTATGCGCTGCAGGCCAAAAAGGAACAGAACAGCTCCAATCTGGTGCAGATGCAGATTTCCAGTGCACAGCTGGATCCGATCGTAAAAGCCAAATGGGCAAAATATGATCGTCTGAAAAGTGATTACGAGCAGATTGCACCGGATGAGGATTTGGATAAAGCCGAGCTGCTGGAGGATGATATCGTCGTTAAGCTGAGCAATGTGCATTCCCGCATTGATGAGGTCAGCTCTTCGATGAAAAGCAAGCGGGAGCGCCGTATGAAGGCCGGAAGTGAAGTGGAGCGCAAGGATGCGCAGATTCGTCAGCTGCGAAGAGACCTCAATATTTTGCAGAATGAGCAGCGTGAGGTGGAGGTTGCGCAGGCAAAGGCGGAAACTAAGCTGGAGACGACACTGGAGCGCTTAAGCTCCACCTATGAGATGACCTTTGAATATGCGCAGAGCCAGAAGGCGGAGATTGATATCGTAGAGGCCCGCAAGCAGGTTGTTGTTCTTCGCCAGGAGATTTCCGCTCTTGGAAATGTGAACCTGGATGCACCGCAGGAATACAAGGAGGTCAGTGAGCGCTTTACATTTTTAAGCAAGCAGCGGGATGACCTGATTGCCGCAAAGGATAAAATTTTAGAGGCCATCGATGAAATGGATGACATCATGGTCAAGCAGTTTCAGGAGATGTTTGACAAGATCAATGCACAGCTCAACGATGTATTCCGCGCGCTGTTTGGAGGCGGGAAGGCCCGCTTGTTTATGGTGGATCCGGATGATGTGCTGAATACCGGTATTGATATTGATGTGCAGCCACCGGGGAAAACCGTACAGAATATCCGCCTGTTCAGCGGTGGAGAAAAGAGTCTGATCGCTATCTGTGTTCTGTTTTCCATTTTGAAGGCACGAACGATGCCGCTTTGTATTTTCGATGAGGTCGAGGCAGCACTGGATCAGGCGAATGTGGAGCGCTTTGCGAAATACATTGCACAGTTTCGCGGAGAGAGTCAGTTTATCGTGGTGACACACCGCCCGGGAACCATGGCACAGTGTGATGCCCTGTATGGGGTAACCATGCAGCAAAACGGTGTTTCCCAGCTGCTGAAGGTGAAGCTGCAGGATGCAATCAACATGATCGATAAGGAAGAGGTGAAGGCATAATGGGTATATTTTCAAAATTGAAGCAGACGTTTTCCTCCAAAAAGGATGGGGATCGCTATCTGAGTGGTCTGGATAAATCAAAGAAGTCTTTTTCAGAGCGCATACGCAGACTGGCGCTTGGCTTTACCGGTGTCAATGAAGAATTTCTGGAGGATTTGATGGTGGTGCTGCTGGAGGCGGATATTGGTATTCGGACAGCACAGAAAATCGTTGATGAGGTTGAAAGTCGTGCGATGGATCAGAAGCTGAAGAGCTTTGATGAAATCAGCGAATGTCTGATTGAGGTCATGCATGAGCTGTATACCGGCTACGAGGATGTGGATTTTCATAAAAACGAGGACGGTCCGACTGTGATTTTAATGGTTGGCGTCAACGGCAGCGGAAAAACGACGACTACGGCAAAGCTGACAAAGCTGTTTCAGTCTGAGGGCAGCAGCGTCGTACTTGCGGCAGCGGATACCTTCCGTGCCGGTGCCATTGATCAGCTCGCAAAATGGGCAGACCGTCTGGGTGTTCCCTGCATCAAGGGAAGAGAGGGCGGCGACCCCAGTGCAGCACTGGTGGATGCCTGCCGCTATGCGAAGGAGCATGGCATGGATTATCTGATTGGAGATACCGCAGGACGTTTGCAGAACAAAGCAAATCTGATGCAGGAGCTGAGCAAGATGCGCAGGGTGATCGAACGGGAAATCCCGGGAGCACCGCATGAGGTGTGGCTGGTGCTGGATGCCACAACCGGACAAAACGGTATTTCACAGGCACAGATTTTTCTGGAAACGACCAATGTGACCGGTATTATTCTGACAAAGATGGATGGTACGGCAAAGGGCGGCATCGTGATTGCGATACGCGATCTGCTGGGACTTCCGGTGAAGTATATCGGACTCGGTGAGAAAGAGGACGATTTGCGTCCATTTGACATTGATTCCTACCTGTATGGTCTGTGTGAGGATATCCTGCAGCATGATTGATCAGATGGAGCGGATGAATGCGCTTCTGGATGCCTATGAGGGGCTGTTGACAGAGAAGCAGCAGGAAATCCTCAGTCTGTATTACAAGGAAGACTTATCGTTCTCCGAAATTGCGGAGAATCTTGGAATCAGTCGTGCGGCAGTCAATGATCATATCAAACGCAGCACGCATATTCTTACGGAATACGAAAAAAAGCTGCATCTTGTGCAAAATTATGAAACAAGAAGCAGGATTTATGATAAAATGAAAACAGTCGGAAACGATGCGATACGAAAACTGGTAGAACAGCTAGAAAATTTAGAATGACTTTAGGAGGATAACATGTCAAAAATTATTTCAGTGAACGCAGGGAGTTCATCATTAAAGTTTCAGTTATTTGAAATGCCGAGCGAGGAGGTTCTGACAAGCGGAATCGTTGAGAAAATCGGATTTGAGGATGCCATCTTTACCATTAAGGTGAACGGGGAGAAAATCAAAAAGGTGCTGCCGATCCCGGATCATACAAAGGCAGTCAGCATGCTGCTGGAAGCGCTGGTGGAATATAAGATTGTAAACAGTCTGGATGAAATCACCGGTGCCGGACACCGTGCTGTACACGGCGGGGAAATTTTCAAGGAAAGTGTACCGGTAACGGAAGACGTTGTAGAAAAATTTGCTTCCTTAAACGATTTGGCACCACTGCATAACCCGGCTGGTCTTGTCGGATACAATGCTTTCAAAAATAATCTGCCAAACTGCAAGCACGTCTTTGTGTTTGATACGGCATTCCATTCCACAATGCCGAAGGAATCCTATATCTATGCATTGCCGATGAAATATTATGACGAATACAAGATTCGCCGCTATGGCTTCCACGGAACAAGCCACAAGTATGTTTCTCTGCGCTGTGCAGAGCTGATGAACAAAAACGTGGAGGACACCAAAATCATTACGTGCCATTTGGGGAACGGTGCGAGCATTACAGCGGTTGACGGTGGTAAATCCATCAACACCTCCATGGGCTTCACACCGCTTGCGGGCGTGATGATGGGAACCCGCTGCGGTGACATCGATCCTGCAATCGTAACCTATATTATGAAAAAGACCGGTGCAACTCCGGATGAAATGGATGATATCATGAACAAGCAGTCCGGTATGCTTGGTGTCAGCGGCATCAGCTCCGATGCACGTGACATCGAGGATGGCTGCAAGGACGGAAATCCGGCAGCACTGTTGACAGCAGAGGTGTATGTAAACCGTGTCATCAATGTTGTCGGCGGTTACTACGCGCAGCTTGGTGGTGCGGATGCCATTGTCTTTACCGGAGGTATCGGTGAAAATGATACTAATATGCGTAAGATGATCTGTGATCGTCTGTCTGCGGCATTCGGTATCCAGCTGGATGAAGAATTGAATGGAAAGACAAGAGGCAAGGAAGTCCTGCTGTCCACTGCGGAAAGCAAGGTAGCGGTATGGCTGATTCCGACAAATGAGGAACTCATGATCGCTCGTGATACATACCGCCTGATTGCGTAGCTATGAATACCGACATTTTATTTGAGCTTGTCGAACAATATGATATCATCACGATTTATCGCCATGTGTCTCCCGATGCGGATGCACTTGGCTCCCAGTTTGGACTAAAGCAGTGGATACAGGAAACATATCCGCAAAAGCAGGTGTATGCACTAGGTAAGGATGCCGGCAGTAAGCAGTCCCTGTTTCCGCATATGGATAGTGTCAGCGATGAAACCATCGCTGCCTCTCTTGCCATCATCCTGGATACGGCAAACGGTGCTCGTGTGGATGATGAGCGCTGGAGCATGGCTGCACGTACCTTGAAAATCGATCACCATATCGTTGTTGAAAGCTTTGCGGATGTGGAGGTTGTCGAGGATTTGTTCGGGGCAACCTGTGAAATGCTGGCTTTTATGTTTGAACAGAAGCAGCTGCAGCTGTCGCCAGTCTGTGCACAATATCTATACGGCGGCATCATTGCGGATACTCTTCGCTTTTCCATTGCGACCATAAAGCCGCGGACGCTGCGCACAGCAGCCTATCTGCTGGAAATGGGTGTGGATGTGAAAAAAGCCAATGAGGATCATTTCTCGACCTCCTATCGGCTCTATCGCTTTGAAAACTATATTCGCAGCAATGTTCAACTGCTGGACGGACATGTTGCTTATATCATCGTTAACCGTGAGGATTATGAGCGTTTCCAGCTAACCTTTAATGAAGCGAAGGAAAAGGTGTTCGTGCTAGGCGGTGTGGATGAGTTTGAAGCATGGGCGCTGTTCACGGAAAAAGAACGGGATGAAAACGGAAGACGGATTTACAATGGCAGTCTTCGTTCAAAAAACCGCACGATCAATGATATCGCAAACCGGTATCAGGGTGGCGGACATCGCTTTGCCTGCGGTGTAAAGGGACTGTATGAGGAAACAATACAGGAGCTGCTGCAGGAGCTTAGCGAGCGTGTAAACGAATAGGAATTAAGCAGTATACAAGGGTATGCTGCTTTTTGCATACGCAGCAAAGGCTACTATAAACGAAAGCCTCCACAAGAACTGAGGACAAAATCAGAGCTTTGCGGCTACGATTAGCTGATCCTCTTCAAAACTTCAGAAACCATGGTCACACCCGTATTAAGAAGCATGAAAATATGATAAAATAAAGAAAGAGACGAGGTGTTGAGAATGAGTGTCCACTTACATGTGCGAAGCTGCTATACCCTGCTGCAGAGCACCCTGACGATTCCCAAAATCGTTGCGGCTGCCAAGCGCTGCGGCTATACAGCGGTCGCATTGACAGACAAGCATGTCATGCACGGCGCTATGGCGTTTTACCATGCATGTAAAAAGGAAAATATCAAGCCGATTTTCGGGATGGAAGTGGACGTGCTGGAGCAGGAGGAGCTGTATGGCTTTGTCGTTCTTGCGAAAAATGATGCCGGCTATCAGAATCTACTGAAGCTGTCCACCTGGCTGAATACCGGAGAGGAAAGACGCATACCGGATTTGGATACGCTCGCCTATTATGCAAAGGACTGCATTGTTTTGACAAACGGTGATCAGAATCAGATGGAGACCCTTATCGTAAAGGAAGAGCTGGATCTTCTGCGCCACTGGCTGAAGCTGTGCCGAAAGCAGTTTTCTGATTTTTATGTATCCATAGCACGCAATGATTCCGGCTTGATGGAAAAGAAAAACCCGGTCTTAAAGCAGGTGTGCAAAGAGCTGGATATTCCCTATACGGCATTGTCCCGCATATATTTTGAACGGGAAGAGGATGAGGAGAGCTATAAGACGCTGTGTGCAATCGATCAGGGAGTGTCGCTCCATGATAAAATGCTGAATTACAGCCCGCGCCGATATTTTCGCACACCCAAGGAAATGCAGCTGCTGTATGAGGATGAGGAGTTGCAGATGAGTGATCGAATCGCAGCGCTGTGTCAGGTGGAAATGCAGCTGCCTAAGGCTGTGCTTCCGAAATTTCAAAACAAGTACGGCGTAAGCAGTGAGGAATTCTTGCGCAGTCTTTGTCAGAAGGGACTGCAGAAGCGTATGCAGTACCAACCAATTTCACCCGTATACCAGCAGCGTCTGGACTACGAGCTGGATGTCATTATCCGTATGCAGTATGCCGATTACTTTTTAATCGTATGGGATTTCATCCGGTTTGCGAAGACGCAGCATATTTATATCGGTCCCGGACGAGGAAGTGCTGCCGGTTCCCTTGTTGCATACTGCCTTGGTATCACCCATGTGGATCCCATCCGCTATCATCTGCTGTTTGAACGTTTTCTAAACCCGGAGCGTATTTCCATGCCGGATATCGATACGGATTTTCCGGATAACCGCCGGGATGAGGTCATTCATTATGTGGAGCAGCTGTATGGCAAGCACAGGGTGTCTCATATCATCACCTTTAATACGCTGGCGGCAAAGCAGGTGCTGCGGGATGTGGGAAAGGCGATGGAAATCAATCCCCGGCAGATTGACCGTCTGTGCAAGCTGGTTCCAAATGTAATCAAGGTTACACTGGACTATGCCTATCAAAATGACGCGCGCTTCAAGGAGCTGATCAACAGCGGAGAGACAATGCGCCGTTTGTATGCGACTGCCCGAAAGCTGGAGGGACTCCCGCGTCATGCCTCACTGCATGCGGCAGGTATCGTATTTTCCGATGAAGCCATCGAGCAGGTGTGCCCGCTGATCGATGTGGATGAGGGCGTTTGTGCCACACAGTTTACGATGGAGTATCTGGAGGAGCTCGGCTTGATCAAAATGGATTTTCTGGGACTGAGAAACCTTACGATTATTGATGAAATCGTACAGCATATCAATGCGACAGCTGATAAAAAGCTGGATATCATGCGGATACCACTGGATGATGCCAAAACCTATGCACTGATTCGTGCTGTGGATACCGTGGGGGTTTTTCAGCTGGAGAGCGAGGGAATGAAAAATCTGATACGGAAAATGCAGCCGAACTGCTTTGAGGATATCGTCGCAACGATTGCACTGTTTCGTCCCGGACCAATGGAAAATATTCCGGAATACCTGGATCGCAGAGAGCATCCGGAAAAGGTTGATTATATCCATCCCAGCCTGCAGCCGATTTTACAAAATACCTATGGTATTATGATCTATCAGGAACAGATTATGCAGGTGGCACAGACGATGGCTGGCTTCACCCTTGGTAAGGCGGATAATCTGCGCAAGGCTATCAGTAAGAAAAAAGGGGAGGAGCTGCGCAGAATGCAGGAGGAATTCATATCGGGAGCACTGCGGAAGGGCTATGATGAGGCACTGGCGCAGAAGGTGTATGCCCTGATTATGAAATTTGCCAATTACGGCTTCAACCGTTCCCATTCCGTAGCCTATGGTATGATTGCCTATCAGCTGGCATATCTGAAAGCGAATGCTCCCCTGTACTTCTTTAACAGTCTGCTAAACAGTGTGATCGGCTCAGAGACAAAAACGAGTGAATATGTATTTGAGGCACGCAAGCGCAACATTCAGATTCTGCTGCCGGATGTCAATCGTTCGCACAATCAATATGGAATCGAGGATAATGCGCTTCGCTTTCCATTTGTCGGTATCAAGGGCATTGGCAGTGCGGTATCATCGCTGATTGTCGAGGAACGAGATAAAAAGGGTGAATTCCGTGATTTCTTTGATTTTACCGCACGTATGAACGGCAATAAAATCGGTAAAAAAACCATTGAAATCCTGATATATGCAGGTGCGCTGGACTGCTTTAAGGTTGGGCGTGCGAGTCTGATGGCATCACTGGAGGATGCCCTTCGCTATGCGGATCTTGTGAAAATCGAGGATGTGGATCAGGTGCTGTTTGACTTTGATTTGGTATCCAAGCCCGCCATGACGATGATGCGCGACAATGCAACGATTCGCTCGGAAAAGGAAAAGGAGGCCATCGGCTTTTATTTATCGCGGCATCCGATTGCAGATGTGCGAAGCCGCATGGGAATGGATCTTCCAATTTTGATTTCACTACCGAAATATAAGGGCCGTTATGTGAAATTTGTCTGTCTGGTGGATCGCTGCCGTCAGTATCGCACAAAGAACGGAGATATGATGATGTTTGTTATCGGCAGTGATGAAACAGGGAAATTTGATCTTGTATGTATGCCGAATATATATCGCCAGCATGCGGATGATCTGGTCAAGGGGAATTATCTGTATGTGGAGGGAATCGTGGATAAGGAAACCAGCTGTCTGGTCAAGAAGCTGACTAGGATAGAAAAGGAATAAAGGAGTAGGAGTGTGAATATGATAAGCATTCAAACCGTAGAGGAAGCGGATATCGCAGCACTGGCACAGCTGGAGGCGTGCTGCTTTCCAAAGGAAGAGGCGGCGGATGAAGCAGCGCTTCGCAGACGCGCCAGAACCTTTCCCGAAAGCTTTCTGGTTATGAAAAAGGATGGCGTCATCATCGGTATGATCAATGGCTGTGTAAGCAATCAGCACATGATCTGTGATGCGATGTATGAGGATGAGAGTTTGCATGATCCCTGCGGCGCCTATCAAACGGTATTCGGGCTGGATGTGCATCCCGCTCATCAGCATCAGGGGTACGCAAAAGAGCTGATGAACGCTTTGATACGAGTGGCACAGGAAGCGCAAAGAACGGGGATGGTCTTGACCTGTAAAAAGCAGCTGGTGCCCTTTTATGAGCAGTTTGGCTATCGCAACATGGGGGTGAGTGCTTCTGTTCACGGTGGTGCAGAATGGTATGATATGCTGTTGTGCTTTGCGTGATACAGGACAGTTGAAAACCATACACAGGAAACAATGGTGGCAGTACAGGTATATCTGACATCGCATTGGCTATTTTGGATTTCTGCATTCACAAAGTGGTAGTAGCATTTCACTGCATGTGCAGCATCAGCAAGCATGAGAAGCGCTTTAATAGTCGAGAGAAAAGAGTCAATATCTGCTTGCCGTGCTTGATGCTTGCGGCATGCAGGAAAGTATGAGCGTTTGCTGTTGCTCACCAGTCTATGCAGCAAAGCAGTGCCGGATGAACGAACCATCCTGCGGCATGGGGGATCCTTCCTATATTAACATAATCTGATCATGATTCAGCATTGCTTGTGTACCTGCGAATTGCAATAGATTGCAGTCTCCATTGATTGTGCATAATGTAAAAAAATGAAAAAAGTGTTGCGTAAAAAAGCTGTTTATGGTAACATAACTATGTTGTATGTCCTCCCGGATTTACAACCGCTCAGAACAGGGTTTAAGTATGGAAATCATCACCTTGCATGGCGAGTCTTAAATTTTTTAGAAGGAGGTGCGATTTATGTACGCAATCATTGAAACAGGCGGAAAACAGATCCGTGTAGAAGAAGGTTCCACAATCTTCGTAGAAAAGCTGGACGTTCAGGAAGGCGAAGCTGTTGTATTTGACAAGGTAGTCGCTTACTGCAACCGTTCTCTTCGTGTCGGCACTCCATATGTAAAGGGAGTTAAGGTCAACGCAAAGGTTGAAAAGCAGGGAAAAGCAAAGAAGATCATCGTCTACAAATACAAGGCTAAAAAAGGTAGCTCACACCGCAAGCAGGGACACCGTCAGCCTTACACAAAACTGACAATCGAATCTATCGAGGCTTAATGTATGGTAAGAGTCCATGTAAAGCGGCATCAGGGTATCATACAGATAGTGGAAATCAAAGACCATGCAGGCTATGCAGATGCAGGTCAGGATCTGGTATGCGCCGGGGTGAGTTCCATAGCTGTAGGAATGATGAATGCTTTAGATGAGATGGTGCCTGAAGCATGCGACTTCGTTTTGAAGGAAGCATACATCAAAATTGAAACGATCCTGCCAAGTGATACAGCAAATATTCTGTTACAGGGAATGTTTTATCAGCTGTCGACCATGCAGGAAAGCTATGCAGACTATATTACAATAAACGATCAGGAGGTGTGATTATGAAATTTGTATTAGATATTCAGCTGTTCGCATCCAAAAAGGGTGTTGGTTCTACAAAGAACGGCCGTGACTCCGAATCCAAACGTCTTGGCGCAAAACTGGCTGATGGACAGTTCTGCCATGCAGGAAGTATCATTTACCGCCAGCGTGGTACGAAAATTCACCCGGGAACAAACGTTGGAAAAGGTGGAGATGACACGTTATTCGCAAAAGTGAATGGTGTTGTAAAATACGAACGTTTAGGTAAAGACAAGAAAAAAGTGTCCGTTTACCCACAGGCGTAATGAAAAAATCCCCGGTATGGGGATTTTATTTTTGAGCAGGATAACAGAAAGAGACAAGGAGGTGCCTGAATGTTTATAGATCGTGTAAAAGTACATGTGAAGGCTGGAAAAGGCGGAGATGGAATCGTTGCTTTCCGGCGTGAAAAATATGTTGCCTACGGTGGTCCCAGCGGCGGAGACGGCGGAGCTGGCGGAGATGTCGTTTTTATGGTTGATGAAGGAAAGACAACCCTGCTGGATTTGCGCTACAACCGCAAGATGACTGCAGAGCCGGGAGGTAATGGAAAAACAAAGAAAATGCATGGCGCCGATGGTGCGGACTGCATTATCAAGGTACCGCAGGGTACGCTTGTAAAGGATGAGAAAACCGGAAGAGTTCTGGCGGATCTCACACGCAAGGGACAAAAGGAAATCATCGCCAAGGGTGGAAAGGGCGGACGTGGCAATTTTCACTTTAAATCCAGTAAAAACACGGCACCTCAGTACAGTGAGCTGGGAGCACCCGGAGAAGAACGCGATATCATGGTTGAGCTGAAGGTCCTGGCGGACGTCGGACTGGTTGGCTTTCCATCTGTTGGAAAATCCACATTGCTGTCGGTTGTATCCAAGGCGAAGCCGGAAATTGCGGAATACCACTTTACGACGCTGGCTCCCAATCTGGGAATGGTACAGGTTCCGGATGGCAGAAGCTTTGTCATGGCGGATCTGCCCGGTCTGATTGAAGGGGCGAGCGAAGGAAAGGGTCTTGGACATCAGTTTTTGCGTCACATTGAACGCTGTCGTGTCATCATCCACGTTGTGGATATGGGAGCGAATGATGGACGTGATCCCGTTGCGGACTATACGACCATCAACGATGAGTTAAAGCAGTATGAATACCGTCTGATGGAGCGTCCGCAGATCGTGCTTGCGAATAAGATGGATTTGGATGGCGCACAGGAAAACCTGAAGCGCTTCAAGGAGGCCTATCCTGAGGTTGAGGTATTTGAAACTACAACGATTATCGCAGAAGGGCTGGAGGCGGTTCTTTATCGTGCGGCTGATCTGTTGGAAACAACACCGCAGTTTCCTTTGTATAATGATGATGCCAGTGATGAAGAGGCAGAGGGCGTGCTTTATAAATTTGAACCGGAGCAGCCAGCCTTTGAGGTACACAACATGGGGAATGGCAACTGGGAGCTGAGTGGGGAAGAGCTGGAGCGCAGCTTTAAGATGAGCAAGCTGGATAATGAAGAGGACTTCATGCGATTTGCCCGCAAAATGCGAAAAATGGGTATTGATGATGCTCTGCGCAATGCCGGATGTAAGGACGGCGATGTCGTAACCATCTGTGATATTCAGTTTGAATTCGTGGAGTAACGTCGTAACGTGTATACGTTTCACCGACGGGGACAGGGTAGTGTGCAGAAAGCTGTATGCTCACAAGTGAGCACGGCGTAAAAAAATAGCAGGCGCAGGAATGCTCGAACGAATCGATGCTCCTGCGTCTTTTCCTTGTAAATGTCCATACGATAGCCAAAAAAAACAGCCCTGCTGCATCGTTGGCTGTAGAAGAAAAAATGAGAAATATTATCAAACACAGGTTGATGAGAGAAAAATTAGGATAATTCGATACAAATAGAAAAAGTCCTGAAAACGGCTTATATAAAGTGTTTCGGGACTTTTTTTACGAATCCAAGTGTGACTAGCGGGGATAAGCAATCCGAAAATAAAAGAAGACCTGACAGCAGGAAATCAATTAAATGAAATGCCTTCACCTGTCGGTCTTTTTCTATCGTTACCTAAGTTGTTACACCATGACATAAAAGCGGCGTGTCATGCTTTTTCAGATGCTGAAAGCAGCTAGCTGAAATCGCCGAGGAGCTCATGATGGAATTCATCCAGCAATTCGTTGATTTCCATCAGAGAATACTGCTTGCTGATGCCGAAAATCAATATCGCATCCCGCTGCTGCTTGGCATACAGATGGTTATGGTGTGCCACGGTCAACAGACGGTTGGTTTCCTCAAGATTCAGCTTCATAGCTATAGCAAGCTGCAAAATCTTATCCCGACCTGCCTGCTTGCTGCCCTGAAATATCTGATAGGCATAGGTTCTTGGAATCTGGGCATCTCGAATGATATCGGACTTCTCCAGATTCTTTTCCAGAAGGATTTCATTGATGTAATCCACAAAGGATACATCACGGATTTCTTTTAAAATACGGTCTTTCTCCAGCGCGCCGGCCTTCTTCAGGATGTCTTCCAAATCCTTCGTTTTCTGTTTCTGCATACAATCACCAGATATTATGATATAATCAAATCACGATTATTGCAAGCTAAAGGAGAATTTATGCGTCTGGATTTATTAGAGGATATATGTACATTGTCCCAAACAGAAGAAAAAACAGTTCTGCTGGTAAAAAACTGTCTGGATCAGAAATTTTACATCAAGAAAATTATGCGGGACTGTGCAGAGCTGCAGATTTACCGGCAGCTGATGCAGCATCCCCATCCCGGAATTCCCATGCTGTATGAAGCGACACGCCGAGGGGAAACGTGCATTCTTGTGGAGGAATTCATCAATGGAACGACACTGGAATATGTGCTGAGTGAGCGAACGCTTGATGATGCGGCTATTCATCATATCATGCGGCAGCTGCTGTCTGCGGTTGAGCATCTGCACAGTCTGCAGCCGCCGATTATTCATCGTGACATCAAGCCGGGAAATATTATGGTGCTGGAGCATCTGGAAATCCGGCTGATTGATTTTGAAATTGCACGGGTTTTCAAGCAGGATAAAAATCGCGATACCCGTGTAATGGGGAGTGCTGGTTATGCTTCACCGGAGCAATACGGGTTTCATCAAAGTGACTGCCGCAGCGATATCTATGCGATCGGTGCTGTCTTAAAAACGATGGTACAAAAGGATGTGACGGCAAAGGATATCCACAGCCCGTTTCAGCATATCATTGAAACCTGTATGCAGTTGGATCCGGATAAGCGTTATCAAAGCGTTGGCGAGCTGCAGAAGGCGCTTGGATATTGCGAGGAGAAGTCTCTGCCGCACGCATCCGTTTCTGTCTTACTGACGCAGCTGCCTGGTATACGAAGGGATCCTTTTGCAAAGCGGCTGCTGTTTCTTGCATATTACGTGCTTTGTATAATTCTGGGAGCATCGATGACCGTAACCCCTCCGCCATCCCCGTATTCCCTCATCTGTCAGAGAATCGCCTTTGGTTTCTGTCTGGCAATCATCCCGGCAATTACCGTCAATGCGGGGAATGTTCGGGAGCTGCTGCGGATTCAGGATCATGGACGTACATACATACGCTTCTTCAAAGGCGCGATTCTGTGGCTTCTCTGTGCGTTTATCATAATAAGTCTGCTGGTGATTCTGGCAATCATACTGGAAAGTCTGCTGTAAGCATACCAAAGCTTTCCGGTTTTTTTATATAATTTTGTTCGTGATAAAGAGGGAAGCGTGCAAATGAGATTAGAAGTATATGATGATGTTGCCATGCTGTTTCACAGTGATGAAAAGGATATTCTGCTTGTTCAGCACATGATTGAAAACCTGTTCTTTGTGAAAAAGGTTGTTCGTGCAAAGCTGGACCTGTCCTTGTATCAGCTGCTGCAGAGCCATCCGTATGAACATCTTGCCAATGTGATCGATTTCAGCTACAGTCATGAAAAGACAATTCTGATCGAGGAGTTTGTGAATGGCTGTACACTGGAATATAAGCTCAGTCAAAGGAGGCTGTCGGTGGAGGAATGTATTCGTATCATGCTCCAGCTGTTTGCGGTTGTGGGGCATCTGCATGCGCAGACACCGCCGATCATTCATCGGGATATCAAGCCGGATAACATTCTGATTGACAAGGGTCATGTGGTGCTGATCGATTTTGAGATTGCGAAGCTGATGACGACGCGCAAGGATGTTCTACGTACCGGCAGTGTCGGCTATGCAGCGCCGGAGCAGTATTACGGCTTATCCGATCAACAAAGTGATATCTATTCCATCGGAATCCTGCTGAAGGAATTGTGTGCACATACGGCATGGAGGAATAACGAGGCGGATATCTTTCTCACCATCATACGGAAAAGCACAGCTAAAAGACAGGAGGAACGCTACCTGACGATATCGCAGATGCAGAATGATTTTATCATAACATGCCGAAGCTGCAGCTCTACAGCAAAGTATGCTGAAAGCATACCAATGCATAAAGAACAGAAGGTATAATAAAATCATTCCAAAACACAGGATGAGAAAACTGGAGGAACCTATGAAAAAATTAAAAAAATGGCAGATTGTACTTATCGTAATTCTTGCGCTCGGTGTCATTGGAGCACTAGCAGGCGGAGGAGATGAGGAAAAGAAAAACGGCGAGCCGGCAACAGAGAAAACCGACAACAAAAAGAAAGAAGACAAAAAGAAGGAGCCGAAAGAGAAAACCTATGGGATCAAGGATACGCTGAAGGTAGGCGATGTGGAATACACAGTAAATGGCATTGAAACTACGGATATGATTGGTGATGAATATCTGAATCAGAAAGCACAGGAAACCTATCTGATTGTTTCGATTACCGTGAAAAACAACGGAGATGATGCTTTGCGTGTACTGGACAGCTTCTTTAAGCTGAAAAAGGGTGACAAGACCTACAATACAGATTCTACAGCTATTATGTATCTGGGAGATGAAAGCATTTTTGCCAAGGAAATCAATCCGGATGCTTCTTTAAAAGGAAAAATCGTATTCGATGTAACCAAGGCGACGATTGATGATAAAAATCTGCAGCTGCAGGTACAGACCGGAGCATGGGGCACGGAAAAGGGACTGATCAATCTTCATTAGACAGATAACACCTCAGGCAAGGAAAACTGTCGCATATGCGGCGGTTTTTCTTTTTTTCCGCTGGTTGTTTGACTGGCTTTTTTTTATAGGATACGGTATGATTAAGCTATATTCGGGAGGTAGATGTTATGAGACTGGTATCATGGAATGTAAATGGAATCCGCGCCTGTATGCAAAAGGGCTTTATGGATTTCTTTAAGGAAATAGATGCAGATGTATTCTGCATTCAGGAAACAAAAATGCAGCCGGGGCAGCTGGAAATCGAAACACCGGGCTACTATCAGTATATGAACAGTGCAGAGAAAAAGGGGTATAGCGGAACGATGGTGTTTTCCAAGCAGAAGCCGCTGTCGGTTACGTATGGCTTGGGAATTGAGGAGCATGATCATGAAGGGCGGGTCATTACCTGTGAATACGAGGATTTCTATCTGGTCTGCGTGTATACACCGAATTCCAAGGATGGCCTGCTGCGTCTGGATTACCGCATGGTATGGGAGGATGCGTTTCGTGCCTATCTGCACAAGCTGAACGAAACAAAGAGTGTGCTGGTATGCGGTGATTTGAATGTCGCACACAAGGAAATCGATTTAAAGAATCCGAAGACGAATCGCAGAAATGCAGGCTTCACGGATGAGGAACGCGGCAAAATGAGTGTTTTGCTGGAAAGCGGCTTTGTCGATTCCTTTCGATATCTGTATCCAAAGCAGGAGGGAATCTATTCCTGGTGGAGCTATCGGTTCAAAGCACGGGAAAAGAATGCAGGGTGGCGGATTGACTATTTCCTGGTTTCCGAGGATGCGAAGGACGCTATTCGGGAAGCAAGGATTCACACGGATATCTATGGCAGTGATCACTGCCCGGTATCTCTTGAGATTGATAAAAAGGCTGTCTAGGACAGCCTTTTACTTTTGGGAAGGAGGCTGCAAATTACAGGTTACACTATGGCGGCTGCCTTTTTTTATATCCGACTGTACGTTTATCTGTATGCTATCCGTGTGCATGGAGTCGTTAAACGCTTTTGTAGTTGTAAAATACAGGAAATTATGCTAAGATGATTATAAGAAAAATAAGAATTATAAGAAAAGAGGGGAAAACTATGGATTTCTCAAATAAACTGTATGTTTATGTGGATGCTGCAGCTTTGCAGGATCCGCAGGCGGAGCATTTCATGGAGGTACTGGCAAAGCAGTATCGTCAGATAATTTTGTTTGTGGAGAATGTTTGGGAGGAGGAAACACTGAAGCAGCTTCCTGCCTATGGTTATATCTGTCGCACCGTTTATGGGCAGGATTTGCAAAGCGTTCTGGAAAAGGACCGTGCAAAGCGTTCGCCGGATAAGACCAAGCATATTCTTTTTATAACAAGCTCAGCGCAGACACTGCATGGGATCAGTGTGCTTTGCCTTGGGAAGATGGGGCTGGAGCAGATCCTTTTGGAAAAGCTGCAAAATGAGAAAAAGCGCAGAACGGTGGTTACCGGTATCTGCATGGGCTGTGTTGTATATTTTGCTGTATACTTTTTCATGCTGGATAAGCTGCCGCTATGGATGCAGGATGGAGGAATCGCATTTCTGCTGTGTCTGCTTCCGGCGGAGCTGCTGATTTTGACGCTTCTATACGGTCTGTGCAAACGGGTGATTCCCTTTGATACCATCTTTGAATTTTTTGATATTTTCGGATGAAGGCGGTACATAGTGATTCTCTATTTTATAGGAATTGTATAACAAAAAGCAAGAGGAAACAGATAGTACGAAGCAGAAAATGTTACATAAAAGATAACGTAAAGGATAACACAAAAGATAAGATATAAGGAAGAAAAAGGCTCTGAGCAGCATGTTTTCTGATTGTTGTTATCAGCTTCATAAGAGCATAATACAGCTGCAGCCGTTTTAAAGGCAGACTGTATATTGCTGCTTTGCTGCCTTTTTTTGCTAATAGAAAACGGAAAGACCGGATGGTAGCTGTATCAGCGGTTTAGTGCTCTATTACAGCCGAGCATGCAGAGTTCCCAAAGAATATGATTACACTGTTTTAAAAGGTGAAATATCACCTTTTCCATCCCTTATTTCCGATGATTTTTTATGCAGGCAAAGCACACGGTGGATTTCCACTGTTTTTATTTGTCCAGACATGATAAAATAAGTGCGGTGATGAAAATGATAGCATTTATTAAGGGCGTTATTCATAGCTACAGCAATGATTCCTTGATTATTGAAAACAATGGTATCGGCTACCGGGTCTATGTTGCCAATCCGATGGCGGTCCGGCTTAATGCCGAAGTGATTTTATATACCTACCAGCATGTACGCGAGGATGCGATCACGCTGTTCGGGTTTACCACGATGGAGGAGCATGATCTGTTTTTGCAGCTGATCAGTGTCAAGGGTGTCGGTCCGAAGACGGCACTTGGAATGCTGGGCGTTTGTCCTGCTAAGAACATGATTGCGGCAATTGAAAGCAATGATGTGAAAACACTGAAGGGATTGCCGGGCATCGGCGCGAAAACAGCCAGTCAGATTGTTCTGGATTTGAAGGGGAAACTCGTGGAAGAGGTTACGGAGCTGGAAGTAAAGGAAAATGAACAGCTGCTAGATGCATTGGAAGCATTGAAGGCGCTGGGCTATAAGAATGCGGAGCTGAACAGCATCAAAAAGGAGCTGGGTACGCTGGAAGCAATGACGAGTGATCAGTATATCCGAAAGGGGCTTGGCATTCTGGCGAAGAGAAAAGGAGTCTAGTAAATGGAGAGAATTTTATCAAATGAATCGCAGAGTATGGATGAGGAAGCATCTCTGCGTCCCCAAAGTCTGCGTGAATATATCGGACAGCGACAGCTGAAGGAAAATCTGTCGGTGTTTATTGAAGCCGCAAAGCAGCGAAATGAAGCGCTGGATCATGTTTTGCTGTACGGCCCTCCCGGACTGGGAAAAACGACCCTGTCCTATATACTGGCAAATGAAATGGGGGGCAGTATAAAGACGACGAGCGGCCCCTCAATCGAAAAGGGTGGGGATTTGGCAGCTATCCTGTCAACACTGGAGCCCGGAGATGTTTTGTTTATTGATGAAATCCATCGTCTGCCAAAGCAGGTCGAGGAAATTTTGTATCCTGCCATGGAGGATTATTGTATCGATATCGTTGTCGGCAAGGACAGCGCTACCACCAGAAGTATTCGGCTGGAGCTGCCGCCCTTCACGCTTGTCGGGGCTACGACACGTGCGGGTGATCTGACGGCGCCGCTGCGTGATCGTTTCGGTATCGTTTCCCAGCTGGAATTTTATGAGCTGGCGGAGCTGCAGCAGATCATTTCCAGAACCTCCCGTGTCATGGATACGGAAATCGAGGAGGAGGCCGTGCTGGAGATTGCCCTGCGCTCCCGTGGCACACCGCGCATCGCGAATCGTTTGTTTCGCCGTGTGCGTGATTTTGCGACCGTTATGAATGATGGCATCATCAGTAAGCAGATTGCCGAAATGGCACTGGATAAATTAAAGGTCGACCATCTGGGATTAGATAATGTCGACCATAAGTATCTGAAGGGAATCATTGAGCGCTTCAAGGGAGGACCGGTTGGTCTGGAAGCGCTGGCCAGCAGCATCGGGGAAGAAACGATGACGCTGGAGGATGTGTATGAGCCATATCTTCTGCAGATCGGCTTTATCAACCGCACACCGCGCGGACGTGTTGTAACGGAGAAGGCCTATCGCCATCTCGGCTATGATCTGCGGGAGGGGCTGTTTCTGCATACAGACTGATTTATCCCTTGTGTTTACGCGAGAATGCAATGACGGCAGCTGCGATATAAACCAGTGCCTTGCTGAAGTTTTCAAGCAGTGCATACAAAGAGAAGCCGCTCAGCAGCAGGGATAGCAGAAAAAATACAACAGCAACAGGAAGCGCATGAAACAGCGCTTTTTTATTTACGCCTATGCCTAGCAATGCTCCGCCGACGCCATAGGCGATGATGCCGCCAATCCAGTTCATAATGTGAAAAGTCGAAGTCGATACTGCATGAAAATAGTATAAAGCAGCAAATACAAGAGAGAATAACAATGTGAGCGCAAGCAGTACGGCTACGGAGCGCACATAGGTCTGTAGTTTGAATTTCATAAGTGGTCACCTCAGTCTACTGTATGAAATTCACGTACAAACTATGCAGGAAAGGATGGTTTAATGCAGGAATATATAAATCTGATGGTCAAGTGCTTTATCGTATATTTCGTGATAATCTTTGCCCTTCGCATCATGGGGAAGCGGGAAGTCGGCGAGCTTTCTGTCTTTGATATCGTTATTTACCTTGTTATGAGTGAGCTGCTGGCAATCTCCATCACGGATACGCATGAAAGCATTCTGAAGTCACTTGTTCCAATTTTCACGCTGGCATTTTTACAGATTGTGATATCCTGGGTGCTTTTGAAAAGCAAAAAGACCAGAGATATTTTTGATGGTAAGAATGCGATTCTGATTCATAACGGACATATCAATCAGAGCATCATGAAAAGGGAGCGCTACAACATTGACGATCTGATGTCTCAGATTCGCAGCAAGGATCTGTGTACACCGGATGAGGTTGCCTTTGCGGTGCTGGAGAATAACGGACAGCTCTCCATTCTGCCGAAAAACAAATGCAAGGTGAAGCACCCCGATCCTCTCATCAGCGATGGGACAATCAACAAAAAGGCGCTGCAGGATTTGTCACGGGATGAGGAATGGCTGAAAAACGCCCTGCAAAAGGAGGGCGTGGATAGTGTGGATGATGTGTTTTTGTGTATCTATCAAAATAACGGGATGTTTGTCATCAAGAAGGAAATGAATTCCAAGGATACCTTTTTCTAATTGTTTTTAAAGGCGATGAACAGGCGTACGGCGTGCATGGTGGTTGTAATGAGCATCCCGGCTGTCAGTGCAATGGGCAAGGAGGCCTCCATGCAGGTTCTGGTCAGAAACAGAACACATAAAATCCGTACCAGAGAGCCGCTCAGGGTGTCCGCAACGGTCTGCTTGCTTAAGGATAAGGCATGGAGCATGCTGGACAGGGGAGGCTGCAGGGAATACAAAGCAAACGGGATGGCCAGCTGCTTGAGCAGCAGGGCACCGTGGGTGTTATGGTAAAACAGATAAAGCAGCTGTTCCGGAAACAGGTAACAGATCACACTGCAGCCCAGACCGACCAGAAAGCAGCAGCCGATGATCATCGAAAACAGACGGCGTGCATGATCGTAGTACCCTCTGGAATAGGAATAGGTGAAGGATGGCAGCAGAAAATTACTCAGTGTTACGGTGATGAAGCTTGGCATGGTAATGATGGGCAATACATAGCCGTTGAGCTGTCCATAGGCGCCTACCATGGCGGCGGATGCTGCCGTACCAAGCCCCAGCACCATAACGATCGGCTCCATGAAATAGGTAAGGGAGCCAATGAGGCGGCTTCCTGTCATCGGTATGGATACCATCAGCACCTCATCAAACTGACGGCGGTTCAAATCGCTGAACAACCGCGGAATCCTGGAAAGGGTTCTTTTTTGTCTGCGCAGGGAGATGAGCATAAACAAAGCGCTGCAGGCCTCACCAACACTGACAGACAGCATCGCAATACGGGCCATGGTGATTGCGTCGGTAAAGGGGTGCAGGTAGAATACCACAAACAGAAACAGGATGCGGCTGCCCTCTTCAAACAGCTGGGAGGAGGTTGCCTGCACGTGGTGCTGCAGACCGAACAGATATCCTTTCAGGATACCGGACAGCGATACCAGTGGAATCAGCGGTATGATGGCATACAGGACGGGCAGAATTTCCTTCTGCTTGAGGATGTAGGTTGCCAGAAAGGGGAGTACGAGCAGAAAGGTCAAAATAATGACAGCGTTATTCAACAGGGACAGAATCACACTGACCTTTAGCGGCTGATGCGGATGGTCGCTTTGCGCGATCACCTTGGATAAGGCACCGGGAATCCCCATCTGTGCCAGGGTAATGAAAAAGACCATGGTCGGTGCTGCCAGTGTATAGTAATTCATGGCCGAGGGGCTCAGGGTTCTGGCAAGCATGATGCGCACGATGAAAGAAAGAGCCTTGGCAATCACGGAAACTATCACCAGAATCATAGTAGACTGCAGTACGGTTTTCTTCAAATAAATCACTCCAATCCAGCTTGCAGATCATGAAAAAAATTGGCGATGTAATGATTTTTAGAAACAAAGTGCAGATTCGGGATAAAAAAATACATTGCTTTCATTCATAATTGAAGCTATAATAATGTTTATGATATTAAGGAGGAGCTTATGAGTGGTCAAAGTGAAATCAAAGATAAATACATAAAACTTGCTATTGCTTTGAAAACAAATCAGTTGAAACGAGAAGAGTTATCTTCCTTGACATATCAGCATGTAGAAAGCTCGTTGAAGGAGCATTGGCGCTTTCGCAAGCCTGGAAGCATCCATGAGGCGGTAGAGGATATCCAGCAGCTCAGCGCCAGTGATGTGGTGGCCTATTTGTCTACGCAGGCCGTGATTATGGGCTCCCGTATGAACCTCAACGACTTTGATGATTTATTTGGAGGAGATAAACAATGAAGAAATCACGTCTCGTGGTCTTTGTGATAACCGTGTTGACCATACTGACACTGATTGTGACCTGCACCCCGTCCGTTCGCAAGAATATGAAGCTGGGGCTGGATTTACAGGGTGGCTTTGAAATCCTGTATGAAGTGAGTCCGCTGGAGGGCAAGAAGCTTCCTTCCATGACGGCTGTCGCAAAATCAGTAGAAAAACGTGTCGATGTTCTGGGTGTCAATGAACCGGAAATCACAGTGGAAGGCGACAATCGTATCCGTGTGCAGCTCGCCGGTGTGAAAAATGCCGATCAGGCAAGAAGAGTCATCTCTTCAACCGCCAATCTGACATTCCGCGATGTAAATGACAACCTGCTGATGGATTCCACCGTTTTGCAGGAAGGCGGAGCCAGTGTGATGTACGACAATTACGGCAAGCCGATCGTCAGCCTGAAGTTGTCTGATCAGAAGAAGTTTTATGAAGTAACACAGAAGGTTTCCCAGATGGGAAGCGGCAACAATCTGATGGTTGCCTGGCTGGATTTTGATCCGGATACCGATTCCTATGCCAAGGAAAAGGAACAGAAAAATCCAAAATTCATTTCTGCTGCAACGGTGAGTGAGGGAATCAATTCCACCAGTGCGCAAATTAGCGGAAGCTTCACCAAGGAGGAGGCAACCGAGCTGAAGGATCTGATCAATTCCGGTTCGCTGCCTGTAAAAATGAGTGAGAAATACAGCAATGCGGTGACTGCCGATTACGGTATCAACGCCTTCAGTGAAACCATGCTGGCAGGCGGCATCGGTATCGCGCTGATCATGCTGTTTATGATTCTGTACTATCGTCTGCCGGGTCTGATTTCCGCAGTCACGCTGGCAACCTATGTCTTTATCGTGTTCCTCATCTATAATGCCATGGGCGCGGTCTTTACCCTGTCGGGTATTGCGGCTCTCGTGCTTGGTGTCGGTATGGCTGCCGATTCCAATATTCTGACATTTGAGCGAATCAAGGACGCGCTGTATTCCGGACGAAGTGTAAAAACCGCCTTTTATGAGGGAAGCTCCAAGTCCTTTATTACGATTTTCGATGCGCAGGTCACAACCTTTATCTGTGCGCTGATTCTGTATATGATGGGTACAGGAAGTGTGAAGGGCTTTGCGACCATGCTGATCGTCTCTACGATTTCCACCATCATCCTGATTGTCTTCGTTACAAAATTCCTGCTTTCTCTTCTGGTTGGCAGCGGATGGCTGAATGACAAGCTGAGCTGGTTCGGTGTGAAGAAGGCTCATGTACCGGATGTAAGCAAGGGGCAGGAGCGCTTCTATTTCGGCTTCTTCAAGAATTTCGATTTTGTTAAAAATGCAAAATTCTTTATCATCGCTTCTGTGACGGTGCTTGTCATCGGTGTGGGATGTATGACATTCCAGGGTATGAAGGGCAATGGCATTCTGAACTGGGGTATTGATTTTACCAGCGGAACCAAGCTGACGGTACAAAGTGATACGGCGATTTCCAAGGATAAGCTGAATGATCAGCTGAAGCGTCTGGGAATCAATGCAAGCAGTATTAAAATCAACGGGGAAAAGGATAATGTGGCAAATGTCTTTGTGAAGGATGCCATTGATGAACAAAAGATGGATACCGTGAAGGCAGGACTGAAAAAAACCTATCAGCACGATGTCAATGACAACGTGGTAACCCCGGTGATCGGGCAGGAGCTGGTGCGCAGTGCAATTCTGATTTCCATTCTGGCATGGATCGGTGTTCTGATTTATATTTCCATCCGCTTTAAGTGGGATTATGCGATCAGCGGTATTGTCGGACTGATTCATGATGTCTTCTTCGTGCTTGCGGCCTGTGCGATTTTCCGTCTGGAGGTCAATACGGAAATCATCGCCGTGCTGCTGACGGTGATCGGATATTCCATTAACAACTCGATCGTTGTCTTTGACCGTATCCGTGATGAGATGAAGGGACGCAAGCTTGCGACAACGTCGAAAGAGGAATATCGTGAAATCGTAAATGAAGCGCTGCAGAGAACGGCAACAAGATCCATTCTCTCTACGCTGACAACGATTCTGCCGGTTGTCTGTCTGCTGTTCTTTGGAAGCAGTGCGATTCGTATCTTCTGTCTGGCTCTGTTCATCGGTATCGCCTGTGGTGCGGGAAGCTCTCTGTTTGTCGCAGCCCAGCTGTGGTATCAGATTCGTATCCATCAGGATCCGAAAAAGCATGTAAAAAAGAAGCATAAGAAGAAAAAGGATGAGCTGGAGGAAATGATCATTCCAGGCATGAACGACTATTAAAACAAGGGAGATATCTGACTCACAGATATCTCTTTTGCATTCTTGAGGCAAAAGGAGGAAAAGTGTGGTATGATATTTCACGGTGATAAACATGCAAATACATAAATTACAGAGCGAACGCTCGAAACAGATACAGGAAACGCATCATGTGAGTGCCTTGTGCGCTAAGGTGCTGGCATCCAGAGGTCTAAAGGATGAACAGATAGCGGAGCTATTGCAGAAGCCGCAGCTGGCAGATCCGTTTACCGCAAACGGAATGCAGGAGGTCGCAAAGCGTATCTATCAGGCGAAGCAGAACAAGGAGCGCGTCATGGTATGCGGAGATTATGATGCGGATGGGATTTGCTCCACGGCGATTCTCGTGGATGCGTTGCGCCGCTATGGCATACAGGCCGGATTTTATATACCGAACCGCTTTGCAGAGGGCTATGGTCTGCAGAAGCATACAGTAGAACTGGCACATGAAAAGGGGTACAGCCTGCTGATCACCGTTGATAACGGTGTCAAGGCGCTGGATGCACTCGCGGAGGCAAGAAACAGAGGGGTGGATGTGATCGTTACGGATCATCATGCCATGGATGAGGAATTTCCCTGTCTGTATCTGCTGCATCCGTTTCTGATGGGAGAGCGCTTTGAAACATTGTCCGGAGCCGGCGTTGCGCTGGAGATTTCCCGTGCACTGCTGGGAGAGGTAAAGGAGCATGTGGTGCTGGCCTGTGTTGCCGCCATTGCCGATGTGATGCCGCTTCGTCAGGAAACAAGGGCAATCGTGCAGCTTGGACTGCAATACCTTCGTCAGGGTATCTGTCCGCCGATTCAGCTGCTGGCCAATGACCGGTATCCGAAATGGGATGAAACGCTGATTGCTTTTCAGATCGTACCAAAGCTGAATACGACGGGACGGCTTGCGGATATCGCGAATGCCAACAATACCGTGCGGTATCTGCTGAGTACGAGTCTGGAGCAGCTGCAGCATATGGCAAAGCAGATACGGGAGCTGAATGATCGTCGGAAAACGATGAGCGATGACATGGTCAAGGTGGCACGCACGCTGGTGCGGCCGGAATATCGGTTTCAGCTGCTGTTTCATGAGTCCTTTCATGAAGGTATGGCCGGGCTTGTGGCGGGGAAGCTCAGTGAGGAGCTGCAGCTTCCGGTCATGGTCGCTGCTCAGCGTGAGCAGATGTTCAAGGGCAGTATCCGCTCACTCGACCTGCTGGATCTGACAACCTTTTTTGATGCCTGCCGACCTTCGCTTTCGGCCTATGGTGGACACAAGGCGGCTGCCGGTATCGGGTTTCCTTACGAGAATAAGCAAATCGTGCAGGACTATGTCAATACCCGTATGGAGGGAATTCATTTTCAACAGGAAAAGAGCTACAGCGTGATTCCCATCCATGTTCAGGAGGCTACACTGGCAGAGGTGGAGAGCCTGTCTGTGCTGGGACCGTTTGGCTGCGGCTTTGAAGAACCGCTGTTTTATCTGGAGGAAGCAAGCGTGCAGGGGTGTCGTTTGCTGGGCAACCGGGAGCATGCGAAATGGACACTGAGTGACAGCCTTGAAGCGATGTATTTTCGCTGTGGCAACGCATATGAACGCCTGCATGAGAAAAACAATGTAAATTTCATTGGAAATCTACGAATAAATTCCTTTATGGGCAGAAAAAAAGTGAATATTTTTGTAACAGAAGCGTATTAGTTAATGCTTTTTCAGAAAGAATTTGATATAATACATGCATAAGTGCTAGGAGGCTACACACATGAATTTTAAAGATTATATTGCCAGTATTCCTGATTTTCCTCAGGAGGGGGTTTTGTTTCGCGATATTACGCCGCTGATGGCGGATGGGAAGGCGTTTCAGGAGGCCTGTGATAAGGTCATTGACTTTGCCAGATCCGTTCAGGCGGAGGTCATCGTCGGTCCGGAATCCCGCGGCTTTATCTTCGGCTGTCCGGTTGCCTATGAGCTGGGAATCGGATTTGTACCGGTACGCAAGCCGGGGAAGCTGCCGAGAGAAACCGTAAGCGTATCCTATGATCTGGAATACGGAAGCAATGAGCTGCACGTTCACAGGGACGGCATCAAAAAAGGGCAGCGGGTGCTGATCGTGGATGATCTTCTGGCTACCGGCGGTACCGTGGATGCGACCATACAAATTGTACAGGAGCTGGGCGGAGAGGTTGCCGGCTGTGCATTTCTGATTGAGCTTGCGGGCTTAAAGGGCCGGGAGCATCTGAAGGATTTTAATGTATTTTCCTTAATGTCTTACGAATAATAAAAACAAAGGGGAGCTTCCCCTTTTCTTGAATGCGGGTGATACTATGGTAAGTAAGAATGTCGTGACCTTTGATGAAATGATGGTTGAGGTCAGAAAATATATCAAAAAAGAAGAAAATATCGATCTGATCACGAGAGCATATCTGTGTGCAGAGAAGAATCATACGGGACAGTACCGCAAAAGCGGAGAGCCGTATATTATTCATGCGATACAGGTGGGCTATATACTGACCATGCTTCGTACTGGACCAAAGACGATTGCGGCAGGCTTTCTGCATGATGTTGTGGAGGACTGCGATGTTACCATTCAGGAAATGAGTGACATGTTCGGTGAGGAAGTCGCCTCTCTGGTTGAATCTGTCACAAAAATCGGTGCGCTGAAATTCAAGGATGAAAAGGAATATCTCGCCAGCAATCATCGTAAGATATTTATTGCTATGGCAAAGGATGTTAGAGTCATACTGATCAAGCTGGCAGACCGCCTGCATAATATGCGGACACTGCAATATATGCGTCCGGAAAAGCAGAAGAAAATAGCCTCTGAAACACTGGAGGTCTATGCCCCGATTGCACACCGTCTTGGTATCAGTGATATCAAGAACGAGCTGGAGGATCTGTGCTTTCAGTATTTGAACAAGGAAAAGTATTATGAGATTGCAAAGCTTGTAGAAAAGCGCAAGACAGAGCGTGATGAGCAGGTACAGCGCATGATTGCCGATATTAGCTCTTTGCTGGATGCTCATCATATCGGCTATCGCATTTTTGGAAGAAGCAAGCATTTGTACAGCATCTATAAAAAAATGATGACGAAAAACAAGCGGTTTGAGGAAATTCTCGATCTGCTGGCAATCCGTATTATCACGGATTCCGATACGGCCTGCTATGAAACACTGGGCTATATCCATGCGAAGTACCGTCCGATTCCGGGACGCTTCAAGGATTATATCGCTATGCCGAAGGTGAATATGTACCAGTCCTTGCATACAACGATCGTTGCGGAGGATGGCAACATTTTTGAGGTGCAGATTCGTACCGAAGCGATGGATGCCGTTGCCGAACAGGGTATCGCGGCGCACTGGCGCTATAAGGAAAACATCAATGGCGGACGCGAGGTGCATCAGAAGGAAATCGAGGAACAGCTGCACTGGTTCAAGGATTTCAGTGTCATGAGCGATGAGGTCAATGATGATGCCATGGAATACATGAATCTGCTGCAAAAGGATATTTTTGAAGCAAATGTGTATGTCATGACACCGAAGGGAAAGGTGATTGCGCTGCCCAATGGCTCCACTCCGATCGATTTTGCCTATCGTGTGCATACCGAGGTCGGACATCATACCGTAGGTGCGACGATCAACGGTGTTCTCATGCCATTGAATACAAAGCTGAAAACGGGAGATGTTGTCAACATCCGTACCTCCAAGCAGTCGCCGGGACCAAGTGAAGACTGGATCAAGGTCGTAAAATCGGCACATGCCAGAAACAAGATCCGCTCCTTTTTCCAGAAGCAGGAAAGCGAACGCCGCAGCATGGATATCAAAAAGGGTGAGGAGCTGCTCGTCGAGGAACTGAAACGGCGGAATCTGGATGCGGATACGTATACCGAACAGAAAAAGCTGGAAAGCATTGCCGGCTCCCTAAGCTTCAATTCCTATCAGGATCTGATGTATGCAATCGGTGTGAAGCAGGTATCGCTGCCATCGGTCATCGACCGTCTGGTGAAGCATAAGACCAGTGTTCCGCTGGATAATGAAGAGCTGGCAAAGATGTTTAACCGTCAGGAGCGCAAGAAGAAGCCGTCCGCAACCGGTATCCGTATTGCCGGCATCGAGTCGATGAAAATCAGTCTTGCGGCATGCTGTGCTCCGGTTCCGGGGGATGAAATTATCGGTTATATTACCAAGGGGGCAGGTGTTAAGGTGCATCGTGCCGACTGTCCGAATATTATAAATGAAAAACAGCGGCTGATTCCGGTGGAGTGGGATGAGAATATCGAGCAGAAGACCTATGAGGTTAAGCTGATTGTCAAATCCACGGATCGCAATTTCCTGCTGAGTGATATTGTAACGGTCGTGTCCCAATGCAAGGCCGGTCTGCAGCACGTGGATTCCACAGTGGAGGAGGACCGGATATCCGCAACGACGAAAATGACGGTGGTTGTAGAAAATTCTGAGCATCTGCGCAGCTTGATGGCGAATCTGCAAAAGGTGAACAGTGTGAAATCCGTCGAACGAGTGATACAGTAAGACCTTCCTGGAAGGTCTTTTTGAAAGGAAGGAGGAGGCTATGCTGCACATACGACAGGCAAGAGAAGCAGACAAGCCGGCGATTGAGGCGATGTATGAGAGAAGGGTGCGTTATAACGATGCACACGGCATCCATCAATGGAAGCTGGATGAGGTGAACTGGGCAGCGTTTTCAAGGCTGTATACGATTGCGGAGTATTATGTAGGAACCGTAAATGAGAAGGTGGTTTGCGGTTTGTTCATCGTGGATGAGGATGCTTTGTACTGGCCGGACATGGAAAAGGGGACATCGCTGTATCTGCATAAAATCTGTGTGGACCCGGCGTATAGTGGAAACGGATATGCGGATGCCATGATTCAATATTTCATAGAAAAGGGACGCAGGGAAGGCTATCCCGACGTGCGTCTGGATGTGCGGGAGCACAAGGACAAGCTTCGAGGGATGTATGAGCGAAACGGATTTCAGCTGTATAAAACAGGGCGGTTTCATCCGGATTACACAACGGCACTGTATATTTATCCATTTGAAAAAGCAGCATAATACTCATTGGCATCAAGATACATCGGATAGCTTTTGTTAAGGGATACAGTAAAGAAGCACCTCTAGATGGAACGTACATAAGGGCGTTCCTTTTTCTCTATCCAACCACACTGTTTTTATGGGAATGCAGGTTATTGCTGTCATCCTGCAGGCGGTCGTGTCGTAAAAGTAGCAGAAATGGAAACATCAGGTGCTGGTTTCATATAAAAAACAATGCTATGATTGTGCAGGGAGTTGATGAAATGTATAATGATAAAATTTTGTATTACAGAAAAAAGAATATGCTTACACAGGAAGAGCTGGCTGAAAAGCTGTGTGTTTCCAGACAGACAATCACCAAATGGGAGAAAGGAATAATTTCGCCCGGATTGGAATATCTCATTGATTTATCCCGTATTTTTGGTATCACGATAGATCGCCTTATCAAGGAAGATGATTGCTTTGCGGAAGAGGGTCAAAAGGTTGATACAAATCACCTCATTCACTTTCTTGTCAAAGCCAAAAAATCAACGTATGCGGCAAAATCAAACAAAATCGAAGCTGCGGAAATCGACGCCCATGAATATGCTTACCACGAGGATACATATCAATATTATGATACGTTCTATGGAAGCTTATGTTTTTCAGGACAAGAGAAGGTGTATGAAAGCAATCATATATGCTGGATCATGAATTATTGTGGCAAGGTTCTGAACGATCATTTTAACGGAGATTTTTTAAAGGAGGCTTTACTGCAGGTTGATGAACAAAGGCCCTTTCGTGGCCCTGAAATTTATGCAAGAGGTGATTACACATATCTTTCCAGAATGAGCGGTGACAGCAATGACTTTCAGGGAACGGAAGAAATCTATGATTGCTCACGCAAAATATATGAAGGGCTATACCATGGCGGAAGGATAAAATAAAAAAAATGAAAAATACCTATGAAGAAAAATTAAATGAACTATTTGAACGAATCGGGGATCATGCTGAAAGCGTCTTGGCGACAAGCCGATCTAATCGGGTATCCGCAAGAATGATGAGTGTTCTTATAAAGGATCATATTTTTTATGTTCAAACGGATAAGACATTTCGTAAATATCAGGATATTAGAGAAAATCCGCAGGTTGCTTTATGTATCGGTTCCATCCAAATCGAAGGGATATGCGAAGACATTGGACACCCTTTGGATAATGAGGAATTCTGTTCGCGCTTTAAACATCACTATTCATCTTCATATGAAGCGTATTCCCATTTAGAAGAGGAAAGACTATTGCGCATGAAGCCGACATTTATTCAAAGGTGGAAGTATGTGAATGGGCAGCCGATCATCGAGCAGTATCATATCAAGGAAAGGGAATATCTTGAACAGGCATATAGATGTGCGGGTTGATAAGTCGTGGTGATTTGAATCACAGGCGATGGAGGACTGTGTTTCGTGCAGCATATATTAGAAAAAAGGAAAAGGTCTGTGACCTATTGTTCTTTCTACTTGCTTAGTGGAAGCTTCTAGCGGGCGAATTTAGCTTGAGGATGGCATACACGCCATCCTTGCACATGGTGTTGCGACTGATGATATTGTTTGATTTAACGATGAACTGCATCGCAGGATGCATATAGAAAAAGACTCCGCATTATTTTGGGAGTCTTTTTTTCTTATGTGCGCATGAGTGAAATAGCACTTGCTTATCCTATGGATGATTGTATAAAGGGTTCAGTGCTTTCTTTTTCTGTATAGCATCACTTCACAGCGAAGACTGTTCCACATACGAAAATATTCCGTTATATAATGCCTGCATGTTTCCTTTTCAGCGGTTTTCTGCATCGCGTAGGCATCGAAGAACTTTCGTACCATGTAGCTGGCTCTGCGCACATGAAAGCAGCTGGTCACAACAATGACGTGCTTCCATGCATGTGTATCGCATAACGCCTTTGCATACAACAGATTCTCATAGGTGTTTTTTGCCTGACGTTCCAGATGAAGCGCTTTGCTTGGTATGCCGCATTTGCTTGCATATGACGCCATGATATCCGCTTCTGTGTAAGTGTTTCGCACACTGCCGCCGCTGATGAGGATACAGCGCACCTTTTTTTCTTTATACAATGTTATTGCCGCATCCATCCGTGTTTTCTGTACACGGGAAAGACTGCCATCCTCCTCTGCCGGACTTCCCAGGACAATCGCCACATCGTATACTCGATTACTCTGCGGCTTTGGCGGGGTAGGGAAATAGTGATACAGAATAAGATTTGCTGCAACCACAAGCAGCACAAGTGTAAGCAGTCCTGTCATGATGCTATATACATGGGACTGCGCAGCTCGCTGTCGATGACTTGCTTTCGTTTGGATAACGGGAAGGCGTAGGCGTATGCGGCAGTTGTTCGCAGAAAAATTTCCCGATGTGCTTTGGGAATCTGATGGAAGGTGGAGGCAATCGTGATTTCCTTTTGCTTCAGCTCACGCAAATACGCTCTTCCGGTATCATTGAAGGCCAGAATCCTTAAAAAGGTACAGGGTGACAGATGATCGATTTCCTGTTTATCCGTATGCGTTAGAATATGGGTGAGACTTCGCTGGATACTGCTGCGTGGATAACGCTGTGTGATGCATGCCTGTAAAAAGGAGGCATAGTCCATGTGTTTGCGGGCATTGCCTTGCAGCATATGCTCCATACCCTCATCCACAAGGAAACGCTTCTTCAACTGATCTACCGGTGTGCTCAGCAGCAGCGTCTGCAAATAGGGATAGTAGTCCTCCATGAAAACCCCTTCCCGCAAATCCTCTGCCATGGGTGTGGTATGGCTGATCGGCTTTTTCTCCTTAACGGCTCTGCGTATGGCAGTCGCAGAGCTGATGGCATGCTGAATGTCCTCATCGTGGTAGCCATTGGTGCGCTGTATGGCGATGGGCTGAATTGCACTGTTTTTCAGTGCACGAAGATAAGCCATTCCCAGAATGTCATTGCTGGCAACACGTCCATGTACCATTTCCAGTGTTTTGGCCATAGAGATACCGTTTTTTCTCTGCTCCTGATAGTGCTCATAGGAGGTATCCGCCAGTCGATGAAGCTGCTGCATGTCTGTTGTTTCACTGCCGAAGACCAGTGTAGCAATCCCGGCCAGCTTCAGCAGCTCCACTGCCTGTTTTGCGAAGATATCCGAGCGCTGCACAACATAGGGGTAGGGCAGCTCGATCACCAGATCGCATCCTGCCTGGATCGCCGCCTTTGCCCGTGTCCATTTATCAACGATGGCGCATTCGCCTCGCTGAACAAAATTTCCGGACATGACCGCAAGCAGGGCATCACAGCCGGAAATCCTGCGCGCCTGCTCGATGTGGTAGCGATGTCCGTTATGGAACGGATTGTATTCCGTTACAATTCCACAGCTTCGCATTGTATCACCTCCTGCTGTCTTTCAGTATACCATAGCGATTGGTGTATGACTACCGCTAGCTCCTGCTTTTGACACATTTACGGCTTTGTCAAAAAGCTGCAGGCAATGCTGTTGAAAGTGACACAAGTATGATACAATGCAGGTATAAGGAAGTGAGCACAATGACGACAACATTACAGGAATACAGCTTTATCAGCGATGCGGATGCGCTGGAGATATCCGTGCTTCGCTGCATCCCCTCCTGCACACCCCGCGCAATCATCCAGCTGGTGCACGGCATGGCGGAGCACAAGGAGCGGTATACGGATTTTATGCAATATCTTGGAGAGCTGGGATATCTGTGTGTGCTGCATGATCATCGCGGTCATGGAAAAAGCATTCGCGAGGAAGCTGATCTGGGCTACATGCGTACCACGGGTGCTGCGGCTCTGATAGAAGATATCCGCCAGCTGAATGCACAGCTGCACAAGGAGTACCCGTCCTTGAAAATCTATATGTTTGGACACAGCATGGGCTCGCTGGCTGTACGAGCCTATCTGAAACGCTATGATGATACCATTGATGCACTGATTGTCTGCGGCAGTCCCAGCAAAAATCCGGCTGCCGGTGCAGGGAAGCTGCTGTGTAAGCTTATGATGAGTATAAAGGGGGCACACTATCGCAGTCCGCTTATACAGAAGATGGCATTCGGCAAAAATTGTGATGGCTTTGCAGAGGAAGGCAGCGACAATGTATGGCTGTGCTCGGACATGGAGGTTGTGCGTGCCTATGACCGTGATCCGCTTTGCGGCTATACCTTCACCCTCAACGGGTTTGAAAATCTCTTTTCCCTGATGCAGGACGTCTATACACGCAAAAACTGGTCGCTGCGCAACAGGACATTGCCAATTCGCTTTATCGCCGGCAGTGAGGACCCCTGTATCATCAGTCGTGAAAAACTTCAGGAGGCAGGCGGTCTTCTGCGTGAAATCGGCTACAGCGATGTCAGTGCCAGACTGTTTGACGGCATGCGCCATGAAATATTGAATGAACCGGATCATATGCTTGTATATGACGATGTTTCTGCGTTTCTTTTGAAGGTGGAAGAAAAAAATGCGTAAAATCCCGGAAATGAAAAGAAAAATGAAAAAAATACTTTTCATTCCTCCTGTTTTGTGGTTTAATATATAAGCTAGCCTATGGAAGAGAAGATGGTGTTGACTTTGTCGCAGATTTTCCTTATAATAGGATAGGTCAGACAACGAGGTGATTCTTTTGAAATGGTCCAGAATGGAACTGCTGCAGGCGAAGGATGCAACGATCGAATTTGACGAAATGATCCGATTTGAGCCCGAGGTATTTTCTAAGATGCATCAGATCAGAGGATTGCAGGATGTTACGGTATCAGGGAATGTTCATTACGAGGCTTCCAGTGAACGCGTATTTGCGGATCTGGATATTGAAGGCGTGATGATAGTACCGTGTTCTATAACCCTTGAGGATGTAGAATATGATTTCCATACAAAATCTTTAGAAGTGTTCTCTTTTGAAAAGACAGATGACGAAGATGTACACGAAGTTAAAGGTGATGTCGTAGAGTTATTGCCGGTGATCTTTCAATTGATAGTGATGGAGGTTCCTCTGAAAATTGTAAAAGAAGGACTGACACAGTATCCTAAAGGTGACGGTTGGGAAGTTGTCAAAGAGGAAGATTACATAAAAGAAAAAAGCAAAGAAATCGATCCTCGTTTAGCAAAGTTGAAAGAATTCAAATTGGAAGATTAAGTAGGAGGTGCTAACATGGCTGTTCAACAGAGACGTAATTCAAAAACAAGAAAAGCAAAACGTAGAACTCATTATAAATTAGCTGCACCGACATTAGTAAAATGTCCGGCTTGCGGTGAGTACAAGGTGCCGCACAAAATGTGTTCTTGTGGTGAATACAACGGAAAAACCATCGTAGAAAAATAGAGTAAAGGCCGTACATGCGGCTTTTTTTCTGCCTTTTGGAAAAAAGGTTGATGTTTGGCCTGTTTCGTGGTATATTATGTACAGATACTTCAACCGGAGTGGGTCAAGCCCACTCCTTCATTATGTTTGTAAAGGAGAATGTTATGGATCAAATACAAAAACTGAAAGAACTGATCACTCCGCTTGTGGCAGAAGACGGTATCGAGCTGTATGATGTTGCCTGGCATACCGAAGGCAGTATGCGCATTCTGCAGGTGTCGATTATGCATAAGGACGGCAGTATGGATATTGATACCTGTGCTGCACAGTCTGAAAAAATCAGCACGATGCTGGATGAAATGGATATGATTGCCAATGAATATTTTCTGGAGGTCTGTTCTCCTGGCGCAGAGCGGGAATTGAAAAATGAAGAACAGATCAGGGATGCCATCGGCGAGTTTGTATATGTGAAGCTAAAGAATCCAAAGGCTGGCATGGATGATGTAAAAGGAACCCTGACAGCGTTTGAAAACAATACGGTATATCTGGATTACATGGCAAAGGCCGTGAAGAAAAAGGCGGAAATCGAGATGGATAACATCGCACTGATCCGTCTGTCTGTGAAAATTTAGAAAGGATGCGAATAAAAAATGAAATTAAAAGATTTTATGGCTGCGATGCAGGCCATCGAAACCGATAGAAAGCTTTCCAAGGAAGTCGTTGTAGAAGCCCTGCAGGAAGCTTTGGCAAAGGCATTTCGTAAGCATATTGAAATACCGGATGCGCTGGTACGCGTGGATGTCAACGAAAAATCCGGTGATATCAAGGTCTATCAGCAGCGTCTGATCGTTGAAAACGTAGAGGATGACGAGCTGGAAATCTCCTTGGAGGACGCAAAGCGTGTCAATCAGGAGCTGGAGCTCGGCGGTGTTGTGGAAGAGGAAGTCAGCATTGCCGATTTGGGACGTGCAGCGGTGATACTTGCTAAGAACGTCATGAAGCAGAAAATCCGTGAGGCTGAAAAGCTTGTGGTATATGAAGAATATTGCGATAAGGTAGAGGAAATGGTCATGGGGACGATTGAATCTGTCGAGGAGAAATTCTGTGTTGTCAATATCGGTAAGACACTGGCTCTGATGCCGAAAAATCAGCAGATACCAAATGAGCGTTACCGTGAGGGTGAAATGATCCGTGTGGTAATCACGGAGGTAAACAAGGAAACCAAGGGGGCACAGGTACTGGTATCCCGTGGGGATGCGACACTGGTGAAGCGTCTGTTTGAAAAAGAGGTTCCGGAAATCTTCCAGGGAATCATTGAAATCAAGGCAATCGCGCGTGAAGCGGGTGAGCGTACAAAAATGGCAGTCTATTCGCACAATGAAAACATCGATCCAATCGGTGCCTGCATCGGTCCAAGAGGACAGCGTGTACAGGTTATTATCGATGAGCTGGGCGGAGAGAAAATCGATATTTTTGAATGGAGCGAGGATGTTACGGAGCTGATTAAAAATGCACTGTCTCCGGCTGAGGTTCTGGCGGTTATCCCAAGTGAGGAGCGCAAGGGCGGACTGCTTGTTGTTGTACCGGACAATCAGTTATCTCTGGCTATCGGTAAGCGCGGAAAGAACGCACGGCTGGCTGTAAAGCTGACCGGAAACAAAATCGATATCAAGGCAGAAACCGATGTCGATGCGGCAGGTATCAACTGGAAGGAAATCGCAATGAAGCAGCGCGAGGAATTCCTGGCACGTCAGCAGGAGGCCAAGCTTGCTGCGCAGATGGAGCGCTTTGAAGAAAACGCACAGCCACAGGATGCACTCAGTCTGGATGATGCAGGTGTAAGCTTCCAGGAGGCTGTAACGGAAGAGGCTGTCAGTGAACCGCTTGTGGAAGAAAGCAGTGAACCGGCGGAAACCACCGCTTTACCGGCTGTTGAGGAAGAAGCTGTGACAACTCCTATTGAAGAAATCATAGAGGAAGTACAGCCGCAGGAAGAAACTGATCTGGAAAAGGCTGCACGTATCGCCAGAGAGAAGCAGAAGCAGGAGGGGCTGAACCTGAAGGAAAAACAGGAATACCGTTCCAAATTTGAAACGCTGGCAGATGCATCTGCGAAGCAGGATGACAAAGCAGCCGCAAAACCGCGCTATAAGAAATACGACAAGCATGAAGAAAAAGAGGAACGCCGTAAGCCGACCTTTGATCTGAACAAGAAGGATTACGAAATGAAGCCGATCTATTCTGAGGAGGAGCTTGCGGAAATCGAGCGTGAAGAGCGTGAGATTGAGGAAAGTGACTGGATTCATGATGAAATCGACTTTGATGAATACGATAAATATTACGAAGAATAATGATGTGAGGAGGTAGATGCGACATGAAGAAAATACCGATGCGCAAATGTGTGGCTACCAATGAAAGTCTTCCGAAAAAAGAACTGATCCGTATCGTTCGTACGCCGCAGGGAACTGTGGAAATCGATGAGAGTGGAAAGCGTAACGGCCGTGGTGCCTATCTGAAGCGCAGTGTGGAAGCTCTAGAAGCTGCGATGAAGAGAAAATCGCTGGCGCGTTCTCTGGAATGTGAAATTCCGGATGAAATTTATGAAAAGCTGAAGGAGATGTTCAGCGAATGAGTGATGCGGCAGGGACGCTGGGACTGGCGGCACGCGCTCGAAAAACGGCTACCGGAGAAAGTGTCTATACACAGCTTCGTGCCCGTCATGTCCATCTGTTGATTTTGGCAGAGGATATCGGCGATAATGCGAAGAAGAAGCTGAATGATAAATGCAACTTCTACAAGGTTCCCTGTGTTTACATGGATGGAGCATTGATGAATATGGCGATCGGTGATCGCAACAGGAAAGCAATCGCAATTCTTGACAAGGGATTTGCAGAAAAGATTGCAGCTTGCTTGAAAGGCTAGGTGATTATATGGCAAGACAACAGCATAGAAGAGGAAATAACAATCGGAAGGGGAATAACAACAACCGATCAAGAAACAACAACAATTTCACACCGAAGAAGGAACGTGTAGAGGTTAAGGAAATCACATACAGTGGACCGCTGAGTGTAGGAGAGCTGGCAGAAAAGCTGAATCGCAATGCGAGTGAGGTTATCAAGCTGCTGTTCATGATGGGAACAATGGTTACGATCAACTCCACGCTGGATGATGAGACAATCGAGCTTGTCTGCATGGAATGGAATGTAGAGGTACACAAGGAAATCATCATTGAGGAAAGTGATTTTGAGGAACAGCTGGAGGAAGTGGAAGACGAGACACTTCTGGAAAACCGTCCGCCGGTTGTTACCATCATGGGACATGTTGACCATGGTAAGACAACGCTGCTGGACACCATCCGTAAAACACATGTTACGGAAGGGGAATTCGGTGGAATTACCCAGCATATCGGTGCCTATCAGGTAAACGTAAAAGGGAAGCGGGTTACCTTCCTGGATACACCGGGTCATGAAGCCTTTACCGCTATGCGTGCCCGGGGTGCCAAGGTTACCGATTTGGTTATTATCGTGGTTGCTGCTGATGACGGTGTCATGCCGCAGACCAAGGAGGCCGTTGACCATGCCAAGGCTGCCGGTGTTCCGGTTATCGTTGCTGTGAACAAAATTGATAAGGCCGGCGCAAACCGTGAGCGCATTGTATCCGAGATGAGTGAGCTTGGCCTGATGCCTGAGGAATGGGGCGGAGATACGATTTATGCGGATATCTCTGCAAAATTTGGAACCGGCGTCAGTGACCTGCTGGAAACCATTCTGGTCGTATCTGAGGTGTACAACTTCCGTGCCAATCCAAACAAGCTGGCAACCGGAACCGTTATCGAGGCGAAGCTGGATAAGGGACGCGGTCCTGTCACTACGCTGCTGGTTCAGGGTGGTACGCTGCATACCGGTGATGCTGTCGTTGTCGGTACGGCATTCGGTAAGGTACGTAAGATGACAGATGATCACGGTCGTGAAATCAAGAAGGCACTGCCTTCCACACCAGTGGAAATCATCGGTCTGAACGATGTTCCGATTGCCGGGGATATCTTCAAGGCATTCGATAATGAAAAGAAAGCCCGTCAGATTGCGGAAACGCGACTGAATAACAAGATTGCTTCCGAGCGGAATGCGACCGGTGCTGCGATGTCTTTGGATGATCTGGCTCGTCAGATCGAAGAAGGCGAAGTACAGGAGGTCAACCTGATTATTAAGGCCGATGTACAGGGGAGTGCGGAAGCAGTCCGTGCAAGCATGGAAAAGATCGATGTGCAGGGAGTACGTGTCAATGTCATTCGTTCCCAGGCGGGGGCAATAACAGAATCCGATATTCTGCTGGCAAGTGCATCCCATGCCGTAATTTACGGCTTCAACGTACGTCCGAACGCGCTGGTACGTAAAAAAGCAGAAGAGGAAGGAATTGAAATCCGTCTGCACAATATTATTTATAAGGCATTGGAAGAAATGGAAAATGCCATGAAAGGTATGCTGGCTCCTGTATATGAAGAGGTTGTTATCGGACAGGCAGAAGTGCGTCAGATTTACAAGGTTTCCAAAGTGGGAACGATTGCCGGGTGTATGGTTACCGATGGCTGTCTGCGCAAGGAATGCGGTGTCCGTCTGATTCGTGAGGGCGTGGTGATTTACACCGGCAAGCTGGGATCACTGAAGCGGTTCCAGAACGATGCCAAGGAAGTTACCAGCGGCTATGAATGCGGTCTGACAATCGAAAACTTCAACGATATCAAGGTGGATGACATCGTCGAGGCGTATGAAGATCAGCAGGTTGAGCCAGAATAAAAATAAGGTGATAACATGACATTAAAAGCTGAAAAAATAGCAGGTATCATTCAGAAGGAAATTTCGGAGATCATCCAGTTTTCCCTGAAGGATCCGAAAATCGGATTCATCACAATTACCGATGTAACGGTGACCAATGATTTATCCATTGCGAAGATATATGTATCCTTCCTAGGGCAGAAGCCAAGAGAGGAAGCCGGTATGAAGGCGCTGGAACGTAGCAAGGGCTACCTGCGCAGCGAGCTTGCGAAGCGAATGACAATCCGTAAGGTACCGGAGCTGTTGTTCAAGCTGGATGACTCTTTGGAACGTGGAAACAAAATCGAACGCATCATCAGTGAAATCAATAAGTAAGGTATATAAAAACGAAGCTGTATCGGGTGATTCACACCTGTGGCTTCGTTTTTTTATATCGTATGGCTTTGCTTTTGTGGGTAATCTAAAATAAGGTGGGGTATACAAATTATGGGGTATAGAAT
>QULU01000031.1 GCA_003481775.1 Clostridiaceae bacterium OM02-2AC
TCAATGGGAGGGGCAATAAATCTTGAATTTATTCCTCTACCCCTATTCCATGTATTATCTGTTAGCATGCAGAAGGCTGTTATAATACTTACAATATTTCAGCTTATAACCTGCATAGATTCTGCGTGGAAAATGCGCTGTTTCTGCTTCAGCAGCCATGCTATACTATAGGTACGCGGAGAATTTATAAGCTGCACCATGCTGCTTTAACGTATGGTGATTCACTTGGTGGATAGGTTACCCTGTTACACTGGTGCTGTATAAACACCGTGCTTTTTCGATAGGATTGCGGCAATACGCTATTTAGCGGTGCACAACCATCAAATACCAGGAAACAGGCTTTGTGCATCCATTTTTCATCGCATCAGCAGCCGCCATATGAATGCAGCCCTTATCCGTATGCAATATCTTACAAGAGAATATTATTTTTTTATGTTACCATACATACAGCGACAGAAAGAAGGAATACGAATGGCAGCATTGCAGGAGCAGCGACACATCTATTATGATAAGGACCTTCAGATTGAGGCGTATAATCTGAGTGGAATCGTACAGAAATTTCCTGTTCACTTTCATGAATTTTATGTAATCGGATTTATGGAGGGTGGAAAACGTCATCTCTGGTGTCGGAATCAGGAATATGATACACAGCGCGGAGATGTTATTTTATTCAATCCGCGTGAAACGCATAATTGTGCGCCGATAGCCGGAGAGGTTCTGGATTATCGTGCAATCAATGTTCCTGTTGATGTCATGGACAAGGCAGTAAAGGAGATAACCGGGAAAAACATCCATCTTCAGTTTAAGGATACGCTGATTCCGCAGGCAGAGCTGGCACTGTCAATTCGGGAGCTGTATGATGTTATCGTATCACAGAGCAGTCTGCTGGTGCGTGAGGAGGCCTTTTACTTTCTGATTGAACAGCTGCTGGAAGAGCATATGGTTCCGGTAGAAGCAAGCAAAGAGCTTACAGAAACGGTGAAGGCTATGATGGAATATCTGGATACACATTATGAACAATCGGTTTCACTGGAAACACTTTCCGAAATCAGTGCGATGAGCCGCTATCAGCTGCTGCGTCTGTTCACCAGAGAGGTTGGTGTTTCTCCATATCGCTATCTGCAATCCATTCGGATCGCAAAAGCAAAGCGTCTGCTGGAACAGGGCGAAGCAATCGGTAAGATAGCTCTGGATTGCGGATTTTCCGATCAGAGCCACTTTACAAACTACTTTAAAAGCTTTATCGGTATAACACCAAAGCAGTATCAGCGTATATTCACACAGAAAAGGAGCGATTTGGATGAATGAGCGGATCAAGGGGCATATGCTTGCGTGTATGACTATTCTTATATGGGGAACCACCTTTATTTCAACCAAGGTGCTGCTGCGGGATTTTACACCTTTGCAGATACTGTTCACGCGTTTTATGATTGGCTATCTGGCCTTATGGGCAGTCGCTCCAAGGCTGACGAGAATCAGGCAGAAAAAGGAAGAGCTGTATTTTCTTGCGGCAGGACTCTGTGGAGTTACCCTGTATTTTCTTATGGAGAATATAGCACTTACCTATACACAGGCAAGCAATGTCGGGATCATCGTTGCTGTTTCACCATTTTTTACCATGTTTTTCGGAATCTGGCTGTTGAAACAGAAGCGTCCCGGAGTACGTTTTTTCATTGGCTTTTTGATTGCCATGACAGGAATTCTCTGTATTTCCCTGGAGGGCAGTCAGAATCTGGAATTAAATCCAAAGGGTGATCTGCTGGCTCTGGGAGCGGCCATCGTATGGGCACTGTATTCCACAATAACAAAGAAAATAAGCAGCTTTGGATATACGATTATCCCGATGACTCGCAGAATCTTCTTTTACGGTTTGTTGTGCATGCTTCCGGTTATTTTCATATCCGGAATGGAGCTGCCGAAGCTGGAACAGCTTACGGTGTTAAATACTGCCAATATACTGTTTCTGGGACTGGGAGCCAGTGCAATGTGCTTTGTTTCCTGGAACAGTGCCGTCCGCATTCTGGGCACCGTACAGACGAGTGTGTATATCTATGCAGTGCCAGTGGTCACCACGCTGGCATCGGTATGGATTTTGAAGGAGACAGTCACCATCATTGGTGTGATTGGTATCGTAATGATTGTTTTGGGTCTTCTGCTGTCGCAGAATCGTAAAGGAGAACGGGTATGGAGAAAAACAGAAAATGCGTCATGGTGATGGATGAATCACTGGCACCGGGAATTGCAGCAAATACTGCGGCATTGCTGGGGATGACACTGGGAAGTAAGGTGAAGGAAGCCATCGGCTGTGATGTTCAGGATGCGGATGGTAATATACATATGGGCATTCTGCAAATACCGCTTCCGATTCTGAAGATGGAAACAGAAAAGCTTCAGGAATTGCGGCGTCAGCTGTTTGATCAGGAATACGAGGATGTCATTATCGTCGATTTCAGTGATGCGGCACAGACATGTAATGTTTATGAGGACTGGATTGTAAAGGCAAAAAATCTGCCGGAGAATCAGTTTCATTACCTCGGTATTGGCCTGTATGGTGATAAAAAGAAAATCAACAGATTATGCGGAAGCCTGCCGCTGTACCGGTAATGCTCGTACAGGAAAGTATTCTATTTATCTTGAATATGAAGGAATTGATCCGCAGAGGTATTTATGAGTAGAAATAAGAAAATGAGAGCAGCAGGGAATCGGCACCAGCATATCGCCTCCACATCAGCGGTATGCATGGGATTGCTGAAGCTGGCAAAGTGGTAGAAGTAGGATACTATGGAAATCCTGCGTCATTTGAGTGCTTCAAAACTGTTATCCAGTATTCTTCACAGGCATTGGTAGTCGTGCAAAGGGCATTGAACATCGGATCAGATCAGTTTGACAGAAAGCAAGGTGTTTTGCACAGACGAAGGATGATAAAAACAGATATAGGATGGAAAAGATAAAGCAAGAAAAGCAGGCCGGATGAGGATAAAATTGAAGGCTTGCTTTTTTGTGTACAGCTTTGTGTTTTAGGTAATTATAAGCAAAAAAAGCTGTAAAAGGTGGTATTGCTACCAGTGGTTGCGGATTTGGAATGTATGAAGTATGGTAAAATCTTATGGAAACTGATAGAATACAGTCATCAGGAAATGAGGAAAACGTATGGAATTCAAAGACAATTTATACCGTATAAGAAAAGAAAAAGGAATGTCGCAGGAAGAGCTTGCAGCGCTGTGCGATGTGTCGCGGCAGGCGATATCCAAGTGGGAGAATGGTACTGCCAATCCGGATATGGAGAATCTGAAAACACTCTCCAGAAGCTTGCAGGTCAGCATTGATGAGCTGCTGGGAAATAAAATCCCTCTGGAGAAAGAGGTTATTAAGGAAAAGGAAGTTATCTATGTGCATAACCGCTATACGTATGAAAAGCGGTATCGCTCCAGGCTGACAATCTGTGGGATTCCACTCGTGGACATCAATGTTGGAAGAGGACGCACGGAGGAAGGCTACTGGCGTGTTGCCAGGGGAATTATTGCGATAGGAAATGTTTCCGTTGGTGTGATTTCCATTGGTCTATTAAGCGTGGGAGTATGCAGTCTGGGTCTGCTCACGCTAGGGCTGTTGTTCGCCATCGGTCCGCTCGCATTATCCTACTTTGCCATTGGCTGTCTGGCGATTGGCTACATCAGCATCGGTGCGATTGCTATTGGTGTATACAGTATCGGTGCGATATCCATCGGGTTTAAATTTGCTATGGGCGCTCTTGCATATGGTGAAATTGCGATGGGAACAAATCCGGTTGGGGATATCGTATACCATCTGCGCTCCTCCAATACCTGCTTTCTGGAGTCGCAGGAATATCTGCAGTTTCAGGAATACCTATCCAGAGAATCACTGCCGAAAATCATTGAATTTTTTGTACAGGTGATACCATTGTGCTGAAACAGGGAAACAGTGCTGCTCATACAGGGGAAAATGAGTTTTCTTAATTTATCATATAACAGTAAAAAAAATGGATATAGGTAAACAGATGTATGCGAAGGAATAGGAAGCTCGCGTATACTCATAATTGATGTTGTGAAGCAGCATTTTCATAAACCACAATCTTGTAAAAGAAATAAATACGATGCCGGATCATGTAGGGTTCTGTCATTTTTTAATAATCCTCTTAAATGATTTAAAAGTCATCAGTATATTTTTCTATTCCTGTATTCCTATTGTGAAAAATATGATAAAATTAAGCCTTGTAGGTGATAATATGAAAAATATGACACAGGGCAATGTCACAAAGCTGATTATGGCATTTGCAATACCTGTTTTACTCGGTAATGTATTTCAGCAATTCTATACCATGGCGGACACCATGATGGTTGGTCAGATTCTGGGGGTAAATTCCCTTGCGGCTATCGGTGCGAGTGCATCGCTTTCCAATCTGGTTATTGGACTTTGTACCGGTGTTTCCATGGGCGTTTCCATCATGATTGCACAATATTACGGAGCGCGTGATGAAGAAGGTATGAAAAAAGCCACAGCAGGCTGTATCAAGCTTTGCATGATCAGTGTTGTGGTAATCTTTGCTGTCGCAATCCTGTTGAAAAAGCCGCTGCTGTATCTGTTACAGACACCCTCCTCCATTCTGGGGATGGCGGATTCCTATCTGACCATAATTATCGTGGGACTGTTTGTGACCATGGCGTACAATATGATGGCGAGTATGATGCGTTCCATCGGAGACAGTCGGACACCGCTGTATTTTCTAATCATTGCATCCATTCTGAACGTGGCTCTGGATTACATCTTCATTGCGATCATTCAGCTGGGTGTGGCTGGGGCAGCATATGCTACCGTTATTGCACAGTTGGTTAGCGTTATCCTGTGCTTTCTTTATATGCGTAAAAAATATCCGATGTTCATCGTAAAAAAAGAGGACTTCCATGTCGAGCGTGAAATCTTGCGAAAGCAGTTATCCATGGGGATTTCCATGGGCTTGATGAATTCCATCGTTTCTCTTGGCTCTGTCATTTTGCAAAGTGCAGTAAATAGTCTGGGAGAAGTAACGATCGCAGCGCATACCGCAGCCCGCAAGGTAGTGGAAATGTTTATGCAGCCGCTGATCAGCATTGCGATTGCCGATACGACCTTTGTCTCTCAGAATCTCGGGGCACAGCGCTTCTCCAGAATCCGCGCCGGTATGAAATCCAGTGTGTGGATCAGCTTTTTGTGGGTGTGCATTGTGGTTCTCTTATCCTTTACCTGCATTGACTTCTTCATCGGCTTCCTTGTCAATGCAAAGCAGACGGAAGTTATATCTCTGGCGGCTTATTATACCCGCATCAGCAGTGTCTTCTATTTCATCCTGGCTGTCTTGTTTATCTATCGAAACGGATTGCAGGGACTGGGCAACGGCAGGGGACCGATTATTTCCAGCTGTATCGAAATGGCGGTGAAAATAGCGGCAACCTTTGCCTTGATTCCGTTTACCGGCTATACCGGTGTATGCCTTGCGGAACCGATTGCATGGTCGCTCATGGGACCGTGCCTGATGGTGTTCTTCTATCGAGATCTCAAAAGGAAGGAACAGCAGCTGGAAATGCAACCGATGGAAGCATATCAAAAGAATTGAATTACAATAACCGAAACAATGACATTTACACAGGAGTGCAGATGTCATTTTTACATATGCAGCACCAAGGCTGTACGTGCATAAAAACAGGTATCCCTGTAAGCAGGAGCGAATCTATAACTTAAAGCTTGTCTTTTTTTACAAAACAGAAGCATGTGAACGAAGTAGCTATAGGAAAAAAGAATTCCAACCAGCAGGCTAGTCGAAATCCTTTTCCAGTGATGTTTTCAATATTTCCGTAAAATGCAGAAAGCTGGGCTTTTTGAAAAAATTCTGCAATAGCTCCTCATTGCGCACAAAGGTACTCATATAATACCAGAACTGGAACGCCTTCGGATTGTTCTTTTCGATGGATACCAGCATAACGATCCGAACATTGTGATTTTTATCCCATGCGATCGGCTTCTTCAATACCCCCAGCGATACAAAGGTTTCATCCGAAAACGGTGTGAGCGGATGCGGTACGGCGATACAGTTGCCAAAGTAAGAGCTGGTTATCTGCTCCCTTGCCTTAATGACCTCCAGAAATTCATCGTCAAGGCTATATTTTTCAATGGCATTGCGACAGATAATATCCAGAATCTCTTCTTTATCCTTTACTTCTCCATAGAAATAGCAATCCTCGCTGAATTTTTCAAGAATGGAATCCGTGTCTGTATAGCCGTTGATCGCCAGATTGATTTTCTCGAAATCCTTCTCATCCGGGAAGATACTGATCAGCGTGATACCACCCTTATATTTCTCACTGTCTCTGTCGGTGGAGAAAATAGCGTCATAATCCTCGGTATCAAAATCGTCAGCATCTCCTGTGATAAAGGTAATCTCTGCAATCTGATTGGGAAACCAAGTCAAAATCTTATGACGCAGCAGAACTGTTTCTGACTTGCGAAGCGATGTGATAATCAATATTTTCTTAGCAGAATTTCCCAGATGAATATTTTCCAGCCCATAATTGAAATACAGGGACAGATAGGAAATTTCATCCGCAGAAACACTCAGGTGAAACCGTTCCTTAATCAGCAGCGTGAAATATAAGGCAATATCATAAGCAAGCGGAAAGGACTGCTTAATCTCCGGTGCCATCATGTTATTCAGCTGTGTGCCGGATTTGATACGATAGATCAGCGGTACGAGATGTAGTGCCAGAAACAGCTTCAGGCTTTCCGCAGGCTCAAAGTTGACACAGAACTTGTTGCGGATATACAGAAAGGAATCGTTGATAAAATCATTAACCTCTTTCTGTAGACGATCATTTCTGGAATAATCAAGCTTTCCTAAAATGGTCTGTGTTAACAGATTGATCTCATTTAACATGTATTGCTTCTTAATACGGTATCTGGTAAGAAAGCGTGTCAGGATTTCCGTAGAAATCTGATATTCTGTGGAATCCGGCATATCCTGTTCCATATGCTGTTCAATGAAATGCCCTTTTCTGACTCTGCGCAATGTGAGTGCAATATGCGCGGTAATATTCTGAATGGTCTGTTCATTGATTTGATAATGGTACTTGAAAAACACATCCGCCACTACATTGTAAATATCCGACACATCCTCGGATAATGCGAAATGATCGGCGGATTCATCATTGATTTCATTTTTCGCGATGCACATCCGCTTGTCGATTTCTCTTCCTTCGATTTTATAGCCCAGATTTGTTTTATGAATCAGTGTCAGATCATACTGCGTCAGAAGCTTTTTGATTTCGTTCAGTGCGTGATACAGTGTGGATTCACTGATATAAAAGGTCTCTGTCAGTGTATATTTCGATACATAGCCTGTCGCATCCATCAGCATTTTCATAACGGAATGGACACGGTTTTTTGTATTACAGGAAAGCTGCAGCGTTTTCTTGCGCAGAATCTCCATGTCCTTTTCAAATGCCGTATCATCCAGTACACATAATCTGGTTCCCTTTCCTGCAAGTGTATCCAGTACAAATGAGGAATAGGAATCGCAAAAATCACGGACGAGCTTCAGCTCGTTTTTTACTGTCCGTACACTGATATCAAACATAGCAGCGAGTTCATTGGATGAAACATACGTTCCCCTGTTGTCCACATAAAAAGATAAGATCGAGTATTGTCTCTTTGTCAGCATTTTATCACCTGCAATCATTACCCCCTCTGTTTCATTTTCTAGTATAACCCAATCTATTTCAAAAATATTTTAATCTTATTGCACGAGCATCCGTGCAGAAGCGAAAAAGCAATCCTTCAGAAAAGCTGCACGATTGCTGGTGCAATAAAAGAAAAAATAAAGGGATCACAGAATGGTAAAGTAAGGGTGTAGTTCAAAGGCCGTTGAACCGTAGGTAAAGGAAGTGAAGAAGTGATAGAGCCGATAACGTATGTGATACTGAATCATGGTAGATTTGGAGAGGAGCTGATCAAAAGCGCAGAGCTGATTGCAGGGAAAACAGAGCATGTTCATGCTGTTTCACTATTGTCCGGAATGTCAATAGAGGAATATTACGAGGAGGTCAGAGACTATCTTACAGGCGTTCAAGGAGAAATCCTTGTATTGGCAGACCTGTATGGAGGAACCCCCTCCAATGTAGGGATGATGCTGCAGCGGGAGTTTTCACTCCATGTACTATGCGGTGTCAATCTGCCGATGCTGATAGAGCTGATCTTGAAGCGCAACAATGACGAATGTACGATTCAGGAGCTGATGGAGGCTGGTCTTGAGGCGGCGAAAGCATCTATTATACAGCCGGAACCGATAGCATTCGATGAAGAAAGGGGATGAGCAGCATGTCAGAAATTAAGCTCATACGTATTGATTTTCGACTGATGCATGGTCAGGTTGTCACCAACTGGATCAAGCAGGTATCCGCAGATTCCATCCTGATAGTGGATGATAAGCTGGCGGCAGACAAGTTTTTGGCACAGGTATTCCTGATGGCAGCGCCTCCGGGCGTAAAGGTGGCAATACGTCCGATAGAAAAAGCGGTAGCTGCATTCAAAAAGGATGTATTTAAGGATAAGAAGCTGCTGATTTTGTTTAAGTCTGTGGAAAATGCAAAGAAGGCCTTCGATCTGGGATTTCCGATGAAGGCACTGCAGGTGGGCGGTCTTGGCAATGGGACAAACAAGGTCATGATTTCAAATGAGCTGTCGTTAAGTGAACAGGAAGCGGATATGCTGGAGGCTATGCAGAATGAGGGTGTAGAGGTTACGCTGCAGGTAACGCCGAAGGATCCGGCATTCACACTACACGACGCTTTAAAGGAAGTACGCGGGAAATAATGCTGCCATGCGGTGAAAAACGATTGTTAAAAACTGCATGGTACAGCAATGAGGGAGTATTAAAAGCATATTTCAGGAATTATAAAATGAAATGAAAAGGAGATATTTATGAACATAGGATTAGCCCTGGTATTTGGTGTACTCTACTGGCTGGCAACCAATAAACTCTGGTATGGTACACTGCATCTCGTCCGTCAGCCACTGGTTCTGGCGGTTCCGATTGGACTTATTATGGGAAACCTGGGGGATGCGATGAAAATCGGCGCATCTCTACAGATGATTTATTTAGGCGCAATAGCTCCGGGCGGTACACTGCCTGCGGATGAAGCGCTGGCATCCTGCATTACGATTCCGGTGGCACTGGCAGCCGGATTAGCGCCGGATATTGCTGTAACCATTGCTGTTCCGGTAGGACTTCTGGGAGTCCTGCTGGATAATCTGAAGCGTACCTATCATTCCTACTTTGTCCACCTTGCGGACAAGGCAGCTGAAAAAGGGGATATGAAAGCGATGGGCAGAGCGGAATTCTGGTATCCGTTCTTCTGTTCCATTCCACTGCGTGTTCTTCCGACAACGCTGGCACTGCTGTTTGGAACCGATGCCGTATCCGCGTTCCTGAATGCGATTCCTGCATGGGCAATGAACGGTCTGAGTGTTGCGGGCGGTCTGCTTCCGGCCCTTGGCTTTGCGGTAACCATCATGGTCATTGGGAAAAAGGAGCTTATCCCATACTTTATTCTTGGCTTTGCAATGTATGCCTACACAGGTATGAATACGATAGGAATTGCGGTAATTGCAATTTGTATTGCAATTCTTCAATCACAGTTTACCAACAGTACCGGCAGTACAGTCGTTGTAGATGATGATGAAGGAGATTTCTGATATGAGCGAACTTAATCTGAAGAAAAATGAAGTAATCAAGGGCTGGGCAAAATATTATCTTACAGCCGAGGTGAATTCCGGCTTTGAGCGTTTGACGGCTCCGGCATTCTCCTATGGTATGAGTGCAATTCTTGCGAAGCTGTATAAGGAGGATGAAGAGGAATACAAGAAAGCATTACAGCGTCATTTGATGTTCTATAACTCCGAGGCAACCTGGGGCTCCGTTATCTTCGGTATGACCTGCGCTTTGGAGGAGGAGCGCGCAATCATGCTGCAGGAAGGGGCAGGCAGTGAAGAGCTGGAGGCCTCCGCAGATATGATCAGCAACCTGAAGGTCGGTCTGATGGGACCACTGGCAGGAATTGGAGATACCATCAATCACGGTATGCTTCGTCCGCTGCTGTTATCCATGTTTATTCCACTGGCCGCAGAGGGGAACTGGCTGGCAGGCGTCGGTCCACTGCTGATCTGGGGTGTTGCCATAACTTTCCTTGCGTATACACTTGTCACAAAGGGCTATACACTGGGAAGAAAATCTGTGGTATCCATTCTGAAATCCGGTAAGCTGAATCAGTTCATTAAGACAGCCAGTGTGCTTGGTCTGTTTATGATGGGAGCATTGTCTTCCACCTATGTAAAGCTTGTTACACCAATATCATGGGCGAATGCAGTTGGTGAAAAACAGCTGCTGCAGGATGTTTTGAATAAGATTTTCCCGAATATTCTGCCGCTGCTCGTCGTATTTGGCATTTATTTCTATATTAAGAAAAGCGGGCCGAAGTATGTACGCATTCTGGTATCCATCCTGGTGCTGTCTGTGGTACTTTCCTTCTTCGGTATCGTTTAAGGAGGAGCATGTATGGAACAAAAGCAATGGATTGATTTGAATAACAAGGTCGTGATTGTGACCGGTGGTGCGATGGGAATCGGGGAAGCTATGGTAAAGGATCTGCTTGCCTGCAATGCCAGAGTCGCAATCTTCGATCTGGCAAAGCCAAAGGATTTCTGTGAGGATGAGCGTAAGATGTATGTGCATCTGGATATCCGTAATAAAAAGGAGGTCGAGGCTGGTGTTGATGCCGTAGTACAGAAATTCGGGACAGTGGATGCTCTGGTAAACGATGCCGGTGTAACCAGACCGCGGATTCTTGTCGATTACTATGGCAGTGAACCGCAGTATGAGCTGAGCGAAGAGGATTTTGATTTTATGGTCGGTGTCAATCAGAAGGGAACGTTTCTGGTGTCGCAGGCGGTGACACGCGTATTGTATGGAAAAAAGGAGGGAGTTATCATCAACCTCTCTTCCTGTGCAGGATTGATGGGCTCCCGAGGACATAGCTGCTATTCTGCCACAAAGGCTGCGATTCATGCCTTTACAATTTCCTGGGCAAAGGAGCTGGGACCGTATAATATTCGTGTTGTCGGTGTGGCACCAGATATTCTGGATCGTACCCCTGCCAATAATGATGAAAAATATAGAGCGCAGGCATATGGTCGCGGCTGGGATGTCAATACCAAGCCGGAGGAGTTCTTCAAAAATTACAAATCCTCTATACCATTAGGAAGACCGGGACATCTGTATGAGGTAGCGGATCTGATCTGTTATCTGATTTCCGATCATGCCAGCTATATCACCGGCGTCACCATTCCGGTATCCGGAGGAAAAAGCAAGGGATAGATAACACGAGGGTTATATCGTAACCACTTGCATAAGAATACAGCGGTCTGCAGGGCAGGCCGCTTTCCATAAGGTGCGTGCTATGCCCAAAAGCATGCAGCTACTGCACAGGAATGCAAAAATGCAAGGCTATGCGTGTCATAGTGATGCTTATTGCCTTGCGATATGGTCCCATAGAGAAATGGGAGACTGGAGGAACATGAAAGAAGCAGTACTTATTGGCGCAGGACAGACAGGGCGCGGCTTTATCGCACCCATCCTGCAGGCAAATGCATATCATATTACGTTTATTGATAAAAATAAAGAGCTTATAGACCAGCTGAATGCGGAAAAATCTTATACCGTTCACTACTTTGGTGATACGAAGAAGCCGATTCAAATTACCGGCTATGATGCCTATACGACGGCAGAGGAGGAAGCCGTGGAGAAGCTGGCACACTCAGATTTGATCACGACAAGTGTATTCGCAGGGAATATAAAGGAGCTGGTGGGGCTATTGCGTGCTGCGGCTGAACAGTGCGATGAAAAGCAGCTGCGGATCATATGCTGTGAAAACGGTGTCCACGTAAAACAGCCGCTTGTGGATGCGAATATATCCAATAGTATTTCTGAGGGTGTTATTTTTTGTACCACACTGCAGCCAGAGGAAAAAAGTCTGGCACTGATTAGCGAGGATGTCGCAGAGCTACCGGTGGATGGCAGTGTAAAGGGGATGCTTTTAGACCTTCAGGGAATGCCGCTAGAAGCAGATTTTCCATCCCTGATTCAAAGAAAAATTTATACGTATAATTTCATGAGCGCGATCGTTGCATATCTGGGGGATTTTCTACAATATGAGGTTTATGGAGAAGCCGCAAATGATACACAGATTATGGAGCTGATGGATCGAGCAGTACCAGTTGTCAGTACGATCATCGCAAAGGAGTATGCGGTGGAACAGGATGTGCAGCTTGCCTTTACCATGCGTGCCGTGCATAAATTCCGTAACAGGGATATCTATGATACGGTGTATCGCAATGCGCGGCAGGCACAACGTAAGCTGAAAAAAGAGGAACGGCTGTATGAACCGCTCCGACTTGCTGAAAAATATGGACAGAAATGCGGGTATATCGTACTTACGGCAGCTGCGGCTATGCGGTATGCTGTGGTTAAGGAAGGCAACGATTTGGATACTCTTATGAAGCTGTATGAGAATTTTCACGCTGCGGATAAGCTGAGGGAGGTATATGCCATGCTAAAGGAAAGCATATCCCTACAGGAGTTAATCAAATTCTGTGCTGAATTCTAGGTGTATGATTTCCTTCCCTATGAGCATTGTACGTATGAACAGCAGAGCACTCTATACCTGTTAAAAATATGCAGCATCCATTCATGTAATGTATTAACAATATTTTCGATACCTGTGATAAGGCTGCGGCAGAAAGAATAGATTAAAAAACTGTTTTATAGAGGCATATGCTTATAAAACAGTTTTTTTATTTGGATTGTATGTATTACTTCATTGACATAACCTGATCCTTCAGCTCCTGAAAAGAATTACAGACCAGGATCAAGCTGGATACGGCTTCGATTTGTTCATTGCTCAAAGATTGCAGCCAGGCTGAACAATCCTCATGATATTTACTTTCCAGCTGTTTGATTAACAGCAATTCTTCTCCTTTCTTTTTTCCTTCTTCAAAGCTGTCCTCCAAGCCATAGCGGTAACGTGCCTCTCCCATCTGAATGGCCATTGCGGTTGACCACAGCTCATCGTCCTTTTGCATTTCCTCGTACTTATCCACGAATACCTTCACCAGCCTTTCCTTTGACTTCAGTATATCATTTTTTTCATTGTTTTCAAACAGGTACACCAGCTGTTCAAAGTCATTCAGTCTTTGCAGCTCCTTCTCCTTTACAATGTCATTGATTGCCGGCATATGAATATAGGTGCGAAGGATAAGCGGATAGTAGCTTTCATTCTCTCCCTGCTCATTGCGCATCTGGTAGTGATTGATCAGATTTCGGTTGTTCCATGCATACTCATCAATGAAAATAATCTGGTATACCGGCTTTAAATCCTTGTACTTCTTTCCACTATTCAGCTGATTATTCAATGCTCTGGCTCCATAAAATTCAAAGCGCATCATTTCCGCTATTCCCTTATAGGTCGTCTGCATCTCGATATTGAAATGACGATTCATTTCATCCTTCACATGGACATCCAGAATGATACGCTTCTTTCCAATGATGCCCGATCCAGATTCGGATTCAGGACGGTACTTTCCTTAACCCTGATTCCGGTAGCACGCTGAATAATGGTGTTGCGGGCGTACACGGAGCCTTCGTCCTCACGGGAAAGGGTGTACTTAAAAAATAGATCATTGCTGTAATTCAGTTGATTTGACATCTTCATGTCCTCCATTCTGTAAGGGTTCCTTACACCCCTTTATACGTATGAAATCTGTGAAACTCCTAAATTATCCACACTTTATTGATTTTTCTTGTACTTTTTGTATGCCAAAAGGGAAATGAAATATATACAAAGCTTTACCCACCTGTATGTGGCTTTCCATATTTTTATAGCATGCCGAAGAGAGCTTGCTGTTTCTTCCTATCGGTATCCGGGGACAAGCCCTTTTTCACATGGCGATGAGCATCTACTGAAAAAATTACATTTCTGTTTCATATTTACACATCCTGTTTCATGAGTTATAATAAAAATACAGATTGTGTTGACGCATGACCTGCATTCAAAATTGAATAACAAGTCTTTGTGGCAGGGTGAAATTCCCTACCGATGGTGATAGTCCATGACCCGCGTAATGAGCGGCTGAGCCAGCGAAATTCTGGCACCGACGGTAAAGTCCGGATGAGAAAAGACATTTTCTGTAAACATACACCTGAAGACGAGTTTTTTCGTAGTCAGGTGTTTTTTTGAAATGGAGGAGATGTGAATTGAAAAACAACATGAGTGCAAAGCGGCTTGCCCTGATTGGCATGCTTGGCGCACTGGGAGCGATACTGATGATGTTTCGCTTTCCCATTCCGTTTATGCCGCCCTTTCTAAGCTTTGATCTGGCTGCGATACCGGAGCTGATTGGAGCCTTCGCTCTGGGACCGGTGGCAGGCGTTCTAATTGTCTTTATCCGTGTTATGGTACAGATGGTGATTTCCGGCTCCAATTCCATGTTTACCGGAGAGCTGCAGAGCTTTTTGCTGGGAGTTGCCCTTGTATTACCCGCCGCCCTGCTTTATCGTCATAAGAAGACACGAAAGGAAGCACTGCTGGGAATGGCGGCAGGAACTTTGGCTAGTACGTTACTTGCTGTATTAACCAATCTGTTTTTGATTATTCCATTCTATGTTGCCCTGTATAACATGAATATGGATCAGATTATCCAGTCCTGTTCCAAGGTCAATCCGATGATGAATTCTGTCACTACCATGGTGATTCTGGGCATTGTTCCGTTTAATCTGATAAAATACGGGATCAGCTGCCTGATAACCTTTGCCGTATATAAGAAAATCAGTCCGATGATTCACCGATTCGCAAATAGTCAGTAAGGAGGAAATGAAGATGACATTTGAAGAAGGAGTAGCATTGCTGTTTCACAAGCTGGGGGATTCCAAGATTATGGCCCTTGGCTCCAGCGTCAATGATTACGTCATGGTACGTAATGTAAGCTGTCTGTTCTATGATGGAAAAATCTATTTTAAGACAGATAAGAATTTCCGCAAGACACAGCAGCTGTACCAGAACCCGCAGGTGGCACTCTGCACAGGCGGCGTTCAGGTAGAGGGAATCGCCGTAAACAAGGGGCTTGTCGTGGATGAGCCGGGAAGAAGGTTTGAAGCCTTGTATAAGAAATATCTGTGGCAGAGCTATAATGCATACAGCCACGAGGATACAGAGATTCTGATAGAGGTAACACCGCGGTTTGTGGAAATCTGGGATGAGGATGAGAATCGCAATGCGTTTCAGACCTTCCTTGACTTTGATAAAAAGACAGTGGAAATCAAGCCGTACGATTAACGTATGCGAAAGACGGGTACAGGATGACAAAATGCTGTGCCTTTTTCTATATATCAGATACATTCACCCTCTTTTTCCTTGCCTGCAGCATTCTACGTACACAACAGTATAACGAAGTCGATTTTCTTCTCATTCTGCAGGTTTTTGTGGTATACTACATTTGCCTGTAGGGCAGGGAGTGATATCAATGATGAAAGATTATTTAGTAAAGGCGCTTGCATGCAATGAGCATGTGAGAATCTATATATGCTCTTCTACGCATATGGTGGAGGAAGCAAGAAAACGTTTTGATTTATGGCCGACAAGTGCGGCTGCCTTAGGACGCGTATTGACTGTGGGCTCCATGATGGGAAGCATGCTGAAAACAGCACAGGAACAGATTACGATTCGCATCAACGGCGGAGGTCCCATTGGCACTATTCTGGTGGACGCCTACAGTGACGGTCATGTGCGCGGCTTTGTGAGTGACCCGCATATCATGCTGCAATACAATGATACCGGAAAACTGGCGGTCGGAGCTGCTGTGGGGAAAGACGGTTATCTGGAAGTTGTGAAGGATATGAACATGAAGGAAAACTGGAGCGGTACCGTTGCGTTGCAGAGCGGTGAAATCGGTGATGATTTTGCATACTACTTTACCGCAAGCGAACAGACACCGTCCGCAGTCAGTGTCGGTGTGCTCGTTAATACCGACAATTCCATCCTTTCTGCAGGTGGCATGATTATCCAGATGCTTCCGGACGCAGAGGAAGCGGATATCGTTAAGGTGGAACAGATTGTGGCAAATCTAAAGCATATGTCCACCATGATTCAGGAATACGCCAGTCTGGAGGATATTCTGCGTGATCTGTTTGACGATGTCAGAATCCTGACAGGACAGGATATTGAATTCCGCTGTAAATGTGATCGTGCAACCATGAAGCGTGTTCTGACAACCCTTCCAAAGGAAGAACGCCAGCAGATGATCGAAGAGGATCACGGCTGTGAAATCACCTGTAATTTCTGTGGAGAGAAATATCAATTCAGCGAGGAAGAGCTCCTGGAGCTGGAAAGGTTTATCGAGACACATGCCAAATAACAGCTGGAAAATCAGAGATATCATGATACCGAATCAAGTGGTAATCGCACCGATGGCCGGGATATCCAATCCTGCCTTTCGCGTAATCTGCAAGGAATTCGGTGCCGGACTTATTTATACGGAGATGGTTTCGGATAAGGCGCTGTATTATGATAATGAAAAAACCGTAGGAATGACGGATGTTGAGGAACAGGAGCATCCCCTGGCCATGCAGATATTCGGACATGATATAGAGACAATGGTGTATGCCGCAAAATTTCTGGATGAAAAAACCGATTGTGATATCATTGATATCAATATGGGATGTCCTGTCACAAAAATTGTGAAATCCTTTGCGGGAAGCGCCCTGATGAAGGATGTCGATCATGCTGTGGAAATGAGCAGGGCTGTTGTACAGAGTGTAAAGAAGCCGGTTACCGTAAAAATGCGAATCGGCTGGGATATGGATCAGATTACATGTCTTGAGCTTGCCCGTGGTCTGGAGTCTGTCGGAGTGCAGGCACTTGCTGTGCATGGACGAACCAGAAAACAGATGTATGAAGGCTGCGCAGACTGGTCCTATATTAAAAAGGTGAAGGAAGCTGTATCCATTCCTGTAATGGGAAACGGTGATGTGCGAAGCGGTGAGGATGCAGTGCGCATGCTGAAGGAAACCGGCAGTGATGCTGTCATGATCGGCCGCGGTGTTTTGGGCGATCCCTGGCTGATTAAGGATATTGTTCATTATCTGGATTGTGGTAAGCATATGCCGGAGGTAACGCTGGAGGAAAAATTCGCAATGGCCAGACTGCACGCAAAACGCCTGTGTAATCTAAAGGGTGAATTCGTCGGTATTCGTGAAATGCGCGGGCACGCTGCCTGGTATGTGAAGGGGCTGCCAAAGAGCCATCAGCTCAAGGATCAGCTGACCAAAATTGAAACCTACGAGGAAATGCAAAACATTTTATCCGCATATGAAGCAGAGTATGCGAGAATGCGAGAACAGTATAAACAGGGAAACCGTTGAACTGGTGATAGTTCATTATGTTACAGGGATAGTGCCTGTAACGAATGAACAGCCGTTTCAAACGGTTTTTTCTTTTTACATAGTGGTATAGAAGAATCATATCTTTTATCCATATACCTTAACTACTGACAATATTATATTTAGAAAGCATATGTGAACAATGTTCCAGCATGTATTCCTGTATTTCTGTTGAAAACTGCCGTGGATTCCCCTGGTCAACACTCCCTTTATTTGTACGAAGGGATCAGGATATGTGTGCACATATCCAATAAACAAAAGGAAAGAGACATATTTTCACATTGTTTGGATATCTTTTACATGAAATTTCTCGTATAATGATTCATGAGGTGATAGCATGAAATTTAAGGATTATAAGTATGAGCGTTACAGCTATGAGGCTTATGCAGAGGCGATGCAGCAGGCAGGCACGAGGCTGAAGGAAGCAAAGGATTACCAAAGCTTTAAGAAAGCATTTGATGAGGGGAAACGGGCATTTGAGCATCTGGATACGATGTATAATATCTGCTATGTCCGCTATACAATCAATACGGCAGATCCCTTTTATCAGGCAGAAAACGATTACTGGGATGAGGCAATGCCGAAGATGAAGTCCCTGACAACGGCGTTTGACAGAGAGGTACTGGCTTCTCCATTTGCCAAGGAGTTGAAAAAGGATGTTCCGGAAACCTATTTTTTGCTTGCGGAGTTTGCACAGAAGAGCTTTTGTGATGAAATCATTGAAGAGCTGCAGGAGGAAAACCGCTTGCAGAGCAGTTATCAGAAACTGATTGCCAGTGCACAGATTCCCTTCGATGGTGATATCTATACCTTATCAGAGCTTGGTGTAAAAATGGAGTGCGCTGATCGGGACATTCGGAAACGAGCTACCCAGGCATACTGGGGATGGATGCAGTCACAGCAGGACGAGATTGATGATTTATATGACCGCATGGTTAAGGTACGCGATCGCATGGCGAAAAAGCTGGGCTATAAGAATTATGTAGAGCTGGCATATATGCTGCAGTGCCGCTTTGATTACAAGAAGGAGGATGTGGCAAATTACCGCCGGCAGGTTCTGGAGGATGTCGTACCGTTATGCAATGCATTATATGAACGGCAGCGGGAACGTTTAGGCTATGACAGACTGCATGTATATGATGAAAAATATGAATTTGCGAGCGGCAATCCGACACCGAAATACGATACACAGGAAATGATTGCACGGGCTAATACAATGTATCATGAGCTGGATGCACGCTGTGGAGCATTCTTTGATTTCATGGTGGAGCATGATTTGCTGGATCTTGACAGTAAAAAGGGGAAGGCAGGCGGAGGCTATTGTACCGTGTTTGCTGAGGATCACTCTCCGTTTATTTTCAGTAATTTCAATAAGACAAGCCATGATGCGGAGGTTCTCACTCATGAGGCAGGACATGCCTTTCAGGTGTTTACCTCCATGGGAATCCGACCGGTGGAGTGTATCTGGCCAACCTATGAGAGCTGTGAAATTCATTCTATGAGTATGGAATTCTTTACCTGGCCATGGATGGAAACCTTCTTTGAGGAGGATGCGGATAAGTATCGTTTTCTGCATCTGGGGGGTGCTGCTAAGTTCATTCCTTACGGCGTTCTGGTGGATCATTTCCAGCACGAGGTGTATGAGCATCCGGAAATGACACCGGTGGAAAGACGGCAGACCTGGAGAAGATTGGAGAAGCAGTATCTGCCGCATAAGGATTACACAGACTGTGAATTTCTGGAGAATGGCGGATGGTGGTTCCGTCAGAGTCATATCTTTATGACACCATTCTATTATATTGATTATACACTGGCGCAGGTGTGTGCATTACAGTTCTGGTATCGCCTGTATCAGAAGGATGAAACCGCATTTGAGGATTATTATCGTATCTGCCAGATAGGTGGAACAAAGACATTTACGCAAATCGTGGCGGCAGCGAATCTGAAGGTGCCATTTGCGGATGGGTGTTTAAAGGATGTCATGAAGGCCGTGCGCAGCTATCTGGATCAGGTGGATGACAAAGCGCTTTGATGATGGTAACAGGGAAGCTGCATATTCTTGAAATATCGTGTCCATGAGCGATAGCTGAAGGGCTAGTATGAAGTGCTGTAGCATTTGAAAGGCCATGGTATTCATAAACCTTTTACGGTAGGGAAGGAATCAAGGAAAGCCTTGTTTTATCAGTAATTTTAAGGAGTTTTCGATTGACAAAGGCAGGGTTTGTCTATATAATCATAATCGTAAATATGGCTGTGATAAGAGAGTACTGTTTGTGAAAGCTTTCAGAGAGTATGCACGTTTGGTGAGAGTGCAGCAGTGGAACCTGCAGGAAATAAAGACTTGGAGCTATCCAATCAGGACGTTTCCTTCACGTTACGAAGAGACTTGAAACACAGTCACTAAGGCTGCGCGGGGAAACCTGCCGGCGAATTAGGGTGGTACCACGATGAAGCTCTCGTCCCTATATTGGAAGAGAGCTTTTTATATGGAAATAGCAAAGGAGCAGATTATGGAAAAGTTAACTGAACAGGAAGTTATCCGTCGACAGAAAATGGAAGATCTGCGTGCCATGGGCATTGAGCCGTTTGGGCATGCATATCAGAGAACACACAAATCCGGAGAAATCCGTGCAGCGTATGAAGACTGTACGAAGGAAGAGCTGGAAGAAAAAGATTTGACAGTGAAAATTGCAGGACGTATCATGACGAAGAGACGGCAGGGAAAGGCCGGCTTCATGCATATTCAGGATATCGACGGACAGATTCAGATTTATGTTCGTAAGGATGTCATTGGTGAAGAGGCCTATGAGGTGTTCAAGAAGTCAGATCTTGGGGATATTGTTGGAATCGAAGGAAAGGTCATGAAGACAAATCATGGAGAGCTTTCTGTAAAGGCTGAGGTGTATACGCATCTGACGAAGGCACTGCGCCCACTGCCTGAGAAGTATCATGGCTTACAGGACGTGGAAGAGCGTTTCCGTCGCCGTTATGTGGATTTGATCACGAATGAAAACAGCAAGCGTATCGCATTGACAAGACCTAGAATCATCCGTGCTATTCAGAATTATCTGGATAATGAAGGCTTGGTGGAGGTGGAGACACCAGTGCTGCAGCCGATTCTGGGCGGAGCAAGTGCAAGACCGTTCGTGACGCATCACAATACACTGGATATGCCGTTTTATCTGCGTATCGCAACAGAGCTGCCTTTGAAGAGACTGATTGTCGGTGGTCTTGAGGGTGTATATGAGATTGGTAGATTATTCCGTAACGAGGGAATGGATGCTACACACAATCCGGAGTTTACAACGGTGGAGGCCTATGTGGCATATTCTGATCTGAACGGGATGATGGATCTGGTGGAAGGTTTGTTGAATCATGTTGCGGAGAAGGTATGCGGAACGACAGAAATCGAATGGCAGGATAAGACGATTTCTTTGAAGGCGCCGTTTAAGAGATTACATATGGTGGATGGTATCAAGGAGGCATGCGGTGTTGATTTCTGGCAGGAGATGAGCTTTGCGGATGCATGTGCAATTGCGAAGGAGCATGATATCGAGGTTGAGAAGAAGCATAACAGTGTAGGGCATATCATCAATCTGTTTTTTGAGAAGTATGTTGAGGAAACGCTGATTCAGCCTACGTATGTATATGGGCATCCGGTGGAAATCAGTCCGCTTGCGAAGAAGAATGCACAGGATCCTAGATTTGCGGATCGCTATGAGCTGTTTATTGACGGGCATGAGTATGCGAATGCGTTTTCGGAGCTGAATGATCCGATTGATCAAAGAGAGCGCTTTGAGAATCAGCTGAAGCTGCGTGATCTGGGGGATGATGAGGCAAATGAGATGGATACGGATTATGTGGAGGCATTGGAGTATGGTCTGCCGCCAACTGGTGGTGTTGGATTGGGAATTGACAGACTGGTGATGCTGTTGACAAATTCGCAGACAATACGGGAAGTGTTGTTATTCCCGCATATGCGTCTTAACAAATAAAAAGTAACGCAACCTATTTGGGTTGCGTTATTTGTCTGTTTACCAAATACTTGAATTATGAGGTGAAGACATTGTCAAATAAAAAATATTATTCTATTATGATCGACATAGTTGATGCTAGGAAATATAAAAATCGTAATGAAATACAAGAATTTATGAAATGTATTATTATGTACTTGAATAAAATATTTTATAAATCTTTAAAGAAACCATTAATGTTTAGTGCAGGGGATGAAATTCAAGGCTTGTTTTATGAATCATTGGCCGCGTATTTATGTGTTCGATTTTGCATGATGATTTATTATCCAGTTAAAATTAGGGCAGGAATTGGATATGGAGAATTAGCATTTGATAATGAAAATTGGAAATATACTCGTCACAACTTCTTCAAAGGCAACAATCGTTGAATGCACAAAATGTTAAATTAATTGCTGAATTATTATATCCGATTTTCGATGAAAACATTATGGTTTCGTACATTGAATTTAAAGACCAATTAAATTTTATATTAGAGATGAAAGCTAATATAGTACCTATGCAATCTTTGAGTTATGCAAGAATCGGAAGTTTTCCCAAGGGAGAATTAAAAAACAACATAGTTATATCAAATGATATTGATCAAGTATATTTTATGCCATTACGCGAACTTTTAGAGGATAGTAATATGTTAGTGGAAAATACAGGGAAGAAGGGAATGTCTACAATGATTTCAGGAATATTAGGAACTACACGTCAAAATATTGATAAACATATTCGCTTAGGAAAGATAGATGAAAATAGAAAAATTGATTTTTCTGTTGCTTGTTGGCTGATTGAGGAACTTGATAATGTATAATATGTTATTATTTATTATTTTCCATATCTCATCTGTTAATTGATGTTTGCTCTGTTAAACTGAAAAATAAATACAAAGAAAAAGAGCGAATATGGCTTTAATATCAATTTTAGCGATATTAATATTAGTGAAACCAACTGGCGTACTAATTTCATTGGCCTTTAAAGTTATCTTCAAAGAAGAGAAATGTAATAACGAGTTAAAAATTGGTACATATATAGGATATTTAGAGAGAATTATATTTTTTTTATTATGTATCTTTAATTTCTATTTCTACCATAGGTTTTATTATTGCTGCAAAAACTTTAGTTAGATATAAGGATATCAATAATAATAAAAATCATTTTCAAGAAAAGTACTTAATAGGAACATTCTTAACTACAATTGGAGCTTTATGCTGCTTTGCGCTCATTAAGTTTTTAAGTACTTAAAAAGGAAGATGCATATCAATATATTCTTTTTCTGTACATATCTATATGTAACCTTCATGTACTGCATCACTGTGTGCGTTATAGAATAAAATATCCAGATTTAAATGGCTAAAAATTTTGCAGTAACGCTGATTCACTTGCAAAAATAGTAATTGATGGAACTTTATCTACGAATGGCTCACTTCCATCATTTCCTAGTTGAATTACTCGTAATCAAATACAATTACATACAGGTACAGTACATCTCATAGATAGGCATATATATTAAAGCATTAGAAGGAGTGCTGTGCTTTTTTTGTCTAAGCTTAAAATGTCTAGCCTCAGAGGAGGCTAGACAAAGTCGTAATGGAACGAGTACATGGCATAACAATTTAGATACGCTAGCCTCAGACGAGGCTAGACTGTACTTTTGATGTAAGAGAGAGGTTAAAGTCATATTTAGATACGCTAGCCTCAGACGAGGCTAGACTCACTGCATCTATATATGATTCCATTGGCAAATTCGATTTAGATACGCTAGCCTCAGACGAGGCTAGACCTCTTAACATTGTGTTTACATACTCAATACATATATTTAGATACGCTAGCCTCAGACGAGGCTAGACCAAATATGTTGCGACAATAAACGTCGAATCACTGATTTAGATACGCTAGCCTCAGACGAGGCTAGACCAACACCGTTTCCAGATGTTGAAAAACAGCTTGAAATTTAGATACGCTAGCCTCAGACGAGGCTAGACTATATATTACAATGTCATTTGTCAGAGGTCAGAGTATTTAGATACGCTAGCCTCAGACGAGGCTAGACAGGAGGATGTTAAGCACTGGCATAAAGAGGCTAAAGATTTAGATACGCTAGCCTCAGACGAGGCTAGACTTTTTATTCTTCGATAATCTGGCCAGTGTAGATGGATTTAGATACGCTAGCCTCAGACGAGGCTAGACATCTCATATCTTTTGCGGGTTGGTTGCATTTCGTAATTTAGATACGCTAGCCTCAGACGAGGCTAGACATTAGCAATCACACACCTACGACGCTTATAAGGCATATTTAGATACGCTAGCCTCAGACGAGGCTAGACATGTTTGCAAAGAAGGTTATACAGAAGAAAGAAATTTAGATACGCTAGCCTCAGACGAGGCTAGACTTGGAAATGGGAACAGCAGCAGTGACACATATCTATTTAGATACGCTAGCCTCAGACGAGGCTAGACATTATTTTGACAATCAATCGAAAAAAAGAATCAGTATTTAGATACGCTAGCCTCAGACGAGGCTAGACATATAATGTAATTAAATTAAATTTTGTCACACCTATTTAGATACGCTAGCCTCAGACGAGGCTAGACAACTGAAGATCAGCTTTTCACTAAATCACTCCTACATTTAGATACGCTAGCCTCAGACGAGGCTAGACGTTTGTATATATCTGTGCATCCGGATACTCATCATATTTAGATACGCTAGCCTCAGACGAGGCTAGACTCGGTCGTGGTGTAAATAGTTTGACCACGATTCCTATTTAGATACGCTAGCCTCAGACGAGGCTAGACAACTTGTAAATACACTCATGGACAACATCTCAGAATTTAGATACGCTAGCCTCAGACGAGGCTAGACGCTCTTATCCTGTACCGATTGCCATCACCATCATATTTAGATACGCTAGCCTCAGACGAGGCTAGACAGTGAAAATTATTGCATTTTAAGACGTTTGTAACAAAATCATTTCTTTTCATAACTATTATTGGTTATGGAAATGAAAAAGCTGTTACAAAATGCGATAAAACGCAATTTTAAGGCGCGAACCTCCCAGGGATCTCATGTGAGCTTACGGTTCGCGCAAAATAATTCATATAAACAATACGTCTTCTTCAACATTGAAGCTGGGCTTAACTCCTATATGTTCTACTTTATTTTTGTAATTGTTACCTAAATAGTAAAATCTTAAACTATCATGTTCTTTATCAATTAATCCAGTAAGCTTGTGTTTAACCTCTCTGCATTTCGCTTGATCCATAACACATTCAAAAACTGAATTTTGAACTCTTTGACCATAATTCACACATACTTTAGCAACGTTCCTTAATCTTTTTTTACCTGCGCTGTTTTGGGTGTTGACATCATAAGTTATTATAACAAGTATTTCTCATCACTTCCATAAAAACGGTGGATATTCAGGTAAATCGCCACGAATTGTTCTAGCAAGTAACAGCGCCTGAACGTAAGGAACCAAACCCCACTCTATCTTTTGATCAAGGAATGGGTGCTTTATCGTTTCCTGTTTTTTCTTTTGCCATGAAGACAGAACCGCTTTTCTAGTCGTATCATCCATATAAACAGCGCCACTATCGGTTTTTGTAAATCCATCAGCATTTACTATATTCATATTTATTAGTGATAAAACAAAACGATCAGCCAGAATTGAGCGTAATTCTTCCATTAAATCTAATGCTAAAGAGGTGCGTCCAGGAAGATCAGTATGTAAAAATCCAACATAAGGATCTAAGCCAACAGATTCAAGCGCTGATGTGACATCCTTTGCTAAAAGTGTATACGTGAAGGAAAGAAGAGCATTAACATTATCTAGCGGAGGTCGTTTATTTCTACCATGAAAATAGAAATCATTTTTCTGTTGGAGAATTAAATCATCAAATACATGGAAGTAACAATTTGCTGCATTGCCTTCGATTCCTCTTAAAGTGTCTGCAGAATCCGCTTTTCTAGCTTCTTTTGCAGATAATCTGATCGTTTCAGCTGCTGTTTCGATTTTTTCAACATCTATTCTCATACCATAATCTCGTTTGGCACGAAGTAATATATTTCTGGAATTGATTAGCTTTGCTGTTATCATGTTTTTTGCATATGCTAGACGTTTTTCGCTTGATTCAGATATTCTGAATTGTTCTTTCCGCAACAGGACGTTTCCACGTTCCTCTCCAACAACTCTAGCAAGAAATCTTCCATGCATTGTCATAAATGTTAATGATATTCCCATATCTGCACATTTCCCCATAAGTGCAGGACTTACGCCTGTAAAACCAAATCCAACAATCCCTTCCATGTTATGTAAGGGAAACCTCGACACAGATTTATCTTCTTTTGTGGCGATAATGTTTTCACCATCCAACGATAAATAGGTCCTAGGTGTTGTTATATACAGTGTGTTCAAAAGTTTTTTCATATACCTTTATCTCCTAAATATTTATCAAAGTATTCGTCAACAGAAGGATTTTGATTCAGTTTAGGAAGACAGATATCTTTTAAAGAACATGCATTGCATTTTTTAGATATTTTTACTTTAGGAGTATATTGCTTTAAATACAGTTTATGCATTTCTTCACAAAATGCTTTAACTGTACTGCGCATGTCAGAAAAAAATAAAACTTCAGTTCTTCGTCTTGTTTCTCCATAAAATAGATAACCCTTTTCAATCTTACACAAAAGCATTTCTTCCAAACACATTGCCTGTGCACATAATTGCAAGTCATCAGCTTGATATTGTTTAGGTTCTCCTCTTTTATATTCAATAGGGAAAGGAAGATAGCGTTTAGAATCTTTTGAAATAGAAATACCTTCTTCTGATGGATGAAATTCTACAATATCACAAATACCACTAATACCCATAGTCCTTGAAAATACAGAAAGTCCTCTACGTATGAGTATTCCATTTCTTGTTTCAGAGAATGCACCATTATGTGCATTCTCATGAAAAATCTGACCGTCTATCGTACGGTAATTCTCTGCCCACTGTTGTTCAATATGTATGAGTGCCCATTGACGGCGGCAAAATGCAAAATGCTGAATACCTGAAAGCATTAAAAATTCGTCTTCATTATATTCCATCATAAATTTCTGGTTCTAGACCTTCTAATGGAGATAACGTGATTGTGAAATCTTCAAAGCAATTTGGCGTATCCACATCATTTTTTACCTCAACCTTTAAAGAATTGTGTACTTTTGCTGAACTGTATTGTCCTGCTAAACAATTATGCTTCCACCAATATACCTTACAAACTTCCATGCTTCCTTCCGGTCTTGCACTGGAGGCATCGTTCATGAACAGGGAACATAAAGCTTCTTTGATTTTCTCAGCATCCTCTTCACTGAAACCTGTTTTTTCTGCCAGCTGGTGATTGATGCTTCCTTTACATACATATAAACCAAAATCAACACGGTGCTTCATTCCCATAGTGTCAGAGGAACGTTTTTCAGATGGCTCACTATTTACGCTCTTTGTTATCTGCATATCGGTTGTTACAACTGGATTGATACTTTCTGCAGTTCTTATAGAAACAGGACCTCTTACACCTACAGAAACATTATTCGTTTTAAATGCGAAGACCTGCCCAAATGCTCTGACATCGGTCCATTGTTTACAGGCAGCTGCAGCATAAGCTTCACGATCCTTTAAAACCGCTTTTAATTCCTTATTATTAGAAGCACGTTCACTTAAGCTTTTGAATCCATCGCTGCTTCTTTCATCAGATTGGACGAAGATATTTTCTCCCATATCCTGCAGACGGTTTCTGATTTTCCGTTTAATACATACGTCAGATACTTCTCCAAATCCTTTAAAATCGATTCTAGGCTGATTCCCTGAAAGTGGATCACCATTCGGATTTGCTTTATTTACTGTGAAAATAACTGCGAAATCGACTTTGTTTGTAAATGCTGTCATGATTTAGACTCCTCCTTTTGTTTGTTTTTTTCTTTTCTTTCAGTATTGATTCGTTTGATTTCATTTCTCTGACAATCAAAACCAATAACAAAATAAGCGTTTAAATTTTGAATGTGTTCTATAGATTCCATATCCATTACTGCGTGTAACTCTTCCATTAAGTCCTGTTTCATTGAAAGAAGATAATCACATTTTTTTCCTAGTTTCTCAACATAAGGTCTGATTTTCTTATCTAGCGTAGTAAGCGTTACAAATGGATGTTCTTGAAATGGTGCGTATAAACGCATTGCATTTGTTGGACGATCTTCCTTTTGAATGTTTAAAGCATATTGTTCAATTGCATCATATATTGCAAGAATTCTTCCTAATAAATAGGGGATATTTGATTTAGCTAATTTTTTGTTTTCCATAATATTCACACTCCAATTCACTCCTTCTCTATCGTAACAGTATTTTTTGAATACTGCACACAGTATACCTATACATTTATTCCAGTTATACTTCGTATTCGTTGACATGGTCTTTATCTGATTGTTAAGTCGAATGATAAAATCATCCGGAATAGGTTTCCCTTCAGAAATACATGGCAGTAAGCGTCCCATCTGCAGTGTCATCAACTGATCATCCACTTCAAAGAATGCACCACGTAATGTCCCATATGCACAAGAAATGATTTCTCTGGGAATTGGGGTCATTACATCGCTCATATAATCAGCTTTTGAGTATTGAGGCCAGCTACAATATGTAAACCAGTTCTGTAGATGTTTGTAGTATGTAGAAGCATCTATTTCCTGATAGTAGGTTATTGAAAATCTACCAATCGTAGCAGCATCCATTGCCATGATGACGATGTTATCATTATGATCGCTGATATTCTGCCTATAACCGTCAATTGCTTTATTTACACGTTGTGCGTAATCTTCTTCTGTATCTACTTTGTCCGGTAAAGCAGGAAATAAGCTTTCGTCTAATGCGAATGCCGTCATAATGTTATCACAGTGTGCATTCCATACCAAAATCGTTTGTCCATTTTGCTTATATGCCTGTTTTTGTATCAACCATCGCAAAGCATTATGAATTTTCTGAGATGTTTCATATCCAATGGAAATCGCTTCTTTTTTAGAAACAAACCTGCCGCGATATGTAAAACCGTTTGCATCATTAGTAGAAATTAACTTAGCTTTATCTTTTCCTTGACGAAGTTTCGCAGGATGTTTTTCTGTGCAATACATCATTTTACCTGTTATATAGCAGAGATCCTCGTCGGTATGTAGACTGGTATAGAATTTGTGGTAGGTATCGAATAGCATTTTGTCACACCATGGTTCAACAATTCGTTTTTGTATACCTCTGATTTTAAAGCGGACAAAAGCTTCTGTTTGAACAACTGTTTTCTGGATTTTATATTTCTTATCCAATTGTTCTCCATCTAATTTTAAGATATCGCAAGAGATCAAGTCAGAGATGAGTGTACCTTGTTCAAGATATTGATAGATTGGTATAATGCTAGAGTGGGTGTAAGAAGAATCTATCCATTGTTTTAGAAGACTTTGGTGTGCAAGAACATGCGGATCGTTTCGTTTACCAGTATACTCTGCATAATCTTTTGAGATATAAATTAGCTTATCGTGTAAAGGATGAGGCGTAATACCGCTTGATCTACTCGCTGAATCCTCAGTCACAGGAATGACAGTGACGGCATCATCATTAGGAATTTCTATTGCATGGATAAATTTTCCGTTTTCATCCAAAACAACTTCAATCTGTGCTTTTGTAGTTAGATGGCTAAGCGGTAATAACATCCCTGTTTCACTTTCCTTGCCCACTTCACTCTGACATATATCATAGGTTTCTAGTAATTTACTCGCCCAACTCATGCAATTCACCTCCTTCCTCATGTTCAACACTCTTAAAATTGATATCTTTTTCAAATCTCTTGATATCGCCGGTTCCTACAATACGCCTGATTGCACATTGTTCAGGGCGGATGAATGTAATAATACCTTTTTTCATGACTGGTGTCCAAAAAGTCGCAATCAGTTTGCCTTTTTCTTCTTCATGCAACCATTCGTCTGGGTAGATGAATCCATGAACCATAGTACTGAAAGGCACTATGGTATGGTCATCATAAAAACCTTTTCCTTCACCAAATTCACATGGTTCTACATACGCCTGACATTCACGCGTACCAAGAAATACATCCCTTCGTCCACCACGATTAACCATGCGCTTTGCGATTAACCAATGTTTATTCTCATTACGATCTTTTTCTAATTCTTCATGGTGTAGATTCCATTCAAAGTGTGCTTTTACCTGATATTCAACATCTGTTAAATAGGTGTAGTAGGAGAGAGTATTACCTCCGTGGTAATTGATTGGTCGAATACCTTGTGTTGTGAATTGAATCTCATTCATAATGCGAACTTCATCAATAAACCAGCTGATTGTCGGCTTAAAGTAAATACTTTTAACAACTCCCTTTAAAGCTTCATATGTTGGAATTTGATAAGAAAACTTCTCGCCAGATACACGATTGAGAGGATCTGAAAAAAGAGCATATTTACTTTTTACGCAAAATGTGATTTCGTTTTTCTTTTTCATTTTTTCACCTTCTTTCTAATAAATTTATTTTATAATACAATATGATGTTTTAAATACGTCATATTGTATTTAAAATCGAAATTGATTTGAAGAGTGCGTAGATGAGTGCGATGACTAAGCAATATATAATTCTTAAGGTTATATTCATAAAACCTTTATGCAGCAGCACATAGCCATCATCTTTTTCTTCATCTCTTCTTTCAGTAAGCTTTTCCATGAATTAAAGTTCACACCTCCTAACATGTGATAATAAGCAGAATTGAATAATGTGGCCATGTAAGCCCTATCATCAATTACAAGGTAAGCCTATCATATAATTTTTGTTTTTACAAGCTTTATTTAAAAAATAAATTAAAAGGTGACCCAAAACAATATTTTCAATTATACACAAACGAAGTTAAAAAATGAATTTATAATAGAGTAAAAAAGTTTATGGAATTTTCTATATTAAGTTGAAATATATAACAGAAACTTGAAAATTAGTATAATCAAGATACAATTAAATAAACGAAGATTATTTAATGTTGGTAATACGAATGTACTTCTATACCCTTATTTAATGCACTCTTATTGAATCTGTGTTTAAGATATATGTGAATGATTTTAATCCCATAACTTTTTTACTCTATTCGAACTTATTTCTATTTTGACTTAGTCTTGAATTTACCTTATAATATGGTAGTCAGTTAAGGACTGTGGATCTAAATGTTTGTGTATATTGGTAAATATATGTTTTAGGAAAGGCTAAATGCCTTTTTCTTTTTACACAAACATATCCTCCAACTCCTTCCTAACCTCCAACCCTGTATCCTTCTTATAAAATCCATTCCTCAAAACCAGCATGCCGTTAAACTCAAGCTGATAAATCATATCTTCCTTCTCCAGTTCCTTATACTTGTGTTCATAAACATTTACCATAAAGCGCTGTGTCTTATCAAGTAGTGCATACTTTTCTGCATTGCTAATGGAACTATTCAGCTGATCAATTAGTTTCTTGCCATCTCCGTATGGTACCAAAACACCAATACTCTGAGAATCAATCATTTCAAATGCCATTCCCGCACTCTTTAATGCGTGACCCAGACAAGGATGAGAGAGATTGTCAGAATCTTTTATATTTCTTGCTCGCGATAATAGCTCAAATAAGGAAACTTTACGATTATCAATCTTTGTTGAATATTCTGTATCCTGTCTGCGATTAAATAAATAAGAATCATAATACTGTCGTATAAAGGATAGCGTTAAAAGCTCATCTACACGATTTCCTTCCTTTGAAGCATGTAGCTGTGACAGGAGGATATTTGTCTCATCCTGTCCTTTTTTTACATCCTTAAGTTTTTCGATATGCTCTTCATTGGAATTGATGAGATAGACAGTCCCTAACTCTGGATTTTTACCGTTTCTATTGCATCTGCCGGCAGCTTGAAGAATACTATCAAGTCCGCATAGGGAACGTATGACAACATCACAATCTATATCGACTCCTGCTTCGATCAGATTAGTCGCTATACACAACACAGTATCTTTTTGTTCCATATGCTCTTTTAAATCCTCCAATGTACGATGGCGATGCTCCGGACACATGCTCGTGGATAAATGATATAGATAAAGCCTGTCTATCTCATGATGCTGCTCACAGGCGCGATATAAGTTTCGTGCATCTGCTTTTGTATTGACAATCACCAGCATACTGGTGCCCGGCTCCAGCTTTTGATATATAAAATTCGATAAATCAGCAATTGAATAGCCGCCCCTGCGACAGGCATCTTCTATATGGACACGCTTAAATTGTTCCTGCATTTCCTTTGTCTGTTTTACAATTTCAGATTCTGAAGCCAACTTGATAGGATAGGTGGTAGTTTCCAATAATGGCTGTGTTGCCGTACATAATACCACCGTAGTATTACAATTATAAGCAAGAAAGTTCATCATTTCATTAAACATCGATATTGTTTGAACTGGTATTTTCTGAGCTTCATCTATAATGAGTACAGAGTCGGCTAACTGATGAAACCTGCGTACATCCGTTGTTCGATCTTTAAACATCACATCGAACAGACGAACTGCTGTCGTCAAAATTACGGGCTTATTCCAGGAGGAACTGTAGTAATCATAATCTGTATATTGAGATGGGATAATATTGGAATGATGCTCCAAAACAAAATCTTCATTGAAAAATTGCTTCATCACTTCCGCATTTTGTTCCAATATGGTCTTAAAGGGTGCAACATAAATGATATGCTTCTTATGGTATTTTTTCGCATGATGTAGAGCATAACGAAGTGATGCTAGTGTTTTACCTGAGCCAGTTGGACAGGACAAACGATAAATACCAGGAGAATGGCTGCTAAATGCTTTACACTGATTAGAGATACTAGTGCGTAATTCATTGATTGTACTGATAGAGGAATTTGCAGTTATCTCAGCTAAATGACTCTCAAGCTTATCTGTTGCTGCTTGCCATATAGTATCTTCTGTATAAACGATTGTTTGTGTGTGTTCCATGAAATTGCGAGTATCTTCACGATCTCCATGAATTAGTAAAGACATAAGAAGTCGTTGTAAAGCTCCAATATAAAAATAATAATCCTTCGCATCTTGAGCCGTTTTTTGCTTCATGAAATTTGCAAGATAGATCGAAAGTTCCTTATGCGCTGCACGGAAAAGATATTCCAATTCCTCTGTGGAAATAAAGTCATTCATAAAGGCGGTAATGTGTTCCATATCCAATGCTTTTTCCGGATAACACCGGCTGCGCAAGGCATTATCACCATGCACATTTATGAAATCACATAACCCATGATGAGAAACAATTGCATTTGCTAACATGAGTTTTACCAGACACTCACTCATATCACTGTAAGATCTGCACACCTCAAGCAGAATCTGCGCGCCGGCTGAAGAATGATTCACCTTAGGAAGGAATATATTTTCCAATGCTGCTTTGGTTATGTATTTCTGAAATTCCTTGGAAGCCTTCCCGCAGTCATGCAAAAAAGCAGCCAGCTTCATGCAATTTGTAAGACCTCTTGCTGCTGCGTATTCTTCAATCGCCGCAAAGGTATTGATACTATGCTCCTGTAATGACTGCATTTCCTGATTGCTATTTATATGTGCCAATATGTTCATACTCCCACCCCTGTCTATGTAATCATAGCGCTTACATGAAGGCATGTCAATGTCAATGTTTCTTTGAATAAATGGATATTTAAGGTATAATGTAAGAGAATGTTAAAATAGCCTGTAATTTTGGAGGTAATTACATATGTTAATATACGAAGGGACAAAATATGATTTCAGAATGGACATGGACCTTGATAAAATACCTCATCTCTTAGAGGAAAAGCTTTATGAGCATATGCATATCCATACGAGTAAAAAAGAAGTAACCTCGTGGAAAAATTCACTTCAATATATGTATAAGGTATTAAATGATCCGAATATACCCGATACCTGCGGTGTAGCTATTGAATACAATATTCCCAAAACGAACAAGCGTGTGGATTTTATTATGTCCGGATATAATCATGATGGGAAAGCAAGTGCTATTATCATCGAGCTAAAGCAGTGGGAGCGTGTGGAAACGGTATTCGACCGCGAGGATTTGATAAATACCGAGGTGATGACAGCACTGGGAAAAGGAGTGCATCGCGTTGTACATCCCTGTTATCAGGCCTGGTCTTATGTACAGCATATGAATGATTATATTGAAGAAGTAGGAAAAAAAGACATACAGCTGTACCCCTGTGCATATCTGCATAATTATGACTTAAGGAAAGAGCAAAATATCATAAATCCAATTTATAATGCATGTATTGAAAAATCACCATTATTCACACAGGGAGAGATTCCAAGACTGCGGGAGTTTATCAAAAAGCATTTGAAACAAGGGGATCATAAGGAAGTGCTGTTTCTTATAGAGAATGGCAGAATTCGGCCTTCTAAAAGTCTTCAGGACTGCATTTCTTCAATGCTGGATGGAAATCAGGAATTTACAATGCTGGATACACAGAAAGTGGTCTTTGAAGAAATCCTTTATATGGCCAAATTGTGTCAAAAGGATAAAAGGAAACGGGTAATGATTGCAAAAGGCGGCTCAGGAACAGGGAAGTCTGTGATTGCTGTAAATGCGATGGTGAATCTGTTGAAGGAAGACATGTTTGGACAATATATAACAAAGAATGCGGCTCCGCGCAATGTTTATATGGACAGACTTGCTGGTAAAATGAAGAAAAACAAAATCAAATCGCTGTTCGCTGCCCCGGATAAATTTTATCAGCAGCAGCCGGATGATTATGATTTTTTGATTGTGGATGAAGCGCACAGATTAAGAGAAAAATCAGGTATGTTTCAAAAAGGTGAAAACCAGATACAGGAGCTGATAAGATCATCGCTCTTTACTGTTTTCTTTATCGATCCCTATCAGCGTGTTCATTTTCGTGATTTTGGAAGTATCTCCGAGTTTCAAAAACAGGCACAGCTACAAAATGCGGAGGTGATACAATATGAATTGCATTCACAATTTCGCTGTAACGGATCGGATGGATACCTTGCTTGGGTAAGAAATATGCTGCAGCTGGAAGAAACAGCAAATTTCAATTTCAAGGATATCAACTTTGATTTTCGTGTCATTGATGATCCAAATGAATTAAGAGCTATGATTTGTGAAAAAAACGATGGATCAGGGAAAGCCAGAATATTGGCGGGATATTGCTGGGAATGGGAAAAAGCCGGTAGAAATGATCCGAATCACAATGATATTGAGATTGGTGATTTTAAAATGAGCTGGAATCTGGATGCTAGTGATCCATATGCAATCAGTGAAGGGTCCATTCATCAAGTAGGGTGCATTCATACAACACAGGGGCTTGAATTTGATTATGTAGGAGTTATCATAGGAGAAGATCTCCGTTATGAAAACAATGAGCTTGTGACTGACTATAAGCAGAGAGCGAAAACGGATTCTTCTGTAAAGGGACTGAAAAAGCTGTATCGTGAGAATCCGGAGAAGGCAAAACATATGGAGCGACAGATTATACTGAATACGTATTACACGTTAATGACTAGAGGAATGAAGGGGTGCTATATCTATTGCTGTGATTCAAATCTGCAAAAGTACATCAAAATGTCAATAGCTGATGCATAGTAAAAAAGGGTGAAGCAATTTCAAGCATCACCCTTTCTCATACTTTATAATGGTTCCTATTGGCCTGATTCTTTTTCAGTTCTGTTACCGTTTCCTTCAAGCTATACCTGCAATGACCATCTCTGCCGACTACCGTTTCTGCAGCGTCCAGAGAGCTTTGTATCGCTTCCTCGCAGGCTTCGATGGCAGCACGGAAAACCTTGTCAATCTGCTGCTCATGAAGAATAGTTTGCGATATAAATGAGTCAGCAGATGCATGAGGAATTTTATTTGCTGTGGAAAAGGCAATCGCAATATCGCCACTGCCATTTCCCAGATAGGAGCCAAGGTGCGCGAGTGCCACCGGCATACGTTTGCATACGCGTTTCAACTGTCTGTCGGACATTGGTATATCTGTTGCCAGAATTATTATGATACTGCCCTGCTCCACCTGTTCCTTCGCAGTATCACAAAAGGATACATCTTTCATGATATAATCATTCTTTAATCCGAAATTGGACAAGACAAGAAGCCCCACCGTATATTCTTCTCCATTTAGTTCCAGCACTCTTGACGCGGAACCGATACCGCCCTTCATTTCAAAGCAACTCATACCGCGGCCTGCTCCCACAGCACCCAGTGCAAAATCCTTTCTCGCATCTGCAATCGCCTCATATACATTTGACTCCTGAATGCTACATGCCCGTATATCATTCAGATACCCGTCATTGCATTCCCCAATCACTACATTCACAGTGCCGCTCGTCGTACCGATTTCCGGATGATCCTGCAGCATATAGCGCACCAATGCCTGCTGAACAGTCCCCACACTCAGCGTATTTGTCAATGCGATCGGACTTTCCAATACACCAAGCTCCTCCAGCTGTATCAACCCGCTGGTCTTTCCAAATCCATTGATCACGTGGCATGAAGCTGTCAGCTTCTCACGAAAAATATCACCCTTTGTCGGTAGGATCACCGTAACACCGGTCTGCACGTTACCAGCTGCTATTGTTGTATGTCCGACACGGACTCCTTTTACATCCGTTATTTTATTTCTATTACCCTTTTTCATTTCATCACCTCGCAGTATAAGGATATCACATGCAGCATTCTGTTTAACATCTTATTTATAAAAAGAATGATACATACTGTCTTTTGATATCTTCATCCCTTCCATATCTATAGGCGAAGGGTAGAAAATATGCTATGATATAACAATACAGAAAGGGGAGATACCGATGCAGGAAAAGGGTATATTACAGGGAAATCTGACAAAGGCATTGCTGCGCATGGCTGTACCGCTGTTTGTGCTGAATCTGGTAAACTCCCTCTACAATATCATTGACACCTTTTGGGTTGGACAGCTTGGTGAGCTGCAGGTCGGTGCTGTTTCGCTTGTCGGCCCTATTATGTGGTGTGCACAAAGCGTTGCCATGGGGCTGAGTGCAGCTGCGATTGCTTTACTTTCCACACGGCTTGGGGCAAATCAAAAGGGGGACGCCTGCCGTTTCGCAACAGCTCTATTATATTTTGCGATAGGCTTTGCCATTGTGCTGAGTATGGGAACACTGCTTCTGCTGCATCCGATTCTTAGCTGGCTGGATACTCCGAAGGAAATCTATGATGCCAGTTATCAATATCTGTTTGGGATTTCCTTTGACTATATCGGTCTTCTTATGCTGAACCTCTATATGGCAATGCGCCAGAGTGCGGGGGACAGCCAGTCCGGCGTAAAGCTGAATATGTGTGCTTCCCTGTTGAATGCAGTCCTGGATCCGATTTTCATTTTTGTTTTTCACTTTGGTATCCTTGGTGCTGCGATCGCCACGGTTGTATCCAAGCTGGTCATGGTACCGGTTGCATGGCGGCGTCTGCATGATAAAGCCTTTCCGGTACATATCGATTTTCGGGCATATCCGTTTCGTCCTGCGGATGGAAAAATCATACTGAAGCTCTGCATTCCTGCCGCAAGCGGTCAGTTTCTTGAAAACCTGGGCTTTGTCATCATGAATAAATATATTGTCTACTATGGTGCTGTTGCCATATCGGCATACGGTGTCGGTGCAAAAATGGTGACGCTTGCCTATATACCTGTCATGTCAATCGGTGCGGTACTGGCAACCTTTGTCGGTCAGAATCTGGGGGCCGGCAATACAGAGCGTGCCCGCAAAGCATTTCATACAGCGATGAAGCTGTCAACACTGTTCTCCTGTGCTCTGACCATCATCGGAATGCTCGTAATCACACCGTTTATACACTTGTTTGTACCAAATGCTTCTACACAGCTTATGGAGCTAACACAGGAATATGCGTTCTTCGCCTTGCTGTGCGGTGTTTTCATGGGATGGTATATCAACTTGAATGATGGTGTGTTCAATGGCTCCGGTCATACGAATTATACCTTTATCTTATCCATGATGCGTCTTTGGGCATTCCGCATTCCGATGATTCTGCTGTTTCATCGCTTTACAAGCCTTGGCATTACAGGAATATGGCTGGCGATGCTGCTTAGCAATATCTTTGAATGCATACTGGCACAAGCCATTTATCTCAGACATCACTGGGAGCACACCGCAATCCTTACAGAAACGGAAAGCATACAGCCATCAGAAGAGACTGTAAAAGAAATATAAAGGGCACCCATACAACTGCAGGGTGCCTGATCTATCATACACAGCGCGATACTGCTGTGGGAAGTTATCGGATAAAGTTTTCTTCACGATATCCCAGAAACAGGATACATGCGATAGCTTCTGCAATTTCTATGAACTTTTTCATGGTAGCGTCCCTCCTGTCTTACACCTATAGTATACCGGATGGGCCTTGCTTCGTCGTGTGAATTTACTTACACTTTGCTTACAATCCTGTTAGCTGATTGACAGGCTGATAGATTTTCTGGTTCTGTATAGGATGCATACAGACAAAACCATATTCTGATTTTATTGATTAGAGGACACCGATGCCAACGCGGTGTTTTACATCCTATACAAGAGTCTGTGCATTTCATTCAGAATTAGAAAAATAACATGAGAATCGCTGCGCTTCCCCTTTTCCATAGCTGCAGCGGTTGTTATTTCATTTGTGGTGATGGCAGAAAATAGGAAAGCAATAAAAAAGCGCCTTTTGGCGCCTCTTGCAATGAAAAAGGAAAGATGTCAAATCAGATGTTCAGGCATGATATCCAAAGAATGCCAAACAGAGCGCAGTGCCAATCCAGCTCAACAGTTTTTTCATCTCCATCTCCTCCTTCTTTCTATCTGCATTATATCGTATGCACACAGGTTTGTCGTGTGTTTCTGCTTACAGCAAGATTACAGTTTTGTAATATTTCCTGTATCCTGTCTTTGCGTTTCCATACGTTATCCCGTATAATAGGTAGGAAAGCTGAAACATATAGGTGATAAACATGAAATTTGAAGATTATAAGCTGGATGCCTCCATCTGTGAGGCGCTGCATACATTGGGCTATCAAAGTCCGCTGCCGGTACAGGAGGCTGTCATACCGCTCATGCTGGAAAAAAAGGATATTCTGGTGAAATCCAGAACAGGAAGTGGAAAGACCGCATCCTTTGCGATACCTGTTATACAGGATTTGATTTGGGAGGAACGCTCGCCTCAGGCTCTGGTACTGAGTCCGACCAGAGAGCTTGCCCTGCAGATCAAGGGAGAATTTGATAACATCGGTGCCTATAAGCGCATTAAGACGGCAGCTGTATTCGGAAAGCAGCCCTTCCGTTTTCAGGCACAGGATTTAAAGCAGCGGACACACGTTGTCGCAGGAACACCGGGAAGAGTGCTCGACCATCTGGAGCAGGGAACTCTGCGCACCGACAGGATTCGCTATATCATTATCGATGAAGCGGATGAAATGCTGAATATGGGGTTCATTGAAACCGTACAAAAGATATTCTTCCATCTTCCGAAAACCGCGTCTGTCTGCATGTTCTCCGCAACACTGCCACAGGAAATACAGGAGCTTGCCCATGACTTCCTGAAGCAGCCGGCATCTGTGGAAATCGAGTCGCAGACCTCCGTCAGTGAGCAGATGCATCATTATGCATACCGTATGAAGGAACACGAGAAGCCGCAGGCACTGCTGAAGCTGTTATGCAAGGAGCTTCCCGAATCCTGTATCATCTTCGCAAAGACACAGGAGCATGTCCGCGAAATATGCCGTATGCTGTATGATAAGGGAATCAGTGTTGATCAGCTGCACGGCGGTATGCTGCAGGAGGATCGACTGGAAAACATGAAGGATTTCCGTCTGGGAAAGCTGCGTATACTAACCGCAACAGATGTTGCCGCAAGAGGTATTGATATACAGGATGTTACGCATATAATCAATTACGATATGCCAAATAAAAAAGAAACCTACATACATCGTATCGGCCGCTCTGCACGTCTGGATCGCAGCGGAACCGCGATAACCTTTGTTTCACAATATGATGATTTCCGCCTTCAGGAGCTGGAGGAATATCTGGGCAATGCACTGGAATTTCATGACTGCAATGAGCTTGCAGCTGTGATTGCGGACGCTGAGACATTGAGAAAGCTGGGCACTCCGAAATCTCAAAAAGAGGAAAAAGGGAAGGAGCTGCGCAAGGATACGATGAAGCTGTATCTTGGCGGAGGGAAGACCAAGAAAATTCGTCCCGGTGATATCGTTGGGGCCATCTGTGAGATAGAGGGCGTCTGTGGCGATGATATCGGTGTTATTCAGGTACAGGATCATCAGTCTTATGTGGATATCCTGCATGGTAAGGGATTGCAGGTGCTGCATGCACTGCGTCAGAAAACCATCAAGGGGAAAAAGCTGAAGGTAGAGCGCGCGAAGGAGTAGTCATACAGCCGTCACAATTTGTAAAAAATGTAAAAAGGTACTTCCGAATTCAAACCACACAGCGTATACTTGTACTATAAGACACAGGAGGTATGATTATGCTTGATAAAAAAGTATCAGAATTGCTGAATGATCAGATCAATAAGGAGCTGTACTCTGCATATCTGTATCTGGATTTCTCTCTCTATTATCAGGAGCAGGGGCTGGATGGCTTTGCGAACTGGTACAGGATTCAGACGCAGGAGGAACGCGACCATGCGATGCTGCTTCTGCAGTATATGCAGAATAATGGAGAACACATCACACTGGAACAGGTGAACAAACCGGATAAAGTATGTACTGCCTTAAAGGATCCGCTGGAATTTGCATTGGAGCATGAACGCTATGTAACCAGCCTGATCAATACCATCTATGACGCAGCACATCAGGTGAAGGACTATCGCACGATGCAATTTCTCGACTGGTTCGTAAAGGAACAGGGTGAGGAAGAAAAGAATGCGGAGGATATGGTGAAGAAATTTGAATTATTCGGTACAGATCCAAAGAGTCTGTACATGCTGGATAATGAAATGGCTGGCCGTGTGTACAGTGCGCCTTCCTTAGTATTATAAGAGAAATACATCATCGTCTGTAAGAGAATATACTCTTTTACAGGCGGTTTTTTTATATTCGGCTTATACCGCTTCACCTGCTGGTGATAAGGCTGTTTTCCCGCAATCCCGCATCCGGTATTAAATTTGCATAAATTACGCATAAGCTATTGACCGTTCCCCTGGGGACTGCTGTACAATAAGCTCAAACATGAGGTGATATGGTATGAGAATTCAGGAGATTGCGGATATAACCGGATTAAGCAAGAAAGCAATCAATCTGTATGAAAAAAAAGGAATGTTACAGGTTTTTCGGGATGACAGCGGCTACCGCTGTTATACACAGGAGCATGTCCGTATTTTAATGCAGATAAAAATATTGCGAAGAATGGATGTCTCCCTTGCGGATATCAGTCACTTGCTGCAGGAGAAAAACCTGCAGCTGCTGGATACGCAAAAGGAACAGCTGGAGAAAAAGCTTGCGCAGTGTGAGCTGCAAAATTTTTATATGCAACGGATTGCGGAGCTGCTGGAGGAGAACGACACAGAGCTGCTTCAGTCTGTGGATCAGGAGATGGAGGAAGCATGGGAAGACGTTCAGGAACCGCAACCCAATAAGCGCAGTGTTTCTTCCTTCATTGTTGTGGAGGTCATGCTTGCGACATTTCTGCTTGATAATGAAAATATGCTCTATGTCGTGATTGGTGTAGTGCTGCTTGTTCATGTATTTTATGTTATTGGAAAGGCTTCTCCCTACCTGGAAAGTCCTCTGGATTATTTGCTTTATATAGGAGGACGGAAGGTGCGCAGCCTATTTGATGAAAGGAGAAAGCATGATGAAACAGATTGTTCTGAATAAGGTTTGTTTTTCCTATGATACAGAATGGATTTTAGAGGATTTGGACCTTACGATTCAGCAGGGAGACGGATGTATTCTGCTGACCGGGAAAAACGGAGCAGGGAAGAGTACCCTGTTAAACGTATTATGTGGGTTTCTGCCACCGGAGTATGGCAGCCTTGTACGGGATGGCATGACGATTGGTTATCTGCCATTTGTTCATCCTTTGTATCGCCATCTGACTGTTTTGGAAAATTTACGGTATTTCTACCGCAGCTTTCATGGTAAGGATCTGGATTTACAGGATGCGGCTGTACAGGAGGTTTTGCAGGCACTGTCCATTGATTATCTAAAACAACGCATGGACCAGTGCAGCTCGGGTCAGCAGCAGAAGGCGGGCATTGCCTGTATACTGCTTAGCAATGCGGATGTGATTATCATGGATGAGCCGTTTGTTGCCATAGATGCGAAAAGCAGTGAATGCTTGTGTGAGCTGATTCGCAGGAAGTGTCAGGATACGGTATTTCTGATTACCAGCCATACCTCAGCCGGCATGCTACCTGTTGTGGATCGACTGCTGGCACTGGATGGACGTCATTTGGTTCTGGATACGAAAGACCATAGGAAAATCATGCAGTATTTTCAGCCGGAGGAGGAAGCTGTATGATTCGCTATGAGCTTCTCCGAATTCTGCGCAGTCGAAAATGGCAGTACCTGATTCCTGCCGCTTTGCTTGCCTATATCTATATCGGCGGCATAAGCAGCATTACGACAACAGGCGACAGCATGTTTGCACCGTCGCAGGATCAGCGGATACAGGCAGCGGCATGCATGGCAGCCTTTCTGTTTCTCAGCATTTTTTATCAAATCGCATGGGAGGAAGAGCCGCCGCTTTCCTGGCAGACACTTCTGGCTTTTCCACTTACCTGCCGTAAAGGCTATCTCTGTAAGCTGTTCGTGCTATTGCTGTTTCAGCTCCCTGCCGCTGCTATTGGGATTGGGGTATATGCAGTCATACAGAAAACGATCACATCATCTTTTCTCAGCTTTCTGCTCTGTATACAGCTGCTGTATCTGACAGGCTTTCTTTACGGCTGCTATAAATCATCACAGGGCTATCTGGCAGCGATGGGAACCATTACGATCGTCAATGCTACAAAGCGGCTTGTTCCAATCTTTCTCGTTTTCTGTATTTTGAATGGGAAAGAGTGGAGTGCGGCATTTGCCAGTCTGTGGCCGATACTACTGCTGTTTTGTCTGAGTGTGATCATCGGATTATGGATCCTCCTTCCAGTATGCATGAGACGTAAGCTGCATCGGGAAATGATTCTGAGTAAGCTGTTTCCCAATCTGAAATTCACACCGGGACAGCTGATGCTGATGCAATACCAGAGGGGGGCAGATCACCTGCTGCAATTCATCTTTCACAGATGTGATACACACAGCAGTACCTATTGGAAAACGTGCGCGGTTATCGAGGTAAGTATAAAGCTGCACGCTTTATCTTTTGCCTTGCTTCTCTTTTTTCTGCTGTGGTTTATTATAAAGCTGAGCTTTCTGGTTCTGATTGCTGCAGTACTTTGTCTGCTTCATATCCTGTACTGTTTTCGCCTGGAAAGCAGGACGATGCATGCAGTCAGGATACAGGATACGGCACTTGTACAGGGAAAGAAAGCAAGACACTAGACGGAATCGTACAAATCGTCGAATCTGGTATTACGTAAGCTCTGTATACAGTCTTTCCTTGGCACGATGAACCCCACACAAACGCAATGACAGTTTATTTCTGATGTTTCGTTTTTATCTACGATACGGCTGTAATCACAGTACAAAGGAATCAAAAGAATCAGCTTCATCATTTTCGTGATGTCCTGATTCTTTTTCCTGCTCACGATTAAATTACTGGCGTATTAGAAATATACATCCGCTTTCCCGTTTATACTGTTTTATGTGCAGACCTCTACTGATGAAATTTAAAGGTAAACACAAGAAAAGAAATACTGTAGAGAAATCGCAAACTGAAAACTCAGGCAGGGAAGCTGTTTTTTCAACAATTTTTACTTCGATTTTGTTCAACTAAGACACTGCGATATAAACACCAGACAGCGGAAGGTACAGAAGCATAGCTTCACATACCTGTATTTCATATTTATAGGGTATCTAAGTTAATATCTGAAAGAGACAGCACAACGATAAGTGGTACTAGCCTGTTTTGCCATAGCTGAACTTCCTCTTACGATAGGGCAGCTTTTTGATTTCCTCTAAGCTGTAGCGATGAATAGGTTCCTCATATGAAGGGTATTGTTATCTATGTTAGGTCGGTGCATTGCACTGCGATAAAGCCGCTTTGTCTTCTTCCTGCTATTTCTGTATTGACAACCTTTGTAATTTTGGCTATGATATACATGAAGTTAGTTAAACGTTTACGTAAAGGAGGTATCGATTTGGAACAGCATAAGTATAATATCATTGATATCGCACGTCTGGCGCAGGTATCGACCGCCACAGTATCGCGCGTACTGCATGAAAAGGGTGGATATTCCAAGGAAACGGAAACACGTGTACGCAGGGTTATTGCGGAATATGGCTTTCAGCTTAATAAAAATGCACAGGGGCTGCGGACGCAGAGAAGCAGAAATATCGGTGTTATCGTACCGGATATCACCAATGAATTTTTTGCGAGGATCATCCGTTATCTGGAGCTGTTCTTCCTCCGGCATCAGTATTCCGTTTTGATATGTGATTCCCATGAGGATATCGAAATCGAGCAGCTGCATATCCGTAATCTTAAGGAGCAACAGGTTGAGGGCATTATTTATATCTCGGGGAAAAATGCAAACCCGATACAGGAATCCGCGTTTTCCATACCGATTGTCTATATTGATCGTAAGCCGGAGGATGTGCACATCTTTGTACATTCGGATAATCGGCAGGGCGGATATCTTGCTGCCAGAGAATTGATAGAAAAACAGTGCCGCAGAATTTTGTTTTTAAGAGATCAGAAGAAGGCATCGACAATTCGGCAGAGAAGAAGCGGTTATCTGGAAGCTTTGGAGGAAGCGGGAATACCGTTTCAGGAATCCTGGGAAATCATGACGAAAAGCGATTATACAAGTGTATTCGATACGGTCACGCAGCTGATTCAGAAGGATGGCTGCTTCTTTGACGGTGTGTTTGCAACCAACGACAATATGGCACTGGCTTGTCTGCACGCATTGCATGCACAGCAGATCCATGTGCCTAAACAGGTGAAAATCGTTGGCTTTGACAATGTTTCTATTTCGCAGTTCTGTCATCCGGCACTGACGACGATTACGCAAAATACAGAGCGGATGGCAGAAGCGGCAGGAGATGCGCTGCTGAAGCGGATTCATCATGAGCTGGAAAAGCAAGAATTTATCATACCGGTTTCTCTTTGTGTAAGAGAATCAACCTGAGCTCACGTAGGTGAGCTTTCAAAAGAGTACATACGTAAACGTTTACGTAAAAGGAGGATATGTTTATGGAGCCTATGTTTAGTCCGTCTCTCATGTGCATGGATTTATTGAAAATCAGAGAGCAGATACAAATCTTAAATATGCATGCCGATTTTTATCACATTGATATTATGGACGGTCATTTTGTTAGAAATATTACATTATCTCCGGATTTTGTCAAAGCAGTAGCCCGCGTCAGCAGTATACCACTGGATTGTCATTTAATGGTGACCCATCCAGATGACTATATCACTATGCTTGCACAGGCAGGTGCTGCCTTTATTTCACCGCATGCAGAAACCATCAACACGGATGCCTTTCGCATCCTACATAAAATTCATGCGCTTGGGTGCAAAGCCGGTATTGTACTGAATCCGGCAACGCCTTTGTCCTATATTCAGCATTACCTGCATTTGATTGATAAAATCACCATTATGAGTGTTGATCCGGGCTTTGCCGGACAGGCTTTTATTCGTGAAATGCTGGATAAGATAAAAGAAGCGAGAGCACTTAAGCTACAGCATGGCTATCGTTATCTCATTGAAGTGGATGGCTCCTGCAATGCAGCAACCTTTCAGGAGCTGCGCGAGGCAGGGGTTGAGGTGTTCATCGTGGGCAATTCCGGTCTGTTCCAGCTGGATGAGAATTTACATACGGCATGGGAAAAAATGCTGGCACAGTTTCAGGGGATTGCGGCTTCCGGAATGCATCCGGCTTTGACGAAGCAGCGACCTAACTAATTCATTGGAAAATCTCTGACTGTTGTAAGCCTGCGCGCAATCATGAAAAAGCAGAGGCTTCCATCATGCGTTGATGATGGATGCTTCTGCTTCTGTAGATTGTTTTAAAGGCACTTTTATAGCCTCGTTGATCATGTGTGTGCTAGCACTGCGTAAACTGTAAGGCCCGGTGATGACCTGTGCATACCATCAGGAGGCAGTCCTCTTATATAGATTTTAAAAAGCATCATCTAATAGGAAGCGTACGCCTTTGTAAAAGCTTCATTTATATTTGCAGATCTGCATGCTATCGCTGTGGAAACTGAAAATCCTGCAATGCTGTATTCATAAAATCATGAAACGGCTTCATTGCCTGAAACAGGGGGCAGGCTAGTGTGAGAAATTTCTTGCGGTCCTCCACCTCATCATCCATGAGTGGATATTCCAGACACCAGCTTTTATGGCAAAGATAGGAAGCCATGGGGTGGTCAGGATCATACCCCTTTGGAACGCGCTTCAGCTTCGTGCCTGTGATGGTAAAGCGCTCCTGAAATGCAGGCGCGTCAATAATGGCGGCAAATTCTTCCGGTTTTGCGGCAATCGCATCCCGCATCATAGCTGTAGCGTCCTTAAATATATCCGCAAACAGGCCTCCTCCCAGAAAGCTTTGATCATCCGGCATCAGATGAACATAATATCCGACCGGGATGGGAAGCTTACCCTTTGCGGAGATATGAGCACGGAAGGCTGGCAGATACGGTGTTTTATCCTTACTGAATCGGGTATCCCGCACCTGTTTGAACGTCAGCTCTTTCGGCGCAAAGCCGGTAATGGAGGAATCGAAGCATGCTATGCGCTCCATCAGCTCCTGTAAAAGCTCCTCAAACTCCGCTTCCGCTGCCTTTCGCAGCTCTTTATGACTCTGAAACCACTCCCGGTTATTGTTTTTTTGAAGCTGTCGCAAATATTTCATCATGATACTCATATCAGGCAACCTCCTTTGCGTTCTGAACCTTTTTCATAAGCTCTGATTCCACCAGCTCCTTTAACAGATGCTTGGCATCCACTGTACAGCGAAAGGCAGGCAGCTGATCGAAGCTGTCCATAATCTCCTCCAGCTCTTCCATATGATCACAGAATTCATTCAGGATACGCTTATCCAATGTTTTCAGTCTGCTGTATTCCAGATTCTGTGGTTGAAGACGCTGTGTCATCACTGCATAGGGAATCCGTTTATCACACTGGCAGAATCCATTGGATACTGCACCGCAATAGGTGCTCAAAAAGGAAGCCATGCGCTTTCTTGCCCGTGATAGCCGCTGCCGGTATGCTTCCGGGGTCATATCCAGAATTTCTGCAGCGCTTTTACTGTCGATATGAAACATTGTCCCGAGAATATAAATGCAGCGATCCTGCGGCTTCAGACATTGCAGCATGACATTGGTACAGGAGAGCTTCAGCTCTCTTGCGGCCTCCTCCTTCGTACAGCCTGTCAGGGCTTCCTCTTCATCCGGCACATAGCTTGCCCGCAGATCATTCGCATAGAAATCAAAATCCAGGGGGTGAGCTGCGAACATGGTGCTTTTTACATCCATCAGATAGTTCACTGCAATGCGATATACCCAGGTTTGAAATTTACTTTCCCTGCGAAAGGTGGAAATACTGGTCATAACCTTAATGAGGATTTCCTGAGCGGCATCCTGTGCATCCACTATGGTTCCCAGCATACGCAGTGACAGATTGAATACCATATCCTGTATTTCTGCCAGAACCTCCTCTAAGGCAAGGCGGTCTCCCTGAACTGCCTGCTCGATTCGTTTGTTTAATTCTTCCTGCTGCATGATATCAGCCTCCTTCACTCTTCATATAATTAGACGGCGGTATGTACGATTTGTGACAGAATTTCTTACCTTTAGTGTAAAAGTATTCCAGAGGATGTCAAGCTTTTCATCTCGTCCTTCCAATCAGCAGCAGACAAAGGAAACATATCACAGATGAGGAGCATTAACAAAGTGCAAGAAGCCGACGCCATAGACAAGGCGCTTATCCGCTTTCAGATATAATAATAAGAAGGGCAATTTTCCAATGATTCTTTCTGCATTTTCTATTGCTAATTCAGCTCATATTCGATAAGCATTCAGATGAAGAAGCGAATGGCAGGAAGGAAGTAATTTCAGGGATTTTGATAAACGAAAAAGAAAAAGCCGTATACAAACGGCTCGTTCCTGTGCAATTTATGCGCTCAGCTTATGCTTTGTCACAAAGCTGATTGTCTGAATGATGACCATCAGGGATATAAAGCTGAATACGGAAATCAATGCATTCTGTGTGATTACACCGGAGGCGATTACAACAGAGCCATCCAGAAAGAACAGAATCACACTGACCTTTAGGAATTTAAAGACGTATTGAATTAAAAGCGCTATGACATCCGTGCCTCCGGTTGCACAGGCGTGGTTTAAGGCAATGCCAATGGCAGCACCGACCAGCAGCCCTCCAAGAACTCCCGCAACCGCCAATTCCAGAAGCGGATGAATATCCAGAAGGAACTGTGTTGTATGAAGGGAGGGAATCAGTTTCATAAACAGCGGTGTTGCCAGAGTGATGTATAACGTTTTGATACCGAAGCTTTTCCCCAGTACGATGGTGGATAAGATCAGCAGCGGTATGGAAATACAAAGGGACATCGTGGAAACCGGAATACCAAATACGGTGGAGCAAACCAGAGAAAGCCCGGTGATTCCACCCGGTGCAAGTCCGGTTGAGGTGAAGAAGAAATTAACCGCAACAGCGGTAATAGCAGCAGCAAACGTGATCCATCCATAATCCTTGACAAGTGTCAGGATGGAGCTTTCTTTAAAAGAACTCTCAGCGGGAGAGTTCTTTGTATTATTCAAGACCGTATGTTTCTGCTGCTGCATCGATTGCGGCTCTGCATTTCTTCACACCAGCTGCTGCTCCATCTGGATCCTTGAAAATTGCACTGGACAGAACGATGACATCCGGATTGCATGCAATCAGCTTGTCCATATTATCGGCACGAAGACCGCCGTCTACTGCCAGCTCACATTTTGGATTCTTTTCATCAATCATCTTGCGTGCACGCTGTACAAGATCAATGGCACTTTTTCTCCATCCCCAGTTGTCTTTTCCATCGGTTTCATCCACACCGTGCGTTACGATGTGCAAACGATCGATATCGTAAATGCTTTCCTCGACAAAGCATAGCGGTGTATAGCATCCCAGTGTCAGACCAACCTTGATGTTGCGTTCACGACACCAGTTGATGATATATGCCAGCTGCGCCCCGATAAAGTGCTCCGCAGGTATAATCAGCATATTAGCTCCTGCTTCGTCAATCTGTTCAATGAACATTCTGTCCATACTAACGGTATAAATGTGGCATTCGATCGGCTTATCTGTTTCCGGGCGTATACCTGCAATAATCTGATGACCACCCATCAGCTTCATGTTTTGTAAATCGTGCATGTCAGCTGCATCGGAATGGATATAGTCAACTCCGGCATCACTGACTTCCTTTACCAAATCGGCAATTCTGCCATAATTAACGTGTGCAAGGCCAGCTGCAATTTTGATATGTTTCATAAGTAAGTTCCTCCTTCTTTTCGCACCCTTATTGTACGCTACTTCGCTAAACTTCCGCAATCGCAGGATGTGGAAACGCCATCCGTATCAATAAGGCAATTTATAAACATTGCTGTAAGAAATTACCACATAGAAAAGGCTACGAAAATAACAGTGAAATGATTGTAATGCACACAGGAAACAGGTAAGATATACTTGTAATAAATATTTCATCAGGAGGTATGACATATGTTCGGCTTTAGAAAAAAAGAAAAAAGCAGGGAAGAGCTCCTTGCTGTTGTGGATGGAACACTGATTCCGATTGAGGATGTAAAGGATCCTGTATTTTCTCAGAAGATGATGGGAGACGGCTTTGCCATTGCATCTACAGGCGATACCATTTATGCATGTGCAGATGCAGATATAACCATGCTGTTCCCCAGCAATCATGCGGTTGGTCTGACGTTGAAAAACGGTATGGAAATTCTGATTCATGTCGGAATTGATACGGTAAATGAAAACGGAAACGGCTTTACCTGTCTGTGCGAGCAGGGCAAGGCTGTGGAGAAGGGCGAGCCGTTATTGAAAATGGATCGTGATTATCTGTTATCAAAGGGATATGATCTGAGTGTTATTGTTATCTTTACAAATAAGGACAGCTATGCGGAATTCCGCAGAGAGGAGCCAGTCGAGGTCAAGGGCGGAGAAAGTGTAGCCGTAACCTACACCCTGCCACAATAACTTGGCGGTCAAACGGCTGGTTCACTTCAGGGGATATAAAAAGGGAAGTATGATTTTATTGTATATCAATAGAATCACAGCTTCCCGATTTTCATTTGCACAAAATAGGCTGTTCCTTACTGTTAGCCCTTGTGCTGTTTTGCATGCAGCGACAGGGCTTATCGCTTGATTGGATATGCACCTGCAAGCAGCGAATATCTGTTCTATGCCTTACTATACAGGATTCCAGCAAGCAAGGGATATAATTTATTCCTGTGCTACCGATTTAAAATTATAGGGATCGTTTTTCACCTTGTAATATTCCCGGATCACATCCTTTAAGCGAAGGATATCGTAATCATGCAACAGAGAATTGACCTGTAGTATGGTAATGTCTGTATGCAGATTGAGCTCCAGCGTGCTGATGATCAAATCGACATTGCTGATATCACACTCATAGATGGAAAAGAACGTTTCCTGGGAAATAATGTCGATTTCCGGTATCTGTGCACTGAGCTTTCTGCGCAGCAGGTTTCCGGCTCCCACACCACCGTGAGCTACCAGTATGGTTCTCAGCGGCTGCTTCATATTTTCCAACGAGGCTGCCAGGTGCAATGCGAGAAAGCCAACCTCATCATCGCTCACCTTACAGTGGAAATGCTCTTCGATGACGGAAACACTGTTTCTGGCTACCTGAAAGGTACGCTCATAAAGAGAATGTATTTCCTGCATCAGCGGATTTTCATTGGGAATACCATGACGAAAACGGATAATGGCAGGACACAGATGGTCGTATACAGACTGGCGCAGCTCTTCATCCCTGTCAAAGGGCAGATGCAGCTGTTCACTCCATGAGGTAAGCAGGGCATCACTCAGCATGCGTGCCTCCTGCTGTTCCTGTTCACTCAGATCGCGGCTGTTTTGCAGGGCAAGAAAATAAACCTGAAGATAGCGTATTTCCACATCCGGAATCTGCAGTCGGTAATGATTTGCCAGTCGGTCGCATAGCTCGCGTGCTTCCTTATAAAATGGCTCCTTTCGCAAATCCTCTATGAAGGAATCCGAAAGGTGCACAATGTGGCGGTCCTGAATGCGCAGATAGGTGACAAACATGCGCAGCAGAACAAGCACCATGGAGGGAAAGGTCAGAGAATTGATATACGGATTGCCGGAGCGTAGAATGCAGTCGGTAAAATCCTTAACCTCGTCATCGGTAACCTCCAAACCCGGGAACACATAGGAGCCGTCACAGCGGTAATCCTCACGTCGTATGATATCAATAAACATCTGGTAGCCGTTGTCCCGCAGCATCAGCTCCAGCAGGAAATTACGGATATTTTTTTCCTTGCCCTCCATGCTGATGCCGTTGTTGTTTTTCCGGTGTAATGCAATTTTAAAGGTTTCCAAATCTTTGGTTAAGGACAGAATATCCTTATGAATGGTGGCACGGGATACAAACAGCTGTTCACTCAGCTCATAAATGCGGCAGCTGTCAAAGGCACTCAGCTGCATACCGATAAAAATTTTACGAGCCTGAGGAGAATAATCCGCAAGCGTTTTGTTTTTCTCCCGCACACTTTCCAGTACATGCAGCTTATCCTTGACCTTACCGTCAATACGGATACCGACGCCGGTTTTTTTAATCAGCTTGAGGTTGTTTTCTTCAAGATACTGATCCACGATCTGAAGGTCGTTGCGAATCGTCTTGTTGGAAACAGCAAGCTCTTCAGAGATTTTATCAATCGTAATATAGGCGTCCTGCTTCAGCAGAACATCCACGATTTTCATGATTCGTTTATTCATAAGCGTGCACCCTCGCTTTCACTTGCAACTATACGTGTGAAACGCTGTTCTGTCAAGAATGACAGCGGGAATTTTATGTGGAATTTATAACCATTGAAGGAGGTACAATACAATGAAATCTAACAAGTATACAACAGAAAGTACCAAGCAGCTGCTGCAGGATTTGAAGCAGCTGGTGGAAATACCGTCCGTGCGTGATATGACCACGGCACGAGCATCCGCTCCCTTTGGCGAAGCAATTCGTCATGCAATGGATGTCTTCCTGCAGCTTGCACAGCGGGAGGGCTTTATCGTCCGTGATTTTGACGGCTATGCTGTAGATGCCCAGCTTGGTGAGGGAGATGATTATATCGGAGTGCTCGCTCATCTGGATGTGGTGGAAGCAGGGGAGCGTGCCTTCTGGCACAGCGATCCCTTTCAAATGCGGGAGGAAAACGGCATGCTGTATGGCCGTGGAGTCAACGATGATAAGGGACCGCTGCTGGCTGCGTTATATGCCATGATGCGGATCAAGCAGGAGGGGCGTACACTGTATCATCCGATTCGCCTTATCGCCGGAGGGGCTGAGGAAACAACATGGGAGTGTATGGAGCATTATTTCAAACACAACCCGCAACCGATTTGCGGCTTTTCTCCGGATGGCAACTTTCCTATCGTAAATGGAGAAAAGGGAATTTTGCAGGTACGCTTTTTGCTGGATGCAGATGCGGATATCCGTCTGCATTGCAAGGAGCGTCTGCATATCGTCTGCGATGATTTGCAGGTAATCGTTCCCAAGGACAGAGATATCAGCTTTATAGAGCGTACCAATCTGATTGAGGTTATGCCGGATGGCATAAAAATCACCTATCGTGGTGTGCGTGCACTTTCCCGCAATCCGCAGCGCGGCGATAATGCCATCTTCAAATTTGTTAAGGATTTCCACGGACACCTTGATAAAACAAGCTCTCTGTATTCGATGGTGAATATGGTGTATGAGCTTTTTCTGGATGATTTCTATGGTAAGAAAAGCGGGCTGTATCATGAGGATGCCGCGATGGGCTGCAGTTCCGTCTGTCTGATGTCCCTGAATACACAGGCGGAAAAACTGGAGCTGTGTGTGGATGTGCGTTATGTACGGACGAGGGATGAGCAAAAGCTTCTCCATGTATTACGTCAGATGGCACTGCATTACGGCTGTGATCTCGAGGTGCTTCGCCATAAGCGTCTGCTGTATGTTGAACCGGACAGCACACTGATTCAGAGTCTGAAAAAGGCATATTACAAGGTTATGAAGGAAGAGGCTGAAGTGTTCACCAAGGGAGGAGCCTCCTATGCCCGCGTTCTGGATCATGGAGTGGCCTTTGGTGCGACCTTCCCAAAGGAGGACCCCCGCCCGCATATGCCGAATGAATGTATGCCTGTGGAATCGCTGTTAAAGGCAAGTGAAATCTACTACGAAGCACTTGTGGAACTGGCATGTACAAAAGGGTGATGAAAAATTACCACAATAATAATGAATTACCGTGACTCATTGCATTCTTTTTCAAATTGGCGGACATGCTAAAATGAAAGCGTAAACAAAGGAGGAACAAGCTATGAAAAACATTCAGGCAAAACTTCAGACATTTGCCGGGGCAATGATGGTTCCAATCATCCTGCTTGTACTCGTTGGTTTCTTCGTAGGTATCGGTAGTGCATTTACAAACTACATTCTGCCAGAAGGAAACATCCTGTACAACCTGTTCACCATGATCACCAATTTGGGATTCATGTTTATGAACAACCTGCAGCTATGGTTCGCCGTGGCGATTGCCTTCACTCTTGCCAAGAAGGAGAAAGGATGGGCAGCATTTGCGGGTCTGATCTTATTCTTCTGCTTTATGAGAGGAATTGAAGGATGGGCTGCACTGGAAGGATGGACCGCTGAAACAACAACCGTCGACGCACTGGTAAAAAGCGGCTATACACAGCAGGCTGCCTTGAACTTCAATGCTTTATGGTCAAGCTCTTTGGGGATTTATTCATACAACATGGGAATCTTCTCCGGTATCGTTACCGGTCTGATTGCCGCAGGATTGCACAACAAATTCGTTGATACAAAGCTGCCGGCAATGTTCGGATTCTTCGCAGGTACAAAATTCGTCATTATTATGGTTGCTCTTGCTTCCATTCCACTGGCAATCGCCTTCTACTATGTATGGCCGTATGTCGCAGGTGCTTTGCAGAGCATCACCGGCTTCATCCGTACAAGCGGTTTGCTGGGAACCTTCGTGTTCGGTACACTGGATAAGATGCTGCTGCCATTTGGTATTCACCATCTGATTGCCTTCCCGATTGAATATACAAAGGTCGGCGGTACGATGATGATCGATGGTGTAATGTACGAAGGTGTTAAAAACATTATCAACGGTCAGGCTGCAAGCGCAAGCGCAACCGGCTATATTACAAGAAACTTCACCAACGGACGTCTGCTGTTCCAGCTGGCTGGTCTGCCCGGTGCCGCATTTGCAATGTATCGCTGTGCAAAACCAGAAAATAAGAAGAAGGTAGCATCACTGCTGGTGCCATCTGTCTTCACACTGGCGATGGTTGGAATTTCAGAGCCAATCGAGTATACCTTCCTGTTCGTTGCACCTGCACTGTACTGGCTGGTATATGCACCATTGTGCGGTCTGTGCTATGTGGCAGCGGAAATTACGAATATTTCCATCAACGGAACAGCATTGTTCTTCATGATTCCAAACCTGTTCCAGCCGCAGAAGGTACATGCCATGAGCGCATTGTGGCTGCTTCCTGTAACCTTTATCGTATATTACTTCGCATTCAAATTCGCAATTACGAAATTCAACTTGAAAACACCTGGTCGTGATGATGAGAGTGAAATCAAGCTGATGAGCAAAAAAGAATACAATGAAATCAAAAACAGCGGCAAGGATGTAGCGAATGCAGCTGCTGCACCTGAGGACGCATTGGAGGTACGCATTATTGAAGCTCTTGGGGGAGCGGACAATATTGAAACTGTAACCTGCTGTGCCAGCCGGCTTCGTGTAACTGTCAAGGATGATTCCCTGATTGCACCGGATGCAAGCTGGAAAAATTATCTGGAGGCTATCGGCGTTGTACGTGGAAAGAACTCTGTTCAGGTAATATATGGCGTTCGTGTTGTAAACATCACAACAAAAGTAAAGGATTATCTGCATTTAGACTAACCATAATAGAGGAGATGAGCATATGGCATCCATTGCAGGAGGAGTCAGTATGAAAAGAAGAGACGTTATCCGACAGAAAAACAAGCTAGCAGTAACAGGCAATTTCCGTTATATCCGCTATGCGAAGTATGCATGTGTTGCCATGGTCGTATTATTTCTGGTATATGTCGCTTCTTTCGCAAGCCTGAGCGGTAAATCCTATGAGGAGCTGATCAGCAAAAGTCCAATCGTTATCACCGGGTTTATGATCTGTACGGCCAATCTGTATGTCTGGTATGTACTCAAGCATTTCCTGAAGGATCTCGAGGTTCCCCAGCATGTGGAAAGTGTACGTGTAAATCTGCTTCTGATGACCGTCGGACAATTCGTCCTGATGAACTTTATCTCAGCGATTCTGATGATCCTGTCATTGAGAAAATATTTCCAGTGGAATACCTTCTCTTTGAAGCGTGCACTGAAGGAAATAAAAAAAGAAGGACAGCTGTCTGTATTGATTGTAACTGCACTCGTTCTGATTCTCTTCATCTCTCTCGTATTTGGTATCTATTTCTCTATTCGTTAGCTTACAGCGGCTCTGATCATGCAAAGGGCCGTTGTTTTTTTAGCGAGGGAGTCTGTCCGCGTCATTCTGAAAAAAGCAAAACGATAGCAATCAGGAAAGCAATTTCACACAATCGGATTTCTGATAAATTCAGAAGCTGATTTTTTGCGGATATACATAAAAAGGTAATAATTTGTTTTTGAATTCCTTGCAATATACGCTATAATGGTATAGGTGAAGGAATATGAGACAGATTGCCAGAAAACAACTTAATGCAATGCTGAAGCATATGGACTCCTATCCGCTGATTTGTATCTACGGACCGGACGGCTTTGGCAAGACAACAGCAATCGCTGCCTTTCTGCATAATCGAAAAGAAAGGTGCTGTTGGATTCATATGCATAAGAAAAATCGTAAACAGCTTGGGGAGATTTTTCAGAAAAGTATAGAGAGCGGCAGGTATGATATTATCATACTGGATCAATATCGCAATCATATACTGGACAGACAAATCATGGAGGTATACGAACGGAGGGAACATAGCTGCAGGCTCATACTGCTTGCGTCAGGAATTCCCTCTTTTTTTAATTCGGAGCTATACAGATGGGCGCTGCTGATTCCCACGACGATGCTGCGGTTTCAGTTTGCCGATGTTCAGAAGCTGGCAGCTGTGAATCAGATATGCATTGATGAACGGGAAGTACGGGATATCCTGAGAGCTACCTGCGGATGGACGGTTGGTGTACATGCGCTGCTGGAGGAATATGGAGCTGTACGCACGCTGCATCCGGATATGCAGCTGTTCCCGTTATTTGATGTATATATTTACCGGCAGCTGAATCAGGCCCAGCGGCAGAGTCTGGCTGTGCTGTCAGTTCCCGAGCATTTCAATACCCAGCTTATTGAGGCCTTGTGTGTGGATACCGGCATCATGAAAATATTGACCTGGATGATGAATTTTCACTGGTTCGTACAGGCGGACAGGGCTACCCGCCATTTCACGTATACGCCGATATTTCGGGATTTTCTTTATGACAAATTTCTTACATATGAGAAAAATCCAAGTCATCTCTATCGCAAGATAGCGGATTATTATGAAAGCAGCGGAGATATTCTGAATTGTCTGCGTCAGCTGTATCTGTTAAAGGATTATAAAAAAATACTGCAGCTGCTGGAATTATATGAAAGCAAAAACTTTGCGGATTATGATGCCGATTTAATGCGGAATATATACCAGATGGTACCGATGGAGCTGTACGTTGATTATCCGTATGCATGGCTGCATGCCATCATGGATAATTTCAATAACCTGCAGGATATATTCTATGGAAAACAGCTGCTGGAGGGCTTTCTTCACGCTTTGCAAAGTGGTTGCCTGCATGGGGATGAAAAGCTGTTACAGGGTGAGGTAGAGCTGATACTGGCATACTCCCGCTATAATAATTTACATGAGATGAGCCGCTATTTTAAACGGTCAAAAACGCTTCTGCGTAATCAAACCTCCCGCATCGGAAATCCGGAAATCATATCAACCTTCGGCAGTCCGCACAATCTGTTTTTATATCATAGAAAACCGGGAGATATCCAGCGAATCATCAATATCATACACAAGGATCTTCACTACTATTATGAAATAACCAATAATTCAAACGGCGGCTTAAAGGAACAGGCAGCCGCTGAACAGCAGTTGGAAAGTGGCCGTTTCACAGAGAGCATACATACCGCGTGGGAAGCGTACTACATTGCCGAGCATTACCGTCAGAAATGGATTTGTGTATCCTCGCTGTTCACGATTGGAAGAGCTGCTTATCATCTGCGAGATCAGACATTGCTGCAATTTGTTCATCAGCAGCTGTCTGCGCTGCGCGAAAAGGTGACCCTGCCACCGCTCCTTTCGGAAATCGATCTTGCGCAGGCCTATTTATATATTCTATCCGATCAATGCGAAAGCGTTGCAGAATGGATACGGGAGGGCAGAGAAGGAGATTTACTGCAGGGAGCAATCTTATATTCATCAGTTGTCTATGGGATGTATTTGATCAAAATCCGAAATTATGCAAAGCTACGTGTTGTCGCATCTCTGCTGGAAAGTCAGTCACATGAAACCAGACAAATGTTTGGAATGATATATGCACTGCTGTTTCACTGTATACTGATGAATGCGGAGAATCAACAGGACATGCTTTTAGAGGATGTCCGGCATATCATCAAAATCTGTCAGCCGGATGGTATCATGACGGTAATTCTGGAAATAGGTAAGGATGTTTTTCTTTCCTGCAGCAACAGCTGGAAATGGAGAAAGCTGAAACGCCTGCTCGAGGAGCATCGCGATTATAACAGCTATGGCCTGACAGAAAGAGAGCTGGAGCTGGTCGATTATGTCTTAAAGGGATATAGCCGTAAGGAGATGGCTGAGGTCAGTGGATTAAGAGAGAATACGATTGCTTCCTATATGAAAAAGCTCTATCGAAAATTAGATATACACAATCGCAGAGAGCTGAAGAAAATGTTTATGAAATGACATGAGAAATCATGTTGTTTTTTTTAACTAAATCTTTTACGAACCCCTTTTTTAAGGGTATTTTTCGATGCTTTTACTTTCTACAAATGTGATATTATACAGACAACGGATGCCATGACACATGAAAAAAAGAAGCGGCCCAGCCGCTTCTTACAGTAACCTACTGTAGTGAATGTTTGTCTGTCTAC
>QULU01000032.1 GCA_003481775.1 Clostridiaceae bacterium OM02-2AC
TGCCAGGTAATCTGACTCATCATCTGATGGGTCTTTTTTTTACTTATTAGCAAAGCTAGCAAGGCGGTAGAAAGCCTTTACGATTCTGATGATTCCTTTTCCTTATTACAATTCTATCGAAAGAGTAATAGAGGCGCCTAAATAGGAGGAGCATGCCTTTACTATACGGTAGTTTTTACTGTCAGAAACCCGGGTAGAATGCAGCACAGCTGTTCTGAATCATAGAATGTATTAAAAGACAGAGCTTGCATGTTGCTGAAATGCCATGTTCAATAGCCCACCTTATCATTTTTATAAACAAATGTATGTGCTTTTATTGTAAAACTGCAAACTTCTTTTAAATTTCGCCCTTATTCTAAAAAATCATGAGCAAACGTGGTATAATAATACTGTTTTGACGATATGAGGAACCATACATATATACAGGGCTTGGTGACTATGATCGATCCGAAAAGGAGGACGAAATTTTGGAATTTACAACGTTAACACCTCAGGAATATGAAGCATTCCAGAATCAGCATCCCTATCGGGATTTTATGAACTCGCTGAAAGCGATGGAATTAAAGAAAATCAATCATTGGGATGTTGAATACGTTGGAGTAAAGGAGCAGGATAAGCTTCTATGCGCTACTCCATTGACATCCATACCAGTGATGAAGCTGTACCGATTTTATTATGCACAACGCGGTTTTCTAATAGATTATCGCGATGAGGAGCTTTTGCGTTTTTTCACAAAAAAGCTGACAGCTTATTTAAAGAAGAAAAAGGGCCTGTATCTGATTGTTGATCCAAATGTACTATATAAAGAGCGCGATATCGATGGTGAACTGGTAGAGAACGGCTTTGATCACTCCTATGTCGTGAAAAATATGATAGCCTCCGGATATGAGCATCAGGGATTCACTAAGGATTTTCAGGTGATTTCAGAAATTCGCTGGATGTTCTCACTATATTTAGATGGCAAGGATGAGAAAATGCTTTTAAAGGAGATGCATCAACAGACACGCTGGTCTGTGAATAAAACCTTAAAGCAGGGAATACAGGTACGTGAATTAACGATTGATGAATTGGATATTTTCCTTGATATGATGCACCATACCTCACAGCGCTGTGAATTTGTGGAGCGCGAGCCTGAATTTTATCGAAATCAAATGATTGCATATGGAGAGGATGCAAAGCTGCTGCTGGCATATCTTGATCTGAATGATTTCCGAAGGAAGCTGGAATTGGAAAAGCAGGAGCTGGAAAGAGAATATGCAGAGATACTTGCCAAGCTTGATGAGCTTCCCAACAGCAAGAAATTTATCAAGAAGAAAAAGGTTGTGGATGAAGCCTTCGCATTAAATGAAAAAAAATATAGAGAAGCTGAACTATTGGAGCAGGAGCATGGAGCCTGTATACCTATGGCTACATCGTTTTTTATACAGTCGCAAGATGAGCTCATCTATCTTTACAGTGCCGCATACGATACCTTCAAGAAATATAATGCGCCGTATGCAATTCAGTGGCATATGTTGCAGTATGCTCTGAAGCATGGAATTCGCAAATATAATTTCTATGGCATATCCGGCGATTTTGATAAGAATGCGCAGGATTATGGGGTTTATGAATTTAAAAAGGGCTTCCACGGTGTTGTGGAAGAGCTGGTTGGTGACTTTATCCTACCCATACAAAAAGGGCCGTATGCACTATATAAGAAATTAAAGAACAAGTAGTTCTATGGAGGTAGTATGCAATATCAATTTATAGAACAAGTCGATGCGAAGGAGCATGATGCGTTTGTAAGCAATCATGAATTATGTAATCTTTTGCAATCCAGTAGCTGGGGTCTTGTTAAGGAAAACTGGAAGCATGTAATCGTAGGTGTAACTAATCAGAAAGAGCTGGTGGCAAGCTGTATGATCCTAATCAAGCCGCTGCCGTTGGGGTTCAGTATGTTTTATATTCCGCGCGGACCGGTCTTGGATTATACCGATTCTGCACTTGTAGCATTTCTTATGAAAGAGCTGAGACGCTATGCAAAGAAATTCAGATGCCTGTTTATCACCTTTGATCCGGCGGTTCACTGTAATGATTACACAATCAAAGAAGCAAATGAGAACCATTATGAGCATATCGATGCTATGATACAGATGCTGCAGGAGCAGGGAGCTGTATTCAAGGGCTTTACCAAGCATATTGATGATACCATTCAGCCGCGTTATCATGCCAATGTCTATGCCGGTGAGAACCTTGAAGCGACCTTGTCTAAAAGCTGTAAGAAAGCACTGCAGACCGTCCAGAAGAAAATGATTGAGGTTTCGCCTTATCATATGGATGGCGTGGAGGATTTTGCAAAGGTAATGCATTGTACGGAGGAACGTAAAAACATTCATCTGCGTGACGAGGAATATTTTCAGCGCCTTATGGAAATCTACGGAGAGGATGCCGTGATCTATTTGGCTAAGCTGCCGCTTCGTAAGCTCTATGAGGATACAAAAAGGCGGTATGAGCAAAATGAAAAGGATTTGGAAGAATGTCCGGAGAATGCAAAGAAAAAGCGCTTTACACTGGAAGAGCTACATGCTTCTCTCAGCCGTGAGGTAAAAGAGCTGCAGGAAAATCTGGAGCGTGACGGAGATATTGCAGTTGTTTCCGGAGCATTATGTGTGAAATTCGGACCAACTGCGGAGATACTGTATGCAGGTATGGATGAGCGCTATAAACGTTATATGGCACCCTATGCCAGCTTTTATAGATGTATGATATGGAGCTTTGAAAAGGGCTGTCGCTGGAGCAACATGGGGGGGATTGAAGGCAGTCTGAAGGGTGGACTCACGAAATTCAAGGCGAATTACAATCCTACCATAAACGAATTTGTCGGTGAGTTTGATTTACCCGTATACAAATCACTGTACGCTCTATCACAATGGGCGATGAAGCAGAGGAAGAAAGCGCTGCAGAAAAAATAAGAGGTGAGAACGATGAAACAAATACCTGTTTGTTCACTGGAGGAAACCAGAGAGCTTGGAATGAAATTAGCTTCTCTTATAAAGCCGGGAATGCTGATTACATTAAGTGGTGATCTGGGAGCTGGTAAGACAACATTTACAAAATATCTCGGCAAGGGACTTGGTGTTAAAAAAACAATCAATTCACCGACCTTCACCATATTGAAAATATATCAGGGAGCGTCCATGCCGGTTTACCATATCGATGCCTATCGGCTGGAGGGAATCACACAGGATCTTGGATTTGAAGAATATTTCGAGGATGATGGCGTATGTGTGATTGAATGGCCGCACTTTATTGAAAGTCAGCTTCCAAGGGAGCGTTTGCATATTGCCATCACCAGAATTGAGGGAGAAGAGGAGAAACGTATGTTTACTCTTGATCCGAATGGCAAAGTGTATGAAGAAATTGTGGAGGCGTTATAATGAAAACATTATGCTTGGACAGTGCGCATAAGTATCTGGTTATCGGGCTGTATGAAGATGATTGTATGATATGTGGTACTGCAAATTTATCATGGAAAAAGCAATCAGAGACAATATTTCCGGAGCTTATGCGCCTGATGCAGGAAGCTGGCTGGGATAGTGACGATGTGGATGAGGTTGTGATCACAGATGGGCCGGGAAGCTATACAGGTGTGCGCATTGCAATGTGCGTTGCGAAGGTTTTATGTACCAGGAAGCATATACCGCTGTATGCTGTATCGACGCTGCAGCTTTATGCAGGAGTACATGAGCATGCATTTGTTATGCTGGATGCCAGAAGTCAGCGTGCATATACAGGAGCTTTACAGGGCGGTAAATTTGTTGAGGAAGAAAAGATACTGACACTGGATGAAATTCGTATGCTTGTCGAGCAATCGGATTATCAGCTGTTTGGAGATTGTGAGCTGATTGATGAAAAGGCGAGTGAAGCACAGTTTCTTGAGAATTTCATCGCATTGCGTCCGTATTATAGAAAAGTTGAGAATGTACATACGCTGACTCCGCGTTACTTAAAGGAGTCAGATGCATATAAGGTAAAGCCATGATTCGCAGGGCTGCAGACAGAGATCTGGAGCGCATTCTGCAGATTGAAGAGCTTTGCTTCAGCAGTCGCTGGACAAAAGAGATGTTTCTTTATGAGCTGCATGAAAATGAATTTGGCCATTTATATGTATTGGAAGAGAATCAGGAGATTGCAGGTTTCATTGATTTCTGGACGACGTTTGAATGCTGTCAGCTGGCGAATATTGCTGTGCATCCTGCTTATCAGGGAAGAGGATACAGCCGTAGTCTGATGGATTTTATGATTGCAGCGGCAGAGAAAGAGCAGTGTGAAACCATTATGCTGGAAGTACGGCCATCCAATGTAGCTGCGCGTGGTCTTTATGATTCCTATGAGTTTATTAAGGTTAATATACGTAAAGGGTATTACAATGATAATGGCGAAGATGCCATTGTGATGTGCAAAGCCCTGGGAGGTAATTTGGTATGAAACAGACGCTGATACTGGCTGTGGAATCCAGTTGTGATGAAACAGCTGTGGCGATTGTGGCGGACGGAAAAGAGATATTGTCCAATGTCGTTGCAACACAGATTGATGTACATAAGGAATTTGGCGGTGTTATTCCAGAGGTTGCGAGTAGAATTCATGTAGAAAACATATCTATGGTGATTGAAGAGGCATTGCATAAAGCAAATGTGGCAATGGAGGACATTGATGCAGTTGCTGTTACGCAGGGACCGGGTCTGGTGGGCTGTCTGCATATTGGTGTACAGGCTGCAAAGACGCTTGCCTGGGCTTTTCATAAGCCGCTGGTACCGGTGCATCATATTGCCGGACATATTTATGCAAACCGCCTGATAACGGATTTGAAGTTTCCGTTGCTGGCACTTGTCGTATCCGGCGGGCATACGGAGCTAGTCTATATGAAGGATGAGTGGAGCTTCGAGATCCTTGGAACTACGCAGGATGATGCGATTGGTGAAGCTGGAGATAAGGTAGGACGTGTGCTGGGGCTGCCATATCCTGGCGGTGTTTACGTGGATAAAATCGCCAAGGAAGGCAAGCCGATTTATAAGCTGGCACGGCCAAAGACAGAAAATCCGATGGATTTTTCATTCAGTGGTCTGAAGAGCAGTGTATTGCAGTTTATTGACCGTTGTAAGCGGAAAAATGAAACCTTTACTGCTGCAGATTTGGCTGCATCCTATCAGGAAACCGCATTTGGTGCCTTGCTGGAGCGTGCGGAGTATGCATTGCAGGAATATCACCCTGCCCAAATGGTACTAGCGGGCGGTGTTGCCGCGAATTCTTGTTTGCGTGAAAAGGTGGAAAAGGGACTCGCTGAAAAATATAAGGATGTTGAATTTATCATTCCTCCTTTATCCTGCTGTACAGATAATGCGGCAATGATCGCAGTGGCAGGATATATTGCGTATACGCACGGTGTGCGAGGAGACTTTGATTTAACAGCAGATCCTGGAATCGAACTGGAGGCAGCTGCGGTAAGCCATGTATAAAGTAACTGAAAAGCTCTGGATTTTTCTGAATTCGGGGTTTTTCTTTTTTTTCATTTCATAAAAGCTACCATTCGCGTTGGAATGCTTCCTTACAGCTGTTTGGCGTTTGGTGCAATGAAGAGCTTTCGCTTTTTTTGGAAGGATTCCTATCAGACGTATTTCTATTCTTCCTGTCTGAATGCGAGGATATCGATAAACGCACATACACCTATAATAAAAGCTACTACTTTCTCCAGCCAGGGAATCGAGGTAATCAGCTGTGTCAGATAGTGAAAGCTTAAGAGCATGGACAAAGCGTAGTTCAGACAGAATATAATCGTAATAATGAGACAAATTTTTTGTGTTTTTTTCATTTTCTTCACCTGTTCTACTTTATGAAAATATTCTTCAATTATGAATGATTCCGGAAATCCGGGCATAAAGTAGGGTGAGCAGGAGGGAGATTTAATATGAAATCAAAAATCATTGCAGGCGTTGGTATTGTTGTTCTGGCTATCGCTCTAATCTTCGCAATGAAACCAAAATCCTTTGATAAGCAGTTTGAGAAAAAGATGTCTGATATGAATTCCTATATCCTGGAAGGCAATATGGAAATTGCGAAGGGTGAAGATGTGAAGACATATGCTGTGGAGGTCGGATATAAGAAGGCCGATAAGGATTTCTTCAAGGTGACATTGACGGATAAGGAGCTGAATCAGGAACAGATCATTCTTCGGAATGATGCTGGTGTTTTTGTAGTAACACCGAGTCTGAACCAGATTTTCAAGTTTGAGGGAGACTGGCCGATGAACTCTCCAAAACCGTATCTATTGCAGTCGATTGCAGATATTGTAAAGGGAAAGGATGCAGCGATTAAGGAGGAAAAGGGCGGCTATCTTGTCACTAGCAAGGTATCTTATCCGAATAATAAAAACTTCGACCATGAAGAAATCATGTTTGATAAGGATTCTAAGCTGAAGTGGCTGCAGATTTATAACAAGGATAATACATCTGAGCTTAAAATTGTGTTTACCAAGTCGGATTATAATGCAAAAATTAAGGATGATTATTTTAAAGCACCGACTGTTTTGGAGAAGTCAAAAGCAACATCGGCAATAACGGATGCTGATTTACCTTTATATCCGGTTATGGTGTATGATGCCAAGCTTGAGAATATCAGCAGTATGAATGCGAATGGACAGACGAAGCATGTTCTGGAGTATACGGGAGATAAGAATTTTACGGTTGTGGAAACAAAGAAGAAAAGCGTAAAGGAAACGCAGACAGTAATCATGCCCGGAGAAATGATGGATGCCCTGGATGTGGTGGGATTCTACGATGGAAACCATCTGAGTGCGGTGTATGATAATGTTGAGTTCACTGTATTTTCTGATGACCTGAGCCCGGAGGAAATGATGCAGGTGATTATGAGCATGCAGGTGGCTGTGATGAAGTAATGATAAGGAGAGGAGATGTATATTATGCAGATCTTTCTCCGGTTGTCGGAAGTGAGCAGGGAGGCGTTCGTCCGGTTGTTGTCGTACAGAATGACAAAGGCAACCGTTATTCAAAAACGATCATTGTTGCTCCTATTTCAAAAAAGATGTCGAAGCCGCCAATTCCCACACACGTCATATTTAGCGATGATTCTCTGAGCTATGTTTCTATGATTCTCTGTGAGCAGCTGCGTACCATAGATAAAAAGAGATTGGGGCAGTGGATCTGTACATTGGATGAAAAAACACTGGAAAAGATCAATCGGGCAATTCGGGTAAGCCTGAGTATATGAGTACAGGAGGGGTTCCTATTTGGAATCTCTTTTTCATTCTTATAGAGGAGGCGATGGCGGTGATAGGTATAGGAAAAAAGTGATAAGAAATCTATAAAAATTTTCATTTTTTACTTGTCAAGAATGAAGTTTCATGATATTATATACAGGCATTGTGATGATACAAGCTGAAGGTCCAGTGGTGTAGTGGTTAACATGCCTCCCTGTCACGGAGGAGATCGTGGGTTCGAGTCCCATCTGGACCGCCATTTAAATCTTTGAAATCTATTTGAATATGCTGGTCCAGTGGTGTAGTGGTTAACATGCCTCCCTGTCACGGAGGAGATCGTGGGTTCGAGTCCCATCTGGACCGCCAGTTATGCAGATGTAGTTCAATGGTAGAACACAGCCTTGCCAAGGCTGATACGGGGGTTCAATTCCCCTCATCTGCTCCAATAAAAAACACGTAAACTCATGTAAAAGTGAGTTTTTTATATGTAAAGGCATTTAACGTATGCATTCTAAGAGGAAACTACGTTGAATGCCTTTTTTTCATGTCCTACCAACGAGGATTTTTAGCATTCATGTTTTTTAGATTTCATGCTAAGTGAATTTCACATGTGTTTAAAAAGTACATGATTTACAGTTACCACAGACACCACAAAAAGAAAGGGGGTGATGCTGGGCATTTGTTAGGTTGCACCAATTAAAAGAAAGGAGGTGAAAATAATGCTTGAGCCTAAAATATACGTACGTTGCGATGTTCTTGAAGTTGGCAAACAAGATATACAGGTATTTGATAATAAGGATGAATATGATGATTTCGAAGGAGCTTTCTCATTAACATATACAACAGAGAAAACAGATAAGTACTTCAAGCTGAATCTTAACTTTGAACTCAGATTTAAAAATCAGTATGATGTTTCTAAAATCCTTGTAAAACTCCCCTATTCGTTTACTTACACATTGAAGAAATACAAGGAGTATGGTTTGGAATCTATAAAAATCAGCGCATTAAATGAAATTGCGTCGGAAATCAGTGAATACTACGGATTCTATTTAATGTTGCTATTCCAATGCAAAGTAAAGTCAAAAGTAAAGGAGATGAGTTGATGCAGAATTACAAGCTAATTTATCAAGGTCTGAAATTGGCGGTTGACTTTTTTTATCAATATAGCAAGATCAAGTCAATCAGTAGGAAAAAGTCAAAATGAAGAAGGATTTCTTCCAGATACTTGGGCTAGCGATAGGAATCACATTAATCGTAATAACAGAGATAAAAGATTTTAGTAAAACTAAAGGAGAAGGAAAAAATGAAAGCAGAAGAAGTACAGAAAGCAGTAACAGCAACTAAGACTGTTCCAATAAAGGAAAAGACTAAGGCAATCGTACCACAAGTATCACAGGCAAAAGAAACAAAATACTGCACCTTGTTACAGTCAACTAAGATTACAGATAAAGACGGGTTAGGCTATACGTATGCGTTTGAAAAAATCTACGTCAAGGAACTAGAGCGTGAAGAAGTACGCATTTGTCTGTATAAGGACATGCGGGATCGTAGTGGCAAGATTCAAAACAGAATGCTTGTAAGACCTTGTGACCTTACCGAAATGGAGTTCATTCAGTTATTTGATAAAGCAATCAAGGATAAATTATTCAGTGATGAATTTGTCAACTATCTGCGAAACATTGTCAATCAAAAATAAATCCCTTAACCAATAAATCAGTGGTTAAGGGATATTTTTTATATGTTTGATAATAAACGATACATAACTAGGGGAATTGATTCAGTAGTTCCCCTTTCCATTCAGGTAATAATTTGGCAGATGATTGATAATCTGATAGGAAAGAAGAATAACATAGACTACCTACAGAAATTCAAGGTAACATGTTCAAATAAATTCATTAGAATCGAACAGAGTAGTACGAAACCTAAATACGAGAATACATTTGAATTTCATACGGTAAGTGTGGGAATGGCTGATTCTGAACAGATGTACACCATTTGGGTAATGAACGATAAATGCGCTAATCTTTTGGCAAAGCATTCAATAAGTCTTTGACAAGGGATTTATTTTTTCTGTTCAGCAATCGATAGTATTTTAATACATCAATTTCATCCTTATTTTGAGGTGATAAAGAATTGATTGAGTTTAAGTTAAAGCAAGAAGTGATATTGACATCAAGAATTGAACATATTTTTTCCAAGGTTTCAATAGATGGCAGGGACTTCCCTGTTACATATTTTGATATGGCTTTTTGAGAAAGACCTAGTTTTTCACCTAATTCAGATTGAGTCATGTTTTTCATCTCTAAATTATCTTGGATGATTTCTCCAATATTTCTCATAGGATTGCACCCCCTTTGTTTTTAAATTATAGAATAAATGGTAGTGCGATGTTGAAATAAACTCTTAGATGTAGTAATATAATTGTATAAACTACTGTGTGTAGTATTCTGCAAATATAACTACATTAAGGTATGGAAAAGGAGAGAAAAATGGAGAAAAGCAAGAAAAATGAGGATATGATATTCAAGGACATTAAATCGTTACAACCTGTTGTAGATGTAATCAATGAAGCATCAAAAACACTTGGAGACCCTACAAGGACGATTAAAGATAGTCCTTTGATTGATGTTCTTTCAAACGCTTTGGGTGCAGGTAGTGGAGCTGGAGTTTCATTTCTCGCATTATACGGTTTAGGTATAACAGGATTGTCAGCAGCTGGTATTACTACAGCACTAGCAACTGCTGGTTCAATCGTTGGCGGTGGAATGGCTGCTGGTGTGTTAGTTCTAGGTGCGTTGCCTGTGGCTGGAGTTGCTTTAACGGGCGGATTAATAGCAAAAAACATAAAACGCAAGCAATTAAGAGAAATTAAAAAAGATTTGTATGATGAGGCAGAAGATAGATTGAAGAAAATTGAAGTAGAATTAGCAAAAGCAGAGAATAACTCTGAAACAAGTGAAGATAGGCTAAACTTATTAAAATCATTAAAAATCACTTTAGGTAAGATACTTGTCGATCTTCAACATGATTTGATGATGTAAAAAGGAGAAGAAGATGAAAAAAATATTAGCTTTATTATTATGCTTTGGTATTACATATACTATAAGCAATGGTAGTGCGATTCATGCAACAGGAAATGAGGAATCAACAGACACAGTTACTGTAGAAAACAATTCAGAAAACATAAATGAAAAAAATGATGTACCTGTAGAAAACTCAACAATAGAAGATAAAGTTCTAACTAATTTAACTGCTGAAAATATAGAAGTTATAAATAATTATACAGAATATATTGAAATGAGTAAAAGTTATAGTTCAGCATATGATGACTATAAAGATTATGGTATCTTGTATCAACAATACACAGGAATTACTACATTGCCTTACCTTGATTTTTCATTAAAAATTGATGGGGTAAACACAGAAGATTATGAAATAGAGAACAAGATAAAAAATAATCCTGCAAATGAAAAAAACTTTATAAATACTGCTCAAGAATTTGAAATTTTAGCAGATGTAATTATAACTAATAAAAACGGTGAAAGCGTAACAATAGAAAAACCTGTAAAATCAAAAGTAGTTAAAGTTGAAGGTAAAGTAATTAATCGTAAAGCACATGCAATAGCAGACCTTGTTGTTCATTATAATGATAATGTTTTAGATTCGATATTTAATAATTCTGTACAATATAACTTACAGGTTGAAATGATGGATGGTACAGTGAAAAAAGTAAAAGCTCTTGCTAATCAAGGGATAATTGTTAACAAACCTGATGGTACATTTTATGGAGAGCAAGGAGGTGTCTATGATTTAAAATACATCATCGAAGATGCTACTGATCCTTTTGGTTATAACACAATTCTTCAAGGTTATTTCATTGATGATAATAACAATATCGTTGATCGTCAGGGAAAAGTGATAATCCCATTTGACAAAAGAGAAATCAAAGAATATAAGTCAACAAATACAGAAATCAAACTTAATGCTAAAGTTGGAACAATTCCAGATAGTGCAGTCTTAGAGTCAACACAAAGAACCGATTTAAACTTAGATAAGGAATATGTCGCATATGATATGAATTTATTATGCAATGACGAATATATCCAACCTGTAGGTAGTGTAGATTTAACGATCGCAATCCCTAAAAATCTTTTAAATAAAGATTTAGGTGTTTACTATATGGATGATAAAGGAAATTTAGAAGAACTTGAAAGTGTAGTAAATGGCGATTCAATTTCATTTACTACAACTCATTTCTCAACGTATGTAGTAATGGAAAAGACGGAATCTAGTAAACCATCAGATGATGATAAGAAACCAACTAAACCAACTACACCAAATACTGACGATAAGAAACCATCAACACCGAATACTAATGGCAATAAAGAAACACCATCAACTGACAAAAAAGAAACAATCAAGAATACAAGTGATGTTGCAACAGGTGATTCAACAAATACTTTACCATTTGTAATATTATCATTAAGTACATTATTAGTAATGGGAGTTGTGATTCGTAAAAAAGTAAAACATGTTAAGTAATCGTTTGTAGAATAAAATTAATAGAGTCAAAGCCGAAAAAAGGCTTTGGCTCTATTTTTGCATTGTAAGAAAATTTTGTTAGGAAACGACCAATTAGTCATAGAATAATTGATTAGCGATTTTAAACACGAATACGTTGCTTATAGATATAGTTTTCTAAGTTCCTATGTTCCGTAAACAAAAAATGAAAGGAAGTGATACGATTATGGAAATCACAGATAAAAACAGACAGGAAGTCGTCACTAGCCTTGTCGCTAGAGGTTACGACAAATTAAAATTACATGTTGAAACACATTTAAAAATCAACGATACTGAATACCCTAAGAATAGCGATTGGGGAACAGATAAAAATTATGGAGTAAAACTCTTTTTAATAAAAACCGTCAAAGAGTGCGTGGAAGTCAAACAAGCGTTTAATCTAATGGAAGAATGCCCAGAATGTGAGGAGGTAATCATTGAAGATGATAAAAGAGTCTCCCTTTTTGTGTTGTACCTTACAGGAGATGAATCAGGAGTGTGTCTTTACTTTGTAGAAAGTCTATAGTAAAAAAATGTGGTATTCGTGGTTAGCACACAGATACCATATTTTTTTTGCTAATCTTTTTGCTCATGCTCTTTGTTCAATTTGTTATCAATACGAATTAGTACATTTATAATATCTTTATAATCAACTTCTGTTTCATTTCCATCATTGTCTTGTATAAAATGTGATGGGTCGTAAAATGCTTTGAAAAATAATTTTTGATTGTCGAATCTAACATCGAAAATATCTTTGTAAAAATATCTTTCAAGAGTCCTAAAAAGATCCATAACACTACCGTCGCAATGGATGGCAAATTCCCTCACTTCTAATACACTTCCTTTTGCCTTTTTAAAAGCGTTTTCTACAATGCGAAATCGTGCTTCATCAGTAAGCACAGTATAAAAACCATCTTGCTTTTCAATCGTTCCTTTTTTTATTTTTGATAATTTTCCTTGTGTTAGAGATGAATCATTTGGATATTTTTTGTTATATTCTTCGACAATCTCATTTTCGGTTTTGAATCCTTTTTTCTTAGGGTTCGTGTTTCTTTCATTAACCATAAAAATTATTCTTTTCAATCTTTCTGCTTCTAGCCTGTTTTTCGCACTCATACAGAAAACACCTCTTTCTTTTTGCTAAAATATTCCTTAAAAGTGAATATTTTGTTTGATAGGATATAATCATAATACCAATGAAAATAGGCTTTTTCAAGTGTTTTCTTTCAAATGCAGAGCAAAGATAAAGGAATACTCCTAAAGGTTTACTTTAGCGAATATTCGGATTAAACTATAGACGTGCTAAGGTGAGTACATACTTGCTGAGGTTACAAAAGCATTAAATGTATGTAAAGGTGGGATTACATACATTGTTTTCTAGAAAGCAGTATGAAATTTGTGGAAGATGTGGGGATTCTTTACTTCACAACTGACACTACATAATGTGGGAATTATGGTAGACGTACTACATGCACCACAAGAAAGGACGAAAAAATGAACAAAGTAAATTTTTTGGATCAAGTAGTTCCAAGTTACACAGGCAACACTCTAGAAGCAGGTGTCTACTTTGCTACAATCAAAAATGTAGAACCCATCAATGTTGATAAGATTAAAGTAACATTTGATCTTGTACTTGATGATGATAGTACATACACCCTCTCTCTTAAAACAAATCTGACTCCTAAGCATTCTTGGGACATGATTAACAGACTGGCACAAGCGTGCAGAACTCGCAAACTTAAGGAGTTCATCGGATGTCAGGTCTGGGTAAGTGTTGTAATCAACGAGCAGTCAGATTACATCCGCTTTGAAAACGTACAAGATGTTCAGTACGCTGACCCAGCGGAAGAATTTAACTATGATTTAACGGAAAAAGGTTACTTCATAGTTTGATACATGTGGAAAATGTGGGATTGTCCTTTGAGGTCATGAACTCTTAGGACGATCCCGCAAATCCCACAAATTGAAAGTGAAGGTAATGAAAAATGGATGAAAAAGAACCGTTTAAGTTAGAAAATAAATATGTATGGATACTAAACGAATTAAATGAGTACGTAATTCTTTGCAGAGAAATCAACATTGTCTATCGTTTAAATGTAATTGAAGATAATACATGGAACCTAAATCTAAGTTTCAGAGATCCAGTCAACGCATTAAAAGAAAAAGTGATAACAGAGTCACAGTTATCAAAATCATCATTATTGCTGTTAGCGGATATTGGTTTAGATATAAATGAGATTAATGCAAAGTCAGTCCTAGAATACTTGCTTTGGGCAAAAACTGATAATACCATCCCAGTTCATTACGCTCATAAGCACCTTGGTTGGTATTACAAAGATGGTGAGCGTACAAATACCTATTTACTCAACGAAGTAATTGGAAAAGATATACAGTCTACTTACATAGGAGAATATAATCTAAAATCTAAGGGAAATGTTGGTGACTACATTACATTCATAAAAAAAGAATTAGAATGTAATGCTTACCTACAGTTAGCATTAACTTTAGGTCTTACTGCTCCAGTGCTTGGAATCTTAGCCGAAAGCATTGATGCTGAAAATCTGTTCATCAACCTAAGTGGTAATTCGAGTACTGGAAAATCAAGTGCTTTAATGCTTGCCATGTCCCCTTGGGGTAAGTGTACGGTGTCTAGTGGAAATGGTTCTCTTGTAAAATCATGGAGTTCTACGGAAAATGCTTTACTAAAAACAATTTCTTCAAGTGGGATACAAGGATTTCCAATAGCATTTGATGAAGCAGGCACGAACAACATTAAGAACATGAACACTATGATTTATAAGTTCTGTAGTGGTGTTGATAAGGCTAGATTAAATAGAGATAGTCTGTTACAGAAGAATGAAACATTTCGTACTGTCTTACTAAGCTCTGGAGAAATTCGGATATTAGATCAAATGAAAGAAAAGACTGTGGGAAGTACGGTGATTCGTTTAACTGAGTTTAATGATTTCCCATGGACTGATTCAGCTGAACAATCAAACAGAATCAAAAAATTCTTAACACGGAACTATGGTACGTTTGGTAAGTTGTTCATTGAGGAATTGATTCAATATGATGAAGATGACATTATTGACTACTGGAATGATTATACAGATGAACTTATTCCTAAACTCAAACCATATGTGAAGCATTTTTCAGATAGAATCGCATCTAAGTTTGCAATTTTCCTTGTAACATTCGATATTTTGAAAAATACTCTTGATGTTGAATGGGATACTGAAAACATTGTAAACCTATTGATTGAGAGTGCTAAGGACAAGCAAAACGAAATCAAATTAGCAGAGAATGCCTACGATTTAATTATGGATTTTGTATCAGAGAATATATCCCATTTCTATGCGTATAAGGGTTCTTCTTACAGTCCTAATAATAGAATCGAGAAGAACTATTCTACAACGATCTGGGGAAAATACAATGATGTTGATATAACATTCTCACGTAAGCAGTTCGACCGTCTATTAACTAGCAATGGCTTTAAGAATCCTAAGATGGTGTTAATGAAATTAAAGGAAAAAGGTGCGTTGATAGTTGAACATGATGGTGAACGTAACAACTTCTACAATAGAAGAACTGTAGGCACATCAGATAAAATCCCAGTTGTCGTAATCAAAAAGGATGTAGTCTTTGATGATGAGAAAACTGTGGTAAGTGAGGACATAAAGAAGAATAAAGTGGAACTTGTGGATAATGAAGATTTATTTGAAGAATAATAGCTAGCGTTTTAGCGGGATTTACGGGAGCAGTGACTCTGTGATTGTTCGTCAATCATCCAGTAAGGATGATAAGATGATTGAAAAAATACACATTACCACCGCTCCTCATTATCGTTTTAAACATAGTCTTCAAGCATTTAATATAAATATGTAGAAGTAAGAAAGGAATAAAAAATCATGTTGAAATTAACTGAATTAAAGAACTGGACTCACTTAAAAACTGAGGTAAATGTCGGTACCACAAATTCCAAGGAAATTGTAGAGTATCTTTTCATGGAACCAAGTGAACCAGTATTGTCGGAAATACAAAAACTTCCACCATTGAAAGGTGAAGTTTCATTCCGACAGGCTCTGTTTACACGTAAACGATTAAAAGAAACAAAAGGACAATCCTTAGTGATTTCTAAGTTCCATTGGATGTTGGATGGGATGACAGTTACAGATGAGTGTTTAAAACAATTTGTTCATTTTTTAATACGACTAAGGAGTGAGAGTTATGAAAAAGAGTAATGAATTACCTAAATCAATTATATATAGTAGATATTCGTCAACTAATCAGCGTGAAGAAAGTATAGATTCTCAAATTCGTATAATTAATACGTTCGCAAAATCAAAATATAATATTATCAAAACTTATATAGATTCTGCACAAAGTGCTACCACAGATAACAGAGAAAGTTTTCAGCAAATGATTAATGATGTAAAGAGTGGTAATCTCCCGGATGTTAAATTTCTCTTAGTAAGCAAACGAGATCGTTTTGCAAGAAATCGTTATGATATGGCTTATTATAAGAATATCCTTGCTAAAGCTGGAATCAGTATAGTTTCAGCTACAGAACATCTGGATGATTCTCCAGAGAGTGTAATTCTTGAAAGTGTTTTGGATGGAATGTCAGAGTACTACAGTTTGAATTTGGGCAGAGAATGTATAAAGGGCTTAAAAGAAAACGCTTATACATGCCGTACTACAGGTTCTACTCCACCATTAGGATTGAAAGTGAATAAAGATACACTAAAATTTGAGATTGACGAACCTAATGCAGATGCGATTAGATTGTTATTCAAAAGATTCGTTGAAGATGGTTGGAGTTATCAATTAATTTGTGATGAATTAAATGCCAAAGGTTTTCGCACAACTCGTGGCAATCTATTCAATTCAAAAAGTACTCTCATCGACTATCTTAATAATGAAAAATATGTAGGCAGGCTTACTTATTTGAAAAGCAAGAAAGATCCATTGACAGGAAAACGTACATGCAAAAGGAATTATAATAGAGATGAGATTATCGTTGTGGAAAATGCTATTCCAGCAATCATAGATGAAGAAACTTTCAACAGAGCACAAGAAATTTTGAAATATCGAAAAAGAAATGCTTCTTCTTTTAGAACCACAAATAAAATGAATATGCTGGTTGGCAAAGTAATTTGCGGCAAATGCGGGTCCCACATGAATATAAACACTAGGAAGTCAGGCAAAAATAAGGAATATTATTCTACTTACCGTTGTAGTGCAAAGAAGGAAAAAATGGCTAAACGGTGTGATAATAGAGAACTTTCTGCGACCCATCTAGAACGCTATGTAATATCTCAACTAATGTTTTACTTGAAACAAGACACTATAGTAGACAGAATCACCGATATGCTGAATGAAGTTTTAGAACATGAATTTGATTCACACGATAGTGAGATTTCACAAGTCAATCAACAGTTAATGAATGTTGATGTTAAAATTAAAAATACGACAAATGCTATTGCAGAAGGTGGTGTTTCATTACCATCACTTGTTGAGAGCCTAAGAGCATTAGAAGATGATAAAGCGATGTTGAAAAAACGATTGCATGAAATTAATTCGGCTGTCCCAGTTTTTAAAAAAATTGATAGGAATGAAGTTCTTGAATTAATAGAGAAAGCCAAAGAATATATGCTGTCAGAAAATGATGAATTAATACGGTCAGTGATTAACTTGTTCATTGAAAAAATAAACGTAGGTGAGAATGGAGTGGAGATAATTTACTATCTTCACCCTTTTTCATATATATCTCATGAACTTTGGAAAACGTATGTTACAAGACAGGAATTAATAAGTTACAAAGGCTTTTCACCAAAAATCATGAAAGGAAGATGGAGCAGAAAGGCAATCATTAGTTTAAGTGAAAGTAAGCCAACGCTTGCTAGATTAATCTCCCTTGTAGCATGATTTCAGCATAGATGACATGAAAGAAACATGAGTTTTTGTGGTGATTGTGGTCTTTGCTTTAGCTAACATGAATTATTGTGATTTCTAAAACACCCACCTCATCTGCTCCATAGAACGCTAAAAGCCGAGAAACATCGGCTTTTTTTTCGCTTTCTGAAAGTTGGCCAACATCTTGACCAACAAATTTCAGGAGCAGATGAGGGAACCCGATTGCGCCATGGCAGGCTTTCAGCTACATGCATAACCGGCTGTGTATATAAACGCCGAACCACGATCGGTATGCTGTATGGCATGTTATCCACAAGCGTGCGACCCTACCCACGATTGAATCGCGCTATTGGTAGGGAAGGGAGGCACACAAATAAGCGACTGGACCGATCAAGAGGATCATTGCTTAAATGGGGGAGTCTGTACGGCGATTTAGGGTTTGCAATTATATTGAATATCGGATAATTATTTAATTTTTTATAAGAAAACTATTTAAGGTTAATTCGTACTGTTTTTAGCCTTATATAGGTTTTTTTTATTATAATTTAGGAGTTTCTGAAATTTTAATCGTATGTATATAGTGAAAGGAGGAAAACTGCATGTATCTTACAATCAAATTACCTCTGCACGCATCGCATGAAGAGAAGCAGATACTTCGCGCATACAGCAGGTGCTTTCAGAATGAAATTGAGCGCATTATCAGACGATATCAAAACATGGGCAGTGTAATCTTTATACCATATAAATGGGTCAGCTCAGCTATTGCATTTGATTCAAAAACACAGGTACTTCACTACGCAAAGACTTTATACGAAGAGCGAAGTCTGCAGCATAAGGCGATATATCCCAGCAGCTTTTCCTGTATGGCGAAATCTATGCGAGTTGAGAGATATTCCCTCGTATTCATGTTTGGACAAAGCTTCCTTGTACCTAAGCTTCGTATCCAAACAAAGATACATGAACAGCAATGGAATCGTTTAAACAGCGGAGATCTTGTGAAAGCGGATATCAAAGAAATACATGAAGATTTTTTCGTTTATCTTCTAATCAGTGTCCGTACACCGCATATTTCTGTAAGCTTAAAAGAGGAAAGGAAAATGGGAGTTGACATCGGTATGCGATGTCCTGCAGTTTGTTATACCTGTGATGGCGTAATTCGATTTGTCGGCAACGGAAGAGAAATCCGTTATCACACAAGAAGAATCAGAAAAAGAGCAGATGAATTTATAAAAAGAACGCAGGGTACAAAAAAACAGCTGCGCCATCGTTTGAATGACTACAAGCGCTATATCGATCATCGTCTTTCACGTGAGATTGTAGATTTTGCTGTTGAACAGAACATTCAGATAATATGTCTGGAAAAGCTGTACCATTTGCAAAAAAAGTTTTCACATCACGAACAGGTTTGCTGGTCCTATCAACGTCTCCAGCAATTTATCGCTTATAAAGCGAAGCTTGCAGGGATACATATTCGCTATGTGAATCCAAGACTAACCAGCAAGCGATGTCCCTCCTGTGGAAAAATCAATAACGTGAAAGGAAGATCCTATAGTTGTCGCTGTGGATTTCATCATCATCGCGATGTTGTCGGTGCCATGAATATTCTTCATGCACCTGAGATTCTCTGATTGAGAGTCTGCCCTGAATACCATTGGTACTGTTCAGGGATTGGTGAGGACGCACCTGAGTCTGCATGGCAGCTTCATAAAGAAACGTCCAGGGACTTGAATCTCATGTGCTGTTTACACAGTACGAAACCTCCATCCTCATGACGGATGGAGGTTTTAAAAAGAGAAGCCAAATGCTTCTCCTTAAGATAATGATAATTCCGCAATCGTCAGCTCAGAGAGATATGCCTTCAGATTGTCATCGATTAAAGACCAAACCTCCCGCATCAGCATCCTCTTCATCGGATCTTGTTCATCCTGTCTGTTGACAATGCTTGTATTGCTTTCCATCAACTCGATGATATCATAAATCGTGATACTTTCAATCGGACGGATCAGCTGATATCCCCCCTGACTTCCGCGTGCGCTAGTGATGAATCCGGCTTTTTTCAAGGTTGCGAAAATTAGTTCCAGATACCGCTCAGAAATCTCTTCCCGTGTACCGATTTCTGCTATAGATAAGGGGTGATCCTTACCATATATCGCAAGATCAATCAGACATCTTGCCGCATATCGTGATTTCGTTGACAGCTTCACGCATTCACCTCATTTCTGTAAATATCAGTTAAATATTTCAAAGTCCGATTCTCGAGAACCTTATAGATTTGTTCCTGCATTCCCATCCATACCGGCTGTGTCCGACAGATGCCGGAACGTGTGCAGGTATGGGAAAGGCATACAACGGGATCCAGTTTTTCCTCAACTGCTAGGATAATATCCTTTGCTGTAATTTCATCAGGATTTTTTGCAATCTGATAGCCGCCTTCCTTCCCGCGAATACTTGTCAAAAGTTGTGCTTTTTTTAATTGTTTGAAAATCTGCTCCAGATATTTCACAGAGCAGTTTCTAGCATCTGCTATATCACGGATACTGACACAGGTTTCATTTCTGGAGGCCAGCTCAATCATGGCTTCCAACGCATATATGCCTTTTGTAGAAATTTTCATGATCAATCTCTCCTATCAACTCTTATCTTATATTTTAGATGATATATATCAAAAAGACAAGCATATCATACAAAAATTATAGGAATATTCAAATCACATGCATTGACAAGCGGAAGAAATTGGCATATAATCCCAGTAAAATGATAGGAGATGGGCGCGTGAAACCGAAAATTCATATAGTAGATAAGTTTCATCATACGACACGATGTTGTTTCTTCAACTTAATTTATAGAACAGTAAAGGATACGCATTAAGATAAAAGGAGAATAAATACATGGAGAAAATATACAACAGCATTACCGAATTGATTGGCAACACGCCATTGATCAGGATTCATCGTTTAAACAAAGAGGGGAAAGCCGAAATTCTGGTAAAAACAGAATATTTCAATCCGGGTGGCAGCGTAAAGGATCGCATTGCATATCAAATGATTCAGGAGGCTAAAAGGACAGGGAAGCTCAATGAAAGCACTGTGTTGATTGAGCCGACAAGTGGGAATACCGGAATCGGATTGGCGATGACTGCGGCTGCGCTTGGCATACGTTTGATAATCGTCCTTCCAGAAACGATGAGCATCGAGCGTAGAAAACTAATTCGCGGCTATGGTGCTGAGCTTGTACTAACAGAGGGAAGCAAGGGAATGAAGGGGGCGATTGCCAAAGCTGAAGAGCTGCACAAACAGATACCGAATTCCATCATCCTTCAACAGTTTGAAAATGAGAATAACCCGAAAGCGCATTACCTTCATACCGGGGAGGAAATCTGGAGAGATACAGGAGGTAGACTTGATGTATTCGTCGCAGGTGTTGGGACTGGTGGCACGATTAGTGGAGCTGCAGCTTTCCTAAAGAAACAGAATGCGGATATTCATATCGTAGCTGTGGAGCCTGAAAACTCGCCGGTATTATCCGGTGGAACGGCAGGTCCTCATAAAATTCAGGGAATCGGCGCAGGCTTTATACCAAAAAATTATCATGGAGAGCTCGTAGATGAAATTCTGCAGGTAAAGGATGATGCGGCAGTTTCCACAGCCAAAGGACTGGCACAGAAGGAAGGAATCGCAGTCGGCATATCCAGCGGTGCAGCTATGTATGCAGCGATGCAGCTTGCGCAACGGGATGTGTTTGCGGGAAAAAGAATTGTTGTTTTACTTCCTGATACTGCAGAGCGTTATCTTTCTACCGCACTTTTTGAAGACTAAGGAAGCAGAGATAAATAGAATACTATCCTCTATTTTTAGGAAATATATAAATAAGGAAGCTGTGATATTGATCAGTTGCTAAAATGATCAACCATTCTGCTTCCTTTTTAGCATGCGAAGTAATAATAGCAGGCTGCAATGTATGCATTCATCAAAGCGATTTCCTGATGATGCTATGTTTCTGGTGCATGCAAGCGGCCTACTTTTCGTTAGATCGAGGATATGTAGGACCCCTGCGAAGAACGCTTGATTACAGGATTACCATTATATTCTCTCCGACGATTCGTAAATGAAAAAAACATCGCAATCGCGATGTTTCAATTTTAAATGGCGGAGTAGGAGAGATTTGAACTCTCGCGCCAGTTTCCCGACCTATACCCTTAGCAGGGGCACCTCTTCAGCCTCTTGAGTACTACTCCAGCTCTGATTAGCAGTAAGTGAATAAATCCACTTTATTTCACTGCCATAAAAGTATATCATAATCGTTTTTAAAAGTCCATACCTATTTTCAAATTTATGTATTCTCCAGGAGTGGCATAAGGAAGTACGAATGATATAAAAATCCGTGAGAGAGACCATAAGCCTCCTGTTTCCTGCAATCCACCTAGGGCTTTCTATAATGCAAATCCGTTACATTACAATATATACAGCCGACTTGTGGGAATAGAAACATTGCATAACATACTAGAAAAGCATCATTTCATAAAAAAATGAAAAAAGTATAATCAAAATTTAGGAATTCTTACTCCTTTCTTCGTATATAAGGGTATAAGGAGGTAATCGGATATGTATCGAACTATCAAAGTAAGACTTAAAGCAACAAAAGCACAGAAGGAGCATCTGCTTGCATACGAGGAGGTATATCACACTGACTTAGAATCTCTGATACAACAGCTGCACAAGCATCCATCCAGCATTCGATTCGCAGATTTACATTTTTCCGAAGCGATTGAGGTACACAGTCGCTGGATGCTGTATCAGACTGCTTTGAAAATGTTTAACAGGCAGCAGCTGCATAAAAAGACATCCTATGGTAAATCGAGTACATGGGCACCACGTTCGTTTCAAATAAAAAGCAATCATCTAACGCTGCTGTATGGCAGACGATTTCCACACAGACAGGATACACTGCTTATGAAGCCGCTATCCACGGAGCTGCTGTCGCTGGAGGAGCATACGATTATTCGTATGGATCTTGTACATGATGAGTTTTTCTGGTATGCGAATTTTCTTATCCGGATTGCTGCGAATACGTGAAATAGTGTAGCCATTTTCTGTAAAATATGCTACGATAATTAACGGTTACAGTTTGATAGAAGAGGTTATTATGAAAACAGATGGAATTATTTTTGATGTTGACGGTACACTTTGGGATGCAACCCAAAGAATTGCCGAAGCATATACGGTTATATTGAAGCGGGAAAGGATCGCGAATAAGGTTATTACAGCAGATATGCTCGCATCTGTGATGGGGCTTTTAAATGAGGATATCGCCGCAAGACTGTTTCCTGAATTACCCTATGAAAGGCGGATGCGCCTTATTGAAGCCTGCTGTGAATTTGAATGTGAATATCTGCGAAAGCATGGCGGAAGGCTGTTCCCTCATGTTGTGGATGTTTTAAAGCAGCTGTCAGCGAAATATCCGTTGTATATTGTATCAAATTGTCAGGACGGTTATATCGAGGCGATGTTTGCCGTACATGACCTTCAGAAATATTTCAAGGATTACGAGTGCTCCGGAAGAACAGGCAAACCGAAGCAGGAAAATTTGAAATCCATAGTGGAGCGCAATCATCTACAGGCACCGGTTTACATCGGAGATACAAGGACAGATCAGACATCCTGTCAAAAGGCGGGGATACCCTTCGTCTATGCTTCCTATGGGTTTGGGGAAGCAGATAACTATGCGGCAAGTGTTGATACGTTTTCTGAGCTTGCACAACTGTTTTTGACAGAACAATAACAAACCGACAGCGATCGAGAGTAGAAATGGAGGGCACGCCATGAGTGAAGAGATAAAAGGAAAAAATACAACTCCGGAAACTGAGGTCAATCAGAATACGCCGGAAGTCGAAGATAAGGAGGAGCTGATTGCTTCTGACAGTCTGGATAAAATGATGGAAGAATTGAAAGAGGAAGCAGATGGCAAGCCACAGTCAGATTTGCAGGAAGCAGAGAAGACAGGGAGCACAGTTTCCGTAGAGAATGTAAAAAAGTATAAGCTGTTTTTCGTATCCGATATGGATGAAGAAGCAGAATATCTGCACAGCATGTCGGAAAAGGGGCTGCACTTTGTTAGTAAAAACGGTATCCAATACATATTTAAAAAGGATGCACCGAGGAATTATTATTATCACCTTGGGTATTATGAAAAAGATATTCGCGATCCGGATCAGTATGTGGAAAATTACAAAGCGGCAGGATGGGAAAACATCTATCATGAAAAGGGGGAATTTGATGGTGTCTGGAATTACTTCCGTACGGAGATAGAAGATGGCACAAGGCCGGAAATATTCAGCGATCGAATGTCAAGAATCGCTTTATATAAGCGACTTTTGACAAGCTGGAGGTCTTTGCTAACCATGCTGGCCATCTGTTCGGTATTCATACTAGGACTTCTTGCCTTTTTATGGCTGGGTGTGAATGCATCCTCTATTACGACGATAGGAATAGAGGTTTCCGGGGTAATTCTGCTTTTGATCCTTGCTGTTTTTGCTTTATATTTGCGTTTGTATCGTAAAATCGGCAGAAAGCTGGAAGAGCTTGTTAAGCATTAGTCGCATCATAAAAAAAGCTGTAACGCAATTACATCCCGTGTAATACGTTACGGCTTTTCTAATTCCCGATAAAGAAATCAAGGATATTCCATCCGGCATCCGTTTCCTGCTTATACAGCTCCGTATAGCCGCAGCGGGTGCAGGAAACCGTGATAAATTTTTTGTTCTGTACATCAAAGATTTTTGAAAAATTACCACCTGTTGCCTGAAACTGATCACTTTCATACTGCGTATTGCCGCATTTCGTGCAGACATATTGCTTCTTCTCCATAAATACGTGCCTCCTTGTTTTTCTGATTATATCATGGGGAAGTAAAAAAAGGAAGATGCCGTATATGCACAACTGACGCATTTTCAAAGGGTGAGCGTAAAAAGCTTTGCGTACCATCCTATAATCTCTTTTCAGGATAAGAAGAAATTCCAAGGTGAAATGAGCGCCATTTCCATTGCTTGTTATCAATAAAATATTGTATAATAACAGAACGAGGTGAGAACATGCTTGATTTACAAAAACATAAGGAATATTTGTGGAAGTATCTGTTGACATATGGAAAAGTCAGAAAGAAGCAGGGAGATTTTCAGCAGCTGGTATTTCCTTTTCAGGATATCGTGATGGAGGAAGGAAAGACGACAGAGGATTATCGAAGTGAGACTTTGAAGCAGCAGCTGGAGGAGTGCAGCTCGATAGAGGAGATATTTGACATGGTTTCGCTGGAATATAAGGATTATTATTTTATGGAAATCAGTTCTCTTTTACACGATGATCAGACACTGTATTCCCATCTTCTGAAAAAGACAATGGATACAGCCGGCGTCACTGATTACCTTTCTGCGCATAATTATGAGTACCTAATAAAATTCGCAGATGAGGAAACACAGCAGTATATCACAGCAAAGCTTACAAAATAAGGCGAAGGAAAGCGGCGCATACACAGCGTGACGGCTTTACCTGTGAATGGACAATGTATAGGCATCAGCAAAAGGATCAACCATATCGTTTATAGCGATATATTGGTCCTTTTTGTTCTTCCCATAACCTGTGATGATGTTTGGGAATCGGGGCATTGGACTGCTTGATTCTATAAAACTACTTTTTAAATAACAAAGATAAATCAAGACATGGAAGTATATGGATATGAGAAATAGAAGTGTGTGACTGAAAAGCAATTTTATCCGATAATGGGTCAGCTGCACCATCATGAGCTGCAAATAGATTGATAAAACCGCTTCTTGATAGCAAGTTATGTTGTGCTTACAAAGCAAGCCAGAGGCGACAAAGCCAAATAAAGAGACAATACAGCATTACATTTCCTCTGTTCCTATAAGAAAATCGAAGCGATTGTCCTGTAAGGCTCTTTCTTACTTTAAGGTGATTGTATTAAAATAGATTTCATTTCTATTAAAGAACACGATAGATTTTGATATCTCTTATTTTTTTCCAAAATCGAGTAGGAACCTCCTGTAAAGGATAAGCTTTTTTCTATCCGTATTATGGCAGGTATGCTGACAGGTATAAGGTATCATGCCTGCAATTCCCTCTACATACGAAAACCTTCATGGAAAAGGCTTTAACGCGTGCTTTATACATAGGTTTCCGCTTCAAGCTTGTCGGTTTTTTCTGTGTCCTTCCTGTGGACAAAATTAAAGTGCAGTCGAATTCAAGTCGTATTCAAGGCTGTTTTTTTGATTGAAAAAGTGAAAAAAGTCTGATGAAACAGGTGTTTTATACGTACCCTTCAAAAAGAACCAGCAATGGTGCAAATGCTGATAACGCTTTCAATTTGCACCAAGATGGTGCACAAAGCGACGTTATGAGCCATAGCAATTCTGAATTGTTTACGGTAAGATAAAGGTGCAAAAAGAAACCGCATACAACGAAGGGAGGAATCATTCGTGATTGACCGGATGACAGAGAAAACCATACGACTGCTGCTGGAACAAAAAGAACCAATCACCACGTCCGTGATTGCGAATGAAATCGGTGTTTCGAGAAGCAGCATCAAGCACAATCTGGATTATGTAAAGAAGACGTTGCAAAAGGCAGGTGTCCTATTAAATTCCATCCCTGGCAAGGGGGTCTGGCTATCTGCGGATGAGCATCAGCGCAAGGCGGTGCTACAGCTGCTGCAGGAGAACAGCGATCACTCCTCTTCTTATAATTACCGTAAGAAATATATATTGGATGTATTATTTGAATATAATTCCAGCTATACGATTCAGCTGTTTGCCGAGGAGCTGAACGTGGCACGCAATGTTATTGCGAAGGATTTGGAGGTATTGGAGCAGTGGCTACTGAAATTTGATTTGAAAATCGTAAAGAAGCGCAATATGGGAATCGGTGTAGCAGGCGGAGAGTTCAATATCCGGCAGGCGATTCTGGAGAATAATAAGGAGTTCATGAATGAAATCTATGGCAGTGAGCAGGTGCCGGAGGGAATGGATTACCGCATTTCGGAAAAGTTTTATAACTACTTTCTGGAAATGTATGACGACTTTGATATCCTGTATCTGCAGGAGCTGTTGAAGGATGTGGAGGATGAGCTGGAAATAACGTTCTCTGATACCGATTACTGGCAGCTTATGGAATACGTGGCTGTAACACTGCGCAGAGTGCGCAAGGGAAATGTCATTGTAGAAAAGAATATCATGAACAAGCTGAATGTAAACAACGATCAATACACCGCCGCAAAGAATCTCTTTGATACGGCGATCCATGGTCTGCAGGCGTATCTCGGCTTGGAAATACGATGTATGGCAGCACAATTCATCGTCTTCAGCAATCATGGACTCGATGATGAAATCAATATGGAATACTTTGATGCGATCACACGGGAATTTCTGGAGCATCTCAAGGCGATTATCGCTAATAAGCGCTTTGTCATCAGCGAAGGTCTTGTTCATGATGTGAGTCTCTTTATCCAGAAAAAGAAGGCACAGGAAACCTTCGCCATATCCAAACGCTACGATTTCCGCCAGGATATCAAGCATCGCTTTCCCAGCCTGTATGGCATTACGCTGACAACGATTGAGGAAGTGGAGTCCTGTTTGAAAATCAGCTTCACCGATGATGACATTGCCTATATTGTCATGCTGATCAACAATGCAATCGACGAATCGGATCATCCGATCAATACCGTGTTTATCTCGGCGGCGGATTTTCATACGTCCAAGTATCAGGCAAATAAAATCATGCGCAATGTTGAAAATCTGACCATCAGCAAGGTCCTGCATTATGAGGATATAAAGGAAAGCTCTATCACAAAGTTTGAATTGATTCTTACGACGGTACCGTTGGAGCTGAAAAAAAACGTCCTGCTTGTCAGTCGTGAAATCAGTGATGATGATATCGAAAAGATAAGTCGCGCCATTACCGAGAAGCAGAATGTGGAAATGGCAGATTTGGATGAAGCCTTCCATCTGTTTGATCCGAAGCTGATTTTATGTGATGTGAATGCCAAGCGCAAGGAGGATGTCATATCCAGAGGCTGTCAGCTGTTATATGAAAAGGGATATGTGAAAAAAGGCTTTGAGAAAAAGATATGGGAGCGGGAGAAGACTACACCGACCTCCATTGGAAACAGTATCGCTGTGCCACACGGCTATAAGGCTTATGTGAAGAAAAGCGGCGTTGTCGTCATGCGTTTAAAGCGCCCGATAAATTGGACATACGAGGATCGTATTGAAATTGTATTTTTAATGGCCATCGATTTCAATACACAATCTGAAGTATATAACTTTTTCCAGCAGTTCTATGCATTCATTGATGATCGATCAAATATCAAGGCCTTGAAGAATGCAAGGGATGAAATGGAAATCTGGGAGATTCTGCAGCAGAGTGGAATCACCGCATAGAAAGTGAGGAATACGATGAGATTTGGAGTAGATACCTTTATCTGGAGTGAAGTATTCAGTGAAAAGGATTTGTGGGTCATCCCCAAGGCGGAGGAGCTGGGCTTTTCTACCATTGATATCGCCATAGCCCATCCGGAAAGCTTTCCCACAGCTTTGGTAAAGGCAGAACTGGCAAAGACGAAGCTGGAGGTTGTCACGACAACGACACTTGACGCAAACACGAACCTGATTTCGCCGGATGAAGCAATCCGTAAAAACGGGGTGGAGGCTCTCAAACGGCTGGTAGATATCAACAAAGAATTAGGCAGTACCATCCTTGGCGGTGTGAATTATGCCGGCTGGGGTTGTCTGAGCGGGAAACCGAAGACGGATGAGGAATGGCGTCATTCTGTGGAAGCGATGCGTGAGGCTGCGCACTATGCGAAGAAGACATATCCGGACTTACGTATCTGCGTGGAGCCGGTGAATCGCTTTGAAACCCATTTTATCAATACTGCGGAGGAAGGCGTACGCTATTGCAAGGCGGTTGGAACCGGAAACATGGCAGTGCATCTGGACTGCTTCCACATGATTCGCGAAGAGACCAGCTATAGGGAAGCGGTCGAAGCCTGTGGAAAAGCGTATCTGGGCTATGTGCATGTATGTGAAAACAACCGCGGTATCCCGGGAACGGGACTGGTACCGTGGAAGGAATTCTTCACAGCGCTCCATGAAATCGGATATGAGGGACCATGCGTCATCGAATCCTTCGATCCGAGCTTTGAAGAGCTGAATGCGAATTGTGCCATATGGCGCAGGTTTGCGGATACCGGAGAAGAGCTGGCTGTCCAGGGACTTGCCAATCTGAAACGCATTGCCGCCGAGCTGGGCGTATAAACAGCAGAAATGTTAAGGAGGAATGTTAGAAAATGTTAGTGAACATGAAGGAAATCTTGAAGGAAGCAGAGGAAAAGGGGTATGCCATCGGATGTATCAACACACCGAATATGGAAACGCTGCGTGCGGTTGTGGATGCGGCTGAGGAGCTGAATGTGCCGATCATCATCGACCATGCACAGGTGCATGATTCGCTGATTCCGATTGAAAGCATCGGTCCGAAGATGGTGGAGTATGCAAAGCAGGCGAAGGTGCCGGTATGTGTACATCTGGATCACGGCAGTGATTACAGCTTCGTCATGCGTGCGATCCGCTGCGGCTTTTCCAGCATCATGTATGATCTGAGCGCACTGCCGTATGAAGAAAACATGGCAAAGCTGAAGGAATTTACCAAGCTGGCGCACGAGCTGGATATCACGGTGGAAGCCGAGCTTGGCATCATGACAAGCACAGAGGAGGATTCCCATGGAGGAAGCGTTGGCTGGACACATGAGAGCATCAAAAAGACCTTCACCGACCCACAGCAGGCCGCAGAATTTGCACGGGAAACGGGTGTGGATGCACTGGCAGTATGCTTTGGAACGGCGCATGGCATCTATGCAGAGCCACCGCAGCTGGATATTGAGCGAGTGAAAGCAATCCGAGCAGCAATGCCGAAGGAATCGCGCGTGGTGATGCATGGAGGAAGCGGAGTGGACGATGCGCAGGTACGTGCAGCGATCACAGCAGGCTGTTCCAAGGTCAACTATTACAGCTATATGGCAACAGCCGCAAGCAAGCACATCCAGGAATACCTGAACGAACGGGATGGAAAAGCCTTCTGGCATGAGGTGGAAGAGGAAAGCTATCGCTTCATGAAGGAATATGCAAAGGGTGTACTGACGGTATTTAAAAACGGAAAGTAGCACCGGGGGTGAGGAATCGTTATGAACGAAGTAAAGTTATCAGAGGTTTTGATCAAGGATACCGTGATGCTGGATGCCGAGCCGTTTTCGGATAAGGAAACGCTGTTTGAAACATTGGCCGCAAAATTTGAGGCAGCCGGTATCGTGACAGATGCAAAGCAATATATCAAGGCGCTGGAGGAAAGGGAAACCCTGGGTTCCACCTATATGGGAAATATGATTGCATTGCCGCATGGCAAATGCGATGCCGTGGTTAAACCGGGGATAGGCTTCTGCCGCTGCAAGCAGACATTCCGCTACCGCTCCCATGATGAGGAGGGCGATGTACGCTATGTGTTCATGCTTGCGATTGCTGCTGATCAAAGCTCGGATCAGTACCTGCGAGTGCTTGCCACACTGGCCGGACTGTTGACGCATGAAGAATTTATCGATGTACTGGAGCATGCACAAAGCTATGAAGAAATCATTCAGGCTATCAATACCCTGCAATCGAATTGTGCGTAAGGAACACAATGGAAATGAAAGAGAGGTGAATTTTATGAAAATCGTTGCGATCACATCCTGTGCTACAGGAATCGCTCATACGTATATGGCGGCAGAGGCTATAAAAAAGGAATGCAAAAAGAAGGGGTATGAGTGCAAGGTGGAAATGCAGGGAGCTTTAGGGATTGAAAACAAGCTCTCGGAAAAGGATATCAAAACGGCAGACCTGATCGTTTTTGCCAATGACGTGGGAATCAGTAAGGCAGAACGCTTTGACGCTTATAAGGATAAGATTGTCAGACATACGCCGCATCAGGTGATACAGAAGCCGGATATCATTTTTGAATCACTGAAATAATTCATACAGTATGTTATTTAGGAGGACGAAAAAAGTCATGAAAGAAAAACTTAGTGAAATAAAAGGGGCACTGTTAACAGGTGTAAGCTATATGCTGCCATTCGTTATCGCCGGAGGCATCCTGATTGCTCTGGGCTTTGCCATCGGCGGCTATGACATTCCCAATTCCGTAGAGGAATATGGAAATTTTGCTTCAACGATCTTCTGGTTGGGAAAGAAAGCCTTTGCGCTGATGGTGCCGGTGCTGGGTGCCTATGTCGCTTATTCCATTGCGGATAAGCCGGGTATTGCGGTCGGTATGGTCGGTGGTGCGCTTGCGGATATGCAGGGATCCGGTTTTCTGGGTGCTTTGATTGCCGGTATCATTGCCGGTTATCTTGTCAACCTGTTAAAGAAGATCAATCTGCCAATGGCACTGAAATCTTTGCTGCCAACACTGATTATCCCAATCATAGGGGTGGGGGCCATCGGGTTGATCATGGTATATGTCATCGGTACACCGCTTTCCGCATTAACAACGGCATTAACCGATATGCTGAATTCTCTGGGAACGGGAAATCTTGTATTACTGGGCATCATTCAGGGCTGTATGCTTGCCTTTGATATGGGTGGTCCCTGCAATAAGGTTGCCTATGCCTTCGCACTTGCTGCTATGGATGCCGGCAATTATATGCCGATGGCTGCGAATTTCATTGGAAGTATGGCACCGCCGCTGGCGATTGCTGTTGCAGCGTTAGTCGCGAAACAAAAATTTACAAAAGAAGAGCGTGCCGCAATTCCCGGTCTGTTTGCCGGAGCGTTTGGTATGATTACCGAATTCGCCATTCCGTTTGCAGCCGCAAATCCACTGACCGTGATTCCTTCCCTGATGGCAGGCTCCGCAGTAGGCTGTGCATTATCCTATGTATTCGGATTAACGATGCGTGCACCGCACGGTGGATTGTTCGTGCTCTTCGCATTGAATAACGCGCTTCTGTTTATCGTCGCATTGCTGATTGCCGGCGCTGTGAGCGCTGCATTGCTGATACTTCTGCGTAAACCGGCAGTAGAAGCTGAAGAATAGGAAAGGACACAGGACAATGGCAAAACTATTTGATATCATGGGGAATTTCCCCTTTCAGGTGGAGGATAAGAAACCGACGCTGATTCGCAAAAGCGAATATTCCACAGCGCTGTATCCACCCAACAACGCATTTACCTCTGACAACACCTTTACGATGGTTACTACGGATACCTTCATGCTCGGTATCTATGAGCTGGGGCCCGGCGGCGTCTTTGCACCGCTCGATATCCATCCCGGTGATGAATCCTATTACATCCTGAACGGTCCGGTCGTACAGCGTAGCGGAAACGGACAGTTCGCTTATCTGGAAACTGGAGAAGGGCTGTTCATGCCGGAGGGGGCATGGCACTGCTGTCACAATTTCTCCGATCAAAAGGCTAGGATCCTGTATTTCATCACACCAAAGGCATGGAGTGAAGCTATACCGCCTGCTGTGATTCCAAGCGATGAGGAAACGAAGTTCTATAAGGGACCTAACAACGATACACTTCCGGATATGCGTGGAAGGATTCAGGATATCTCCCGTCAGGGCTGTACGGATGATATCGGTGCATGGCCGGTCGATCCCAAGGAAGCAAGAGAAACCGGTGCGGTCTATGCGGTCAGAGATTTTGAAAAGCTGAACAATGTGCATGGAACCAAGCATCCGATGCTGATGCGCTTCATCACCAGCAATGATTACGGTCATTTTGGAGAGTTCATACTGCCGGCAGGCGGCTATGGACCGCGCTGCTCTGATCCGGATACGCACGAAGGGGATGCAGCACTGTATTGTGTAGAGGGCCCGGTAACAGTCAATCTGGTCGATCTGGAGGAAAGCTTCGTGCTGGAGCCGGAGGATACCTTCTTTATCCCGGCGGGAGTGAAGTATCAGCTGGTGAACTTTGAAAATCATCCGGTAAAAACGGTTTTCGCAATCACGAAGCTGTAGCTGGCAGAAAGAGCCGTGAGCGCGTTGCTTGCGGTTTTCCTGCTTTACAAAAAAATCATCGGTGGATAACATCAGGGCTGTGTAGGATAATGCAGGGTTACAGGCAGTAAAGAGGATGAGCCGGTAAGCGGATGGATTCAACAGCCCTGTATCGATGAGCAGGAATTGGAAAGGAGTATTTATGAAGCTGGTAATCGGATGTGATGAGGCGGCATATCGCCTGAAGGAAGAAATGAAGGAATATATCAGACAGCTGGGACATGAGGTGAAGGATATCGGGGTCTATCATGAAGAGCCGTCCCTGTATCCGGATACTGCACAAAAGCTGTGTGCATGTATAACGGATGGAAGCTGTGAACGCGGTATCCTGTTATGCGGAACCGGTATCGGTATGGCGATCACTGCCAATAAGATTCCCGGTATCCGTGCTGCAGTCGGACATGATCTGTTCTCTGTGGAGCGCAGTATCAAATCCAATAACTGTCAGGTGCTGTGTATGGGAGCCAGAGTCATTGCGCCTCAATATGCAAGGCTTCTGGTGGAGCGCTGGCTGGAATGTACATTTGCCGGTGGTGCCAGTGGAGAAAAGGTGGCGCGCATCATGGAGATCGAACAGGAATACAGAAGATAAGGAGGTGCAGAAGAATGCAGAGAATCATCAATGATCCCAACATGGTCGTAGAGGATATGCTCAAAGGCTTTGCGAAATGTCATCGGGATATCATCCATGTGGATGAAGAGAATCCAAGAGTCATCATCAGCAATTCCTTCGATCAGCAGAAAAAGGTGGGAATCGTGACCGGAGGAGGGAGCGGACACAAGCCAGCCTTCATCGGTTACTGCGGAGAGCACATGGCGGATGCAGTCGCCGTGGGGGAAATCTTTTCCTCACCGACAGCCAGAAGCTTCTATGACGCTATCCGTGCTGTGGATCAGGGCATGGGAGTGGCAGTGCTGTATGGCAATTATGCCGGAGATAATATGAATGTGAAGATGGCGATGGAGCTTGCAGAGGAGGATGACATCGAGGTAAGGACCGTCGTAGCGAATGACGATGTGGCAAGTGCGCCAAAGGAAGACATCGCCAAGCGAAGAGGTGTTGCCGGAGAGATCTTCCTATGGAAAATCGGCGGTGCAAAGGCGGCACAGGGAGCGGATCTGGATGCGGTCATCCTTGCGGCACAAAAGGCAATCGACAATACAAGGAGCGTGGGCGTCGGACTGGGGCCGTGTACGATCCCTGCAAACAGAAAGCCGAATTTCCAAATCGAACCGGGAACGATGGAGTTTGGCATCGGCCATCATGGAGAGCCCGGTGTGCGTATAGAAAATCTGGGAACGGCCAAGCAGATGGCACAGGAGATGGTGGACATGGTCATCCGTGATGTACCGTTTGAAAGCGGGGATGAGGTAGCGGTACTGGTGAGCGGGCTGGGGGCAACGCCACTCATGGAACAGTATATCTTCTTTGATGAGGTGGAGGAGCTGTTACGAGCGACAGGCATCCGTGTATATCGTTCGTATGTGGGAAATTATTTCACATCACTGGAGATGAACGGTGTGACGCTGACGATGATGAAGCTGGACGAGGAGCTGAAGGAATGTCTGGATATGGATTGTACATGTGTGGGACTGACGCAGGTGAGGAGACCGTGATGGAATATATCCGAAATGAGCATAATGTGAAGATAGCGGAAGCGGTATGCGATGCGATTCATGAGAACGCGGCATATCTGAGTGAGATCGATGGAGCGATCGGAGACGGCGATCACGGGGTCAATATGAACAAGGGCTTTCTGATGGCAAAACAGCGGCTGCGTGAGGATATGAGCTTTAGTGAGAGTATGAAGACGATCTCACGGACGCTGGTGATGGATATCGGAGGGAGCATGGGGCCGATCTACGGGACGATGTTTTCAAGAATTGCGAAGGCGAGCAAACAGGAAGAGAAGCTCACAAGAGAGATATTCTTAAACGCGCTGCAGGATGCCTTACAGGGCTTGCAGGAGCTGGCAGGGGCAAAGGAAGGCGATAAAACGCTGATCGATACCCTTGCACCGGCGACAAGGGCATATGAGCAGGCGCTGAAGGAAGGCAGCAGCTATGCGGCGTGTCTGTGTGCGTTGCAAAAGGGAGCCGAGGCAGGCAAGGAGCACACGAAGGAGCTTGTGGCAAAGATCGGAAGAGCGGCAAGACTGGGAGAGCGAAGCCGTGGCTATCTGGATGCGGGAGCGACAAGCTGCTGTATCATTTTAACGACGATGGCAGAGCAGATGTGCAAAGCTATTGTAAAGGAATAACAGATAAAGATACAGAAATCACACCATGTGAGTACTGTATCTTTTCTTTCTTCAACAAATGCTCAATAGCCTTAAAGAATGCATAAGAAAGCTAGGTATGGAAAGGAAGGCATGGTATACTGTAGCTGTTGAGCATGCGGATTTAAGGGATGCCATAATCCTGTATCCAAAAGCCGCTGCAAATTAACAAGTATCGCAAGCGATTACAAACCGGTGTGTATAAAGGAAAGGGAAACAGCATGCCATAGGATACAGAGATCTAAGGATACAGCACGCTGCACAAGCCGAAACCGTAAGGAAAAGGAGAGGGAAACATGACAAAACAGCATATAAATCATATTTCTGAGGAGTTTTTATCGAAAAAGACGTACGCATGCATTACCGAAGCACTTGGGACGGCCGCAGGCAGTGAAAAACTGTATGTGAATATTGATCGCATCCCACCTGGCTGCCACAGCACCAAATATCACAGCCACTCCCAGCAGGAGGAATTCTTCCTTATTCTATCCGGAAATGGGACTGTGCGGTTGAATGAGAAAACCTATGCACTCACAAAGGGAGATTATTTCGCAAAGCCTGCCAAGCAGAATATTGCGCATTCCCTATACAATTCCGGTGATACTGATCTTATCGTACTTGATATCGGTACGGTGGAACAGGAGGATACCTGCTATTATCCTGATGAGGATATGTATCTTCTAAAATCAAATGGTCAGAGAAGAATTGTAAGCGGCTCTGATTTTCAACAAGAATGGACAACAGAACCTGATACCGATGGAACGCCAATATGAAAGTCTGTATATGCTGAGATGTGCGTCAGGTTTACAATGTGCATATCTTTTAAAAGCTATACTGTCGCTTCTAGGAAGCTAAGCAGACGAGAATCGTGTGTACATCCATAGACTTCCGTCGACCTTTTCTTTTTTTTTCAATCAAAGGATGCATTTCAAATAGAAGCACAGCGTGTCTTGTGAGGAAATTCGATCTGTTCCTTGAAGGAAGCAGGCTGTGAAAGAATTCAGGTTGAAGCTTGTGGTAAAGCTTTCCGACGGAAAGTGAAAGCAGGCGGTGACAACAATTATAAAAACGGAAGCCTTAAAGCAAGGTATACGGGATGGATGCTAAGGGGACAGGCAAAGCGTCGGCGTGTAAGCTTTGTAGCTTATCAGCTCATATGCTTCTGCGAAAGAAATGCAAGATGTGATAGAAATCAGGGCAATGCTTCACTACCAGCACAGTTTGTATCACCTATCCCATGGAAACCGGTATAAGAAGCTATGGGTTTTGCCTTATCCTTTTCCGATTGCAGGAGTGGCAAGCTGAGATAGCACAGCGATTGGCGACGTTCATTAACAAAAACGTACTATGCGAACATAAAGCAACTGCCGAGCGCTGCTGGGATTTTCCGGTATCTGTTTGGACACATTCGTAAACATCCATGCGTGCATCTGGCTCTACATGGTCTGTCAGAAGCAACTAAACAATCGGGCAATCAGAAAGAGGGGCAGGAAACCGTAAGGAATGAATTCAAAATTTCACAAACAGCCTCATTGCATGAAGGAAGAAAACATACTATGCTTACAGTAGGAGGTGGATGATATGGCAAATGAAGATAAAAAGGATTTCAATGCCATGCTGCACGACAGTAAGGATATGCCAAAGGTTCAGCGTATTACAGATGCCAAAAGCATTGCAAAGTATGGAGGCTGTAATATGTATTTTGCACCGCCAATTGATTATGATGAGGTAATGCGAAGGATACCGTATGGTAAGGTGATTACAGTTGGGGAAATTCGCGCGTATTTTGCAAGGATAAACCACGCGGATTTTACAGAACCGATCACAGCTGGCATCTTTGTATCCATTGCAGCCTGGGCGAGTGAACAGCGTTTCGCGGATAAAACGCCGTACTGGAGAACCCTGAAAGCAAATGGGGAGCTGAATGCGAAATACCCTGGCGGTATAGAGGCGCAGAAGGAAAAGCTGGAAGCGGAAGGACATACGATCATTACAAAGGGAAGAACAAATATTCGCTATTTTGTAAAAGCATACGAAGCTGTTCTGTATGACCTATGGGAAAATGATGCCAGTCGATGAGGCTTGTTTGAAGCTGTGCGGAATATGGAAATCTGCTTCTTACGATCGAAAAAACGGTATGTGCTTGATGACAGCATATAGAGTGGCGAATGAATGTATGAGGAATAGCAGCAGGGACCATGAAAGGTTCAAATCGCTGCTTTTTTTCTTTTTTCAGCGGTTGGCTGTATGAAAACTGTCATAGTATAAATCCCTTGCACCATCTATGTGTAAATATCCAGCTTGTGCTATGAGGTATACCTTAAAATGCAGATGGTTTAGACCACTTCAGCCATGGTATAAACCATTTGAAAAAGCGTTTTCATAAAAAAATATCACAGAGATGCAACAGGAACGATAAAAATCAAAAACCAATGAAATGTTAAAATAATACGATAAATAAAGGGTTATTTACATATTGCATGAATCTGTGAGGAAACGGATATAGAAAAAAATAGAAATTTAGAAAGAAAACGCTTGCATTATTTAAAGGTGTGTTGTATCATATGGGTGTACCAAGTGGTATAGACCACTAGAAAGGGGTAAAACTCATGACAAATATCTTACTTGTCTGCTCTGCAGGAATGTCTACCAGCATGATGGTTAAAAAAATGCAGGAAGCAGCAGCTGCAAAAGGAATCGAAGCGGAAATCTGGGCTGTCGGTGATGCGGATGCTGTCAACAATGTAGAAAAAATGGACGTTATGCTTCTTGGACCTCAGGTTCGTTTCCTGGAATCCAAAATGAAAGGGATTGCGGGTGGTAAACCAGTGGCTGTCATCGATATGCAGGCATATGGAACCATGAACGGAGCAAAGGTTCTGGAACAGGCGTTAAAGCTTCTTGGGATGTAAAATCCCTCACAGTGGCATTGTCACTATCGGTAAAAGGTGGCTCCTTTGCCGGACAGTGTAAAATAATTCATTTTTTAGGAGGAGAAAGAAAAAATGGAAAAATTCACAGCGTGGATGGAGAAACATTTTGTGCCAATTGCGGCGAAAATCGGTTCTCAGAAACATCTGGTAGCGATTCGTGATGGATTCATCGGTATTATGCCAATTACCATGGCAGGTGCTGTCGCTACATTATTAAACGTATTCTTCCGTGATCTGCCAAACAACTATCTGCCGGACTGGCATATTGCTGAAACATTTCAGTGGCTGATCACCATAAACGGAAATGTATGGTGGGGAACACTGGCAATGCTGGCCATTGCATTTGCATTTTCCTTCGGTTACCATCTGGCAAAAGCCTATGATGTGAACCCGCTTGCTGGAGGTCTTGTTGCACTGGCTTCCTTCGTTACGATCTTAGCTCAGAGCGCTACCTTCAACTATCAGCTTCCTGATGTTGCAGTTGATGCACTGAATACATTAAAGAGTGCAGGACTTGATGTTGCGTTGAATGATACCAAGGATGCAATCCTGTTGAACAATGCTTCCGGCTGGGGCTTCCTGCCTTATGCATGGACAAATTCCGGTGGTCTGTTCTCTGCATTGATTATCGGTCTGATTTCTGTTATCATTTATGCTAAACTGATGATTAAAAAGGTTACAATCAAGCTGCCAGAGCAGGTACCGCCAGCAGTATCCAAAGCATTTGCTGCTATTATTCCAGGTACGATCGCTATTTATGTTGCAGGTATCATCCAGTTCCTATGCACACAGTTCTTAGGAAATGGTCTGCCAGAGCTGATCAACCAGTATCTTCAGATTCCATTCCAGAACCTGTCTCAGGGTCTTGGTGCTATCATCATTCTTGTATTTGCTGTACAGGTATTCTGGTTCTTCGGTCTGCACGGACCAAACGTACTGGCTCCAATCCTGGATGGTGGATATATTCCATTGCTGAATGACAATACAAACATTTACAATACAGCTATGGCTGCAGGAAAATCACTGAATGACGTTGTGGATCAAATGTTCGTATGGACACGTGGTTCCTTCGATGCCTTCGTATGGATGGGCGGCTCCGGATGTACCATTGCACTGCTGATTGCAATCATGATTTTCTCTAAGAGAGATGATGCAAGAGCTGTTGCTAAGCTGAGTCTGCCTATGGGCTGCTTCAACATCAACGAACCGGTTATCTTCGGTTTGCCAATCGTATTAAACCCAATCTACTTTATTCCTTGGCTGATTACACCAGTTATTCTGGCAACAATCGCTTATCTTGCAACTGCTTCCGGAATGATCCCACCGGTATTCATCACAGTACCTTGGGTAGTTCCACCAGTAATCTACGCTATCCTGGCAACAGGTGGTAGTCTGATGGCCGGAGTTATCGCCGCAATCAACCTGGTTGTAGCAGTGCTCTGCTGGATTCCGTTTGTTATCGTTGCAAACAGAATGAACAACGTAGAAGAATAAAAACTATAGCAACAAAAGTAAATAGAAAGGGAAGAGGATATTTACTCTTCCCTTACTTACTATAAGGAGGACAATATGGAAGGTTTAGAACTGATCTGTTTTGAAATTATCTCAAGCGTGGGAATGGCACGTTCACTTTACATCGAAGCTATTCAGGAAGCGAAAGCCGGAAATTTCGAGCAGGCACAGGAGCTTATCAAACAGGGGGATGAATCCTTTACTGAGGGACATCATTCTCATGCAAAGCTGATTCAGCAGGAAGCAGGCGGGGAAGCTACACAGATGACACTGCTGCTGACACATGCTGAAGATCAGCTGATGAGTGCGGAAGCATTTAAAATCCTGTCTCAGGAATTTATGGATTTATATAAGGAAATCAAAAAGTAAAAAAATAAGGGAAACCAGAGGTGAACAGAATGATATACATCAGTTGCGGATTAAATCAGGAATTTATTATCGATCTGCTGGAGAAGACGACGGAGGAAGGCGTCAGCTTCAAATATGAGGGAAAAACGGGAATCAAGCTTGCATTTCACGTAAACACAGAGGATCTTGACAAGGCATGTGCAATCGCCAAGAAAACCATCAAGGCTACACCAATCGGTAGCGTTATGTACTTCCAGGTAACTACAAAATAAAAAAAGCGAACAACATAGGAAAAAGGTGATATTTATGACACGCTGGGGCTTATTTGCTGTAACAATCGGCTGCATCATCATGATGTATTCTCAAACTTATAATGACTTTTCACAAAAAATATTGTATTGTATTTGTGGTGTTACTGTTTTATGTCTTGGAGCCTTTATGGTTTACAAGGATAAAAAGAACGTAAAAAAGAAATAAAAGGAGAAGCACATGATCAAAGTAGAAGAAAAATTATATGTGAATGCGGATGTCTTTTTCGATAAAATCGCAGAGTCAATCGCATATGATATCACAGCATCCACGGGCAAGAATGTTCGACCGAAGCAGATTCACAAAGGGTTTTCCTACACGAAGGATATGAAAAATAAAATGAAGCGTGCGGGAAGGGTCAAAGTCACGATTACAGATTTTGAGGCTCCAAGGATTTACAAGGCGAAATTTGAAAGCAGTCAGGGTATCAACACAATTTCCTATGAAATTGAACAGCTGGATGAAGATCACATCGGTGTGACGTATATGGAAGATTTTTCCGGAGCCAGCGGAGCGAAGAGCGTGAACTTTAAAATCATGTCCTTCTTCTATAACCGCGGGGCGAAAAAGAAGGCAGTTAAGCTGCTGCGTAACATGGAAAGCTACATTCAGAACGAAGTGAAAGAGAAGTCAGAAGCAACCGAATCGTAATAGTATTGGCTGCTTGTCAAAGGAGGAGCTAATCATGGCTAGATTAGGAATTTCTCTTTATCCGGAGCATTCTACTCTGGAGAAAGATAAAGCATATGTGACACTTGCCGCAAAATACGGATTCAAACGAATCTTTACCTGCCTGCTGAGTGTAGAAAAGGAACGTGAGGAAATCCTTGCGGAATTCAGAGAATTGATTGACCACGCACATTCCTATGGAATGGAAGTCATACTGGACGTTGCGCCGTTTGTATTTGAGAAGCTGCATGTTTCTTATGATGATCTGTCATTTTTCGCAGAGATGCATGCCGACGGTATTCGTCTGGATGAAGGATTTGATTCATTAAAGGAAGCTTTAATGACCTATAACCCGCAAAATTTGAAAATCGAAATCAACGCAAGTCTGGGTACGAAATATCTGGACAACATTATGAGCCATTATCCAAAGCTGGATAATATTATTACCTGTCATAACTTTTATCCGCAGCGCTACAGCGGAATCAGCTATGAGCATTTTGAAAAATGCAGTCAGGACATTAAGGATTTGAATATTAAAGTCGCTGCCTTCGTATCCTCTCAGGAAGAGGGAACCTATGGCCCTTGGCCGGTAAATGAAGGTCTGTGTACTTTGGAAATACACCGTGATCTGCCGATTGACGTGCAGGCAAGACATTTGTTTGCCACCAGACTGGTGGACGATGTGATTATCGCAAATGCTTATGCGAGTGAGGAAGAGCTCTCTACGCTTTCAAAAATTGATCCGGGTAAACTGACCTTCAAGATTGATTTTGAAGCGGATCTTCACCCGACAGAAGAAAAAATTCTTTACGAGCATCCGCATTTTGTTCGTGGAGATATGAGCGAGTATATGGCGAGAAGCACCATGCCGCGTGTTACCTACGCAAAGGAAAGTGTTCCGCCAAAGAATACAAGGGATTTAAAACGTGGAGATGTTGTCATTGTAAATGATGAATACTCCCGTTATAAAGGAGAATTGCATATTGTATTGAAGGATATGCCGAATGATGGAAGGAAAAATGTCATCGGTCATATACCAGAGGATGAGAGAATGCTGCTGGACTACATCAAACCATGGAAATCCTTCGGCTTTATGCGCTAGAATCAGAAACGAGGTGAAACTATGGCAACTCCTATCTATCGAAAAATCAAAGACCTAATTATGCAGGAAATTGAAGATAAGGCTGCCAATTCACCAATTGATTCAGAACGTGATATGGCGGTTCGCTTTGATGCGAGCCGCATGACTGTGCGAAAAGCAATCGATGAGCTGGTTGAGGAGGGTTTCCTCTACCGCGATAAAAACAAGGGAACCTTTGTCGCTGACCGTAAGCTGCTGAAGAGAAATACAGCTGCGGAAATGCTGCAGGAAGAAATCAGCGAGTTCATCGTCATGTATTTTAATGTAAAGGATGCCGCAGACATTGCACCGATATTGGAAATCGATCAGGACGATCAGGTGTTGAGCGTTGTTCGGTTGAATACCGTCAATTCCAAGCCGACCAGCGTAGAGGAGATCTTCTTTATCCGAAACCAGATATCCGATGCAGATATGAAGAACCTGAAAAATCTGCTGGATATGAACGATTATGTAAAGAACGGACGTGTTACACAAAAGTTTATTCCCATGCTGGTTCCGGTTCAGTTTGCGAACCTGCTGAAAATCAAAATGAACACTCCCATCATTCGTGTGGAGTCAGTAATCAGCAGTATGAGCGGGAAGCCGCTCGTTTACGTCCGTGCATATAATAACCCTTTCGAAAATGTGATAGAAATTACCCTATAATATGATGGAATGAATTGCACCCGGTTGCCCAGCCGGGTGTTTTTACTTGCAGCGGCTGAAATAAGGAAGGATATAGGATAGCTGCCAGCTGCGTGTGATTGCTGTATGACAGACAGCTATTACAGCGAATTTCGTTGTGTAACCGATTACAAATGTTAATTGACGTATGGTTTTATGCGCACTAAAATAGGAAGTAGAACAACATATTACGCTGTATCGTCTGGTAAGAAGAAAGGAAGGTGGTTGAAGCAGTATATGGGCTGAAAGCGGTCGATCAATGTTGAAGGTGCAGCAGCTGTATTGGCAATGCTTGTTAATCGGATACGCCAGATTCTATGATGACTAATTCAGAGAATGAAAGCAGTTTGTTGAAAGTATTCATTTACTTATACTTTATGAAATACGTATAAAACAGCAGAATCTGCTGTTTTTTTGTGCATAATACGCCCAATTCGACTGGAAATGCAGTTATGTATAAATGTATACCATTTGAGACGATGTGAGGGAAAGTGGACATGATAAACATTATGGTAGCTGAGGATCAGCAGTTAATTCGCGAGAGTCTGAAAATTATTTTGGATTCCATCGAGGGGTTTGCGGTGAATAGTGTCGTAGGAAATGGGGAAGAGGTGTTGCAGCAGCTTGAGGGAAGGGCTGTTGATATCATCCTGATGGATATTCGTATGCCGGTAATGGATGGCGTGGAGTGTACCCGTATAGTAAAAGAGAAATATCCAAAGGTACATGTTTTGATTTTGACAACCTTTCTTGATGACGAATATGTAATGAAGGCACTTGTCTATGGGGCCAGTGGATATATTCTCAAGGGCATTTCATTAGGGGAGCTGAAGTATGCTATAGAAACAACAATAAAGGGCGGCAGTGTGCTGAACCCGGATGTTGGGGCAAAGATGGTTCATATGATACATTACGGAAAACGGCTGAAGAGGGAGAATCAGGAGCATCTGCGCGTGAATCTGCGTGTAAAGAAGCTGAGTGAGCGGGAATGGGATATCATCGGTGCGATTGCAAAGGGGATGTCCAATCGTGAAATCGCTGAAAAGATGATTTTTACTGAAGGAACGATACGGAATTATCTGAGTATTATTCTGGAGAAGCTGCAGCTTAGAGACCGAACACAGCTGGCAATCTGGTATCTGCAGGATGGGGCAAAGCTACAGCCTGCCTGCTGAACTACAGGCACATAACACGCAATGCATAACTATAAACAGTTTAACGAATGTCAATGTAAGTGATTACAAAATACACTGTGTTGACATTTTTTCTTTCGATATACTTTAAATAGAGCATCGATAAGATGTTGGAAGGATAGGAAAAGGAGAGATCGTATGACGAGAAAAACGACAAGAATGCTGACAGCTTTTCTGTCATGTTCCATGGCAGTTACCAATTTAGTTCCTTTTAATGTAATGGCTGAGACTATTGCGGCTGAGCCACAGGAGGTACAGGTGCCTGCACCAAAGGAGCAGAATACAAAAGAAGCAGCTTCTGTACAGCTGACAAGATTTAAAGGAGAGCATGTTCGCACAGAGGATGGCAAAGTGATCCTGGACAATACGAACGGGGATAATTTTGCGATGAGTGAGGACATACAAGAGCTGGCAGATGATTTTCACTACAGTGCAGATTTAACAATCAAAAGTGGGAATGCGCAATGCGCTGCACTGCTGGTCGGTGTGGGAAATCGAAATGATCCCAGCAAGGCATGGAGAGCAGCAAATGTCATCAGGCATGAGGGAGAAAACAAAATGCGCATGTTTCGTGTGCCCGGTGATCATAATTATCAGCCCATGCAGATACTGAATGACTATGATTCTACAAAAACGGTACATCTGGATCTGGATATAAAGGCAAATGGGGACTTTATCTACAAGGTAACCAGTGAAGGCGGCAGTGAAAATGTGATGAGCGGAAATATGGATGACTGGGCCGGCGGATATATTGGACTGCTATCCTTTCAGACAGAGGCTGAGCTTTCCAATATCCAGTTCACAGATCGTACAGAAAGAGCAGATGAAAGCTTATTCCACACCACCTTGGAAAATCTGCGCGGTCTTCAGGGAAGCTGGAAAATCACAGAAAAGGGTATGCACTCGCAGGGAAACGGCGATAACTTTGCAATCTCTGATACGAAAATAGAAAACTTCGAGTATTCCGCCAACATAAACAATCTGGATGAAAAGGGTGCCGGGGCATTGATGTTCCGTGTACAGAATCCAAACAATCCCAAGGACGGCTGTTATGTGATCAATGCGGATTACACACATAATATTTTCAAGCTGTTTGAATTTCCAACAGGCGGCAGTATTGCAGAGGTTCCTTTGAGCGATGTGGAGCCGAATGCAGATGGCTCCTATGATATCAAGGTAATCGTCGTTGGAGAAGACATCTATGTTTATGCCAATGGAAAAGGAATTATGCGTGAAAAGGACAGCCGTCATAAGGGAGAATCCTATCTCGGACTGCTAACATGGGATGGAAATATCGAATATCAGAATTTGTATCACAAGGCCGCTGGTGAGCTTCCTCCTGTTGAAGAGGCGAAGCTGAGTGATTTCAAAATATTAACGGATGGCGTGACGATTACTCCAACATTTGACCCGGATGTGAAAAACTACGGTATGGATATTCCGGCCGGCGTGGATCGTGTCGTGGTAAAGCCGGAATCCAGCGGGGATGTTTACATTACACTGAAGGATCGTAACAACAAGGTGATAAAGGAAAAACAAAAGGTCACTGATACCTTTACCTTAACTGCGGAAGACTTCGATATGAATTTTCTGAATATGGGAGTTACGATTGAAAAAGACGGGTTCCGTGAGAATATCAATTTCGCTGTAAATAAATGGCTGTCAACAGCAGAGCTGGCACAGCAGCCATACCGCGCACAGTTCCATGTGACACCACAGATTAACTTTATGAATGATCCCAACGGTATGGTATATGATTCCACAGACGGCTACTGGCATTTATTCTATCAATATTCCCCCAATAATAACTTCTATAAGCAGTCGCAGGCACATGTACGCTCCAAGGATCTTGTAAACTGGGAACAGCAGCCGCTAGGCTTGCAAATCGATGAACACGGTCTTATTTTCTCGGGTTCTGCAGTAGAGGATACAGAGAATACTTCCGGATTGTTTGATAATAACAAATCCGGAGAATCCAGACTGGTTTCTATATATACATATCATAATGAAAAAACAGGAAAGCAATCTCAGGCAATCGCTACCAGTAAGGATCACGGGATTACATGGCAGAAATATGCCGGTAATCCGGTTCTTCCAAATGAAGGCAATACCCTTTCGGGAAATGATTTCCGTGATCCGAAGGTTTTTCAGATAGACGGTGATGACAGCAAGACATGGTATATGGTGACGGCAGGAGGCGCTGCACAGATTTTCACCAGCAAGGATTTGATTCATTGGACAAGATCTCAGAATTTGACCTATAAAAACGGAGATCAGATTCATTCTGAGTGTCCGGGACTGATTCCGGCAAAGGTAAATGGAACAGGAGAAACTAAGTGGATTTATAACGGTAGTGCCGGATTTTATGTAGTCGGAAGTATGGAAAAGGATGAAAATGGTATTTATAAATGGACTGCAGAATCTGAAAAGATGGATATTGATTCCAATGCCAATCCATGGGGCGGTTTTGGGAAATATGCAACGATGACATTTTATCGGGACGGTACAGGAAAGAATCGTCAGATTGGAATCAGCTGGCTGCAGGACTTCATAGAATTCGATGGCAAAACATATAAGGGATTGCAATCACTTCCGCAGGAATACGGATTGAAGCAGGATGCAGACGGTAACTATATCGTAACATCGAATGTTGTGGAGGAAGTGAACGCTCTAAGGGATACAAATCATATGCTGTATCAGACAAAAAATAAAAAGGTTTCCTCATCTGATGCCAATATCCTGCGAGGCATATCCGGCATCCGCTATGACCTGGAGGGTGAATTCACGCTGGGAACTGCGAAGGAATTCGGCTTCAAGCTGCGCAAGGGAAATGGAAAGGAGCTGATTTTCAAATACAATAAGGAAACACAGAAAATGTATGTGGATGGCAGAAATGCAGGCTATCATGTGAACAGCGGTAATTTCTCTTATACCCTGAAACCGCTGGAAGGAAATAAGGTTAAACTTCGTATTATCATTGATCAGGGTGCTGTAGAAGCATTTGGCAACGATGGAGAGGCCAATATTTCTACCGCTATGTATCAGGAAAACAGCAATATCGGTATGGAATTCTTCTGTGATGAAGGAGACGTTACGATTGATCAGCTGAAAATTTACGATATGAAGTCCATGTATACCGGTAAATCAGGCTCTGATTCGGAAGCACCGCAGCTTTATCTGTCCGCTCCTCGGGAAGCTGAGGTTCATACAGAATTCCGTGTGGATACCAATATGTATCCGAATATGGAAAGTGGAGATATCGTTTGGACGATTGATCCGGGACTGCAGCTTGTGAAAGAAGAAAAAGGAAGTATTGTTGTTTCCGGCAGCAAGGAGGGAACCTATAAAATAAAAGCATCCGCAAAAGGTCTGGAAAAAGAAGTGGAAATCAAAATCTTCACATCCAGCTTTGCTTCAAATATTCCGGATTGGAAGCTGGATGGAGGTATTTGGGCAAAATCTACGGACGGAGTTATCGGCACCAATACCGGGGGTGACAGCTTTTTGATTCATGATACACGGATATTCAAAGACAAAGCATTTGTATATGAAGCGGATATGCAAATTTTGGAGGGCACTGCCGCAGGTATCGTATTCGGTGTCAGCGACAGAAATAATCCGGCAGCTGACTGGTTCTGTGCAAACATTGAGCGTAAGGATGACGGCAGCTCTATTGCCAAGCTGTTTAAAAATCAGAACGGAGAAATCTGGAATGAGACAAAAGTAATTCCGGCAAAGAAATCCAAAGCAGCAACGCAGGCGCATTTGAAGGTTGTTTATGACGGTGCCGGTAAATTGGAGTATTGGCTGGATGGTGAAAAGATTTTGGAACGAAGCAATGTGGATATGCAGGATGGCTATCTCGGTGTACAGACCTTCCGTTCAACTACCGTCTTTAACAATGTAACTATACAATACCCAGATGCATCTGTTGTACGTCTGATGGAGAATGTTCCATCAATAACACTTGCATTCGGTGATAAGACACTAAAGGATCAGCTGCCGAAACAGATTCGTGTTAAGCTTGACAACGATGTTGAATTGCTGGAGACGATCACATGGAAGCTGGATGATGTGAATGTAAACAAAGCCGGCGTGTATACCTTACATGGAAAAGCAGCCGGTCACACCATAGAGGTGAAGGTCACAGTAAAGGCAGACAAGAAAGAGCTGCAGAAGCTTCTGGAGCAGGCTAAAACCTATGTAAAGGAAGACTATACAAAAGATAGCTGGAAGACATTTGAAGCAGCATGGTATCGTGCAGCTGCGGTGTTTGCGGATGAAACTGCTGCGCAAATGGATGTGAACAGCAGTGCAGCTGCTTTGGAAAAGGCGATGCAGGGGCTGGAAAAAGCAGTTATCACCGCCGACAAGAGAGAATTGAAGGAGCTTCTGGCATCCGCCAAGAAAATCAAAGCGGAAGGCTATACAGCGAGCAGCTATGCCGCGCTTAAAAAAGCTATTGCCGCAGCTGAAAAGGTGTTGGCGGATGAGTCGGCTTTACAGAGTGAAGTGGATACGGCACAAAACAATCTGAGACAGGCAGTTCTGGCACTGGAAGCTGCACAGAGCACTGTGAACAAGGAGCAGCTGCAGACTCTGGTAAATATGCTGAAGACTGTAAAGAAGGATGGATATACTGCAGATTCATGGGAGGCATTTGTAAAGGCGCTTGAGCAGGCAGAAGCCGTTTTGAAGGATGAAACAGCTGATGATGCCGCTGTAACCAAAGCATATGAGACCCTGCAGAAGAGCTATCGCAGCTTGCAGATGGCAGCGGTAGAGGGGGAAGAAAAACCGCAGAAAGAAGAAGAAAAGAAGTCGTCAAAACCTGTTGCTGAGCATCCGGATACCGGTGATACCACAGCCACAGCCACAGCCGGTATGCTTACACTGCTCGCCGGAGGTGCTGCTATCGCTATCAGGCGAAGAAGAAAGCAAGGCAAATCCTAAGAATTGATTTCATAGAGAGCTCACAAGATACGTGAGCTTTTCTGCTATATCCGCTCATACCGTGCAGTACCTCTTTTCCTGTCCTGTGCCACGGTATGAAGTCAAGGTGCTACTGCCGACTGTAATTTACAGAAAGAATGTCCCCACATACATAATCGGCTTGAATGAAAGAGGATACAGGATACTGAATTCGGTTTTTCTTTCGTATATTCAGTATTCACTGTAATTTTTCTCTTATTTCTAGTATAATAAGAATATTAGTTTCAGGAGGCACTTATATGGATAAAACAGTATTAGAGAAATATACAAAAACATATGGTACACGTTTCAGCAGACGACAGAAGAAGCGTTTTATCGAAGCATTACATCAGGATTTTCATGCCCTTGGATATGAATCCACGATGATTGAAGGGAAAAAGCTGCTGTCACATGCCCATAACTATTTGTATGGAAACATGAAGCAGATGAAGACGGTCATTGTCGTACCCTACGATACACCGGAAAGAAAGTTTTGGAAAAAGGTGCTGTATTTTCCTTTTGACGGTACCAAAACGGCAAACAAGACCATGGTCGCAACCTATGTCCCGATTTTCATATTCTTTGCATTGATTTTCGGAGGTCTGTATGGATTGCAGCCGCTGATTACTTCCACAGGACTGGCGTCACTGATTTCCTTTGGCTTATTCCTGCTGACTGTCATGCTGATGTACTGGATGATGCACGGCTTTCACAATGCTCATAATTATAACCGTAATTCTGCGACAATAGCCGCTGCTGTTGAAATCGCAAGAGGTCTGAGCAAGGACGAGCGTAAGAAGGTGGGCTTTCTGTTTACGGATAAGAACAAGATGCGTTTTATCGGTGCAGAGGCAGCCGCAAAGGATCTGGCCAATGCGGGTAAAAATCCGACGCTCATCTGTCTGGACTGCATCGCAAAGGGCAGCGTCGTACAGATTGGCTTCAATCCGCAGAACCGTAAGCTGGCAAATGAAATAGCTAAATATCATCCGAAAAAGAAAGCGATTGATGTCATCAAGCTAAATGAGGATATGCGTACACAAAGTGCTATGGCATATTTCAAGAAAGCGGTTGTTATTTCCTGTGGCGAGCTGGATGATGCCGGAAGTCTTTGTGTTAGCGGAACCGGCACGGGCAAGGATCGTGATATAGAGCCGGAAACGCTGGATGGCAATATCACGATGGTGAAAGAATATCTGCATAACCAGAAATAAAAAAAGGAGGGAGCCGCATGATTCGTAAACTACTATCCCTTTTACATAATAAAATTTTAATTGTATCTGTACTGATTCTGATTCAGCTGTTCGTATTTTTCGGTATCGTTTTCAAGCTCAGTGAATACTTTGTGGCTATTTATTTTATACTGATCGCCCTGAGCTTCTGTATGAGCATCTACATTATCAATAAAAATGACAATCCGACCTATAAGCTGACTTGGGTGCTGCTGATTATGGCAGTTCCTGTCTTCGGAGGTCTGATCTATCTGCTGTTTGGCGGTCAAAAGGTTCCCAAGGAGCTGCGCAAGCGAGATAATGAGGCACTGGAAAACTATCAGGAAATTTCATGGCAGAATACAGAAATTATGGAAGCCTTGGAGGCAGAGGATCCGCTTGCACACAAGCAGGCCAATTATCTGTGGAAGAATGCAATTTTTCCCATCTATAATCATACGGAAACAACCTACTTTCCGGTAGGTGAGGCAAAATTCAAGGCAATGGTGGAAGAACTGAAAAAGGCTGAAAGCTTCATTTTTATGGAATACTTCATTATCGCTCCGGGTGTGATGTGGGATACCATTCTGGATATTCTGATCGATAAGGTGAAGCAGGGTGTGGAGGTACGTGTCATGTACGATGATGCGGGCTGTATTACAACGCTGCCACAGGATTACTATCTGACGCTGAGAAGGCTCGGAATTCAGGCGAAGGTATTCAATCCGATCAAGCCGCGGCTTGCCATGCAGATGAATAACCGCGATCATCGAAAAATCCTTGTCATTGACGGGAAGGTGGGAATGACCGGGGGAATCAATCTTGCGGATGAGTATATCAATCAGAAGGAGCGCTTTGGACACTGGAAGGATTGCAGTGTCATGATTCGCGGAGAAGCTGTATGGAATCTGACGCTGATGTTTCTGCAATTCTGGAATTATGACGAAAAGGAAAAGGATGATGTTTTTTCCTATAAGCCGGATTTCAAGGTGTTCGAGAATATTCACAATGACGGCTATGTGCAGCCGTACAGCGATTCCCCGACCGATGAGGAAAATGTCGGAGAATATACGCATATCAATATGATCAACAGCGCCAATCGCTATGTATATGCAACAACGCCGTATCTTGTAATCGACAATGAGATGAAAACAGCATTGCTGCTGGCGGCTAAAAACGGGATCGATGTCCGAATTCTTGTTCCCCATATTCCGGATAAATGGTATGTATTTGCTGTGACCCGCTCCAATTATAAGGACCTGATTGAGGGTGGTGTAAAAATTTATGAATACACACCGGGCTTTGTCCATGGAAAAACCTTTGTCGTTGATGATAAAATGGCGATTGTCGGTACGGTGAATATGGATTATCGCTCCTACTATCTGCATTATGAATGCGGGGTGTGGTTCTATCGCAGCAAGGTGGTTATGGATGTGAAAAAGGATTATTTAGAAACACTGGCGAAAAGTCATCAGGTTACCCTGGAGGAATGTCGTCAGGTCCGGCTTCCGGTTCGTATTATGCGGGCCATTCTGAATCTGTTTTCACCGATGATGTAAGGAGAAAAGACCGAAGGGTCTTTTTCTTTCCTGCATAAGGGGAGTAAACCCTAATGATTGCATAAGAAACAGAGTGGATAAGGCAGGCGGATAAGGGCAGCGGTGTATTAGCGTTTTAATCATAAACTGTTATGAAAGGATTTTATAACACGATTTAAAACGGTTTAGTCCATAAATCAACGGTTCAGACCGTTTTTATTGCAATGAAACATTCGTATCTGTCATAATAAGGGTGTAGCGTACCCTGGTATTTGTTCTCAAAATGCTGTATTTTACAAAAATATTATAACCTTATTGTGGACAATTTTTCGATTTTGCAGTAGCATGATAGGGCAGGGTTTTCAGACAGTTTCTGTATGTAGTGCATAGAAGGGGATATGCCCCTATCCGATAGCAAGCATTCGAGTAAGGTGAGGAGGATTTTCATGAACAGTAGTAAAATGTATATACATCTGTTTGATGGTTTTACGATTGAGTATGGCGGAGAAGTGTTCAATATGCGGGATTATCTGTCTCGTCAGTCGCTCAGTCTGTTGGAAGTTCTGATACTGCAGGATAGGAAAAATGTTTCCAGAGAATTTCTGATGGAGCTGTTTTGGGAAAATAGTGATAATCCGCTGAGCTCTCTGAAATTCAACATCTTTCGTCTGCGTAAGCTGCTGAAGGAAATACCTGCACTGCAGGATATTGATTTGATTCAGACGGAAAAGGGCGGTTATAGGTTCCAGCCTGAGATTGAAACTGTCGTGGATACAACGTTGTTTGAAAAGGAGTTCGCAGGAATTGAAAAGGCAGACAGCTATGATGACAACACCTCCATACATGCGAGAATAATCATCGATTTGTATGATGGGGGCCTTTATAACGATACGGAGCAGCTGTGGTTCATTCAGAAGGTGGAGTATTTCCGCAATGTATTTTTGGATGTAACAGATAGGCTGTGTGCGTATTATCTTCGCAATGGACAGTTTTCGGATTTAAAGAGTGTCGCTTTGAAGGCAGCAACACTGGAGCCCTCTGTTGAGGAAAATCATTTCTATTATATTCAGGCACTGATCAGTGAGGGCGATTATGCGGCTGCCTATGAATATTACCAGACCTCCACAAGAATGCTGGTGAGTGAATATGCAGTCAGTCTTTCAGAAAAAATGAAGGAGCTGTATTCCAATATCATCGGAAATAATGAGGAGAAGAAAAATATTGAGGGCATTACCTCCTATTATAAGAGCAAGGAAATTTCCAGCGGCGCATTATATTGCGATAATACTGCATTCGATTATATTTATGAAATCTCCATGCGAAATGCAGCACGTGAGAATTTACGGTATTTTCTATTCATTTTTGAAATTAAAACAGAGGGAGATGATGAAAATCGTCTGGAGATCTTACTGGAAAAGGCGAAAGCCTCCATACAAAGCTCTTTAAGAAGCGGTGATGTATTCACCAGATTGAATCGCTTCCAGTTTCTTGTTCTTTTGCCATGCCAGCGGGAAGATGATGCATATCGGATTGCACAGCGTGTATCCTCCAGCTTTCAGGGGAAGGTGCGTAATCGCAAGGAACGGCTGCATTATTATATACAGAATACCAATCAATAAAGAGAGTGAAAAGTTCATGCGTATTGCGGAACTTTTTTTTATCTGACAATGCATTCTAACCAAAATCTAACTCCTTCAACTCTATAATGGTCGTGTAAGGTGGGAAAAACTTTATATATACGGAAAAGAGAAAGGAGAGGATGTATATGAAGAAAAGGTTCGGCAAGTTGCTATTAGCTATCGTAATGACATTGCAACTGGTACCATCCTCTATGACAACTATAGCAGCAAATGACAGTGTTGCCTACAAAGATGACTTTGTACAGGTTACGATGGAGAATAAACCAACTGCAGCATATGAGACCGGATCCAGCGAAATCCCGGATGGGGTTTCAAAATTAAATGTCGAAGTACATGTAGACGGCGCTTTAAAGGCATCAAGGACACTGACATTTGGTTCTGCGACCAATCCGGAAAAAACTGAAATAACAGCAAATGCGGGATATGCGGTTGAACAGGTCACGTTAAATGGCGAAGCGTTTGATAACAGCATCGTGTATAACAGAGAGGTTGGGGAATCTGAAAAGAACCTGGTAATCAATGTCTATACGAAAGCGGCTGTTACAATTCATTATCAGGATCTGGAAGGAAACAAGCTTGCAGAGGATGATGTAAAAGAGGGGAAACTGCATGAAAAGCTGACATTAGATGCAAAAGCAATCGACGGTTATACAGCATCGAAAGACAATGCTTCTGATATAGTGTTGGAAAATACAGGTAATGAGATTACTCTTGTATACTCCAAACAGGAGAAAGCAGTTAGTAAGGCTCCGGTAACTAAAAAAGCGAAGGCTACAAATCCGGGTACATGCTCCGTGGATGTTAGCAGAAACTGCTTTATGGATGATGGAACCTATGTAGACACTGACGGTACAAAATATCCAACTGAATATACAGTTCAAACAGGAAGTGGAAAAATTTTTCATGAAAGCAATCAGGTAGGAAAAGATGGGAAACTATGTGCTGATGGTAAAGTGGGAAACTTGCAGCGTGATGTTCTGCCATACAGACACTATGTAATTTTAAAAGACTCAACAGATATTAATGTTATAACATATATACGCTGTGATGTTTATCAATCGATGATAAATCCTCCTACCCCTGAAAAAGAAACTTATAAAGTAACATTCATGACAAGCGAAAATTCACATGATTTAGGCGCAGTGTATGTAAATAAAGGTGAGAAAATAAATAGATCAGACGTGCCTGATATTTCTGCTAAAAGATTTTATGATGACTTAAATAAGGATTATATTTGGGTTAAAGAAAAAAATAGCAATACTGAAATTGATTTTTCTACCATAATCGTGAATTCAACAATGACTATTTATGCAAAAGGAATAGACAGAGCAGTTGAAAAATTCACAGTAAATTTTGATTTAGCTGGTGGAACATACAACGATAAAAAAGACGATGTGAAATTGGAGATTGAAAGTGGAAAGAAGATTTCTGAATCCGCAATTCCTACACCGGTTTTAAAGGATAATGCTTTCAAAGGGTGGAAATCAGGTAAGGGACAGAAAGTTTATTCTAATGAAGAAATTGCAGATATGATTATTCGTAAGAATATGAACTTTACAGCCGTCTATGAGAAGGAAACGTTTACAAGAGAGGCTGAATACTTCGTCCTGTTACCAAGCTCTGAGCTTCCGAAAAATTTGTCTGGCAATTACAATCCAAGTAACTTTGTACCATCAAACAGCAATACATGGAATGGTCCAACTTGGGGAGGAAATAACGATGTGCATAATCAGGGCATGGGGTTCTCGGGATATATAAGTGAGGACGCATTCCAGAAAGCGTATATTGACAAGACACCAATTACAGATGAAAACGGTGTGGATAGTAAATATATTTTTATCCCTGATGGTCACATTCCTGAAGAGTATACTGTAAAAAGCGGTGCCGACAAGGGCAAAACAATGAAGCTTGATAATATTGTTTGGTACTCGATAAAAAAACAGGATAAGGATAGACCACATGTAGATGGCTATATAAAGAAAGTATCAGTTGAAATTGGATATTATCCAAATATTGATAATTTTGACCCAGTGCTGATAGAAAATGCAGTAACAGGTAATGAATATACTGTAAAAGATCATACTGATATCAATGACTTTCCAAAGAGAAAGGGTTACGAATTTAATGGATGGAATACAAGAGCTAACGGCAAAGGTACGAGCTATGCTGCTGGTGATGAATTTACAGTAAAAACTTCTGTTGCCCTGTATGCACAATGGAAAAAAGATGATAAGGCAACCAAAGACCTGTCGTATACAATAGAACATTGGCTTGAAGGTTCAAAAGAAGCTGAGGAAACTGTTTCTATGACGCAGGAAATTTGGGTAAACGATGATTCCTATCCAGTAGATTCCATTAAATCTAACACGTATGAAGGATATGAATTTAAACATTATGAGTTTAAAGACAAAGTTTCAAGCCTTCCTATCACTGTGAAAGACAAGGATACTATCAAAGTTATTTATGAAAAAACAAATCAGAAATACACAGTCCAGCATATTGATGAGGATAGTAATGAAATACTGAAAAGTGATGAAGGAAAAGATGCAAAATTCAATGATAGAATCATCGGTGAAAATTGCAAAACTTCTATTGACAACTATACGTTTACAAAAGCAGATAATCTTACAGTTGGCACTGATAATGAAAAAAATATAGTCAAGGTATATTACAGCAAAGACAGAAATAAGGATGGTGTTCCTGATAAATACCAGATTGAAGTCACGTATACAGCTGAAAACGGAACTATTGATTCAGATCATGCTAATGGTAAAAAATTCTATGTAACACTACTCAAAGATGGAAAATGGGCAACAAAGGAAGATGGTGGCATCGGTCATCTTAGTGATAATCAGATAGCAACAGCTACAGCTGCAAGAGGATACAGTCAAGACAGTCTGAAATGGGCACCGAAAGTCCCTACTACAAAGCTGGATTTGAATGAAGATACGCAGTTTGTTGCAGATTTTGAAAAAGACAGCTTTCGCTACAGCATCGAATATTATTATGACGGGGTAAAAGGGAAAACCGATTCCTATACTGCGATGTTTGAAGAAGAGATTACATGGAAACCGGAAGTCTCTGTCATGTATGAGGGAAGAGCATATGCTTTGGATAAGGTAGAAAACAATCCTTTATCCATTGGTACAGAAGAATCAAAAAATGTCATTCGTTTATATTATGGGACAGATGAAAACAAGGATCAGATTCCGGATAAGTATCAAATAAAGGTTATCTATAAGGCAGTGAACGGAACTATTGATTCTGAGCACGCCAATATTATAGGTAATAAGACATTCTATGTAACACTACTCAAAGATGGAAAATGGGCAACAAAGGAAGACGGTGGCATCGGGTATCTTAGTGATAATCAGATTGCAACTGCTACAGCTGCAAAAGGATACAGTCAAGACAGTCTGAGCTGGTCTCCGGAAACACCGACAACAAAATTGCCTTTGAATACAGAGACTGAATTCGTAGCTAAATTCGAGGAAGATGCAAAAGTAACGATCTCATATAAATCAAATGATGAAAATATGGGAACTGTAACCAATGCGAAGGATGAAGTCAAACCACTAACCGGAACCGTAAAGGGAAGCAAAGCAGAAGCAAAAGAAGGCTATGCATTCAAGAACTGGACGAATGCAGAAGGTACGATCGTCAGCTGGGATGATGAATTCAAACCGGCAAAGGTAGATGGACTGAATGTAGCTGGTGAATA
>QULU01000033.1 GCA_003481775.1 Clostridiaceae bacterium OM02-2AC
GCGGATAAAATCGGTATCAATATGCAGAGCCTTTCCAAGATTGAACGGGGTGTGAATTATCCTACCTTTGACACATTAGAAAAGATAATGGACGTGCTGGGAGTAACGCCCAATGAATTATTATCAGGAGAATGGAAGTATATTGACCACACCGAACCATATATCATGGATATTATCAAACGGGAACAGGACTTCAATGTTTCCTTAGATTATCTGTCTGAAAATGAATTTTTCAATGATGAAAAAGAATGCAGATTTTACATGGAAACCAAACTCATACAGTATATCCATAACTACATTACCAATGAGGTTACGGAGTTAGAAGAACTTATGGAAATCAAGCAGTTGATACAACGTCAAAAAATAGAACGCATGATGAAAGTACATAAGGAAATGCGAGGGTTAGACCGATACAGAGAACAGCCCAAAGAGTATAAATACCATGACCCTTATGATGACTGGATATTCCGTCAACTTGCGGACATAGACAGCAGAAATAACATTCCCGACACTTCGCCACAGTTAGATTTTGATGAAACGGACTATGAAGATTATCTGAAAGAGAAATGGAACAGAGGTCTTTAATTTTCCTCTTGAATGAAAGATACAGCAAACAAAAAGCCCAGTAAAGAGTGCAAAGCACCACCAATGGTGGCAAGGCTCTTGACAGGGCTTTTTCTTTTCTGTGGTTGGTAATCAAGAGGAAGAAAGAAAAAGTGTGTATTTTTCAAGACAGAAAAATGTCAAGGGGGGTGTGCTGATTTTTGTTGTGGCGGATATATGGAACTGTTATAATATGGATATGTTTAAATTACGTTATAAGCAAGAATATTCTGCTGATTTGTCAAAAAACATCATTGCAACTGCCAGTTGACATATTTCCATATCTAAATGGTGGCTATGCAACTGATAATATTGCTAAAATTACACCATGAAAGAAAGGAGTGTTAGCTAATGAATATGGCAGACAGAATACAATATTTAAGGAAATCAAAAGGAATATCACAAGAGGAACTTGCGGATAAAGTTGGAGTTTCAAGGCAGGCTGTTTCCAAATGGGAAAGTGAACAAAGTACGCCTGACTTAGAAAAAATAATTATAATGAGTGATTTTTTTGGAGTAACAACTGACTATATCCTAAAGGGAATTGAACCAGTAGCAGACAAAGAACAAAAAAATAAAGAGCTTACGAGTAAGGTACTTTATATATCATCAACAGCTTTTGTTGCTATTGGGCTGTTTTGTGCATTTGGTAATTGGTATGCAGAACAAACAATGGAAGCAGTTTGGGGTTCAATGATTATTCAAGCTATAGGGATTGTTGGATATTTTATAGCGAGAATACTATCGGAAGAAAAATCCCCCTTTTATGTAAATTGGCTTAATATAATCGGAGTTGCTTTTATGCCTATTTCTATGATTACAGGATATATTTCAGGATTGGTTTTCAAACTAGAAGGGTGGATTGCACCTTATCCGATAGGAATATTTCATACTTTAGTTTTCGTGTTAGTATTCTTTGTAGTTGTGATTGCAAGCTATATTATTCTAAAGAAACAAACAAAATAGTGATTACCTTTATTTTGCAAAAGCAGTTAGTCTTAGGATTGACTGCTTATTAATAAAAGACACCACTTCAATGTGTCAATGGTGTCTTTTTAGTGCTATTTTATCGTCATATCAAGGCTCGTTCAATCGTGGTATATTCGTGGTAAAATGAGTGTTTTTCTATACTTCGAAATGCTTGAAAGTGTAATATTTATAGGGATAATCAAAAATCAGATATAAAGTTTAATATAAAACTTCTATATTTATTGGGAGGTGGTTAACTCCTCTTGAGAGAGTTTATTCATGGTAATTCTATTTTAAAATGAAATATGTATGTGGACGATTTCACCCAGTAACAGCCTATTAGAATTATTGGAAGAATAGATTATTTACGCAATCTTAGAAAATTAATCTTTGAAATAGCGTATTGTATTTTGTTTCTCTTAAATATATTATTGTTTGCTAGTTAGAAATGAGTGTGTGTAGTTGGAAATAAGCGCTGCAGAGGTTCTAGTTAGGTTCTAAAATTGAAGGAATTCCTTTGTTTATAGGGGCTTGCAACTAACAAAACGTTAGTAATAATTGTTGTGAGAAGATTAGAGAAGTATTTAGACTTTGTGAGAAGTTTAGATGCTTCTTTTTTTTATAAAATACAGGACATATAAAATTTGTTCAAGTAATATGATATCTATAGATTTTATGAACTTTGCTTTGATGAAATAAGAGGAAGTTGATGATATAGTGATTTAATCAATAAAACTATAAATAAAGAAAGTGACATTATGAACGATACAGTAGAAAGAAATGAAGTTGTTCAATTTAAGGAGTGAGATTTTGTATGATGTACTGTTTCACCTAATAATGAAACAGTATGGTTAAATTAAAAGCAAATAGCTAGTTTGTTTGGGATTGATAGAGGTGTCGTTACGAGACATATTAAAATATTTTTAAATCAGGTGAACTAGTTGAAAATAGCATATGTGCAATTTTGCACATATGGGGAAGCTTGGTGTTTAAGAATATAATGTAAAATACTATAATTTGGACGTTATTTAGCTGTTGGCTATAGAACAAATTCAACTAAAAATATTCTTTTTAGAAAATGGGCTAATACTATATTAAAACAATACTTATAAAAAGGGTATGTTATTCTGATAGACACTTTCAAGATATTAAATATGTTACAAAAATGTTGGAGCAATACAAAGAAGCTGGTGGTCAATTACCAACAAGTGATTCTATATTAGAATTTTTAAAAGCTTATTAAGGAGGATTTAAAATTTCAAGATCGAAAGATAAAGATATCATGATGCAGCTTATTAAGACAATTCTTAAAGAAGACTAATACCTTTAGTGTTTTTTTGTGACATAAAATCTGACGTAAGTTTTTGTGTATAATATAGGATGTTTTCATAGGAATTTATTTGGTATCCGATTTAAACATATAGTTAATCAGATAGAAATAAGTATTAACAAACGAATATATCTGTAGAAGTATGTGAAAGATAATAAGTAGTGAAAGTGAAGATAGCATATGGTATAATATCGATAAAGAATTGATAAATTAAAGAGGATGGTGAGAAAAGATGGAATTCAGATTAATGAATAAAGATACAGCGGTCTTGGATTTTTTATATGATAAAGAAACGCATAATATAGATAAAGTAACTAATTTGATCCATCCTGAATATGCACCTTTAGGTATTATAGACTATAAGACTGGAATCTCAAGAAAGTCTTTCAATAACTGGTGGAGAGATAGAGCTATTCCTGCGTCACGCAGCAAATTTAAAGACGTGTTGGAAGAGTTAGATATCACCAATTCGATTGAGTTATTAGAGAGATGTTTTGGTTTGAGTTTGAGTGATCAGTATTGGATAAAAGAAAAGTAGTCATCTGCAACATGGGAAAAAGTGAATTTCTTTACGAATGATTTCAGTGAAGATATGGGAAAACTTTTGATGGGTGAAATTGAATATACCGATAGCCTTGATATGTTCAGTCCGGATAATTCAAGCGATGGGAATCTAAGAAAAAAAATGGAAAATAATCAATGGCAAGAGATGCCTGATTAAGAGCGGAAATACACTAAACAATCAGGAGCCTTATAATGAAGTCATTGCAACCAAATTGTATGAGCGAATTCTAGATGAAGATGAGTTTGTACCTTATTGGTTGATAGAAGAAAAGGGAATCGCTTATTCCTGTTGTGAAACGATGGTTAGTGAAAACGAAGAATTAGTACCTGCCTTTTATATTGATGCCACGCATAAATTACGAGGAAGTGAGTCCTTGTATGAGCATTATATAAATGTGTGTTGTGAACTTGGAATTCCTGATGCAAGAATAAAAGTTAATAAGATGCTGGTATGTGATTATATACTTGGAAACTATGATCGCCATTACCGAAATTTTGGTGCAATCAGAAATGTCCTTGATTTAAAATGGGAAAGAATAGCACCTATATACGACAGTGGTAGTTCATTATGGGCAACTACACCTACACAGTTGATCGGTACAACATATAAGAGTAAGCCATTCAAAGCAAAGGCAGAAGAACAGCTGCATTTGGTAGAGGAGCTGTCTTGGCTGAATAAAGATAAGTTAATTGATTTTGATAAAACGGTTTATGAAATGCTTGATAAAAATCCTTTCGTGGATGAAGAGAGAAAGTCAGCAATCTCTATTCAGGTCAAAGGTAGAATTGAAAAAGTTATTGAAAGACAGGCAAGCTTAAATAGAATAAATGAAATGGGCTTGCAGGAGCTACTATTTAGATTATAATGATAGGAGATATTTTATTTTTCTATCATTATCTTTTTGTGCTAAATTGCTTAATAGGAGCTTATGAGTTATTTATAAATCCTTTATGAAGTAAGGGATAGAAAACTATGGATTCAATGCGTATGTGCAACTATGTACACACATGAAAGCCCATTTTATGGTTTTTTTTGTGTTTCCAGGTGAGGTATTGGAGTATGTGTTTAAACAGGTAATAGGCAACGAACGTTAGCCTAAGTAGTATAAGATACTTACAGCTCTATATAGGAAATTGCAAAAGATTCACCTTAAATTGATTGGTAATCTTATAGAAAGAAGCTGTATTATTATTGATCTGGTGAAAATACATTTTACGAAATAAGCCATTCTGTTATAATGAAAGTAGATGAAACTAGAATTCGATAAGGGAGAAAAGCAGATAATGAACAATAAAGTAAAGCCCAAAAAGGTAACTAAAATTGTATATAATTGTTTGATTTTCTTTATCGCTATACTAGCCTTCATACGTTGGATGAGTGCCTTTGATAAAAGCATCGTGGTTATAAATGCAGAAATAAATTCTCATATTTCAAACTTTGCATTAAGCTTGGTGTTCTATTTGGGTGTTGGCTTTCCTTGGATTTTACAAAAAAAGCCATTTAATAAGATAATATTATTGGGCTTGTTTATTATTATCGCAAATGTTATATGCGAAACAGTAATGGGCTTTATGAACACAACTGATATCCTGGATGCTATATATGGGATAGCCGGAACTTTCATAGGCTTTTGTTACTTCTTCGTGATAAACAAATACGGACTAGAAGATATTCATGAGGAAAGGTAAGCACATATAAATCCATGTTTATGAGATTGGTATAGAGCGTAATAAAAATTGGAATTTTATGAGGTAATTATATGGACGAAGAATATACGTTAATAAAAAGTGAATGTTTGAAATCAAATACGAGAAATCCTATTGAATTGATAGTAAGCATAATGGAAAAGGATTATATAAATATACATGGACCTGAACATCATGTTTTAGATGGTTCCTGCTTTTTGACTGCTATGCATAATGCAGGTGTTGAATTTGAGTTAGATCAAGCATTAGACGAAATGATAGTCAGAGGTAAAAAAATGCCAGGAGCCACCTGTGGTCAATGGGGGATGTGTGGTTCTTCTGCTTCTGTTGGAGCAGCACTAGCAATTATTCATGAAACTGGACCTTTAAGCAATACTCAATATTACAAAGATAACTTAAGCTATGTATCAAAAGCATTAGGAAAACTTGCTGATGTAGGTGGACCAAGGTGTTGTAAGAGAAATGCATTCTTATCTATGTTAACAGCTATTGATTTTGTTAATGAACGATATGGGATTGCATTAGCGAAACAAGAAGTCGAATGCACATTTTTTGATAAAAACAAGCAATGCATCGGTATGAGGTGTCCATTTTATAAGGGGGTAGCTAATGATTAAAAAATTAAAAGTCGCATTTGTATGTGTTCATAATTCTTGTAGAAGTCAAGTTGCAGAAGCATTAGGAAAGTTATTAGCTTCTGATATATTTGAATGCTATTCAGCAGGAACTGAAACAAAGCCACAAATCAATCAGGATGCTGTAAGATTAGTTAAGGAAATTTATAATGTTGATATGGAAAAAGCACAATATCCTAAATTATTAAGTGATATTCCTAAAGTGGATATCGTGATAACTATGGGATGTAATGTTGATTGTCCTTATCTTCCTTGTTCGCATAGAGAAGATTGGGGATTAGAAGACCCTACTGGTAAAAAGGATGAGGAATTCATTAAAGCTATCAAAACGATCGAAACAAAAATCTATGCTTTAAAAGCAAGCTTCAAGTGTTAAATTCCAGTTTATATATTCCACATAGCTAGCATCCGATAAGAGGTTACAGACGATTACCTGAAGCTTTCTAATAGCATATCAGAAAACTTCTGAGATATAACTTTTATTGTATTATCATTTCATGAATACTCTCTCCAGCTTTTCTTGAAATGGAGAGCACGAAAAAGCCTTTGTGTATAACCTTTACAAGTGATCCGATTTTCTATTCACACAAGCATATATGTCATTGTTGCGAACCATCTTAAACTGATCATGGGAAATATGAAAGCTACTCCTATCTCAATAGATTTGCCGCCTACGTGTCCCCTTGCCAGAACCTGCCCACACGCGCTTCAGCTGCCACGATACGCTCTATAGAATTTAAGATTCCTTCGTTTAAAGAATCAGTATACATCTAATACTTATCATCTTCAGATAAAACAGACAGTGCTGGGGACTATCGCCTCCTGTCCTCAAATAGAAAAAGGAAACGATAAGATCTGGAATCATGAAGTATTCTCATACGTAGAATAGCATAAAATATCATGCATGAAAATGAAAATACTGTTAAACTTTTTCTATAAGAAACTTTGAAAAAGGAAGGGATTCTATGAAGTATACAAAAGCAACAGCACGCATTTTAAATTTAGCCGGTTCAAGCTATGAAATTGGCTATCGTCTTGGAAAGGTGATTTCAAAAGACAATGTATGGCGGGAAAGGTGTGTATCTCACCATTACACAATGAATCAGAATAGGTTTGAAAACATAAATCGTCTATTGGATATCTGGTGTCCGGGGCTACGTGATGAATTAAGAGGAATTGCAGATGCACTTCACATGGAAGCCAAGGAATTATATTTCTATCATATGACACATCTCGTACCGAATTGTTCACAAATCGCGGTATGCTCCACTGTCACAAAGGATAAAAAGCCTCTGCTTGGACGCAATTTTGAGTTTTCCAACGAAATTGAGGATTTTACTTTCATGAAAACCTGTGTAGCTGGCAAATACCGGCATATGGGTACCTCAATTTTGGCATCAGGGCGAGATGATGGCATGAATGAGCATGGATTGGCAGTTACCATGACCTCCTGTGGAATACCCGTTGTGGATTTGCCATATATGCAAAAGCCCAGCATAGAGGGCCTGCAATATTGGGTTGTTGTAAGAGCTCTTTTAGAAAACTGCCGCAATGTACAAGAAGCATTATCGTATATAAAGGATATGCCAATCGCCTTTCACATGAATATGATTATTCTTGACCGGGAAGAGCATGCTGCTCTGGTTCAAACCTTTGCAGGTAAGAAAGCTATCCGCTGTATAACAGCAGAGGATGCGCTGTTGTTCACAACAAATCATGCAGTATTGGAGGATTTTAAGCATCTGGAATCAGGTGCCTTTAAGCACAGTCTGCATCGGTATCGCTATATTGAAGAGAAATTATCCGATCAAACGGATATCACACGAAATACCTTAAAGGAAATGCTGTTATCCGACTATCCTGAGGGGCTGTGCTTTCATCATTATAACGAAAGCTTTGGTACAACAAAAAGTATGATACTGTCTCCTTTTGATAACACGATTGAGTTATGCTGGGGCGGACTTGCCAGGAATACCTGGACATGCTATTCTTTAGATGCTATACAGGAGGAACAAAGGTGTATTTCCCTTGCTGTAGAAACGGATCATAAGGATATTTTGGAATGGATTCCCCTATAAAAAGGAGCAGCTTATGGACTATAAAAGAGTGCTGGAGCAGGCAGTGATTTATATAGAGCAGCATCTGAATGAAGCATTGAGTGTCGAAGAGGTCTCCAAAGTTACCGGCTATTCCTATTATCATTTGAATCGTCAGTTTATTGCTATCTTAGGGGAAAGTATAGGGAGCTATATAAAGAAGCGCAGACTGGCGAATGCTGCACAAAGGCTTCTTTATACAGATGATAAGATCATCACGATTGCTTTTGACAATAATTTTGAATCGGCTGAAGCATTTAGTCGTGCATTTAAAACGGTTTATAAAGTGAATCCATCAACGTATCGAAGAAATCGCATTCACACCTTCACCTCCGGAAAACAGCGATTGGATGACGAGAAAATAACGCACTTACTGGAGCATATCAACGTTCATCCAAATATTGTAGAGCTGCCGGAAATTGAGATTGCAGGCATACGCACTGAGGTATACCTTCATCAGGAAGAGCTGAAGGGGCATTGGGAAACCTTTTATAAGCTGCTTCCAGCACAATACAGAATGCGCAGAAGGTTTGGTATTTATGAATCCTTTGACAAACTGAACCATTATATGATTCATGAGGATATGCAGTTTCATGAAGTGTTCGGTTTCGAGGTAAACACAATAGACAGAATTGCAGATGACTTTGTGCGTAGCACGATTCAAAAAGGGCGTTACGCGGTATTTACGCATCACGGCAGTTTACATACACTTTCGCAGACGATTGATTATATCTGGGGAACATGGATTCTTTCAACGAAAGAGGTGCTTGATACCAGAGATTCTTTTGAGCTGTATGATGATCGGTTTCTCGGATATGATGAGCCAGATACAGAAATTGATATTTATGTAGCGATACGATAAATGCAATTATGCAGAATGAAGAGCGCAAACGTATGATGATGCTCTCTTGATAATAATTAAATATGGAAGAATTGTTGATTTAAAGAAAGGAGGATACCTAATGCTGTATACGGCAACATATCCATCACCTGTTGGAAAAATGATATTGGCTTCTGATGGTGATAGCATCATCGGATTGTGGATAGAGGGACAAAAGTATTATGGCAGTACTCTGTCAGAAAAGAGCATCATGCGGGAGGATATACCCGTATTGGTATCCGCAAAGAAGTGGCTGGACAGATACTTTGCGGGTGAAAGACCTTTGATAGAGGAACTGCCTTTGTCAATGAATGGTGGAAAATTTCGACAGAGCGTGTGGAAGCTTTTATGTCAGATTCCATACGGAGAGGTGGTCACCTATGGGGACATTGCAAGGAAAATGGCAGTTATCATGCAGAAGCCAGGGATGTCTGCGCAGGCAGTAGGCGGTGCTGTTAGCCACAACCCGATATCCATTATCATCCCCTGTCATCGCGTGGTTGGCACAAATGGCAGCTTGACTGGCTATGCAGGAGGAATCGATGTGAAGATCAAATTGCTTGCATTGGAGGGCGTTAATATGAAGAAGCTGTATATTCCAAAGAAGGGTACGGCTTTATAGCGGATAAATTTCTTATAGAAACAGCAATATGGTGATTATGATATGCATGCTGCAGCTTCTTACAGCTAGCACTTACATCACAAAAAAAACAGCTTCCTAAAGGATATGCTGCTGAAAAAACAGTGCAATTGATAACAGGAAGCGCTTTTGATTTAGGGCGAAGGAATCTAAGATGAGACAAGCGTTTCATATACTAAGTTGACATGACTGAAGATGTGCTATGTGAGAAACGCTAGCATGCTTTGAACAGCATGCTTCCAATCCTGATATGTACAAAAAAATAGTGGAAAGCAGGATGTTGTCATATGAGCAATGCAAAGATAAGCACATGTCTTGTATATGATTGATAAATCTCTATAGTAAAAGGAATGCATGCATGAACCTGTAAGAATGGATCAGCATATATTCCTTTTCGTTTATTTGTTTTTTTGCGGATAATAGCTTTTCAAGAAGGCTTCCTTAAATTCCGTAAATCGATCCTCTAAAATTGCCTGTCTTGTATCCTCCGTCAGGCGAATAATAAAGCGTAGATTATGTAGAGAGGCAAGGCGATAATATTTTCGCTTATCCTCAATATTACCAGATTTCCACAATGCACGAAGCTCTCCGCGAGTCCATCCGGCTTTACAGGTAGGACAGTCACAGTTCTCATCCAGCAGCAGCGGGCTGTCTGTAAACTTCGCCAGATTGAACGGACCGTGCTTCGTATACAGCTTCCCATGTCTTGCTTCACGGGTTGGTGCCACACAATCGAAGGTATCTGCCCCCATTTCTGTACCAATCAGAATATCGTCAGGGTGGGAAAGGCCAAGCAGATGCCGCGGCTTGTTTTCCGGGAGCTCTTCACAGCACCAGCGCAAAATTTCACCAAGGCTCTCCTTCAAAAATGCGCCACCAAGACCATAACCGTCAAAATCCATTTCGGCAAATTTTCTGGCAGTGGAGCGTCGCAGGTCCTCCCAGCGCCCTCCCTGTAGGACGCCATAAAGAGACTGATGATAGCCAAGCTCATCACAGTGCTTTTTATGTTCCTTTATACTGCGGATTGCCCAGCGCTCTGTACGAGCCAAAGCCTCTACGTTGTATTCGTAGCTATCCGCAAGGGATGTCAGCTCATCATAGGCCATGTGAATATCAGCACCGATTCGACATTGAATTTGCATGGATTCCTCAGGCCCGATGAAATCCTCCTGCTCTGTAAACGGATCATGGAAGTGAACGCCATCCTCTGTAACATGCGCAAGTCGATCCTTGGGGTCTGTATTGATCACATCATTTTCTCGTTTCATACTGACAACTTTTCCCATGCCGGATCCCAGCGACATCACCTGAAAGCCTCCGGAATCTGTCAGGGTAGGTCCGTTCCAGCCAGACCATGCCGCAAGTCCTCCATGCTCGGCAATCTCGAAGGAGGCATTGCGTAGGTGATATCCATTACTCAGCATAGCCTGTGCCTGAATCTGGTACATATCCTCCATAGCCACAAACTTTACTTCACCCTTTGTTCCAACACTCATAAATGCCGGGGTTTTGATATCCCCGTGCGGTGTATGAATGATGCCGGCACGACCAAGCTTACCGGGAATTCGCTTTGTTATTTCAAAGCTGAATGTATTGTTATTCTTATATTCTGCCATCTGTCATCCTACCTCGTAAATGTTTTGCTATGAATGCCTCTATCGGAGAGAATACGATTTCAAAGCCAATTCCCAGAACATAGGCAAATACTGCCTGTGCCAGAAATTCCTGAAAAGTAAGAACGCCGATAAATGCAATTGTCTCGAATATGACACAATCGATAATATGCGCAAAGGCAGAGGAGCCAAGTGCACGCGCGATAAAGCTGGAAGCGAAGAGTCCGTTTCCATTTTTTAATCTGGTGAATATATAGTTGTTCAGGAAATTCGAACAAACATACGCACTCAGAGAACCGATAATAATGCGGGGGGTAAACCCCAGAACGCTCGCCATTGCAGTTTGCATAGTCCAGCCTTCATAGGGAGGAAGTGCAATTACTATATAAAATACGATAATCGCAAGTACATTTATAAAGAATCCAGCTAGGATAATATTTTTGGCAATCTTTTTTCCATAAAATTCAACAATCAAATCTCCGATAATATATGTAATCGGAAATACTACGACACCTCCATCAACAGCGATACCAAAAAAATTCCATAGCTTTACTGCTGCCAGGTTGGAAATCAGCAGCGTACTCGCAGAAATCGTTGCGAAATAGATCAAAAGCTTTAGTTTAAAATTTGACATGGAAGTATTATAACATAAAATTTTTAGAATGCGAACTATTGAATACTGTTCTGTAAAGTGATAATCATTTATCGTATTTTTTATTCGTGACTGTCTGGCGTGTTGTAAGGATGATTAGGCTCAGTCTATAACTGTCTTGTCCTTGCGAAGTGCTGCTCGTGGAAAACCTGGAGGGAGTGTGAATCGGTTACTGTATGAATGCTGTATGCATTCATATTGAAGCCAGTTTTATAAGGGAAGGAGCAAGCGATGAATCTGGGTTGTGCACAGACCTTTGTATATGGCAGCATGCTTGATAATAGAGCTATTAGAAACATCAGAATTATAAACTTAGAAAATGACATTTATAAAGGAAGCATGTATAATGAAAATATACATAGGAAAGAAGGTAAGATTATGGATCAAAAATTGATGGATGCTATTACAGAAAAAACAAAGGAGCTTAGAGATGCAGTAACCTGCAGTGCAGAAGCAAAGGCAGCGGCGCAGGCATGGCTGGATGCGGTAGGAACCCAGCAAATCGAGTCAATGACACAGGCATATCTCAAAGAACTGGAGGAGGATATCGTTGCAATCGATGATTTGATAGCACTGGCCGAATCAGAGCAGGGAAAACAGATATTCGGTGAAGAAAAGGCTTCCCAGGTGGCGGAGCATGCAAGAAAAATCAAGCAGGAGGGAGCGGTTTATTGCGACTGTCCGGCGTGTGCAGCAGCGGCCTGTATTCTGGAAAAAAAGGAAGAGCTTCTTGAAGCTGTGAAAAGTTAAGAAGGAGCAGCTGGTCGATTCGTCTGTAACCCATAAGGATAGCAGGAAAAAAGGTTTCTGATTTCTATTGAGATAATGCAATAGAGCTGAAGCCTTTTTTATGCATAGATGTTTTGGTTTTACATGCTCTTTCGTGCATGCTGCGTATGTAACATAATGAATTATGAAATGGATGAATAAAAAAAAACAATAAAAAGCTGTCACAGGAAAAGGTATTTCCCGTCAAATAAGGTGTAGGAAAAATAAGGAGGATGTATGGAAAAATTTATTATAACCTGTATGATGGGAATTGTAATTGGAGCTGTCGATATTCTGCCAATGGTGAAAATGAAGCTGGATAAGTATTCGATAGCATCGGCGTTTGTATTTTATTTTACCTTGCCATTTATCATATTGAATACGGAGCTGTTCCATATGGTATGGTGGATAAAGGGAGGACTGCTTGGTGGAATACTTGCTCTTCCCATGATTATCATCGTATCCAAGGAGGATAAGAAATCTGGACTCCCCATGCTGATCATGTCAACCATGCTGGGAGAGGTTATCTCAATTCTGGCATATCTTTTCTCATGGTAGATGTAGTTGCTGTATAAAAAATCCCGGGCTGCTGTCAAAATGCACAGTGTCCGGGATTTTTAATAGCAAGGCTAAGGCTTTGGCGTGCTACTGCACCTGTAGTACACTGAAGACACCAGCCGGAGAGTTGGCAAGCAGGGAAGAGGTGTAAAGAAAGGACACCTGGACATCTGCGCTGATCAGTGTATTTACAAGAAATGTTCCGCTGACACTTACTGTCGGTGCAGTTAATGTGGCATTTGCACTTGTCGCAAAGCCTGTTTGGGAAACACCGTTAAGCTGTGGTATAACACTGATTGCTCCTGCTACTGTTACTGATGCTTTTACGAGAAAGGAAACCTGATAGACATGTCCAGCGGTAAGATTGATTGCGGTTGTGCTTGCTGCTGAAATCGTTGTTCCATTGATAAAGGCGGTGGAAAACGTGATGAGAGAATTGCTGGCTATGGATGATGCGTTGACAGGAAACTGTCCATTCTGCGCTGTTGCTGTCGCTCCCGTGCTGCCGGTTGCCCCTGTTGGCCCGGTTATTCCGTTTGCTCCGGTTACACCGATATTGCCTTGTGGCCCGGTTGCACCAGTGGCTCCGTTCATACCTGTTGGACCAGTATTTCCAGTAGATCCTGTCGCTCCTGTTGCCCCTGCTGGACCTATGCTTCCATTGGCACCGGTATTTCCAGTTGCACCTGTTGCCCCCTGCACGCCGGTAAGTCCGGTCGCTCCCGTGCTGCCGGTTGCTCCAGTTGGTCCTGTGATACCGTTTGCCCCTGTGCTGCCGGTGGCTCCGGTAGGTCCTGTTGCACCATCAGCACCAGTTGCACCGCTAGCACCGGTCGCTCCGGTTATTCCATCTGCTCCAGTTACACCAGTTGGACCGATTGGCCCTGTTGCTCCCTGTATACCGTCAGCGCCAGTATTTCCGGTTGCCCCCGTCGCCCCAGTATTCCCATCACTGCCGGTAGCGCCGGTATTCCCTGTAGGACCGGTATCACCGGTTGCCCCTGTCGCTCCGGTATTGCCAGCAGCACCTGTTGGTCCTGCTTCTCCATTTTGTCCCGTAGGTCCAGTTGCGCCTGTTCCGCCAATAGCTCCTGTAGGACCAGTATTACCGGTTGCCCCTGTGGGACCACTAACACCGTCAGCCCCTGTCGCGCCTGTCGCCCCGGTATTGCCAGCAGCACCTGTTACCCCAGTTGCACCTGTTACGCCATCACTTCCTGTCGGTCCTGTGCTTCCTGTCGCGCCTGTGGGGCCGCTTGCCCCTGGTAAGCCAGGCTCTCCGCTTGCTCCGGTAGGCCCCGTTGCTCCATTCTCTCCCGTGGCTCCTGTCGCTCCCTGTATGCCAGTATTTCCATCTGCTCCAGTTGGTCCAGTATTCCCTCTAGAGCCTGTCGGTCCTGTTATCCCGTTCGCGCCTGTTGGTCCTGTCGCACCGCTGATTCCTGTCGCTCCTGTTAAACCTGTTGCTCCGGTTGAGCCTTTCGGTCCTGTTTCTCCAGTTGCTCCATTCGCTCCTGTTGCACCTCTAGCTCCGGTAGGCCCTGTACTCCCGTTCGCACCGGTTGGTCCCGTCGCACCACTGATCCCGGTTGCTCCGTTTGCGCCAGTGCTTCCTGTAATGCCTCGCGGCCCTGTCGGTCCTGTGGGGCCTGTTGGCCCGGTTGGTCCTGTAATACCTGTTTCCTCTAGCATAGTTATCGGCATGCTGTTCACCTCCAGTCTATCTTATGTAGCTTTGCTTGAGTATCATAGGTATTCTGCTAGGTAAAGCGAAGGATTCCGCATGCTTAAAGCTGATTAAATTTGATTCTGTTATAAAGGGAAGCTCTTGTAATTACGTAAATAGCTTCAAGGTTGATGGCTCTGTGCCTTGCTGTAAGCAGGAGATGGACACAAAGACTTTATAAAGATGAAAAGAGAAGATCTCCTTCTCTTCTTTACAGTATGTATGGCATAGGTTCTTACTTTTCGTATGTGAAAACAATCACCTTGTTTATTCACAACAGGATTTTCTTAGGTAGCGTGCAGTAATCGTATCTGCATGTTCAAGCATCTGCTTTGGAGTTCCTGTGAATACGACCTCTCCACCTGCTGTACCGCCATCCGGCCCGATATCTATAATATAATCGGCCTGCTTCATCACATCCAGATTATGCTCGATGATAATAACTGTATTCCCTCGCTCTACAAAGCCTTCCAGCAGCTTCATGATGCTTTTGATATCTGATGCGTGAAGACCAGTGGTCGGCTCATCCAGTATAAAGATATTTCCTTTATTTTTGAGATGCTTTGCAAGCTTGATTCGCTGACGCTCGCCACCGGAAAGGGTTGAAAGAGGTTGTCCAAGAGATAGATAGGATAAGCCAACCTCATGCAGGGTACGTAATTTTCTATATATCTTTGGCTGCTCATTGAAGAATTCCAAGGCATCTTCTACAGTTAATTCCATAATATCGGCTATAGTATGACCACGATATTCATAAGATAATGCCTCCTCACTATAGCGCTTTCCTTCACACAGTTCACATACGGTTGTTACAGGATCCATAAAAACAAGCTCTGTGACCACAATTCCCTTTCCGTGGCAATGCGGACATGCGCCTTTGCTATTGAAGGAAAACATTCCGGCATCTATTTCATGCACGCTTGCCAGCAGCTTTCTGATATCATTACTGAAATCAAGAAAGGTTGCAGGTGTGGACCGACCGGTTGCAGTTATTGGCGTCTGATCCACAAGGACGACACGCTCTTCATATTGCTTTGCAAAAACATCGCGGATAAGGGAGCTTTTTCCGGAACCTGCCACACCGCTTACCACTGTAAGAATATGCAATGGTATATCCACGGATACATGCTTCAGGTTGTGCAGGGTTGCATCCGTTATGGAAAGATATTCGGTTGGAATTCTCGGCTGTTGTTTTATGCTGATTTGTTCACGCATTGCGTTTCCGGTGAGTGTATCCGAACATAAAAGCTGCTCATAGCTTCCCTGAAACATAATTTGTCCGCCATTTCTGCCTGCCAGTGGACCTACATCAATTACTTCATCTGCTATACTGATAACATCCTTATCATGCTCTACGACCAGAACAGTATTTCCCCTATCTCTTAGCTTGCGAAGCAGATTCGTCATTCTGTATACATCTCTTGGATGCATGCCTGTGCTCGGTTCATCAAATATATAGGTAAGACCTGTTAGGGAGCTTCCCATATAACGCACCAGCTTCAGTCTTTGTGCTTCTCCTCCTGAGAGTGTAGAGGATTCGCGGTTCATGCTTAGATACGGGAGTCCGATATCAATCATGCGGGTCAGAGATGCAGTTAGAGTCTCTATGATAGTGACTGCTCTTGCATCCTTGATTTCCCTGAGAATATCCCGTAATTTAAGAAATTCCATATCACAAAGATCGGCTATTGAATAGCCGTTGATTTTACAGGCCAGAGCATGCTCGTTTAAACGTTTACCGTGACATAGTGGACATTCTCTTTCCTGAATCATCTCTTCTAACCGCTTTTTTGAAACCTCAGAGGAACTCATATGATCACGATTGATAAGAAGACGTGAGAAATGATTGTGAATACCTTCAATGCGCTTATTCAGCCGTTTATCTCCACGGTTGTACGCACCGTATAAAAGAAGATTATATTCCCGCTCGCTATAATTTTTAAGCGGTTTTTCAAGATCAAATAAACCGGATTCTGTGTACTGGCGATAATACCAGTTTCCAGGATGGAAGGCAGGGAGATCGACCATTCCCTCCTTCCAGGATTTTTCGGGATCCAGAGCTTTGCTTATATCCAGTTCGATAACTTTGCCAAGTCCTGAGCATTCCGGGCACATACCACTTGGATCATTAAAGGAAAAACTGGAGGCACTACCGATATAGGGGGAGCCTATCCGGGAAAATAACAGTCGCATAGCAGAGTACAGATCACTGATAGTACCGACTGTTGATCTGGCATTTCCCTGCAGTCTGCTCTGGTCAATAATGACGGAAGCGCTCAAATGATCAATGTGATCCACTTTTGGTTTTTCGTATTTTGGAAGGCGCCCGCGAATGAAAGCGGTATAGGTTTCGTTCATCTGGCGTTGACTCTCTGCGGCTATCGTATCAAATACAATACTGGATTTTCCAGAACCGGAAACTCCGGTGAATACGACAATTTTATCTTTGGGTATGGTAAGAGATACATGCTTCAGGTTATTTTGGTGCAGTCCTTGAATCACAATGCTGTTATGTTTTGCCATTTTTAACTCCTTTGCTATTTCCATGACAGAAATATATGTCATAAATCATTATAAAGTCTCCCCTAATGGTAGAGTCAATAGGAGTTTTACAGTTTTTTTGATGCAGGTATCAACGAAAGCCATGGGATAGCATTACTGTGCTTTCTTTTGATTGAAAGACGTTATGATCGACTGCTTGACGCACGTTGATGCTCATTGTTTCAACATATTGCATTCGCATGACTGCTTTCTGATATGAAAATAACTATGATATTGGTAGATAGCAACATTTCATTTATATGGTGCTGTCTATTTTCTATAAGGATACTTCAATGTCCTGCATAATCGGTAATGCTTACAGAGGCAAATAAAACTGAAAATGTTTTTTACAGAAGATTCATTGACTTTGTGAAAACGCTATCTTACAATAGGTATTGAAGTAAATTGCCATAGAAAAAGGAAGGTGATAACATGGCAAAGATTTTAATTAGCCCTGGGAAATATGTGCAGGGTGCTGGTGAAATAAAAAAACTGGGAGCATACGCAGAAGGGTATGGAACAAAGGCACTAATCTTAATCAGTGAGGGTGGATATCGCAGAATTGGGAAAGATATTGAAAGCAGCTTTGCTGGTACTGGCTGCACGTTTGTTTTTGATTATTTTCATGGAGAGTGTTCAAAGAATGAAATAGAGCGATTACGTGGAGTAATGAAGAAAAACACATGTGATCTTGTAATTGGCGTTGGTGGAGGAAAAATTTTTGATACTGCCAAGGCGGTTGCATATTACGAGAAAACTGCTGTTTTGATTTGTCCAACCATAGCATCAACGGATGCTCCATGTAGTGCACTTTCTGTTATTTATACAGATGAGGGGGTTTTTGAGGAATATCTCTTTTTACCCGCTAATCCGAATCTGGTGTTGATGGATACAGATATTATTGCAAAGTCTCCTGTAAGGCTTACCGTAGCTGGAATGGGGGATGCACTTGCAACATATTTTGAAGCTCGAGCATGTGAGCAAAGCGATGCGGTGAGCTGCGCAGGTGGTAAGGTCACCGGAGCTGCAATGGCACTTGCAAAGCTGTGCTTTGAAACATTGATGGAGGAAGGTGTAAAGGCAAAGCTTGCCTTGGAGGCAGGTGTGTGTACACCTGCGGTTGAAAAGATTATAGAGGCCAATACACTGCTCAGTGGCATCGGTTTCGAGAGTGCTGGTCTTGCAGGTGCTCATGCGATTCATAATGGACTGACCGTATTGGAAGAATGCCACCACATGTATCATGGCGAAAAGGTGGCGTTTGGTACCATCGCACAACTTGTTTTAGAAAATGTTGAAGCTTCTGATCTGCAGGAGATCATTGAATTCTGTATTGAACTTGGATTACCGGTCACTCTGGAGGAACTCGGCGCTGCTAAAATCACAAAAGAGAAAATTATGGCTGTTGCAGAGGCGGCATGTGCGGAAAATGATACACTGCATAACATGCCGTTTGAGGTTACTCCTGATAAGGTATATGCAGCTATTATGGCAGCAGATGCATATGGACATTACTTCCTAGACGAAAGCTGATATACACCGTTTGGAAGCGGGAGTGAGATAATGGTATATAGAAAACAGATAGAACGGTTATTGATGCTAGATATGATCATGCCATTCTGTCTGTTTTTGATTTTTTGCATTTTCAGAATTTAACGCTCTTGGAATAAATACAGTTGAAGCAGATCACTGATTGTTTTCAGCGTATAACGTTCCTCCCCGCTTGCATTCCGGAATCCATGGCAGTCCTCAAAGCAGATAAGTCCATGAAGCGTAGAATGCTGCATCATAATGCAAACAACGCAGGCTATGGTCATACGGTTCATAAACCAGGCAAGGAGCTCTGGATCACTTATATTTTTGATGTTTGTGAAGGTACAGATTTTCTTGCCGTTATCCAGATTGCTGATAAATTTATCGGCAATCAGTAGCTCTGTATCATCGATATTATACATAGGATCACTATACCATGCTTTGCTGACATACAGGCTGCCTTCCTCGTTCTGGTAAAGTGTAATGCGATCACAATCAAAAATCTTGCCGATCAACTCCAGAATTTCGGTTATCGCCTGCTCCCGATTTTGGTTCTCCAACAGAATCCGCATAACATATTCAATGATATGATCATGAAAGCTCTTCTGCATATATTTTTGTGGATTGGCGGCATATGCTTTTTTGACACCCTCGCCCTGATAGATTTGAAATTGGTTTTTGCCATTTTTCTTAGATTGGTACATAGCGATATCGGCATGCTCCAGCAGGGTTTCAAAATCATTACCATCATCAGGATAAAAGCTGATACCGATACTGCAGTTGATTTGATAGCCAAGCTCTGAACGTAGACTTTCACCAAAAATATCCTGAATCAGCTCCACCTTATTTATAGCAATTTGCCGATCTGGTATATTCATTAAGCAGATTACAAATTCATCTCCGCCAATTCTTGCAGTAAGATCATTTTTACGGATAATAGAGGATATCTCGACACCTACCCGTATTAGGGCTTCATCACCCTTTGCATGACCATATACATCATTGATCATTTTAAAATCATCAACATCAATTAGAATAAAGGCAAAGGGAGCGTCATTAACAGCAATGTAATTTTCTATACGTCGAATGCACTCTCTACGATTGAATAAGCCAGTCAGAGGATCCAAGGCTGCCTCCTCTCTCGATTTTAAAAGCTCCTGCTTTTGATCGTGAATATCAGTAATTACACCGATTATTTTGATAATATTGTTTTTATCATCACGCAAACCGGTCGCCTGTGCATACACCCAGCGATAGCCCTTATTCCTGTACTTCAGACGATATTCACAGGACATTTCCTCCTTTCCATGCAAAATGGATTGGAATCCGTTACGAAGAGGAAGAATATCGTCTTTATGGATAATATTAGAGGCAAACATGGAGTCAGGAAAGCCTTTGACAGGGATTTTATAGCCGTATTTCTTTTCTAGATTATCTGAGTAATAAATTTCATTTGTCTTACAATCATACTCAAATACAACATCCTGTGTCTGAGAAAGAATAAATTGAAGGCGCTTTTCGCTTATGAGCAGGGCTTCCTGTATTTTCTTGCTCTCAGTTATATCATGAAAAATACAGTGGAAGTATGGTTCGTTGCATTCGTTCTTGTTTAGTTGAGCACTGATCCAAATCCATTTGAGTATACCATCTTTACATTTTAAGCGATTTTCGTACATAAAGACACCGTCTTTTTGTACCTGGCGTCCTATTTCTTCTAGAATTTTGCTTCGCTCCTCTTCATGAATAGCATAGAATAACTGATTCTGATAAATGTCTGAGAATTCTTTCTGTGTATACCCCAAAAAACGATAGAGAGATTGATCTGCTCGGATGAGTGTAAACGTTTCATTGCATTGACAATCAAATACACCTCCGGTAATCATTTCAGCGTCCTTATACATCATAATCGCTTCCTTTACATTTTTGTTAAGTTAAGTATACTTTATTATAACATTTGTAGTATTCATTTTGCGTTTTTCAAAAAATTATTTGAAAAAAAGAAGAAAAGAATGGTAAAATTCAGAGCACAATAATGATAAGAATATTATTCTGATTGGATTTTCTTTGAGAAGCAATCTATTGAAAACTCACTCTTCCTGTATATAATTATCTTTTATAAGGGCATACTCCTGATACAGAAGCTCTTATGATATGCTTATACAAAGGAGACGAGATACTATGAGAAATGTAGCATTATTTATTGCAATGAGCCTTGATGGTTATATCGCGAAAAAGGACGGTTCTGTTGACTGGCTGCAGGGGCAGGAAACCGGACAAAATGATATGGTGTCCTATCAAAAATTCATACAGGATATTGATACCGTGATTATGGGCTGGAATACTTATCATCAGATAGCAACAGAGCTTTCTTCGGATCACTGGTTTTATGAACATCTGGATAGCTATATATTTACACATCGAAAATTAGCCGGTAAGGAAAATATTCATTTCATCCAGGGAGATATATGTGAAAGTATCCTGCATATGAAAAGGCAGGAGGGTAAAGGTATTTGGATATGCGGTGGCGCAGATATTATTCAGCCCTTAATTGAACGTGATATCATTGATACTTATCATATCTCCGTAATACCGATTATTTTAGGAAATGGAATTTCTTTATTTCAAGGGCGCAAAGCATCCTTGAAATTAAAGCTCATGGCTTCTGAATCATATAACGGTATTACAGATTTAATATATAAACGCAGATAAAGCAGATGGGCACCGCCTGCTGCAGCGGTGAAGGATTTTGAATTTATGCGATATCAGAGCGGCTATACAGAACCTTTCCAATAATTTTTACAGGTAGATTTTTCACTTCCTCCTGCGTAAAGTAGCGGGCAGGTACCGCTGGATTAGCTGCCTCCAAAATAAGGAAGGGTTCTTTTTTTATAATTCGTTTTATAGTTACCTCAGTATTTCCAATCAGGATAACAGCGATTGTACCACTCTTTGCGTCATCACACTGCTTTACATAGATAAGATCCTGGTCATGTATATGCGCGCCTGTCATAGAGTCTCCGCAGACACGAAGAAAATAATCACCGCGATAATAATCGCTTTTTGATACCTCCTCATAGCCTGCAAAATTTTCTTCTGCAAATAATCCATATCCGGCCTTTGCTGTTCCAAGCAGCGGCTTTTCAAACCTATCAGAATCTTTTAATAGAGATTCTACATCTGTACCCAGCAGATAGGATAGCTTTTCGATAACAGCTGGCTTCATGACCTTTGTTTCGCCCTTCATCCACCGTGAAACAGTCGATTTGTTGACTCCAACCTGTTCTGCAATATAGTCGTTTGTAACGCTCATCCGACGCTTATATTCATTTAATAAATCCTTTAGCTGCATAATAGCTCACCTCTTTTTAACATTATAAATCAGATTTGCAAAAGTTGCAACAATTTTCACTTCGATTTGTAATATCAATTATTTTTTATAAAAAAGTTGCATTTGATATTGATAAATGCAACATACGGTAGTATAATCGCAAGTAAAGAAGAGGTGGCGATATGATGAAGACTTATCTTTGCATTGATTTAAAAACATTTTTTGCTTCTGTTGAATGTGTGGAGCGAGAGCTTGATCCGTTTGCTGCAAATCTGGTTGTCGCCGACCCTTCCAGAGGTAGAGGTGCACTCTGTCTGGCGGTATCACCCAAAATGAAAGCACAGGGAGTTCATAACCGCTGCAGGATTTTTGAAATCCCGGATAACATCTCCTATATCACCGCCATGCCGCGGATGAATTTATATATGCAGTATTCCGCTGATATTTACGGCATATACCTAAAGTATATATCCAGTGAGGATATTCATGTGTACTCCATAGATGAAGCATTTCTGGATGTTAGCGAATATCTGCAAATGTATAATGTCAGTGCAAAGGAGCTCGCTCGGATGATATTGCAGGATATCTATGCCACAACAGGTATCACGGCAACCGCAGGTATCGGTACAAATCTTTATCTTGCTAAAATCGCATTGGATATCACCGCTAAGCATACCACGGATAATATGGGGATACTTGACGAGAAATTGTATCGGGAGACGCTTTGGCATCACAAGCCTGTAACTGACTTTTGGCAGGTTGGCCGTGGAATTTCTAAGCGGCTGGAAAAATATAGTGTATGTGATATGTATGATATCGCCCATCTGGATGAACGAATTCTCTATCGGGAATTTGGTGTGAACGCGGAATATCTGATTGATCATGCGTGGGGCAGAGAGCCGACAACCATCAGAGAAATCAAGGCATATAAGTCAAAAAGCAACTCATTGTCAAACAGTCAAATTTTATTTGAGGATTACAATTATGAAGAGGCTCTGCTCGTATTGAAGGAGATGGTTGAGCTAAATGTACAGAGTCTTGTGGAATCTCATCGTGTAACTGATCATATCGGTCTGTATGTTGGATATTCAGCGAGTGGTGTAAAGGCGACCGGAGGATCCAGAAAGCTTTCCAATGTGACCAATTCATATGCTTATCTGCGCAAAGCCTTCATTGAGCTGTATACGGAAACAGTAAATCGGCAGGAGCTTGTGCATATGCTATCTATCAGCTTTGGCAACGTAGTCGATGAAATGTATGAGACATATGATTTATTCACAGATTATAATGCTCTGGAGAAAGAGAAGAAGCTGCAGCTGGCTTTGCTTGATATAAAACACAAATTTGGAAAGAATGCTGTGATAAAGGGGATGAATCTATTGAATAAGGCAACGACAATTTCTCGTAATAAGCTTGTAGGTGGTCACAATGCAGAATGAACAGAATCACGCAAATCGCGCTAAATTATTTTTGCCCTTTGATTCCCTGAAAGGCTTTCGGGACTATCTGAAATGCAAGGAACGTGTTGTAGTTGACAGAAAACAGCTTTCTTCAGATGCCTGTGAAGAACTAAATCGGAAGCTGCAGAAAATTCAAAAGGGCCAGATGGTCAAAATTATCTATTATGATCAGCAGGACTATGTTGAGCTGGAGGGGATGGTGTCTAGGTTTGATCCTGAATATTTGCACATCATTCAGATAGTGGATAAAGTGATTCACATACGTGATATAATTGAAATCGATACGGAAGATTTAAAAAATCTTTATAAGAAATAGGAAGATGCAAGTCTTTTCTCTTGGATAGAAAAAACAGCCGTCCTGCAGTTTCTTAAATTGATGCTTTATATTGAGAATTCTGTTTATAAATTCTTATGAGCAGATTGGTCTAAATATAGGAAATCTCTGGTTGAGGTGTCAGATAATACCACAGCAGACATATATCTTTTGACAGATTACGTGAATAACAATGAGTATACGTAGAATGCATACGAAGCTATTGCCGAGCTTTTGTTCACTTCGTTTATTAAGCAGGAAAGAACGAAAAAGCTACACGAAAAATTTTGAAATCTGCCTGTATGCATCATATGAAATCAGGAACAAAGCTGGATTGTATATATGCTATCATTCATTATCACTCCACATGCTTTTACATAACAGAAATCAGGAACAAATGCTTTTCTCATAAAATCATTTGTTGACAGGTTAATGGTATGTTAAGATAGGGATGAAGAAAGCACTAAGGAGGATGATTGGATGAAAGAAGAAATGAGTCTGCATGAGTGGATTTATAATTATATCGAGGAAGCAATCCGCTTTGGGATATTCCGCCAGGGAGAAAAACTCCCAACGATTTCACAGTTTGCTGAACGCTTCCAGGTTTCCAGGCGTCCTGTTATACATGCTTTTAAGCTATTGGAGGAGAATCATTACATAGAGATGTCACGTGGAAGGCATTCACGACTTACACTGGGGCTTGATGAAGCAGAATGCAGAGAGAATTGTATCCAGTTTTTTCTGGCAAGAAAGGATGCTGTACAGGACTTGTGTGAGATACGTGATATTTTGCTTCCTGATTTGCTTACACAAGCCTTGTGTTTGCTTACAGAAGAGCAATATGCTGCAATCCATGAGAGCATTGATCATATGCAGGGAGAGCGTACAGTAGTCGCATTTGTGGAAAAGGTGCTGTCTGTATTCGGAAATCCTCTGGTTTGCAGTCTTTATATGGAGGTCGCTATATTTGGAAGACTGTCTTTTTATGAAAATATAAAGGACTCAATGGTGCTTCAAGGAACTCATGCGCACAGCGATCTTGCGAAGACACATGCTTTTGTTGATGCAGTGTTTCAGAAGCAGCTGACATATCCGGATATATATGAAATAACAAAAAAATACTTTGCGGATGATTCCAGAAAAACTCAGGAACGCTACGCAAAGCTTCCACTGCGGGAACCGAAGCAAAAGGTAAGCTTCCGCTGGAATATTTATCGCGGACGGCCACGGCAGATTTATAACGTGGCAAGCAGTTTACTCAAAGATATCATCTATCAGAAATATCCGGTAGAAAGTCGTCTTCCGCGCGTTTTGGATCTTTGTGAAATCTATCAGGTGAGTGAGCCAACCCTGCGTAGAGCCATGTCAATTCTTCAGGCAACTGGTGTCATAGAACCTATTGGCGGCAAGGGAATGAAAGTGATTCGATGTGATGAAAACAGAATTTGCGACATGCTGGAAGACAACGGTGTGAGAGAGCGGGTGATTGAAGGCATGCAGTGTCTTCAGATTCTGCAGATGACTTGTCAGACGTTCACATCTATTTCCTTTACCAGTATGGTGCAACGCTTTGAACAGATCAAACAATCACTATCCGATATAGAAATCACCAGTATAAATTGGGTAAGGCTAATTTGTGAGTATTGTGACTCCATCATGGATGTAAATGAGCAGGAAAGCCTAAAGAGCATTTTTGAGGAATTAAAACAGCATATTCTATGGATATATCCATTTATTTGTCATTTGGATAAGGAGCGATATTCGTCATTATTTTTCCATGCCCTTGATGTGCTTCAATATGCAATGAAATCACAGGATGAGCGATTATATGTGAATGAAATGAAATATCTGTTTTATCTGGTGCTTGAAGAGCTTCGCAGTCAGTTGGAGAATGCAGGAGTAAAGGAAGCAAAGGATTTGAAAATGATTTCATTTAGAATGAATATATGAATCCATTATCCAAAGCAGAGGCTTTATAACTTTTAAAGGCGAAGAAGTCGGATAAGGACAGACGACATGCACGCAGAAAAAGACTGTTTGCAGATCACATATCACATTCAATCAATGTGGCGCTAGCAGTCTTTTAGTATTTAGCGAAAATTTTAACACTGCATGTACGAAATTCGTTTTCTAAGGCTTTGCCAAAAGAAATTTTTGCAGCTGTGGGGGTGAATCAGATGCTCCGTGCAGTTTCATAACCATCATGAATTGCATCTTTAATGGTTCCTGTATGATTTGCATCGCCTATCATGTGATAGGTCATACCACACTCCTCTAACAGAAGCTTCAAACTTGGATCACTGTGATAGCCGACTGCAAAGATAAGCGTATCAGCATCTTTGATACATTCGGTTTTACCATCCTTTGTATAATAGATGTTATCCTCTTCGACCTTTTCTACCATGGCATTACAAATCAGATTCACATGCTTTTTCAGCATACGCTGTACAAGCAGGCTACGGCCAGGACCGGACTCTGTTGCCATGATATCCTTTGTCATTTCCAAGACGGTTATCGTCCGATCTCTAGGATAACGGTCATATACAAGTGGAGCAAGATAGTCCGCAGTTTCGCAGCCTACCGAACCGCCTCCCAAAATGACAATATTTTTACCTGGGAATGCTTTTCCTGCCAGAATATCATCTGCTGTGGTCCATTGCTTAAATCCGGTAAAGGCTTTTATTACAGATGGAACGGCACCATTGCAGGCAATAACCTCATACTCAGCAAATTCTTTTTGCAGCATCGCTTTATCGACTTTGCAGTTCAGGCGTACTTCAACACCTGCCTGCATAAGTCGACGTGTCATATATTTAATGACTCTGGTAAGATCCTGCTTGGCGATCGGAACTGCTGCTAGCTTCATCAGTCCTCCCAGCGTATCACTTTGTTCACATAGAATGACATGATGACCTTTTCTTTTCGCCACAAAAGCAGCCTCCATGCCAGCAGGACCTCCGCCGATCACCAGAATTTTTTTCTTAACCTCGGCAGGCTTGAGCGTGTCTTCATTTTCCAATTCAAAGGACGGATTTACCGTACAGGCTACCCTTTTGCCGAACATGATTCCATTCAGACAGCGCAGACAGCCAATGCATGGACGGATATCATCATCCTTTCCGCACTGTGCTTTATTGGCGAATTCAGGATCACACAGGTTGGCCCGACCAATCATGCAAATATCTGCCTTTCCATTTGCTATGAGTTCGTCTGCAATCCAAGGCTCTGTAATCCGTCCTACCGTTGCGACTGGAATGCTTACGTGCTTTTTTATTTCCTGTGATAGATGAGCATGCGCTCCAGGCTTTGTTCCTGCCGCAGGAATTGCGCTGCCACGCTTAATCGTTGTACCGCCGGATACATGCAGCATATCTGCGCCGTGTGCCTCCAACTGCTTGGAAACATAAATCATATCGTCGAGATTCAATCCGCCATCACTATATTCATCTCCCGAAATTCTCACATCGATAATGAAATCAGGACCGCATATAGTGCGAACCTGTTCAATAACCTCCAGTGTCAGCTTCAATCTTCCGTTGATATCTCCGCCATATTCATCACAGCGCTTATTGTAAAGCGGTGTCAGAAAACCGCCAAGAAGACCATGCGCATGTGCAGCATGAATTTCCACACCGTCGCCGCCTGCTTGCTTGACGCGATAGGCTGCTTCACCAAACTGTCGTATGATAACCTTTAGCTCTTCAACGGTAACAGGGCGGGGTGCTTCTTTCGCATAGGAAGGTCCAACATTAGAAGGGGCAATTAGACGTGGTGTACCTGGAATAGGGAATGCCATATAGGCTGGATGAAACAGCTGTGGAAGAATTTTCGCACCGTATTGATGTACTGCATCTGTAAGCTTCTTCCAACCGGGGATAAAGGAATCATCATGAATTGACATATCTCCGGGTAGATAGATGTAGGTAGGCTCCACGGTTGTCACCTCGGTGACAATCAAGCCGACACCTCCCTTGGCTCTGGCCTCATAATGCTTTACCAGCTCATCTGTAACATATCCCTTATCTGCCAGATTTGTAGAAATCGGAGGCATAAACAAGCGATTTTTTATGGTTGTATTCCCAACCTTAACTGGTGAAAATAAATGGTTATAGGTATTCATTTTAACATCTCCTTTACTGATATTTTATCACGAATCAGAAATGTAATCGCTGTCATGTGTTGATGATGTCCGGCATATTTTGTTGTGTTTTTACATTTTTGGGATGGGTAAGGAACAAAAAAAAGGAGCTGATGGAAAGCTATTTGCGAATAACCTCCAGGACAAGCTCCTCATCAGTCTGTGTTATTGTCGTTTTTGCCGTTAGCTCGTTATGAATTCGACATCGGATATGACCTTCATGCTGAGTGATTTTTATACCGTCATTTTCATATAATACCTCCTGCGTATCTGTTACCAGATGCTCCAGTAATTCTTTTTGTTCGTTATCAAGGGTCATACTCTGCTCTTTGTGATCCTCATTCATTTTTATATTATGCGTGAATTTTTTACGATAGTCACTTGGAACAATGCCATATAATTCACGAAAAGCAGCTGTATACGATTTGGAATTCGGCATGCCGCAGGCTGCAGCAATCTGCTCAATGGAATCCTTCCCCTCCAGCAAGTCTTCTAGGGAAGCTCGGATTCTGACATATGCCAGATATTTGACAAAGGAAATACCGGTATATTTTTTAAACAGCTTCGATGTGTAGGATACACTGAAGGACAGGGTTTTAGCGACATCCTCCAGGTGCAGCTCACTTGAATAATGGCGGTCAATGTATTGAATAGCCTTCATATAATTTTCATGATGGACAGATTGTAATGGGAGACGCTCTACCGGATACTGCTGATGATTGCTGGCAATGTAGACAAGCTCCATCATGATGGCATTCATCTGAAACATACTGCTTTCCCCCTGTAGCAGCATCCGGACCAGTTCACCTATTTTATTTCGCAGCCTGCAAAGCAGCCGGTAGTTTTTTGTTCGCGTACAGATCATGGATTCAAAGGCTTCCTCGACGTTCCCGCACATGCTGGAAGAGAACCGGGAGAAATCAATATGCAGAGTAAGAATAACGTTCTTATCACTGTTCATCTGTTTAATCATGTGAATATCATTGGGGGCAATCATAACCAGTTCATGTTCCTTTATACTTGCAGTAAAATGCTCTGTAACTGCTACATATGCTCCCTTCAGCACATATGAAATTTCTAAACTTGACTGTCTGGAGAAAACCTGCCGCTTAAAGCTGTTAATGCTCAAACTTAGTGGGTAACCGAATTTCTGTCCGGAAAAATCATAATAATGCTGCATGTTCTGCATACTGCCGCCTCCCTTGTATCTATCTCTATCTTAGTGTTTTTTTCATCGGGAAACAAGACCTATTAAATGTTTCCTTGTAAATATCGAGGAGGTAGCATTCATTGCTTGGCAGTTCTCACTGTGATGCATTTGCTAATGCGCGCTGTTTCTGCGATAATACATACAGATGTTGAAATTGAAGTAAATGATATTGGAGGAAGCTATATGATCAAGGAAATTGTGAAGGATACATTTTTGCTCAGCCGTCGTAGTGAAGCGGCCACGCTGCAGGATATGCAGACGGTTTTAGATCTGCAGGATACATTGCAGGCACATGCAGACCATTGTGTCGGAATGGCAGCGAATATGATTGGGGTTCTGAAACGTATTATCGTATTTCAGGATGGCGGAAGCTATGTCACAATGCTGAATCCTGTGATAATGAAAACAGGTGATAAGCGCTATACAGCTGAGGAAGGCTGTTTATGCCATAGTACACAGAAAAAAGCTTTGCGGTATGAAAAAATCAAAGTATCCTATATGGATTGCAGTGGAAAAAAGAAAATTAAAACCTATGAGGGCTTTTGTGCGCAGATTATTCAGCATGAGCTGGATCATTGTGACGGCATTCTGATTTGATAAATAGGAAAGGCTATTGTATATTTGCAAAGCCAACCATCGACATTGCGTTATTGTGTCTGTTTAAGCCTATGGTTCCTTTGTAAGCGCTGAATAGCCTTATACTCACACCCGATCAGGGAGCATAAAGAGACAAAGTCGTTAGGAGCTCAGCCTCGTGTTACAAGGCATCGGATCTTTTTTTGTTTCACCTAGGGTCTGCCTTTCACTCGCGTAAGAATACGTCCTATCGTTTTGGGTTTCTATAAAAGATTACATTTGCGATATGGTGACGGATACAAAAAAAGTGTGTATAATGAAGATAACCCAATAAAGAAGGATGATAGTATGAATCATAAAGCTGATGCACAGAAGTTTTGCCATCTACTCTGGCACCAATATCTGGAAGAGCGCACCTACGAGGTGGCTGGTGGATATTTCAGCCCGCAGATCAGCGTGATCGGAACTGGTAAACATGAGGTTTCACACTCTTTACAGGAATTTGCTGTATTACTGGAGAAAGAAGAAAGCCAGTGGAACGGCACCTTTGTTATCGAGGAGGAAGGATACCAAACCAGACAGCTGAGTGATGATGTTTATTTGGTATATGGTGAACTGGACGTAAGTGAGGATGCGAGAGATCGAATCAATTATGAGCTGCACTTTCGCTTTACGATTATTTTACAATTTACGCCGTCTGGCTGGGAACTGCTTCATGTACACCAGTCTGTGCCGGATATCAATCAAAGCAGTGATGAATTTTTTCCGAAGCGTCTGATTGAACAGAGCAATGAGCAGCTGCGTGAAAAAATCGCACAGAAAACAAGAGAGCTGCAGGAAAGCAACAAGGCAGTCCTCTATTACTCTCATCATGATTATTTAACAAAGCTTACGAATCGCTATTATTGTGAAAAGCAGATTGAAGAACAGCTGCGAAGCGGAAAGCAGGGGACAATCCTCATGATGGATGTTGATCACTTCAAATCTTATAATGACACGTATGGACATCCGGTAGGAGACAGGATTCTGATTGCGCTTGCACAGGCTTTGCAGAAAACCTTTCCAAACGATATCGTATCAAGAATCGGCGGGGATGAATTTCTCATTTATTGTTCCCGGCATTTGGACAACACGATGCTGGAACACATTCTTGCACAATTCCGTGAGTATTGGGAGGCTGGACAAAAACAGTTTTCCTTTACACACCGCATCACGCTCAGTATCGGTGTCACTTATTTTCCAGAGCACGGACGTACCTATCAACAGCTGTTTCAGAAGGTGGACACCTCCATGTATAACTCCAAGAAGGGGATGCACAGATACCGGATATACGCTGATGAGGAATAGAGAATATCGCATCTCTTAAACTGGGGATGCTTTTTTTACCTTATCATAGGCTAAGGCTGCAGGACGCATGACAACAATGGGAAGAATGAAAGCAGTATTTACTATAGACAGAAGAACGCTATGCCTTTATAATTAAGAGCGAATGAATGAAAAAAAAGCATAACAGGTGTATGAAAATTACCGAACAAGGAATGGAAGCGAACATCTTCAGCTGCCCCAGCAACCGTGATATGGACGAAATTCAGATACCATTGTACCGATTTGGTATGAGAAGGTGAAGAGTAGGATGAAATTAAGCCGGGAGACTTGCCTGTTATGCAAACAGAGTTTTCTGCTGGGTGTGGAGAATATAGTTTTTTTATATGTTTTCTGCCCGCTATCGTTAAGAAAGTGAGGGTGAAAAAATGAGTGTTGAATATTGTGCATATCCTTTTCTGAAGGAAGAAAGCCGACTATGTGATTATGAGATAGCAACGGATCGTCTGGCATCCATGCTGTCTGTGGCAAGACACCACATTCGTCATATTCCGCAGGAGGATCTCCTTCAACTGATGGAAATGATCTATCACGCCAATGGATCCATACGGGGAGCGTGTGCCATAGGGGAGCCTGAGCTGAATAAGCTGAATGTCTTCTATGCCCGCTACAGTATTCCGATGGATCGTTTTGTCCTGCCCGACGGCTGTATCGGTGCGAGTCATCTGCATGTGCTGCGTGCAGAAGTCAAGGCGGTTATCCGCATTATGCACCAGATTCAGTGTGAGGGAAAACCGGTGGAAGCCAACCTGTTTGATTTTATGAATCTGCTGTCCAATACCTTTTTTATGATGTGCCTGTATGAGAATGCACAGAACGGCACAAAGGAAAGGGAATTTATAAGCAGGTCCTATGTATGAAAGCAAGAGAGCTTTGCTTCATAGCCGTTATCGCTTCGATTGAAGCTGTCGTGTTTACATCATTTTCATTCATTCTATATTTGGAATGCATTACCTTTACCATTGTGGTATTTGCAATGACATTTCAAACAAGGCAGGCTGTTCTTGGGGCAGTGGTGTTTACCATACTCAATCTAAGTACCCAGGGGGTAGCGCCATGGTCGATGATGTATTGTCTGATTTATCCGCTGTACAGTCTATTCGTAGGCTGCAGCAGGAAATTCTTAAACAGACATTTCTTCGCACTGGTATTCACCTGTGGCTTTCTGTCATTTTTGACAGGTCAGCTGGTACAGCTGCCGTTTATGCTGATTTCGGGAAAAATAACAGCGATTTATATTCTTATGGGATTAAAGACCTCTCTTATTCAGGGCTTTATGTCCATGGCGCTTTGTGCCATCTGTTATAAACCGATAGCAGCTGTTTTAAACCATATGGAAAGGAGATTGCAAAATGGGAAAGCTATGTAAAATTTTATTGGTATCTGCCATGCTGCTTGTTGGCGGATGCTCTTCAAAGGAAAGTGAAAAGAAAGAGCCTGTAAATAACAATACGGAAAAAACAACGCTTAAAATCACGATTCAGGACGAGGTTAACAAAAAGGAACTATTCAGTGGGGATGTGAGTGTAGAGGGGAAAGTCGAAACACTTGCGGATTTTCTGGAAAAGGCGAAGGATTTGAATGTTGTAATGGAAGACGGGCAATATGGAAAAACCATTATGGCTATGAAGGGTGTGGAGACCAAGGACTTCAACAAGGGGCCATGGTGGCTGTATGAATCAGAAAACAACGAATCCTGCAAGGCTGCCGGAAGCTGTGATGCCGCAAGCAGTCTGAAAATAAAGGATGGGGATGCGTTCACCTTTACATATACAGCATCCTATTAAGTAGCTGCTTGCTTTTGCAAATGCAAAAAAGGCGGATGCTTCGCTTTTATAAATCGCCCTGTAAAAAAAGGCGGTATGTTGAAGGGCACTTCCAAGCATTTCTCAGACAGTGTCTAGTAACATGATGCATCGAAAAAAAAGCCGTATCCTTGGTCAGGAAAGAACGTTACAGGATGCGGCTTTTCATATGCGCATACACACGCAGATAAGTGAACGATTGCAGCTTCTGGAAGATATTGTGAAATTTCAGTCTGCGTTGATGAATACGTACGGTTTGGCGATGCTGGATTCCGGAATTAAGTGAAATGTAAGGAAGTCTTTGAAATGGCTCTGGTATAATGTGTGTGAATGATTGCCGCAAAATCCATTTATGAATAGCACAGTGCGGTATGATGAGCAGATGAAGTACGGGAGGAATTGAACATGAATATTTTGGTTGTGGATGATGAAAAGGAAATTGCAGAGCTTGTGGAGATTTACTTGAAAAATGAAAATTATAATGTGGATGTATGCTATACAGGTACGCAGGCGCTGCACAATATACGGACACACTCCTACGATCTGGCCATATTGGATGTGATGCTTCCGGATATGGATGGCTTTCACATCTGTAAGACCATACGCCTGCAATATACATGGCCCATTATCATGCTGACGGCGAAGGAGCAGGATATTGATAAAATCAACGGACTGATGATTGGAGCCGATGATTATATGACCAAGCCGTTTCAGCCGCTGGAGCTGATTGCACGAGTCAAGGCACAGCTGAGAAGATACAAGCGCTATAATGTACAGCAGAAGGCGCAGGAGCTGAGCTATTTGGGACTCACCATGAATCAGGAACAGCATATATGCAAATTAAATGAAAAAGAACTGAATCTTACACCGATTGAATTCCGTCTTCTCTGGTATCTGTGTGAGCGTCAGGGAAAGGTTGTGAGTGCTAAGGAGCTGTATACTGCGATATGGCAGGAGGAATATCTCTCATCCAGCAACAATACCCTGATGGTACATATCCGCCATATCCGTGAGAAGATGAAGGATCGCGGAGAACACCCGCGTTACATACAAAATGTCTGGGGTGTCGGGTATAAGCTGGGAGAAACACTATGAAACGCACCGCCTGGATTATCAGTATAGCAATCGCAGCGGTCGGCATCGTTTATCTTGCTGCGGACATGTTTGGAAATGGCATGCTGAGGGATTTTTTGTCAGAACAATTTTTCTATATGGATGAATATACCGATACAACCGGTATCCTGCATCAATATCTTTCTCCGAACTGGTACCGGATCAAGCAGCTGCTGTTTTTGCTGACGGCATTGACAGCTGTAATTTGTATTGTCTGTGTACGGACACAAAGCAATCGTATCGCTATGCGATACAAGGCAGAGCTGGAAAAAGCGATGGAAACGGCGCTGCATCAGTTTTTGGAGGATCGCGATTTTTATCTTCCGGAGGGTTTCGGCAATATCGAGGCACTTTTGCTGCAGATTCGTGCTAAGGAGCAGAAGCAACTGGCATTACTGGAGAAACAGACGCGGCAGAAACATGATTTAATATCATATCTGGCACATGATATGAAAACACCGCTAGCCTCAGTAATCGGATATTTGAACCTGTTAAATGATGTGAAGGATATTCCGGCAGTACAGCGGGATGCCTATATCCGCATTACCCTTGATAAGGCTGACAGACTGGAACAGCTGATTGATGAATTTTTTGATATAACGCGCTTTAACCTGCATGATATCGTCATATCCAGAGGAAAGATTGCACTGGATTTTCTATTGGAACAGCTGAAGGAACAGTTTTATCCGACACTGCTCGCACAGCATAAGGAGCTTCAGCTGGAGATTGCTGAAGGCTCTATTTGTTATGGAGATGCGGATAAGCTTGCCAGAGCGTTCAATAATGTATTGAAAAATGCTATTTCCTATAGCTATCCTGATACCGTGATACGGGTAGCTGTTAAGCAGGAGGAACAGCATATCCTGCTGGAATTCCACAATCAGGGAGATGAAATTCCGGCACAGAAGCTGGAAATGATATTTGAAAAATTCTTTCGGCTGGATCAGGCAAGGTCTACAGCATCCGGCGGCGCTGGTCTTGGTCTTGCTATCGCAAAGGAAATCATCGAAGCACACGGAGGCAGCATCTATGCGGACAGCAATGTGCAGGAAACTGTTTTTTATATAAAACTTCCAATTCCTGCAAAGGATACAGAGCTGCAAATACCATCTGCTGATGTGCCGCAGCAGGAGGCAACAACGGCGCAAGGCACACAGACGATTCCCGATAATTGACCCTCTGATTTTCAAAGCACCTACGGGTGTTTTTTTTTGCTTCTAAAAAGCTGTTGAACAAACGGTGTCCAGAGTAGAAGACTCTAAGGGCGGCAGTGCATTTATAAGGATTGAGCGTTCATGTAGGCAGTCTGCTTTCTGTTTGCATGTCAGACTGTTTAAAAATAGTTGTATTGCGAAGTGCAGCATGTGAAAGCACGCAGATGGTTATGGTCGCTTTGCACTGTCTTCTTTGCCATGGATTTGTTTGATTTTAACTGGCTGGAGCATTGCATGCATTTTTATGAGCGGTTTCCAACGTATGGTGTAAATGGCATCTATCAAGGTATTAAGTGATATTTAAGTAAGTGCTAAGTCTGTGTTTTCAACTATCCGTGCAATTCATGGTTCAATAGAGTCATGAAGGAGCTGATATGATGAAACGATTAAAAAAATTACTGCTGGCTGGTGTCCTGCTCACAGGTCTTATCTGCTATTTGCGGCCGATGATTTCTAAGGAGGATAAGGCGAATTCTCAGCCCAGACCCACAGCAGAGCAGCCTGTCCATATAAGCAAGGAATTATATAGTAAGAATTATATTCTCATCCGGCAAAGGGATAACAAGGTGATGCTGAAGGAAGGGGAAGATGAAGTGATTGCCCCGGCATCTCTGACAAAGCTTATGACGGTATATACGGCATTGCAGCATATCGATGACTTACAGAAAACCGTAAGCATTCCGGCTTCTATTTTCCCGAAGCTGGAAAAGGAGCAGGCATCAATGGCCGGTTTCTTACCGAATGAGGTGGTAACCTATGAGGATTTGATCTACGGAGCATTGCTGCCAAGTGGGGCGGATGCCTGTATGACTCTGGCCATAGCGCTGTATGGTAGCGAGGATGCGTTTGTTGCGGAGATGAATGCGCAGGCTGAAAAGCTACAGCTGGAGCATACCAGTTTTCTAAATTGTACAGGACTTGATGAGGCAGGACATGTGAGCAGCGTCCGTGATATTGCAGTAATACTGGATGAGGCTTTGAAGCTTCCTACGTTTGCAGAGGCCTTTCATGCCCTCAACTATGTTATGGCTCCCAGCAATATGCATCCCGAAGGCATGACAATCTATTCCACGATGCGGATGACCATGGATCAAAACGAGCTGCATGCGGATGATATCCTTGGGGGGAAAACCGGATATACGAAGGATGCCGGTCTATGTCTGGCCTCACAGGCGCGCATCAATCAAGAATCCTGGCTGTTTGTCAGTGCTCATGCGGCAGGCTCTGCGACTACAAAGCCCTACCACATTCTGGATGCAATCAACGTGTATGAAGCGCTTGCTGCATCTCACACATAAGTGGGATGCGGGAATTAACGCAGTATGGAGGTGGTTGTGTGATACAACATAAAACCTGTCCGGATACAGGTAGACAGACATACAGCTTATAATTGTGTTTGCCGGTGTCTGCTTCGCTTTATTGTTGGACATGATATTCTTTCTGCTTTGGCACAACCCAAGGGGAGGGACAGGACGGGAAAAAGCTGGTCAACTGCGATATACAACGTGTGTTGACTGCTTTTTTGTTTTTGTAACAATGTAAGCAAATACAGTCTTATTTGCTTTTCTGAATCAGCAGGCAAACGATGCCTTATTTGTTTTTCTGACGAAATCGGCATTCACTGCCATCTGCTGTCTAATGCCCATACAATGATAATAGGTATAGATGCTGTTTTTCCTTATCTTATAAAGGCTAATCAGAGGCAAGAAACAATAGGCTGTATAGGAAATTCACTGTGCCATTAAGAATAGCAATGGATAAAGTGAGGATACGCTTTGATGAGGTGCGGTTAGGACACATAGCCATAAGACACGAAGATTAAGGAGCCTTATAAAAACAGAAGATTGTTTCTTTTTCTCTATGAAAGCCTAAAGTGCAAGAGAGCCTGAAGTTAGGCTATCCATGTAAAAATGGGAGATTGCTCCCTTTTCTCTTTTTATGAAAGCCTAAAGTGTAAGAGAGCCTGAAGTTAAGTTAGCCATGTAAAAACAGAAGATTGTTTCTTTTTCTCTTTCTATGAAAGCCTAAGGTGCAAGAGAACGTGAAATCATATTAGCCATCTCTGCCCTGTTTTCATATCCGTGGTTTTCGGCTTTTATATGTGGCAGATTTTTTAGACTATTTTTTTTTGATAAACAGTATATAACAGTTGACAACAGTTATATACTGTTATATACTGTTTATGAACAGAGGAGGTATCTCATGAAAATTATTATCAACAATTCTTCCATGACTCCAATATATGAACAGGTCGTAGAACAAATAAAAGCTATGATCCTGAATGAGGAGTTGAAGGAAGGCGATATTCTGCCATCTGTTCGTTCTCTGTCAAAGGAGCTGAAAATATCCGCCCTTACGGTCAAGAAAGCGTACGATAATCTGGAAGCCGAGGGCTTTGCGGTTACTGTTCATGGCAAAGGCACCTATGTAGCCGGTTTGAACAAGGCACTGGTGATGGAGGAACATAAGAAGGAAATCGAAGCCGATTTGGACAAGGCCATTCAAAAAGGCAGAAGCTGCGGGATGGAGGACAGCGACCTGCTGGAACTGTTCCATCTGCTATTGGAGGAATGAATATGCTGAAACTGCAAAATGTTGTGAAAAACTACGGTGCCTTTTCTCTGCACTGCAGTCTGGAGCTGAAAAACGGACAAATCAGTGCGCTGATTGGGCAAAATGGTGCTGGCAAAAGCACAACCTTTAAAGCTATCCTGGGATTGATTTCCATTGATGGCGGAGAAATAGAGGTGTTTGGAAAGCCTGTTCAGAATCTGACACTGGAGGAAAAAGAATGCCTGGGTGTCGTGTTATCCGATTCAGGCTTCAGCGGATATCTGAATATCAAAGATATCCTGTCTATTATGGAACACATGTATACGAAATTTGAGAAAGCGGAGTTTCTGCGGCAGTGTCAGAGATTTGCCTTGCCGATGGATAAACAAATCCGTGATTTTTCAACCGGAATGAAGGCCAAGCTGAAGGCATTGATTGCCCTTTCCCATAATGCGAAGGTGCTTATCCTTGATGAGCCGACGGCTGGTCTGGACGTTGTCGCAAGGGATGAACTGCTGGATATGCTTCGTGAATATATGGAACAGCATGAGGATGCCTGCATGCTGGTAAGCTCCCATATCTCTTCTGATTTGGAGGGGCTGTGTGATGATCTGTACATGATCCACGATGGAAATATTGTCATGCACGAGGATACGGATGTTCTGCTGAGTGATTACGCTTTGCTGAAGATGGACGAACGACAGTATGCGGATTTGGACAAACGCTATTTGCTGCGCCGCCGCAAGGAACCCTATGGCTGGGCTGTATTGACCAATCAAAAACAGTTTTATATGGAAAACTATCCGGGACTTGCAGTGGAAAAAGGCTCGATCGATGATGTGATTATGATGATGATACGAGGTGAAAAGATATGAAGGGGTTATTGATCAAGGACTTCAAGCTGATGAAAAATCAGAAGAATTTCTTCTTTATCATGATATTTATAGCGGCAGCCATGCTGTTTGCTGAATTTGAATCTACCTTTGTAGTCAGCTATTTTACGATGATTGCTTCTATGTTTGTATTGAGTACGATCAGCTATGACGAGTATGATAACGGCTATGCCTTCTTATTCTCCTTGCCATTTTCCAGAACCTCCTATGTGAAGGAGAAATATATATTCTCAATCCTTATGGGAGGCGGTGCATGGCTGCTTTCCGTTGTACTGTCGGGGATTCTCATTACCGTTCGCAACCCGCAGCTGAGCGTCATGGAGTGGCTTCCGATCGATCTTATTTACATCTGTATCGTCTTTCTGTTTGCGGCTGTTATGATTCCTGTACAGCTGAAATTCGGTGGAGAGCGAGGAAGAGTGGCATTGCTGCTTACCGTCGGTGTTGCTGTGCTGGGTGGTATGGGAATCATAAAGCTTTTTGAAATTTTGCAGATTGATCTGGATGCTGTCCTGACATCCATGAGTACGCTGAATATGGTGCAGATTGGTTGTGCAGCAGTGATATTCTCTGTTGTGCTACTTGCAATATCCTATCGCATCAGCTGTCGTGTTATGAAAAACAAAGAATTTTAAACAGCAAGAAAACAATATAGGGATAGCCAAACACGAGCTGTCTCTTTTCTTTGATTATAATGAAAAACAAGGAATTCTAAACAACAAGAAAACGATATAGGTATGCCCAAACACGGGTTGTCTCTTTTCTTTGTTTACGGGAAAAGGAAAAACAAAAGAAAAAGCAAATCGTTATCGTAGGAAAACAAGTTACTTTCATAAAGCACAGCGTGCCTGTGGTAAAAAAGAAACCGGAGGAGTTTGTCTGACTGGGAGGATGTCTTTTTGGCAGAAATAACGCGGCGCAACAAAATGTATCGTGACAAATTGTGTATTTTTGCTAAGATGGTGATAGGAAGGTGAGCACTTATGGAATTTCATGAGCATTTGAAACAGCTGCGTACAAACAGCGGATATACACAGGAGCAGCTTGCGCGTCAGCTGCATGTTTCCAGACAGACGATTTCCTCATGGGAGCAGGGACGCACCGAGCCGGATATCACGGCATTACAGCAGTTGTGCGAATGCTTCTCTACATCACTGGATACGCTGCTGCTTGAACGAATGGAGGGCTATGCAGTACCGTATACATTTCATCGTAGGTTGCTGCTTGCGCATATTCCTGCTGCTCTGCTGTTATCTGCCGCTCTGCTGTATCAAAAAATTGCGATTGGAGGATGGCTTGTGTCCTTCAGCTACCTGCTGCTGCACCTTATGCTGTATGTCATTCTGACGTATTGTCTGAAGCATCATGACTATTCCTTTCTGGCTGGCTATGATGAGACCTTTGCCTATCGGGAAGATACCATACAGCGCATGCTTAGCTATATGCTTGGAAATATTGGAATCACCTCTCTTCTTTATACCCTTCTGCAGCTGATTCTGGTGATGAGTATGCAGGGAGCACTGACTCCGTATATCTTTATCTGTTATATCGTTCAGTTTTGCGGAGCCATTGTATATGCCAACCGGAAGTATCAAAGTGAGCTGCTACAGGATCGCAGTCTGTATATCTATCTTCGCTCCTTGAATAAGCTGACCATGGCGATGCTGGGAACGATTGCCCTTATTGTATGCAGTGTGCTGACCTGCTTTACTGTCTTTGATATAAAAAATAATTCACCGCAGGCTGCTTATCTTTTATTCATCCTGCTTCCCTATTTGTTTTTGAATACAATATGGGGTGTTGTACAATCCCTGCAATCAAAGCAGCTGCTTGAAAAACGCCAGCTTTTTGCGTTTCACTGGAAAAGCTATCTGTTGTTTGCGGTTGATATTCTGCTATGTCTGCTGCTGTTCTTTATCTGCTGGTGGCTACGATAGTTCGTTAAACAAATCTGTGAACCAATCGCAGCTGTCGTAGAAAAGCAACCGGCAGGGCAATAGACACTGTGCCCTTTTCCAAATATCTTACGGTTTTGCTTTTTTACACAGTATGGTAAGATAGAGGGGACAGGGCAGGTGATCTTATGAATCCATTCTTTATGATTCGCCGCATTGCATTAACAGATGCGCAGGAACAGCAATTTCATGCCATGCTGGCAAAACGCATTCAGCACTTTCTGTGGGCTCCGCTTCTTCTGATTCAGCTCTTTCAGGTCTATAATATGATATATGTCAGCACGTATACGAATTTTCAATATCATACCACCTCCAGCCGTGTGTATATGCTGCTGTATACGGTGATGTTCTTGCTTTGCGGTATCGCTTTATTCATTCTCTGGGTTTCACGGCATCATGAACATCTGCTGCCATACCTGGAAACATTGCAGTACGGTGCAGTGATTTTGCTTTATCTGTGGGCTTTGTGCATCACCGTTTATGATCAAAGGGTATCTGCCAATATCAGTGTTTACATCATTACCGTACTCAGTATTGCTGTCCTTGTTTACATGCCGCCCAAGCTGTTCATTCCCTTATATCTGTGTGCACAGTGTCTGCTTATGGCAGGAGTCGCCTATGTACAAAAGGATAGCTCACTGTATGGCATTTATGTGAATTCTGCCTGGATGATGATCATTGCTATGTTTATCAGCAGCTATCTGTATTACACATTGCGTCAGGATTTTCAGAATCACTGCGTGATTGCTCAAAAGAATGCGGAAATTATGGAAAAGAGTGCAGAGCTGGATTTTATCGCCAATCATGATTCCCTGACCGGCCTTTTGAATCGTCGCTTTCTATCCTCCTGGCTTCCCGGCATCATTGCTGCAAAACAGCTGGTTGGCATCCTTATGATAGATATTGATGATTTCAAATCTTATAACGATGCCTACGGACATCCGCAGGGTGATGAATGTCTACGGCGGGTTGTCCGAGCCATGGAGCTTCATTTTGACAGTGGAAAGCTGTTTCGATATGGCGGAGAGGAATTTTTGTATGTACGTCAGGGGGCTGATTTACAAGCGATGCAAAGGCTGGGAGATGCCTTGTGTGAGCATGTGCGAAAACTGCAGATACAAGGTGCTGAGCAGACACGCAGTGTTACCGTCAGTGCAGGAGGATCTTGCGCTCTGGTGAAGGATGCGGCTGCTTGGGAAACGCTGCTGAAGACAGCGGATGCGGCACTTTATGAGGCCAAGAGCAGCGGGAAAAATAAAACAGCTGTAAAAGCATGTTCGGTTTAGATGATGGAAAAGCCATTCCTTTCACGGGAATGGCTTTTTCAACCTACGATTGCTGCATAGGTTTCATAGATGGAATTCCATGTATAGCGTCCGACCAGTCCATCCACTGCTAGCCCGAATTCCCGCTGATAGGCACGTACAGCACGATCTAAGCCAGGCCCAAAGCGGCTGTCAATGGTGACAGAGGGGATGGATGGATAGCTTTCTGAAATAATGGAAAGGAAATACTGCAGCTGTTGAACCTCGATGCCGACATCGCCCTGACGCAGCACCTTCCCCGTCCAAAGACCGGTGAAATACCCCTCCAGTCTACCCAGACTTCCCAATTCCGCCAGCTTGCGGACTGCAACATAGATTCGTGAAATCTGATACCAGGTGGATTGCCCGACAATCCCATCCACGGTGAGATCGAACTGTCGCTGAAAGGCTCTTACCGCACTCTCTGTCTGTGGCCCGAAGATAGCATCCGGCGGATAGATCAGTGGAATATTGGGATAATTGACAGCGATTCCATTCAGCAGCTCCTGAATGATGAACACCGGCTGCCCGCTGCTTCCAAGGCGCAGGGCATAGCCCGGATAGGATGGCGTATAGGGCTGCCAGTTATCCGTTTCCAGAAATTGCATCTGATCACCGTAATAATAACGGATGATGCCATAGGAATCGTACCCGCGGTTTGCCAAATCTAACGTTCCCCATTGTTTCAAGCCCGGACACTGCGCGATTTTGCCATCACAGTATTCGGCATAATACGGCTCACGGTAAAATGGCTTTTTCAGATAATCTCCCATGACCTCATCCACAACAGCGGCGATATTGTCATATATATTGCGCCCTGGAACAAAAGCCTGATCAAAGGCGGTGGAATTGGTGATGTCAAAGGAATAGCCCCTGCTGCGATACCATTCCGTATAAATACGGTTTAAGGCAAGAGACATTTGACACCAGATATTCGCCCGCAAGGCCTCATACGGCCAGGTTGGATAAATTTCACTGGATGCGACATTCTTGATATAGTCAACGAAGCCAACAGTAACATTTTGTGCACTTGCGGTCGGTCTTCCCAGATGCACGGTAATCGTGGTCGGAAGGATGATTTCTTCTAGCATGAGCGGCAGCCTCCTCCCTCATGAAGCTGATGCTCACCGATATCCAGCGTATTGTTCACACCTCGAACATTGCTGCTTTGCATAACAACGGTAAGTGTAGAATCGGTTTCCGCAAATATCTGAACACCATTGCGGATTTCCGTATCGTAGCCTTCTTTGGAAACATGAATATCATACTGACCATACGGGCGTGTCAGCGAATGAATATCCGTCGAGTGCGAACCATCCGGAGCCTCCAATTCAATACGCTGTGTCTTGCCGAATTCATCCGTACTGCATTCCATGATAAATACAGATCCGCGCTCATCCCGGCGAAAAACACTGATCTGTGCATTGGGAATCGGTTGTGCGGTTTCCTCCATGGTTTCAACCATGACATATCCTGTAGTGATAGTATCACCTCCTTTACAGCGTATGCCGCAAATGCCCGGGGTATCGGGTCAATCGCCTGTCTGCACAAGCGGGAATCACAAAAATATTTTCTAACAATGATATTTTTATGATTAACATTACATATACTTGAAAAGGTGAAGATGATGAAAAGAAAAAAATACCTGCTGGGTGCAGGGCTGCTGTGTACCATACTGGCAGCGTCCTTCTGTCTGTCGCATATTACCTCTGTTTCCGCAAAACGGGCCTTTCATGCACTGGATGGTGTGGAAATCGTATTGGATCCCGGTCATGGTGGGAAGGATGATGGTGCCCGCAGCAACGAGGCAAAGGAACAGGAAATCAATCTGAAGATAGCACAGAAGCTGAAAAAGCTGCTGGAGGATGGAGGTGCACATGTGACCATGACTCGAAATGGAGCCTATGATCTGGCAAGCGAGGGTGCTTCCAATCGCAAGCGTGAGGATATGAAAAAGCGCATCGAGCTGATCAATCAGGATAAGACGGATTTGTTTATTAGTATCCATTTGAATTCCTATCCCAATACAAGCGTGAAGGGAGCGCAGGCCTTCTATGCCCCGAAGAATGAAGTATCCAAGGTGTTTGCGGACATTTTGCAAAAGCATTTTCGGGCACTGACACAAACGAAGATGACAAGCAAGCCAGGAGATTACTATATTCTGAATAATGCGCAGAAAATCGGTTCTCTTGTGGAGTGCGGATTTCTGTCCAATGCAGAGGATCGTGCAAAGCTGGTTACGGATGAATATCAGCAAAAGGTGGCGCAGACGCTGTATGACAGTATCCTGGAGTATTTCAATTTCCTGTCCTAGAGCAATATAGCAAAAGAAAAAATAGACAAGCAAAGCTGTGAGTGCCAGCATATAGCCTGCATATCAAAATAGAAAATGTACACAGCTGCAGTTTGCTGATCGGATGATACAAGGACAGGGATGCAATAGAAGGTGTCATGGCGATGCATTGTTCGCTGAGTTCTTCACACTGCATATAGCATTGTGTTTATTTGGTTTCTTGGAAGTACAAAACAAGATGCTGTTGCCTATGTGCGTCTTTGATTACAATGGTTCCGTTTTGAACGGTATCGGTTATATCCCTGTCGTTCAGGCGGATTTGCAATGAAGACTGTGTATGCTCTGTATAGAGACGAAATGCTTTCCGCCTTCCCTGATAGAGCACATAGCGTTCACTGCTATTTCGATGGTGCGTTTTGCCATCGAACAGGGTACCACTGCCCCGCACGTCAATCTGCATCAGACAATGCTTGTATCTGCCTTGTGGTTCCAAAACTATTGTGAGAGTTGAACAGAGGCCTTGTGCTTGGTGCATGTATACACAACATGTAAGCAAAAGTATCACGGCGCAGGCAAAAAATTTGGTCAGATGAAAAAACGGATTCCTCATAAGCTTCCTTTCCTGTGTAAAATCAAGTGACACATCAAGAACATGAAAAGCCCTGTACCACATAATATGCATTATGTGGTACAGGACAATATGGCATAGAGAAGCAAACACGTCGTGGGAAGGCGGGTAAGGCTGTCTGTTGAGGAATACCGTCTGTGGATGCACAATCAGAGAAAGAGGATAATGTAGTTGCGCATTTTGTAAAAATATATGGTAAACTATACCTGTGAACAGAACATGAAGGATACCACATAATGCATATTATGTGGTATTTTTCAACAAAGGCGTACAAGGTCCATGCGGGATAGTGTTTTTTCGTATTCCTGAAAGCTGGTCATCGTATAGACTCTGGTAGTTTCAATGGATGAGTGGCCGAGAATATCCGCCAGCCGCACCACATCCTTTTCCATACTGTAAAAGGTGAGGGCAAACAGATGCCGCAGATTATGTGGGAAGACCTTCTTGCTGCTGACATTGGCGTGTAGGCACAGCTTTTTCATCGCCTTCCAGATATTGCTGCGATCCAGTGGTTTTCCGGTATTTGTGATAAAGATGCTGCCATTCTTAATCTGCTTTCTTCGGCAATATGCCAGCAGCTGCTTCCGCAGTCTGGAGGGAAAGAAAATATAGCGGAGCTTCCCCTTGTTTTGTACGGCGGCTTTTCTGCTTTTGACAGCCTCTACGGTAATGAAGCGATGCTCGGATACACGGATTCCGGTTGCACATATGGTTTGTAGAAGGAGATACATACGCTCGTTATGCGTATCCTGTGCTGCTCTTAAAAGTCTGGTGTATTCTTTTTTTGTCAGCTCCTTGTCTTTTTCAATACAGGTTCTTTTCTGTATTTTCAAGAGCTTGACCCTATACTCGGGCTGCTTGATAAAAGTGAAGAAACAGTTGATTGCAGCTAGCATGCTGTTGATGCTTGCCGAGGTATAGGATTTCAGCAGCTCCTCCTTATACTTTATGATTTGCTGCTTCGTCAGGGTCTTTCCGTAAGAAAGGTATGCAAAGAGTTTTGTAATATCGCGGATGTATTTCTGTACCGTCAGGGTACTTTTTTCTTCCTCGATCAAATAGATTCTGAAGTTCTCGATTTGCGCAAATGCTTCTGTATAGTCCATGCTTGCTCCTCCTGTGATTGTTGTAATGTCTTCCTATCATAGCATAGTTTTCGCATTACTCTCACCAAATTGGCTTGTGGAAAAGAGAAAGCTATTTGGTATTTCGTTTTCCATTGGCCATTCCAGCAGAAAGGAAATCATAAACTGCAATAACATAAGGGAACATTCGGTTATAACAAATTGATAGCCATAATATCTTTTAGCGTTTGTGCAGGTTCTCTCAGATATCAGCCAATGAACTGTAAGGTATGTCAGAATTCTGTGATAAAAAAATTAAAAATATGTTGACATCATAAATGGGTTGTGGTATTATTAACAGGCATTCGATGGAAATGGGCCTGTAGCTCAGGTGGTTAGAGCGCACCCCTGATAAGGGTGAGGTCGTTGGTTCAAGTCCATTCAGGCCCACCATCGAATTTATATATACATGGGGTGTTAGCTCAGCTGGGAGAGCACCTGCCTTGCACGCAGGGGGTCATCGGTTCGATCCCGATACGCTCCACCATGATAGCATATTCCGAACTTTATTTGTTGAGGTTCGGTTTTTTTTATGAGAGCAGATGTACATGCTTTGTAAAAGTGCCTGCGATGCTGTGTGTCATACGAATCCTATATAACGAATACTGCCGCGGTAAGACTTGAAGCTGACCGCATGAATTTGCATCACTTAGCTTCCTGATGATTTTGATATAGAGCCTTGCCGAATATCTGTTCACCACTTATGAGACAGGCATACAGTAATGAAGCTACGAGAGCAGCGTAAGGGCTGCAGAAAGAAAACGATGCTTTGCAGAAGCCTTCCTTCTTCTGTTTGCCTGCTTGCATCAACAAAGAACCTAGCACAGGGTATGCAGGCAGTGGGGGAGGGGAAAGCTGTACATGGAAATATGTGCAGTGTGTATCATAAAATAAGCCTGCAAAACAGGATCAACAATCGGCTGCATCGGTAAAATTACCGGATTACATAATTCTATAATCATAATGATAAAAATGATAAAAACCTTGTTGACACACGAAAAAAGTAGTGGTATTATATATGAGCATTCGATGGAAACGGGCCTGTAGCTCAGGTGGTTAGAGCGCACCCCTGATAAGGGTGAGGTCGTTGGTTCAAGTCCATTCAGGCCCACCATCGAATTTATATATACATGGGGTGTTAGCTCAGCTGGGAGAGCACCTGCCTTGCACGCAGGGGGTCATCGGTTCGATCCCGATACGCTCCACCATGATAACATATAGAAGGATTCCAATTCTAACGGTTGGAATCCTTTTTTTAATATTCTGCATAGCGGTATCTGAATGTGGATGCCAGCACGATGCAAATTGTTTGTTCTCAGGTCTTTTTCACAATAAACAACAGCTGTACTTTTGCTGTGTTCGGCCTTCGATATATATCCTCAGGCTTTATATTCTCATCGTCACAAAGATACCAGTACCAGTATTCTGCAGGATTGTTCGCAAAACAGATACATAGATCGTCAAGCTTCATATCCGCAATACGCTGTCCATCCATGCGGATGAGATGACGATAGGTGGCTGTATTCCTGTGCTCCTCCTTTCCTGTCACAGTATAGCTTTTCGCTAATGCATCATAGCTTATCAGGATATCCTGTGAGGAATCCAACGCGTCCTGTATGTGTATTGTAGATAAAGAAGCAGTATGCAATCCCTTTAAAAAGGAAATCCACGACGCTCCGTCCACCAGCTCCAGCTCGGCATTGCGTGTGATATCCGGGCACCTTCTCGCGATATCCGGATAAGCCGTTTCCACCGCCGTCTGCTGAAGGAGATAGCCGCCCATGGAATTTATAAGCATATAAAATACAAACAGCATAGACTTCATCACAATCGCCTCCCTCTAACTGGAATACGATAAAGTCATGGAAAATATTTCAACTGTATTTCTTTTTATCTGAAAATAGTGTACCATAGGTCATGGTGATGAAAAATGAAATATATTAACAGCAGAGATCTGATGATGTTTTTACCGCAGCCAATCACAAAGCTGGGCGTATTTGAAGCGGAAACGGTGGATGCTGCACTGACCATGTGTGCAGATGCGTTCCCTAAAATCGAGCAGGAATTCAATGTGACGATAGATTTTGCCACCTTTAAGTTTCAGCTGCTGAAAACGATGAGCGAATTCTTATATAAATGTGCGGAATGTCCGCATGAATGCCTGAAGAATCCGCGCCAGCATGTGGAGGAGGAACGCTATATCAGAAATCATATCAAGCTTCCTCTGTGGCCGAAGCGTATGCAGAAAAACAATGCGGAAAACTTTTTCCTCATGGAATATATTCTGACCTATGCAGATATCCTGTTTCGCTATCTTCTCGATGCGGGAATACCGCAGGAAAATGCAAATCTTATAGCAACCAATGCACTGGATCAGCTGGCGCTGTGGGTGGATGAGAACTGTATCCGAAAATGCGGATATGCGTGTATCCGCCGTAGTGCTTCCTCCGGCTATTGTACGCTTTGTTCCTATATGCTGCAGCCGCTTGCCTGTCCAAACAAAAAGGAAATCAGTATCAGACAGCTGGGCATGCAGGAGGAAGACCTTGTATGCATGCGTCGGGAATTCAAATAGCTACGAAATGCAGCCCAAATGCAGGTGAAAAAGCTTTGGCTGCTTTTTTTACGCATTCCTGTTGCAGACCAAAGAATTGCGGATGCATCGTCTTCATAAAAAGTTAAGAAATCTTTTGTTGACCTAATGTGCACTCCATTGTATACAATAAAGGTATATATATGGTTTTTTATAGGTGAAAGCCAGAAAGCATACTGGCTGAAGGGAGATCGGATGAGAACGAGTGAACGAATATTGCAGGAAGTTAAAAAGGCAGTCATTGGAAAGGATGAGCTGCTGGAAAAAATCCTGATGGCGATATTGGCCAACGGACATATTCTCATGGAGGATATGCCGGGCGTGGGGAAAACGACGATTGCGCGGGCATTTGCGGATGCCATGCAGCTGGATTGTCGCAGAATGCAATTTACGGTGGATGTATTACCGGCGGATGTTACCGGCTTTAGTGTAATTGATCCGCAGACCGGAAAGACACAAATCCGCAAGGGAGCGGTTTTTACCAATCTGTTTCTTGCGGATGAAATCAACCGGACCTCCTCCCGTACACAGGCAGCTCTGCTGGAGGTAATGGAGGAGGGGAGTGTCAGTGTGGATGGGGTTACCATGATGCTGGAACAGCCCTTTCTGGTCATTGCGACACAGAATCCTTATGGCTCAGCAGGAACACAGCAGCTTCCGGAAAGCCAGCTGGATCGTTTCATGATCCGTTTGGAAATCGGTTATCCCGCAGAGCATGATGAAATTGAGATTCTCAAGCGCAAGCAGAATCCGGAAAGCTATCGTGTGCAGTGCGTGGCACAGCGTACGCAGATTTTGGAAATGCAGAAGGCCTGCGCAGAGGTGTTTGTACACGACTCTCTTTACCATTACATCATTCAGCTGCTGCAGGCGACAAGAAATAATCAGCGCATTTATCGCGGAGCAAGTCCCAGAGCAGGGGTGTCACTCCTCGATATGTCCAAGGCCTGTGCACTGCTGCAGGGACGGGATTATGTAGTGCCGGAGGACATTCAGAGGGTTTTCGTGGATACCATCGCTCATCGTATCCTCATGCAGCCATCCCACAGCGCAGATGCCGCAGCCGCAAAAGAGGTACTGACACATCTGCTGCATCACATACAGCCTCCGCATACCAGAAGGAAGGGCCTATGATTCGATCCTGGCTTACATATCTAATCCTGCTGCTTCTGGATGCACTGCTATGGATAAGCATTGACGGGTATATATATTACCTGCTGCTGCGCGTGCTTCTCATGCTTCCTCTTCTCAGCCTGCTTCTGTTTATCGTTGGAAACAGACTTGTGAAGCTGCAGCTGAAAACGGATAAGGACGGCTGTGTGATACGTATGGCAACCCGGTTTCCTTTGCTTGTGTTCAGCTGTATCCAAATACAGGGAACGTGGAGGAATTGCTTTTATGAGACGAAAGAGGCTGTGCGTCTGGAGCTGAATCAAATAGAAAGGAAGCTGTATATGCCAAAGCTTGGAAGCGGACAATATCGGCTGCGGCTGACCTCCATACAGACCAGAGACCTTCTTGGATTGTTTCGCAAGACCCGGGTATGGGAAAAGGAGGAAGCAGCCTTTCGGTTTCCTCAGCCACGTCCTGTTTCACAAGTACAATTTGCAAGAATCATACAGGAATCCCGTCAGCGCCCCATTGGACCATTGAGCAGTGATTATGAGCTGAAGGAGCATCATGAGGGAGAGCCTGTACGCCGTATTCATTATAAGGCGAGCTATCGGCTTCAGAAAACGATGGTGCGTGAATTTCAGAAGGAGGAGTCCGCTTATCTGCAGCTTCATCTGCGCTTTCCTCAAGAGCAGGAAGCGTGTGAGCGCATTCTGGCAATCGCCTGTGGGTTTTGTCTGAAAGCAAGCGCGCAGGACATGGTGCATATACGCTGGCAGACTGTTGGCGGTATTCAGGAGGTACAACTGCAAAGCCCGCAGGATATGGAAGGCTTTTTGCGGAAGCTGCTGTCCATGCCGCGTTTTTGTGAAGCATCCTGTGATTCGCAAAGTGCACTGTATCTGGATGAAGCATTTGCGGCTCTTTTTGAACGGGAGGCTGATGTATGAAAAAACAAGTGATTTCCAGTCTGCTGCTTTTGATAGGAATGCTTTCCTGTCTTGGTGTGTTTCTATTTGCCTTCCCCTTTTGGGACGTGGTTCTCTGGCTGCTATACATACCGGTGCTGCTTTTTGTGGTAGCAGGATATCATCACCTGCTGCTTCGTCGCAGGAAAAAGGTGATTCTGATATTGGCCGGCTGCATGATTACTGCAGGTGTACTCAGCTTTCCATTGCTGCAAAAGGGGGCTTATATCGCCTATAATATTATTACTGAGGTTTATCACAATGCGAGCGGCTATGTGTTTTATCCCTATGATGTGACAGATTCTACCATGCTGTACCAGCTGCAGTTTACCTGGCTGCTGCTCTATGTAAGCATATGGCTGTTTTGCGGTATGCTGACCTTCTGGCGCACACGCCATTATTTTGCGCTATTCATGCTGTCCTTTCTCCCTGTGTTTTTTACACTGCTCTATCAGACACCGATTCCATGGCTGTTTGCCATTATGCTAATCATATTCTGGTTTATGCTGTTTCTTTCACGCATTGGAGTGACAAACGGGCATGGGGGATATGTACGGTTAAGTGCCTTTGGATTGAGTGTTCTCTGTGTGCTGTTAACCTTTTTTACCTCACTGCCAGATGCCTATGAGCTACGAAGCAGTAGCGGATCACTTCGTGAGCGGCTGCTGCAGCGTGTGGATGAGCTTGCCTACTTCCTTACCCATGCCGGTGAAGAGGAGGGGGAGGTGGACTTGGGCAAAGCAGCGAATCGGTTTTATACCGGTGCAACGCAGCTGGTTGTGCGCTCCGATGATGCACGGGGTACTATTTATCTGAAAAGCTATAGCGGTGCGCTGTATGAAGATAATCGCTGGCAAGCACTGCCGGAATCCAGCTATGCTGCGTTACCATCCTATAACTGGCAGGATGTGGATACGTGGCTTGATAAAAAAAATCCCGCCTTTACACAGATTTTGCAAAAAACGGGAGCTTTGATGCATCTGGAAATAGAAGATCACCGTGCATCCAAACGCTATGCTCTGACGCCGTATCTGATGAAAGAGGCATTACCAAAAACAACGCCATGGTATGATGCATACCGTCTAAAGCAGGAGGATTCCATGAGCTGTACTGCCTATGCATTGTCCAGTACGAATATGACGGGGGATTCCACAGTGAACGCAGATGCATATCCCGCTTTTGTCAAAGAGCACTATCTTCAGCTACCTGCCAATCTCAAAAGGCTGTTTGATGAGCAAAAGCCCTTTAAAAATCTGCATGCTCTGAATAGTGAAAACTTTACATACGATGTCCAAACAACCATACAGGAGTATTTAAAGGAAACGACCAGCTATACGCTGAAGCCGGGGAGAACACCGGATGACCGTGATTTTGTGGAATTTTTTCTGACCGAGAATAAAAAGGGCTATTGTGTGCATTATGCTACCACGGCAGTTATGCTGTTTCGCTATATGGGGATACCTGCCCGCTATGCCGAAGGATTCTCCTTTCAGGCTCAAGCTATGTCTGGTGGCAGTATGGAGATACCGGATGAGAACGCACATGCATGGGTGGAAATCTTTGATTCAGAAAAAGGCTGGATTCCCATCGAGGTGACGCCGGGCTTTGCGAGTGAAAGCAAGCCGTCCTCTCAGGCAACGCATGTCCAGAAGCAGGAACAGGGTGGTACAGACACACCGGAACAAAACACGCCGACTGAGCAGAAAACTAAGCAAACAAAGAAAGCTGCGCAGCGTGATCGAAGCAGAGAAGTACAAGAGGATACGCTTTGGCACTTCGGTACAACAGGTGTTGTTGCTATGCTGATTTTATTCCTGCTGCTAACCGTCATTCTCCAGCGCCGAATGCGTATTGCTTACAGAGAAAAGCAATGCCTGCAGCGTGATGCGAACAAGGCGGTTTATCACAGCTATCGTTATCTGCTTATCTTTATGAAGGATGAGGAGCTGCCGAAAACAATACACTCCCTGTGTGAGAAAGCCATATATTCTCCGCATACGATGACAAAAGAGGAGGCAGAGCTTGTTTACGGCTATGCGCAAAAGCAGGCAAGGAAGCTGTTGCGGCGATCCTCTTTCATAAAACGATGGAGGCTGCGCTATCTTCTGGCACTTGGCTGATGATTGCTTGCATACATGATCAGCAGATGTGTGATGCGAAGCATAGAACAAAAAAGAGCCTTGCACAGGATCGGGTTTGCCTTTGCATATCTATTATAAAATTTCTGTATTCTATTTACATACATAACACAGCGATACAATACCGTATCTGTATACAGATACGGAAAAGCTGTTATAAAAAAGGCAGCTGCTTACATAGCGGCTGCACATTTGCTTATACGTTTTCCAGCTTGCTGAGAGCCTTTGCTTCAAAGGCTTCTTTTTTTACGATGAAGCGCTCATGGTCAGCGGTACCGATCAAATCCTTTTCATCCCTTGCGACGATGTGAAAGGACACCTTTTTACGGTCTACGGCTGTGATTTCCACTTCCGCCTCCACCGCCATGCCAACAGGCGTTGCTGCATCGTGCGTTGTCTGCATCATCACACCGACACTTGTTTCTCCATCCTCCAGAAACTGTTCCAGACAGGCTGCAGCGGTATTTTCCATAAGAGCAATCATCATCGGCGTCGCATAGACATTGACAATTCCGCTGCCAACATGAGAGGCCAGCATGCTTTCCTCCACTGTGAGCTTTTTGGTTAGCTTTGTATGCAGTTTGATTTCTTTCATAAATGTACCTTCCTTTTTATGCTTCATATTATAGCATAATCTAAGGAAAAGCTTCCATACTAACGGTAGAAATTGGAGGTATGCATATGTTTATTTACGATACAAAACTGCCCTTTGAGGTACAGATTACACGACCGGATATGAAATACTACCTTTTGCTGGATCGTCAGCTGAAGGGCTGCAGCAGCGGTCTGAAGCAGGCGGCCGTCTATATACGACAAAGCTTCATGATCAACAATCCGACCTTCCATGATATTTTTATGCGTCTGGGTGCACGACAGATCAGTGATATGGAGGTTCTCAGCTGTATTATTCATCAGATGCATGGCGAGGATGACCGTTACTATGATGAATCCAACGATGATACACCTGTTTTTGAATTTATCAAGCCGTGTCATACGCAGGAGGAGCGCTGCAGCTGTGAGCAGGAATCAGAAGAGGAACAGCACCATGTGAACAATGATTTAACCGCTGCGGTAATGCGGGATATGCAGTATGAGGAAGAACAGATTCACATTTATGAAGAGCTGATTCGCTATATTCAGGATGATGGTGCAGATGAAGCCTTTTCCTATTTGCTGGACAGTGCGAAAAAGGCGATGGATACCTTACGCAATCTACTGCATATTCTGACAACACATACGGAAATGAAGGATTTTGGAGAAGGGGATACCCATAATGCATGGGATCTGGATACATCCAATTATTTTGATAAGCCGAATCCGACCTTTGTGAATCCATCGGATATTGAGGATTTTCCCTTTAAACGATAAATTGTCCCGATACGCTTCTCCATGAGAAACAGAAGCTATACCACACATTGACAGGATTTCAATCATGAAAATAAGAAATCGCAAACAGAAGACGCAGGTGCAGCCTATGACGTAAGCATCTGCCTTTTTGTGCTGTGGCAGACTCACACAGGAAGCTTATAGGCGTTCCTGTTCCTTATTCTTTACCGACAGCTGTATGAGTGCGGCTCACATGCATATGCAAACGATGCGCATTTCCTGTATAATAAGGACAGGTGATGATTTTGATGAAAGAAGAAGCTCTGCATGCACATAAAAAGCAGCGAAAAGCCTGTATACGCCATTTGCGGATATTACTGGTGCTGTTCTATATATTTCTAATCGCTTATATGGTGTTTTCCTATTTTCTGCTACAGCTGATGCTGGAGGATACTCATATCGCTTTTTTGCGCAGTTTCCTGTTTCACGGAGCCGCTTTGCTGGTATGGCTTGCAGTGATTCGTATGCTGTGGAGCTGCCGCAGACTGGGCAGGCTGTTATTTCAGCTGTTGTCTGTTTTAAATCTCTATACGCTTTATGAGCTGCTTGCGCTTTTTCAAATTGATATCGCAAGGGAGAATTTCCTTCTGCGAATCGTCTATGCACTTATGGTGGTAGGAAAAGCATGCCTGATGCTGTATATGGCGTGGAGCCTGCAAAGAAATCCGCAGATCATCTATATATGGAAGCCGCATGGTACAAAGGCGGATGATGAAATGCAGGAGGAAGCGGTGAATGCGGTTTGCCTTCCTCAAAAGGAGCACATTCCACATGACCAGCGGCTGGATATGCGAGCGAGAGGCCGCATACGTGGCTGTGCTGTCGCTTTGCTTCTATATCAGTACAGTATGCTGGTTCTGCTGTATCTTCTCATGTTTGTATGCCGCTATTACAGTGAAGATAATGAAGGCATGCAGTTTATGCAGCGGACGTTGCTGTTGGCTTCCCTGTTTTCTGCCTTGATCTGGTCTCTTCCGGCGGTATCCCTGTTTCTTTATAAGCCATGGAGTCGCTGGATTGTTCCTGTGATGTGGGCAGTGGAGCTGGTGCGCTTGCTGCTGACACTGCCGCAGCTTGTGGATGTATTTCAAACCCAGAACTATCAGCTGCTTTCCTGGATGGTTCTTGCTGTGGCGGAGCTGGTACGTTACGTATTGCTGTATCGCCTTCTGCAGTATTTTCTAAAGGACCCCTTTGTTCGCGTCTATTGGATGCGCAGATATCATGAAGGGATTCAAGAAGACCAGGAATTGTAAATTGTGATGAAGACAAATGAACTTCATATTCTAAAGGTTCCATGATATACTAAAAGTACATTGGAAAGATAATGCAGGAGGATATTTTATGGAAATGAACAAGTATATCGACCATACACTGCTGAAAGCAGATGCAACGTATGACAAAATTGAAACACTATGTGCAGAAGCAAAGGAATATGATTTTGCCAGTGTATGCGTAAACAGCTACTGGGTATCAACATGTGCAGAGCTGCTGAAGGGAACGGACGTTAAGGTTTGTACCGTTGTGGGCTTCCCGCTGGGTGCCATGAGTACCAAAGCCAAGGCTTTTGAAACAGCCAATGCGATTGCTGACGGCGCTAAGGAAATCGATATGGTTTTGAATATCGGAGAAATGAAAGCAGGAAACTATGATGCAGTACGTGCAGATGTGAAGGCCGTTGTGGAGGCAGCAGAAGGGAACTGTGTGAAGGTTATTCTGGAAAACTGCCTGCTGACAAAGGAAGAAATCGTAAAGGCGTGCGAGCTTTGTGTAGAGGCTGGTGCGACATTTGTGAAAACATCAACCGGATTCTCAACAAGCGGAGCCACTCCTGAGGATGTCAAGCTGATGAAGGATACCGTGCAGGGGCATTGTCTGGTTAAGGCAGCCGGCGGTGTTCGCTGCTATGAGGATATGGAGAAGATGGTGGAAGCCGGAGCAGATCGTATCGGTACAAGTGCCGGCGTGAAGCTGATGCAGAAAGAAACCAGTGACGGAGGATATTAACAGCGGGAAGCCGCTGTTTTTGTTTGAAGGATACGCTGGAAGCTGTTGCTCTAAATTGCTCTTCATCGGATGCTGCTGATGCAGTAGATGGCAGCATTCGGTTTTAAATATCATTTAATTTGCGGTTAACTTTCCATGGCAAGGTCTCCGCTTTTATCTGCATGACTGTGAACAGTAAAAATCCTAAAAAAATTGCTGAAGTGAAAAGTTAAATTCCACTTTCAAAAGGCGAATAA
>QULU01000034.1:0-54105 GCA_003481775.1 Clostridiaceae bacterium OM02-2AC
TCTACTTAGCTACTTTGAAAGTGGAATTTAACTTTTCACTTCAGCATATTGTACAAATTTCTATCCTTCATTTGCATTTTACAGCGTATCGCGCTATGATATTGTGCAGATGGCTGTAAGCACAGCAGAATGGGAGTAGAGCTATGACAGTAAAGGAAGTTTTTAAAAAGGCAGTGATTGCCGGTGCCGACCCCCTATCCATAACAGAGCTTGGCTTTGCCTATCTCAATGACATCGGCACATGGAATATCAATATCAATTCACAGAACACCGGCTGCAGGGATAAAACAATCACCGTAGAGCAGCTTCTGGATATCTTTGAGCATCACTGTACCTGTTTTCGTACACAGAATGACTGCTTTGAGGAAAAGCGCAAGGAAATGATTCAGCTTTTAAAGGAACAGGATCCACAGGCAGTCATTGATTTTAATTAAAAGAAGCATTGTTTCAATCACCGATTCCCATCGGTTTGATACAATGCTTTTTATGTATGTTATACGCGCAGAAGCTCCATCAACCGTGCTTCATTCTCATATATATCGCTGCGGCTGTTATGCAGAAAGGCATTCAGCCCCTCCGGTTCGCACATTTCCCACATAATCACTTCAATAAAATGATTGTGTGCGTTTAACAGCTTTTCATATGCCTCCCATACATCCTTCCTTATGAACGGTTCATGCAGTCTCAAAAAAGACTGACAGTCCGTTAGACGTTCTTTGACCGTATCAATCATCTGCGAGGTCATCATCATGTCATTTTCCAGATAATCATCACAGATCCGATATACCGACCGATACATATCGTAGCGATTCCACAGGTCTTTAAGAAGCACGCGCTCCTGTGTCTGTACATGCTCCATCTCTTCAACTGCCTGCCCTTTCCGGCTTACCATCCACTGGTAAAAGGCAAAAAACATCCCGGCACTTCCAATCACCGGAGCAGCCATTTTGAGAAATCGCCTTGTGCTGTGTGTCAATTCCATACTACTACCTCCTTACGATTTCCCCGTTTTCTCTTCCCACCTGTATCTTACTATGTATAGAATGCAGATTTTGTGTTATTTTGTCGAACTTGTCTGTATATATCAGAAATTTCACCAAATTTGTCATATAGTGTTATCATTTTAATACGAGATCTCACAATTTAATATAATTACATCATGTTACCAAACATGGTATCAGCATTTCATATATCATAGAGAAATCATAGCATAAATTTCTCTATCTGCGTAGAAAAGTCATCAAATCGCGGATTATCGAATTCCTTTTTACCTACCGACGCTTTTTTGATCTGATTGTGCATATACCCTTTTGACAATACTTCTTCCTCATAGCAAAACAAAAAGGACACCGTTTATCAGTGTCCCTCATTTTTTATATGGTATCGCGTACGGGATTCGAACCCGTGATACAGCCTTGAGAGGGCTGTGGCTTGACCGCTTGCCGAACGCGACATCTTTGTTTGCTCGGTTATTATAGCATTATTCTTTTTTAAACGCAAGAGCAAATTTACATTTCATGACAATTTATATAATTTTTTTCAGTAAAGAACCGGCATTCACGATCAGTATCAGAAAATCAGTTCTTCAACCTGACCGTAAATGTCGTTCCCTTATCGAATTCACTTTCCACCTTTAATTCCCCATGGTGTGCCTCAACAATGGATTTTACAATGGACAGCCCCAGCCCGGAGCCGCCGCTGCTTCGGGAACGATCATCATCCACCCGATAAAAGCGGTCAAAGATCTTCTCCAAATCCTCTGCGGCAATACCATGCCCCTCATCCATCACCTGCAAAACAAACCAGGAGCCCTCTTCCCTCGTTTTCAGGGTGATCGTACCTCGATCACTGTACTTGATGGCATTCGACAGCAGATTCAACACAACCTGACTCATTTTCAAAGGATCACAGAATACCAAATCATGATTCTGATATTCCTTCACGATGTGCAGGCCCTTTTTCTCCGCCTTTTTCTGCAATGACTTTACCGCCTTATCGATCACCTGGCAAAGATCGGTTTTCTCTCGTTCCAGCAAAACCGTGGACAGACTGAGGCGTGACAGCTGCAGCAAATCCTTCACCAAAATATCCAGACGATTGATTTCCTGCTCAATCTGGTCCATAAATTCACGGCGCGTTTCCTCATCATCAAAATCCTCACGATTGAGAATTTCCACCATGCCCTTAATAACGGCAATCGGCGTTTTTAGTTCATGCGATGCATCGGCAATAAAGCGCTTCTGCATCTTTTCCCCCTCCAGCGTTTTTGAAATATCCTGAAACAACACCAGACAGCCGCTGTATTTCTTCTTGGCTGTTACCGGTACACTGATGGACTGATATTCCACACCATTGATATCGATGATTTTATCCATCGGCTTTTCCAAAATAAAGGCATCCTTGATAAACTCCCGCACCGGATGCAAATAAGCATTGCTCATATATGTCATATGCTCATTGATCAAGCCATCCTCACACAGCTCACTGACATTGTTATGCATGACGATATTCCCAAACTGATCCACCAGCAGCATCGGGAACGGTATACTCGTAACAACCGTCAGCAGCTGCTTATTCTTCAAATGCGCATCCTTGGCAGTCGATTTGATTTCCTCCTGCAGCTCGATGTTTTCCCGACGATGCACGTTCAGGTTTTTCTGATCCAGAAGCTCCCAGAGCAGCGCAATCGAAACAACCACGAGCAGCAGCAGTATATATTCATTCAAATGATAATTGTACTGAATAACCGCAATGCAGGCCAGAATCAGTCCCAGATACCCGTATTTATTGCGCTTCATGCACTTCCTCCAGCAAATAGCCGACACCGCGGGAAGATTTGATATGTACATGCGATTTGTTCAGCTTGTTGCGCAGCTTGAATACATGCACATCCACAATCCGGGTATCTCCGTCATAATCAAAGCCCCAAATGTCATTCAGAATGCTGTCACGGGACAACACGATATCCTTATTCTGGATAAAATACTCCAGCAGATCGAATTCCTTCTTGGTCAGCGTCATCAGCTGGTCTTTGATATACGCCTCCCTGCGCTTCATATCCATGGACAAATCACCAATCGCCAGACGCTTCTCCTGCTTGCGGTTTTGCCGCTTCAGATGGGCATTCACCCTGGCCAGCAGCTCTCTTGGAGAAAACGGCTTTGTGATATAATCATCCACGCCCTGCTCAAAGGCATACAGAATATCCGTTTCATCATCCCTTGCCGTCAGCATGATAAAAATCGCGTCAATGTGCTCACTGCGCAGCCGTTTTACAATATCGATTCCGCTGACATGCGGAAGCATCCAGTCGATGATCAGCACATCGAAATCCTCTTTCATCGCCAGATCGACCGCTGTTTTACCATCTGCACATTCCACGATATCAAAATCGGCCTTTTTCAGATCATATGCAATAATCTTGCGTATGTTGTCTTCGTCTTCAATCAATAAAATCCTTGCCATATCGTTCTTCCTCCTGCTCATATCGTTCAATGATCTTTTGAACCAACGGATTACGAACTACATCGAGGCTGGTCAGCTCCACAAAGGAGATGCCCTCTATTCCGGAAAGCAGATGCTTGGCATTCAGCAGACCGGAATCCCGTTTTTTAATCAGATCGATCTGTGTTACATCCCCGGTAATGACGATACGGGAATGAAATCCCATTCTCGTAAGAAACATCTTCATCTGCGCCCGTGTTGTATTCTGCGCCTCATCCAGTATGATGAAGGCATTATCCAGCGTTCGTCCGCGCATATAGGCCAGCGGCGCGATTTCAATGACTTCCTTTTCCAGCAGCTTCTCCACCTGCTCCTGTCCCAGTGTATCATACAGGGCATCATAGAGCGGACGCAGATACGGATCCACCTTTTCCTTTAAATCACCTGGCAGAAAGCCCAGATTTTCTCCTGCCTCCACAGCGGGTCTGGTCAGAATTATCTTGCGAATTTCTCCCTTTTTCAACAGGTCTGCCGCATAGACAACGGCCAGATAGGTCTTCCCCGTCCCGGCTACTCCGGTCGCAAAGACGATTTCACTGTTGCACATGCATTTAAACAGATGCCGCTGTCCAATCGTTTTCGGATAGATCAGCTTTCCGTTGATCGTCTTTCCTATCGCTTTTTGATAGGTGGTGGAAAGCTCCTGCAGCCGATTCAGCTTCGCCAGCCGACAGGCATATTCAATATCGCGGCCGCTGACATCAATATGCGCCTCCATCATATCAAACAAGGCCTTTACCACAGATTCAATACTGTGAAAGGTAACTGCATCCTCGCTGAGAATACGCAGCTCATTGTCCCGCATGATGATATCACAGGAAAAGGCGTTTCGCAGCAGCTCCAGATGCTTATCCTGTGCTCCGCATAATTTTACGATCCATTCCATCGGGTATTCTTCTAATGCAATACGAAATTGTTCACTCATAGGCGCTCCTTCTCGTTATGGTGTGGTGATGTCCTTAATCAGTGTGTAATGAATCACCATCTTTATTTTACCCATATCTGTAGAGAATTGCAAAATATTTTCCTTGTAAATGCGATCGTCCTTATGAAAGTCCTCGCTAACCTTGCGTCTGGCATCAAACAGCAGCTGAAAATACTGAAAGGCCTTCGGTTCCTTTGTCTTGTCCATCGTCACGGTGATATCCTTCCAGACATAGGCAAAGACACGTCCCTTGACATATACCTCCTGCTTGCCACCCTTGGAATCCTCCAGCACATTGCTCACCAGCACATCCCCTTTGTGGACAAACTCATTGACCTTATGAAGCTTGTTTCCATGCTGTATGTCAAAGCGCTCAATCATGCCGTCCTCCCGGGCAATGAGCTCCTCATGTCCCAGCTGTGATAAGGAAGCAAATTCCTTCGGTGTGTAGGTGATCAGATAGCGGCTGCCCTGCTTCTCGATTTCCAGCCAGGCGATATCGTTTTCCAGATTCTTTTTCAGCTGTGCCTTCAGCTGGGTGACATCGCGGCTTTTCAGGGGAGGTACCACCTTCATCTTTTTCAGGGTATCCGCAATCAGCCTGCGGCTTTCATCCTTTTCGCCCTTGATCTGTATCTCAAACACCATGGAAGAAAGACCATACCAAAGCAATATGGAAAGCAGAATCGCTGCTATGCGATAGGGCTTTTTCAAGCTGCGCAGGGCATACCCCAGCATACCGGTGGTTGTGATCAGATCACAGGTTTCAAAGCAGCGATAGATTTTCGGGCGCTGGAAAATGGATGCGTAGAACTGAATGTAGTTTCGATGTAGAGTAATATCATATAGTTCCAGCTGATTTTTCTTTGTTATCCATAAAAACTCATCGCAAGAGGCCTGCACTTTCCATTGGTCAAGACCGAATCCCTTTCTATTTTTCATATGCGAACGCCAGATTCTGCACGCTGCCCTCCAGCAGGATCTCATCCTTTCCCAGTGCCAGCACATGCAGCCGCTCCCCGTCTATCGTTATGCGGTAGGCTTTCATCGTCACCTGTATTCTCGTTTCGCTCACCAGGGTCAGTTCCCTGTAGTGTTCTATCATGACCTGATTCTTATCTATGGAAAGCATACTCTCACCTCTATACAAAATACGTTTGTGCGTGAGGTTTTATGCCTGTGAATGCTATCCTCCTTCGTTTCCATTATAAAGAAAAGCGTAACCGGAAATGTTATGTTTTTGTTAAAAGTAAAAAAATTGTTGTTTCTCCCCTGCATGAATGCACTTTCAAGCCTTGATTTGCTAAGATTTTGTTGTGTTTTTGTAAATTGCCTTTTCTATGGCAAGATATCCTGTATGCGACAGCCTGCTTAAAGCTTTCTTTCATGCACTGCTAAAAAAGAAAAGAGGTACCCCTGTGTATGCAGGAAATACCTCTGTGCAGCTATAAAGGAAGATCTCTTTGCAAGAAGAATTGACGGGCGACAATAAGGCAGCAAACAGCGATCAGAAGCAATACACCCAGACGGCCCCAGGCCTGTGCCTCATTGGCAATCAGCCCCTGTGTATCAAACAGCGTCATAATCGTTGCATACTGCAGCTTTTCCAGATTTCCCTTCATATTGGCCAGCATCTGAATCAGAATGAACAATACCCCGCTCCCCGCACCGATCAAGGCGGCATGGCGATATTCATTTAAAGCAGAGGAGGCGAGAAAGCAGATGGATGCCAGCGCTGTCTGTAGCAGCAGACACCCCAGATTCAGCCGCAGAAAAGCTGCGACATCCAAATCATCGGGGAACATAACCATACTGCATACGATTCCCAAAAGCGTACAGAAGGCGATCAGAAGAAACAGCGCACTCAATAGGACTGCCAGCTGACTCACCCAGACATGACTTCGCTTTTCCCCGCAGCTCAGCAGGTAGGTCATACTGCCGTTATCCACCTTTTTGACAAGCAGCCGCAAAGAGAGAATGACAGAGAATAGAAATGGAAACATAATCATGATCATGCCATATAGATAAGTAGAAAAGAAATCCACCAGCGTTGTTGCCGTACCGCTCATACCAACCGCTGCCATCATTTCCGGCATAAGCTTCTCAAACTGCGCCAGTGCTGAGCCCAGCTCTGGATCGAACATCGTCAGCATAATACTGAAATACATCGCTAAAATCAAAATAAAAATAAGCAGCAGCTTCCAGGCTGATTTCCACTCCATACGAAATAGTGTCTTATTCATGTGCTTCTCCCCTCTCTCCGTAATACTGCAAAAAGATATCCTCCAGACTCTGTGTTGCGACACTGAGATCCCGCAGCTCATAGGCCGGCAACAGCTGCAGCAGCGCCTTGAGCTCCTCCCGGATATATACATGCACGCACAGCTCACTGATCTGCTTCATGTTGAGTCGTTCGTGCAAAAAGCGCTGTGTCTGTGAGGAATCAGCAAAGGTGAGGATATACGTCTTCGTTTTATTCTTCTGCAATATGGTGGTATCCTCGACTGCCGCCATATGCCCCTGCCGAATGATACCGATACGATCACAGGTTTTTTCCACTTCCTCAAACATGTGGGAAGACATCAGAATCGTCTTTCCTCTTTGCTTTTCCTCCTGAATCAGCTCGACAAAGGCATTTTGCATCAGCGGGTCCAGTCCGCTGGTCGGCTCATCCAGAATCAGCACCTTGGGATCATGCATAAAAGCCGCTACGATTCCAAGCTTCTGCTTCATCCCCTTGGACATACGCCGTATGGCTCCGTTTGGCCGCAGTTCAAAGCGCTCCAGCAGCTCCTGTGTCCGCCCGCTATCCTGCATATTCCGATAACGCGCCATAAAGCGCAGAAATTCATCACCGCTCATTTCATTCAGCAGATTGATTTCTCCCGGTATATAGCCAAGCTGTCTGGTAATGGCATCGGCTTGCTTCCAGCAGTCCATACCCAGAATCCGTGCAGATCCCTGTTTCGCCTTCAAAAATCCTAGCAGATGACGAATCGTTGTCGTCTTCCCTGCTCCATTCGGTCCCAGAAAGCCGAAAACCTCTCCCTCAGCGATGGAAAAGGAAATATCAAAGATTCCCCTCCCCTCTCCATAATCGCGGCTGAGACGCTCTATTTCGATGATTTGCATATCGTACCTCCCCATGTTCATGGTGTATCTCATCTTCATGCTGATTATAGCAGATTGACTCGTTTGCACAACCCCCTGCACACCCGCTTTGTTTGATTTCTTTTTTATTATAGAAAACCTTTTGGCTAGCTGCCGATACATGCACCACAGCTCTTGTACAGAGCAGCTCCTTTGATAATCAACCTCTCCCCACGAGCATAAGCATTAAAAAAAGAAGCCTATCGGCCTCTTCTATTTTCCACGGCGTGCTTTACGCGCAGCTTCTGACTTTAATTTACGACGAACGCCAGGTTTTACGTAAAACTCTCTTTTGCGAGCTTCAGCAAGGGTTCCATTTCTTGATACTTGACGTTTGAATCTACGTAAAGCATCATCAAGAACTTCGTTTTCTTTAAGTACTACTTTCGGCATGATTTACCCTCCCTTCTGATGCAAGCAATATTATTATACTGAAAAACATATGAAAATGCAACATAAATATGTTCATTTTCTATAAATTCATACAGAAAATTTTTTTATACTTATTTTACAACGCTATTTTTCATCGTCCTCCAGTCCAAGACTGTATTTGCGGATGCAGTGACGAGCGACATTGTGATCTCCCATCCACGGCTCCCGTCCGAATTCCCGATACATGAAAACCTCATCCCCCTTGCCGAGAATCAGTACGGTATCCTTCACATTGGCACTCTCGATGGCCTGCCGTATGGCAGCGTAACGATCCGCAATGAAAATATTATTCGTATCGCTGATACCGCTTTTGATTTCGTTAGCGATTTCCCGCGGATCCTCATCCCGTGGATCATCCTCCGTCAGAATGATGCTGTCGCAATAGCGGCTTGCGATTTCACCGAAGACCCTGCGCTTCTTTGTATCCCGCTTGCCGGCGGAGCCAAACACGGCGATAATGCTGTGTCCGTCCTCTGTGATATCCTTCGCATATTCAAAAACCTTTTCCATTCCGTCCGGAGTATGTGCGAAATCAACGATGACATTAAACAGCTGGCCCTCGTCTATGCGTTCCATACGCCCTTCAATCTGCCGGATATCATTCAGGTAGGGCAGCTGCTGTTCAATCGGAATACCGCTCTCTGCCATCGCTGCAACAGCACCCAGCAGATTGTATATGTTATACAGGGCAACCAGATTGGTTGAAACCTCATAGCGCTGTGCCCCATGAACCAGCGTAAACCGTGATCCCGTTTTCTCTATCCGGATATTTTCCGCCTGATAGGTCGCATGGTTGTCAATACCATAGGTAACAACGCTGGCCTCAGTAGCATCTGCCAGCTGATCCACATAGGCATCATCCGCATTCAACACAGCAACGCCCTCTTTTTTCAGATTAGTGAACAGCTTTTTCTTCGCTTCAAAGTAATGCTCAATCGTCCCATGAAAATCCAGATGGTCATAGGTCAGGTTACTGAACACAGCGACATCAAAATCCACGCTCTGCACACGTCCCAGCTCCAGACCATGCGAGCTGACCTCCAAAGCGACGGCCTGCATACCATGCTCCACCATATCCTTCATCGTCTTATGAATCAGCACAGCATCCGGCGTCGTCAAAGACGGCGGCAGAGTCACATCGCCATAGCTGATAGAGATGGTTCCGATGTAGCCGCAGGGCGCAAAATGGGAATATACGTCCCGAATGATGCTGGTGATGGTGCTCTTCCCGTTTGTTCCGGTAACACCGAACACCTTCATTTTACGGCTTGGATGCCCATAAAACATGGACGCCACCCGATTCAGTGTGCGATTGACATTTTCCACCTGAATATAGGCGACCCCTTTTTTCATATCGTCCACCGGCTTGGAATGCACGATGCATTTTACACCCTTTTCGATGACATCATCAATAAATTCATGCCCGTCATGCACCATGCCCTCCATGCAGAAATACATATCATTCGCCTTGGCGCAGCGGGAATCGATGCACAGCCCCGCAATCTCAATCTCCGGGGCATTTTCAAACATTTGAGACAGCTTCATAAGACTCCTCCTTTAGCGGACAGCCAACCAGCAAATCCCCATCCAGTGCCGTGATGCGTACGGTATGCATCGTATGCAGCCAGGTTAGCGGAGCCGCTGCTGCGACCTCCAGGTATTCACTGCTGTGGCCGATCAGTTTTCCATCTTTTTCCTTCTCAAAAATGACAGAAACTTCCTTTCCAATGAAATTCTGTTTATAAGCAGTATATAACTGTTTGGAAAGATTCGCAAGTCTTGATGCGCGTTCTTTCTTTATTTTATTTTCCAGATGACCGCTCATTTGCGCAGCTGCTGTATGATCGCGGCGGGAATACGGGAATACATGCAGAAAGCTTAGGCGCATACGTGCGATATTATCCAGGGTATCCTGAAACTGCTCTTCACTTTCCTGCGGAAACCCGGTAATGACATCGCTGGATATGGAGATATCCGGAATAAGGGAGCGGATATACTCCACCCGTTCCATAAACCATGCTATCGTATAGGGACGGTTCATATTCTTCAATACCGTAGTATTGGCAGACTGCACGGGAATATGCAGATGCCGGGCGATTTTTTCTTCCCCCTTTATAAATTCCAGCAGCTCATCCGTGATTTCATTCATTTCGATTGAAGAGATACGGATTCTTTGCAGGTTGGGAATTTCCTTCACCATGCGCTTCATCAGCTGGCACAGACTGCTGTTGATCCCATTGCCGTAGCGACCGGTATGAATGCCGCTCAACACGATTTCCTGATGGCCGCTTTCACACAGTCTGCGTGCGATGGCAAGTACCTCATCCTCCGGCAGCGAACGCTCCGCTCCACGTGCAAACGGTATGATGCAATAGCTGCAAAACTGATTGCAGCCATCCTGTATTTTCAAAAAAGCCCGTGTCTGATGCTCGAAGCGATGAATCGGAAGCGCTTCAAACACATTGACCTTGCGGACATCATGAATGAGCTTCTGCGGACGCTTCTGCCGAAGACCCTCTTCAATCATATCCGCCAATCTGCTTTTCCCATCACTTCCCAGCAAAATATCAATATTGGCGTCCTGCTCCAGCTGTTCACTTGCCGTCTGTGCATAGCAGCCGACAACCGCAATCAACGCATCCGGATTCAAAGCGATGGCCGCATGTATTTTCTGACGGGATTTACTGCCGGCCGTATTGGTCACGGCACAGGTGTTGATGATATAGACATCCGCTCGCTCTTTAAAGGATACCTGTACGTAGCCCTTTTCCAGCAGGGCACTCTCATAGCCCTGTGATTCATATGTATTTACCTTGCAGCCCAGTGTGGCTATTGCAAATGTTGTCATGCTGTCACTCCTTGTCTGCCTTCTTTTTCTGCTTTTTCTTTTGCTTCTCCAGCAGCTTTTCCAGCTTTTTGCCCAATCGTTTTTTTATCAGCGCATGCTCGATCAAAAACGCAACGAGCGCTTCGTGCTGCTCCTTTAATAAAAGCAGCGCAATTTCCTGCTTCCAGGCCTCCTGCAGCTCCTGTTTCATATCCACGGATACGCTGCGCTTTAGTCCGGTTTCATCATACAGATACCAGCGATGCATGACTGGATGGAAAACGACATAGCCCTCATCCGCCTCCACCAGCAGCTCACAGCTGGAAAAGCCATGCTGAAACGGCTTGGCACCATAGCGCCTGTACTGTACTTCCTTTGCACATTCTCGGATAAACTTATGATACTGCTTCAAATCCAGCAGCACGATTTCCGTATGATAAAGATGATTAAAGCCCGGCGCAAAGGCAGGCATATAAATCGTTTCCCCATCCGCCTCAAAATGCCGGAGCTCTTTCACGAAGCGTTCCACATCCACATTCATCTGTGCCTTACGCTCCAGATAATTCAGATCATACCAGTAATCGAACATTTTTACATAGGTGTCAAAAAAAACATCCTCAAACTGCCGTTTAACGAGCAGGGATTCATAGACGATTTCATTCTGTATCACAGCATCATCGCTTTTCCCGTCGTGGGGAATCTGATATTCCTCCAGCAGGTCACAGATGGTACGGTAATGCTTCCGGATATCCTTTTGATCCAGAAGTGTCTTATCATACACCTTATTCAGCCGATCATATATCGTCTTCATTTTTTTCACCTGCCATATCGTAGTAAAACTCAATGGAATTCAGCAGCGAGATCGCCGCTGTTTCCGCACGCAGTATCCGTCCGCCTAAGGATACGCGGTGAAAGCCGGATGCGCACAGCGTTTCAACCTCATCCGCCGAAAAGCCGCCCTCACTGCCGACCACCATCAAAACACGACTTGGGGACGAATGTGCACGCAGCACCTCGCACAGGCGCTCACTTTTGCAATCGGCATCCTCATAGGCAATCAGCCGCAAATCAGCATCGATCTGCGACAGCTTTGAGAATGCACAGGGCGACTGCAGCCGCACCAGTGTAGAGCGCTTGCACTGCTCGCAGGCCTCACTTAAAATTTTATTCCATCGTACAATTTTCTTTTCCGATTTCTCATCCTTGATTTTTACAACGCAGCGGCTGGATACAAACGGAATGATTTCCGCCACGCCCAGCTCTGCACTTTTCTGCAGCAGATAGTCCCATTTCTCCCCCTTGATCATCCCCTGCGCAAGAATCAGCTCTACACTTGTCCGGGAGCGATCCTGCACTTCCTTTACAACACGTGCCGCTGCTTCCTCCTGATGATATTCCACTTCCGCTAGCAGTACGCGGCCGCTGTTGTCGGCAACACGAATCATATCCCCCTGCTGCATACGCATAACGCGGCGGATGTGATGTGTCTGTTCCTTTGTCATCGGTATCAATTCTCCTGGCATCGCCAGTGTATTTACAAAATATTGCTGCATAAAATCACCGCGTTAATCATACATCATTTTCTGTGTTTCTTCAACCAAAAAAACATTTCAGAAACGTAAGCACATAAGTGGAAACAACATAAAAAACGAATCCGACAGCATTCTGCCCGATCCGCTCTTATGCCCTGCTGTAGCTTTTCCCACACTGCACTGCTTGCTTTCCTGGCCGTACGGCTGCTGTGCCTGCCAACCATAAACAGTGATAGCTATCGCTGCTTCATTTCCCCCTTCTGGGCAAGACTGCGCAGCTGCTTCACCTCAAAGGGCTTCAGCACACGGTACTCTCCCTGCCGCAGATCACTGCAATGCAGGAAGGCGAGCTTACTGCGGTGCAGACGGCGCACCTCATAGCCAAGGGCCTCCATCATGCGCTTGATCTGCCTATTTCTTCCCTCGACAATCGTCAAATCAAAGCTGCACTGATTTTTCTCTGTATCCTTTTCCGTGATGCGATATTTCGCAGGCAGGGTCTTGATACCGTCATCCAGCACGATACCCGTTTTTATTTTCTTCATGTCCTCCGGTGTCAATATCCCGTTGATCGTCAGATTGTACACCTTGGGAATGTGATATCGCGGATGAATGATCTCATTTGCGAAATCCCCGTCATTGGTTAAAATGATCACACCGCTGGTATCATAGTCCAGACGCCCTACGGTAAAGATACGCTGCCTGCAGTCCACCAGATCCACCACGGTCTGTCTTCCAAATTCATCATCGCTGGTACACATGGTGCGCTTCGGCTTGTTCATCAGAAAATAAACCTTATCTTCCTTTTCAATCGCCTTGCCATCCACCTCGATGAGATCTCCGCGCTTTACCTTATATCCAAGTTCTGTTATGGTTTCTCCATTCACAGCGACTCTTCCCTCGCTGATCAGAACCTCAGCTTTTCTTCTTGATGTGATTCCGGCTGCCGCAATCACTTTCTGTAATCGTTCCATATACTATACACCTCACATGGGTATTGTACATGAAATGCTGCGCTTTGAAAAGCAAAATCGACTAATTCTGGAATTCCTGAATCTGATAGCCATCCGGCAGATATACCAGAATGTTCTCGCTCATCTCCTGAATCCATACCTGCATCGGATAGGCAACACCCTTCATGAAATCGCGGATTCTGCGTGCACACTCCTCATCACATGCCGTAATATCCAGCAGCACGAGGAAGTTCTTTTTCAAAGCCTCTCCCACAGCCTCTACATCATCAAAGCTGTCCAGGCGAAACACACATACAACGTGGTCGCTTTTTTCTGCAGCTACAGCCACCTTTTCCTCATTCACTGCCAGCATATTCTTTAATCTGTTTTTTACATCGTTCATATCTGCCATTTTCATTCCTCCTGTTATTTATTATCTATTTCACGCAAACACATACAGTGCCAGCAGAATGGCCATGGAAATTCCAGCCACATCCGCCAGCAGCCCGATGGCCAGCGCATTCTTGATCCTGCGAATTCCCACACTGGAAAAGTACAGGGTGATCACATAAACGGTCGTATCGGTAGAGCCCTGAATGATACTCGCCATATTGCCGGCCAGCGAATCAACACCGCATACCTGAAAGATATCGACCAGCACCGCCAACGAGGCGCTTCCGGAAATCGGACGAAAGATCACCATCGGCCAGATTTCCTTAGGGATATTCGCAATATGGGCAGCCAGTGCACTGCACAATATATCCATCAGTCCACTCTGCCGCAAAAGCGCGATTGCACACATCATGGCAAGCAACGCGGGATAAATATCCAGAAACAGCTTCATCCCATCCTTGACACCCTCGGTAAAGGAATGGTACGCATTGATACGACGAAGCAGTGCGACGGCGACGATGACCAGTACAAGGATTGGTAGAATATAGTCTGTGTTAATCACGGTAATTCCACCAGCGGTCAATGCTCAGGCCGACAACAGAGGCAAACAGCGTCGATACAATGGCATAGGGCATAAAACCGGTCACATGCAGGGAATGGAAGGAAGCCCGCAGGGCAATCAGTGTCGTGGACAGCAGCGTAACACCAGCCGTATTCAAAACGAGAAAGGTAATCATGGAGCGGGAGGCCGTATCCTTGTCCGGATTCTGCCGCTGCATGCCCTTCATCGCCTGCAAACCAACCGGCGTTGCTGCAGAGCCCAGTCCCACCATGTTGACGACCACATTCGTTGCCACATAGCCCAGTGTTTCCTCATCGTCCTTCAAATCCGGAAACAGCCGCTTCAACAAAGGATGAAACAGCCGTTCCAGTCCATGAATGATCCCGGCGTCTCGTGCGATGTAAAGAATTCCGTTCCAGAAGCAGGTCACACACAGCAGCGGAATCACAAAGTCGAGGGTTTCCTTGCCGACATTGAGAAAAACATCATTGATGATACCGACATTACCGGTCATCAGACAGTAGAGAATCGTGACCAGCACGATGAGCAGCCAGATGATATTCACGAAAACAGACCTCCTCCCCTTACCTTTTTGCTTGCGAAGCTGTATACATTTACATCGTCATTTTTCTGAACCTCAACGACAAAATCCTTATGGTCATAGTGTGTTTTAACGCGCAGCTTGTCACTGCCATCCTTATGCAGCGTCACCTTCAGCGTTTCCGGGACATGGAATTTCCTACCGTTTACCGTATAGTCACCCTTGCGCATAATCGTTACCACATCCATCTTCTGAAACACCTCGGTGTGCTTTTGTTCATGAAAGGCGAAATCATCCCCCTCCCGCAGCGTCACCACAATGCTTTCCACACCGTCATGCTCTGCGGCACTCACCAGTGTCCGGCCGGCCTTTTTGGTGAAGCCGGTTTTCCCACCGACGGTAAAGGGATAGTCAAACAGCAGGCGATTCTTGTTTTTCCAGCGCATATTCCAGTCAGTCGTATAATATTTGCTTCCGGTAATGGTCCGAAATTCTTTGTTTTTCATCGCATAGCTCATCAGTACCGCCATATCATTGGCTGTTGAAATATTGCCCCCATCCTCCTCATCCAGACCGCTTGGATTGGAAAACGTCGTATTGCTCATCCCGATTTCTGCCGCCTTGCGATTCATCAGCTCAACAAAGGCAACTTGTGAACCGGCAACATGCTTTGCAATTTCCACCGCTGCATCATTACCGCTCCTCAGCATGAGGCCATACAGCAGATCCCGCATGGTTACCTGCTGTCCCTGCTTCAGATAGACACTGCTTCCATATGCCTTATTGATTTCATCATCAACCGCAAAGGATTCATCCAATTGTCCATGCTCGATTGCAATCACAGCGGTCATGATTTTGGAAATAGATGCCACGCTCTGCTTCTCATCCTTGTTTTTTTCTTCTACAATCGTATTGTCCGCACCACTCAACACCACATAGCTCTCTGCATGGACACTCATCAGCTGCAGCAGCAGACACAGCAGGATACAAAGACTTCGTTTCATTCACATCACCTACGAAAGTATATGTGCACACGCAAAAAAAGAGAACGCCTTTTCCTTTGCGTTCTCCTTTTTCTATATACGTGAATCACGGATTCTACCCGTTTCCTGATTTCCTTAACTCTCGTACGTTTCTCGCACTTATAAGTTTCATCAGTTTCGATACCCGCAATCCACAGCTATGAGCTACTCTTTCATGCTTCCTACTTTCACAGCGTTCGTTGTTCCGGCGTTCCTCGCACTTTTCCAATTTCCGCTTGCTTTCGTCCCCATGTCCAAGCTTCCCTTTTGAATACCTTGTTCCTGACTTCCTTAACTCTCATACGTTCTTCGCATTTATAAGTTTCATCAGTTTTCTTCTTCTGGGATTCTCACAGCCTTTACAGGTGTCCACCTACTCGCTGACCAGTGCACGGAATCCGTTCTTTTATTATATCGCCTCCGTATCTATCCAGTTTTCTGTAGTACCAGCCTGTATATAAGCTCTTGTAAGTACCTTTCCTTGGTACATGTACAGTATAGTCCGCAATGATACATATGTAAAGTGTTGTGGAATAATTGGCATCATTATGGAAAAGACTGCAGTTTTCCACAATACCAACGCTTTATACAGTGGAAAAGTTATGGGTTTTCCACAAATGTGACAAAAACAAAAAATCCATTTTCCTTTTTCTATATACGCATATGCTAAGCTTCATCAAAGGAAGATAGTTTTTTCACTTCGTCTTTTTGCATCATACCTCCTCCATGTAAAAAAGAGCTATTCCTCAAACAGCTCTTCCTCCATGGTATCCTTGAAATCCGGAAGCTCCGGAAGCTCCTTCAGGCTGACCAGCTTGAAGGTATCCATAAACTCCTCCGTGACCTCATATAGAAACGGTCTTCCCGGTGCATCACTTCTGCCGCATTCCTTGATCAGATTTCTCGCCAGCAGCTTGCGCACCATCATATCGCAGCTCACACCGCGTATTTCCTCGATTTCTGCACGGGTGATCGGCTGCTTATAGGCGATGATTGCCAAAGTTTCCAACGCGGCATTGGACAGGGTTGCCACCTTGGTAGAGCTGAACAGCTTCTGCGCATACGGATGGATTGCCTCCTTGGATACGAATTTATAAATTCCGCCAAAGCGAACAAGCTCGATCCCATGCACATCCGCAAGATAATCCTGCATCAGCTCATCCAGTACCACTTCAATTTCCTTTTTATCCAGCTCCTCGACACAGCCGTTCAGCTGCTCGATGCTCAGTCCCTCATCACCGCTGAGAAAAAGCAGTCCCTCAAGAACCCGTTTTTCATGCTCATGCATATATTTGTTCACCTCGAATGATCCATATGTTTTCTTCTTCATCTATGTGGAAGGTTATTTCCTTATGCTTGATTAAATCCAGAACGGACAGAAACGTAACGATAATCATGTGCAGATCCGTGCAATCGCTGCACAGCTCTTCAAAGCTCATCTTTCCTACCCAGTTCTTCAGTCGTTTTTTAATTTGTATAACGCGCTCATCCAGGGATAACTCCTTGACCTTCATTCTGGTTTCATAAGGATGTGTCAGTGCCGCTCTGCGCAGCACACGGTTCATCGCCTTAATGAGATCATAGGGATTTCCGACAAATTCCCCTTCTACCGTTGTATTCAACCATTTCTGTGTTTCCTCACTCATCGGCTTACTCATCATCAGCTGGCGTTCCTCATATTTCTGTTCAAACTGCTCGCTGATTTCCTTATAGCGCTGATATTCCAGCAATCGGCGAACCAGCTTTTCCCGCTGATCCTCTTCATACTCTTCTTCAATGACAACCTTTTCCCGTGGCAGCAGCTTCTTGCTCTTGTATTCAATCAGACCAGCCAGCTCTGCCAAATATTCACTTGCTATTTCCAGATGCATCGATTCCATGGCATTGAGATAATGCAAATACTGATCTGTCAACAGATCCATATCCAGCTCGAACAAATCCAGCTTATTGTCCTTGATCAGATGCAGCATCAGGTCAAGTGGCCCCTCAAACTGATCGATTGTCACCGTAAACGCCATAGAAATCACCTCGCATTTTTTTATTATAGCAAAAAACCGCATGAAAATGTAGAAAAATTTTCACACAGCTCTGTTTTTTCATCTTTTTTATATAGAATCGGCTTTTTTACAGGCTAAGGCATCCCTTCTTCAGAACGCCTTGTAAATTTATAAAGCGTATAGACATCCCCTTTTCCGGTAATAGACATACGCGCTAACCTGCACGTTCATCAGACAGCTTGCGTACTTCCAGCTGCGCAAGCATGCTTGTACAGGCTGAATACAGATGCTACATCCTGTGCCCCATATACCGCACACACGTCCTAATGTTTACCTGCACCGTCAAGCAGCAGCCTACCATCCACCTGATGCTAGTCTTCATCCGATACACACAAGCAGTTCACGAAGGCTCTATGCGTTTCCACAGTATAGCGGCATAACAGGGTACAGGAGAAGCAAAAAGAACAGAAATTCGCATCTGTTCTTCGTTATCCTTTTGTTGATTTAGAGGTAGTGTCCCGTTTGACCTTGATGGGAGCACCGAACAGGATTCGCTGACATTCCTTGTAGGAAAACGGGATGAGCGGATACAGGTATGGAAATTTAATTGTCTTGGTCGATAGCAGTATCACGATGTGCAGCAGGACGCCCACACAGAAGCCGCTAACGCCAAATACGAGTGCCAGAAAGCCGATAAAGATACGAAATACCTTATTGGCAAGCGACAGCTCATAGCTTGGTGTTAACAGATTGCCGATATTGACCAGAGCCACCATGATGAGAACCTCTTTTGTATAGGCTCCCAGCTCAATTGCCATATCCCCCAGCAGAAACACAGCCACAAAGCTCATGATGCTGGAAAGGATGGTCGGTGTATGGATCAGGGACTGCCGGATCCATTCGACAATGATATCCGCCAGAATTACCTGAAAGCCGAACTGATATACATTGACATGCTGAATCGGAATATTGAGCAGCGTCGGATTCTGGTCGATGACCAGAGCAATCCACAGGGGAAGCAGATATAGAGAAAATACAATCCCGATCAGGCGAAGGACACGGGTAAAGGTCGCCACCAGCGTCGTCTGCGTATATTCCTCAATCTGCTTGGTCTGTTCAAAAAATGTCGTCGGAAGGATTACACCGGTAGGAGAATTATCAACCAGTGCAACCAAATATCCCTGCAGCAGGTGGATTGCACAGATGTCCGGGCGCTCGCAATAGCGGACATGCGGATAGGGATTCCATGTCTTTCCATACAGCAGCTCTACAAGATTTCGCTCGCTGAGGATTTCCGCCTCCGGAAGTGTATGCATGCGTGTTTCAAAATCATGCAGCACATCCACATCCACCAGACCATCGATGTACAGGTAGGCAACATCTGTCCGCGTCTTGATGCCTTCCTTGTTCATCGTGACAACCAGACGGGGATCACGGATTCTGCGGCGGATCAGACCGACATTGAGAATAACATTTTCCACAAAGCCGTCATGTGCCCCGCGTACGCTTTTCTCGACATTCGGTTCAGCAGTGGATCTGGCAGGATAATGCCGGGTTTCTATGCAATAATAAACCTCGCTGGTATCCATCAGCACCAGACACTGTCCGCTCAGCATATTGGTGATTGCCTTTTTTCGATCGGTCAGCTTATCGATTGCCCCCGGATAAAAGGTGATATGCAGATCATTCCCGGCCGTGATGACAAAGCCCTCCACCAGAGAAGCAATCAGCTCACTATCCGACAGGGAGGAGAGAAAAATCAGCCATGCCTGTGTATTTTGTATGGTGACATGGCGGTAGACAATGTCAAAGGATGGCGACAGTGCCGTGCGGATTTCCTCCAGCCGCTGATTCAGATCCTTCATCAGGATTTTGCACGAAACACGAGCGCTGCCAGAAAGGCAAACAGAATGGCGCTGGTGATTCCGGCCGCCGTCAAATCAAACATACCAAGTAAAATCCCCATGACACCGTCGCTTTGCGCCTTCGCAAGCGCCCCGTGAATCAGAGAATGTCCAAAGCTGGTAATCGGTAAGGAGGCCCCCATGCCGGCAAACTCCAACAGCTTGTCATACCATCCAAAGGTATCCAGGGCTGCACCGATCACCACAAATATAGAAGTGATATGTCCCGCTGTAAGCTTCGTATTGTCATAAATCAGCTGCCCTGCAAGACAGATTCCGCCGCACACTACAAACGCACTGATAAATGTCATCATTTCACATCACTCCTTTCATATACGATGGCATGTGCAATACATGGTATGGTTCCCTTTTGTGCAACTGCCACTGGCGACAGCAGTGCCCCCGTCGCCACAACCATGATACGGGAGCATTCCCCGTCCTCCAGCTTTTTCAGCAGCTTCGCCATGGACACACACATACTGCAGGCACATCCACTACCACCGCAAAAGATATCCTGATGCTCAAAATCATAGATCATCAAGCCGCAGTCATGCAGGCGGTTATCGATGTCATAGCCCTCCTGATTCATAAGGTCAACCAGAAAGGAGAATCCGATTTTTGACAAATCTCCGGTAACAATCATGTCATAATCCTTCAGCTCGCGATGCATATCCTTCAGATGCTGAGTAATCGTATCATAGGCAGCCGGTGCCATTGCCAGCCCCATATCATTGGCATCCTTATGATCCCAATCGACAATTCTGCCAGGCGTAAAGGCAGCTACCCGTATGTTGCTTTTCTCATTCGATAATAAAGCAGCACCGGCACCCGTTACCGTCGAGGTCGTCGTCTCCTTCTTCTGTATGCCATATTCGTTAGGAAAGCGAAATTGTCGCTCTGCAGTTGCCACATGTGAGCTGGTAAAGGCCAAAACCTGCCTTGCCAATCCATGCTCTACCCATACAGCGCCGGTACCGATGACCAGGGAGGAGGTGGAGCAGGCGCCATACATTCCAAGAAACGGCACCTCCAGATCCTTGGCAAAATAATGTGAGCTGGTCAGCTGGTTGATGAGATCACCGCCTACCAGTAAATCGATATCCTGAACTCCCTTCCCCGCTTTGCGCAGGGTCAAATCGACAGCATCTCCCAATAATACACGTTCCGCCTTTTCAAAGCTGGACTCCCCACAATAAGCATCCTCATAGCTCTTATCGAAAAGACTTCCCAGCGGCCCTTCCTTTTCCAATGGCCCTACAACAGCAGAGCGCGCCTGTACATAGACGTTCTTAAAAGTAACCGTACGCATATCAGGCACCAAAGAGCAGGTAGCGAATCGTACCGAAGACGAACGCCGCTGCGATTCCATAAGTCAGAACCGAGCCTGCCAGTTTAAACATATTGCTGCCAATACCGAAAATCGGGCCCTCTGTTCGTCCCTCAATCGCACACGAAGTCAAACAATTCGCAAAGCCACTGATGGGAATGAACAAGCCTGCCCCGCATTTCTGTGCCGCCTTATCATAGACACCGAAGCCGGTCAGCAGTGCTGTGACCAGTATCACCGTAACAACGGTAACCGAAACCGCGGTATCCTTATCCAAATCGAACATATCCATACACAGCATCATAAACAGCTGTGCCACAACAGCAAGAGCTCCTCCGCTGATGAATGCAATCAGTGCATTTCTGCCCTTGTGCTGAGCAGGCACATGCTTCTTTGCAGTATCCTGCAATGTTTTCTTATCCATCATAATCACTCCTTCATGGCTAGTATGCACATGTTTTATAGAGTTATAAAACGAGTTCAGAAAAACATCACGAAACAAACAAGTGCCGAACAGACGCTTCCCTGATAATGGATTTGTAAAAAGGAAGTGATTACATGAGAAATATACGAAGATGGGCTCGCCTTCTCATGCTGTGCCTGGCAATCGGATTCTTGAGTGCGGCAGCGCAGCAGGGCTATGCATGGCTCACGGACAAAGCAACCAGCAGCCCGTTGCAGGTGGAGGCAGCATCCTTTGATGCAAGCAAGGTGATCGTCCTGGATGCGGGACATGGCGGTTATGATACCGGCAGCGTTTCCTATGACGGGGTTTATGAAAAGGATATTACACTTGCAATCACGCAGAAAATCGGAGAGCGGCTGGAGAAGGCAGGCTGTACGGTGGTATATACACGTACCAGTGATGAGGTCAGCTGGTCAAACGATAACAAGGACGATCTTCGCACCCGCGTTGCCATCGCGAAGGAAGCGGGAGCGGATTATTATATTTCCATACATACCAATGCCAGTGAATACGGGGATGGTGCCAGCGGCTTTGAAGCCTATATCGATTATAAAAATGATACGATCACAGCCATGGCGCAGTCCATTGAGCAGAGGCTGATGGAGCTTGGATACACGCAAAATCGCGGCTTGAAAAGCACACAGGAAAGCTCGTTGTATGTGATTGACAGCAATCCCGTGCCTGCCATGCTGCTGGAGCTTGGCTTCATCACCGACAGTGCGGATGCAGCCTATATGTGCAGCGAGGAGGGACAGACTGCCCTCGCACAAGGCATTGCACAGGGAATCCTGGAACAGCTCTAGCTTTCACACCTTTTCTAGGTTATAATTAGAACACGAGGTGAATACAATGCAGAAAAAAATATCTTCTACACCGGTATATGAGGGAACAATCTTTCATATGAGCCGGGATGAGGTTGAAATCAAGGGAAAAACATATCCCAGAGATGTGATTCATCATGACGGCGGTGTCGGTGTCCTCGCTATCAGGGATGGAAAAATTTTACTGGTCAGACAGTACCGCTATGCAATTCAGAAGGAAACTCTGGAGATTCCCGCAGGAAAGCTGGAAAAGGGAGAGGATCCGTATCTGTGCGGCTTACGGGAGCTAGAGGAGGAAAGCGGCTATACGAGCGAACGGCTGGAAACGCTTTGCGCCATGTACTCAACGCCCGGCTTCTGCAGTGAGAAAATCTATCTGTACTGGACAAAAAAGCTGATTCCGGTAGAGCATCCCCGCGCCATGGATGAGGATGAGGAAATCGAAACACTGTGGGTGGATATCCGTAAGGCTGCCGCTATGGTGAATGATGGAACGATTGAAGATGCCAAAACAATCATCGCCATACAGTATGCAAACCTGTATCTTGTTTAAATAAACGATGCCAAGCAAAAAAAGACAGTTAGTGACAATCCTGCTTTCAGAAGGCTGGTCAATCGGATTTTGCATTTCGATCAAAGAGGGAAATTTGTATGCTCGATATCTTGCTAGGAATCATAGCTTTTGAAATACTATTCAGTTTCATTGCAAAAAAAGATAAGAAATTGTTTTTAGCTTGTTCCGTATCTTTTTGGTTCGGTATAGCATTTATCTTATTGCTTCAATTTTTTGAGCGATAACCGAATTCCAAAAGAGAATACAATAATAAAACGATGGCAAAGATAAAAGTCTCAAGTATCCTTTCCATCGTTTTTATTTGTATATCGAAATCCATGGCAGCTTTCACAACTGCTTATTAAGTCAATTGTGCATCTCTAAAAAATGCTCACTTTTCATGGTATCTAGTATCCATTATACATATCTACAACGTGAGATAAGGAACCCTCCTGCATGCAGTAAGCAAATTTAGCCCTTATCCTTTAAGATTTCACCGTCCTAGCCGTTCTCACAAAGTTTTCCCAATATCCCGATAGTTCCCAAAATGGATTTATTAAGAGAATCCGAGAAGGAAGCTCATTACGCATACTTGAAAAACGCCGTATTATGCTATCTGATAAAAGTGATCTTTTTCACTTTTTTATTATTTATTGTCTCATAAGCTGCAGAAATTCTTCCTTTAAAATCCGCATCATGATAAAATCGTGATATTCATAATGGTAATAATAGCCGTCTTCCTGAATTCCCTCTTGCTTAAATCCGTTTTTTTCGTAAAAACGCAATGCATCTGTATTAAATCCCACAACACCGATGGCTAGTCTGTGAAAGCCAAGATCACCAAAGGCATAATCCATCAGCAGGCGGATTGCCTCTGTGCCATAGCCCTTCCCCTGATGCGACTCATGGGGAATGATAATTGTCAGATCACTCGTCCGCCAGGCAGGAAACATTCGCAGCAGCCCGATTTCTCCAATCACTTCATGTTTCTCACAGGTAACGATTGCCAACCATATACAGTCATGTCCACTGCGCTGCACACATTGTAAAGACTGTGCAGCCGTTGTCGGATATGGTGCAGCAATCTTCGCCCTTGTCCGCGCATCGTTGTACCAGACATCAAAAAAATCCGTATCCTCATCAGTAAACGGGCGCAGATACACCCGTTCGCCCTTTAAAAATTGTATTTCCTTCATCGTATTCTCCATTTCTTTTCTTACGTTAACGCATGTTACTGTAAGATATGCCTTCAGTTGCCCTGCTTATCTTACATCGTCTGATTCCTTTTGCTGTTCACAGAATAAAGCCAGTAATCATGATGATAAGCATGATTACGCAGTAAAGACATCCCCACAAAGCTATCCTGCACCGGCATTCACCATTTTCTTAACTATATCATATTTCAATCGCAAACACAGCATCTAATGAAAAAAGTAGCTACGCGTATATGCGCAGCTACGGTATTGACGATTCCTGTTACAGCCGTTTACACATCGGATGTCCCTCTTAAAACTGTACCAGATCCCAGAGGTTTCCATACAGATCTTCAAATACAGCAACAGTGCCGTAATCCGTCTCTTTGGGTTCCCGTACAAAATGAATGCCGTTTTGCTTCATATCCTTATAATCTCTCTTGAAGTAATACGTCGCAAGAAACAGGAAGACACGGCCACCTGCCTGATCACCGATACATGCCTCCTGTCGTGATTTGGAAGCCTTTGCGAGCAGAATCGTCGTAGCATTTCTTTCCGGCGGTGATACAACAACCCAGCGTTTATCCTGCTGCGGCTGATAGGTATCCTCCACAAGGGTGAAATGAAGCTTGTTTGTATAAAATTCGATGGCTTCATCTTAATCACGTACGATAAGCGCAATGTGAACGATTGCTTGTTTCACAGTCTCACTCCTTTGCCTTTTGTGCAGCTTCCCAGGCGAGCTGGAAGGCACTCTTTTCCTGCTTTTTTTCCGCCTCCTGCTTTTTATTGAAATCCTGCAGCTCTGCACGTCCGGCGACATTGCGCTTTTCCTTTAGCTGCTCATTGAAGCGGTCAAATTTCTCGCGGAAGCCGCATACACAGGTATACAGACGCTTTTCCTTTTCTCCGACTACATTCAGCTTCTTATGACATTTCGGACAGCGGGCATTGCTGGTGAACGACAGATTCTGCTTGTATTTACACGTTGGACTGCTGCAGGCTAAAAGCTTTCCGCGTTTCCCGTTGATTTCCAGCAGATTGCTGCCGCATTCAGGACATTTTTTCTGCGTCATATTATCATGGCGGTAGCTTGCCTCACTGTTTTTCACCTTTTCAACCAGGTCACTGGCATAGCTGCGCATTTCCTTCATGAAGCTTTTATCCTTCAGCTTCCCCTTGCTGATTGCGGTAAGCTTTTCCTCCCAGGTTGCCGTCAATAGCGGAGAGCGAAGCTCCTCTGGTACCAGTGATACCAGCTGGATTCCTTTGCTTAACGGATAGATGGAATTCCCGCGTTTTTCAATATAGTTGGTTTTGAACAGCTTTTCAATAATATCCGCACGTGTTGCCACGGTACCGATTCCATTCGCATCCTCTAATACAGCCTTCATACGGCTGTTTTTGATAAATTTCGATGGATGCTCCATAGCCGATAACAGGGTTGCCTCCGTATAGCGTGCCGGTGCCTTGGTAAAATGTGAGGTGATGCGCACATCCTTGATTGGATACTGCTGTCCCTTCGCAAGAGATGGCAGATTCTGATCGTCGTCCAGCTCCTCATCCTCATCAAAGCGTTCGTTTTTCTGATAAAGTGCACGCCATCCATCCGTTTTCATAATCCTTCCGCTGGCATAAAAGTCCATATGCTCACACACCGCATGAATTTTGGTCTTCTCATATTCACTCGGCATACTCAGCACAGCCAGAAACCTGCGAACCACCAGATCATAGATTTTCTTTTCATTGGGTGAAAGACGCTGGAGCTCTACATATTCCTCGGTCGGAATGATGGCGTGATGATCCGATACCTTGCTATCATCCACAAAGCGGCGGCTGATCTTATAGCCGTTTTTCAACAGCTCTTTTGCAAACGGCTCATACACATCAATGCGAATTGCCTGCAGCCGTTCCTTCAGTGTCCCTACGATATCCTGACTCAGATAGCGGGAATCGGTACGTGGGTAGGTCAACAGCTTATGTGTTTCATACAGGCTCTGCATATAATTCAGCGTTTCCTTTGCACTGAAGCCGAAGCGTTGATTGGCATCCCGTTGCAGCTCCGTAAGATCATAGAGCTGTGGCGGCTGTTCCTTGTGACGCTTACGCTCCACATCCTGAATCGTAATCTGCTTGTGCTTCAGCTGCTTCATGAGCGCATCTGCCTGCTTGCGATCCGCGATGGATGCATTGTTATTCTTACGATAATCCAGCACAAAGGCACCGGCATCCACACGCAGTGTAAAATATTCCTTCGGCACGAATTTGCGGATTTCTGCTTCCCTGTCCACAATCATAGCCAGTGTCGGAGTCTGCACACGACCGGCAGAAAGCTGCGCATTAAATTTACAGGTCAGCGCACGGGTGGTATTCAACCCAACGAGCCAGTCTGCCTCAGCACGGCATACCGCACTGCGATACAGGGGTTCATATTCTTTGGCATCCTTGAGGTGCGCAAAGCCCTCTTTGATCGCCTTATCTGTCTGTGACGAAATCCACAGACGCTTCATCGGCTTTCGTACACCTGCCTTTTCAAGAATCCAGCGAGCCACCAGCTCCCCTTCTCTTCCGGCATCCGTAGCGATTACAATATCACGAATATCTCCACGGTGCAGCAGGCTCTTTACCAGCTTGTATTGTCGTGCGGTCTGTGCAATCACCTTCAGCTGCATTTTGTCCGGCAGCATTGGAAGGTCCTGCATATCCCAGGTTTCCAGACGTTTATCATAATCCTGCGGATCTGCCAGCTCTACCAGATGTCCCAGCGCCCAGGACACCACATACTTGTTTCCCTCCATATAGCCGTCCTTTTTTATCGGACAGCCAAGAACTCTTCCCAGCTCTCTTCCTACACTTGGCTTTTCAGCCAGTACAAATGTTTTGCTCATACTTCCTCCTTGAATCCGGCCAGACGCATCAGCTCTCTGGCATTCGTTGTTGTACATTTCCCTTCTTTCAGCCGATAATCAAAGCAAATGCGATCATTCTCATAATATTCCGAGAAATGATAATTCACTGCCTGTATGGCTGGGTCGTTGCTCAGCTCACACAATTCAAAATCATGTGTGGAGATCAAGGTAATGATCCATGGCTGATGCAGATGACGAATCGCACTTGTTGCACAGTAAATGCGATCCGCGCTGTTTGTACCCTTGAAAATCTCATCAATCAAAACTAGCATCGGCTCCTGCCTTCTGCTTGCCTCATTCATTTGCTGAATACGCAGGATTTCCGCATAAAAGGTGGATATTCCCTCACTTACATTATCATGCACGCGCATCGAGGTAAACAGGTTCATACTGCTTGCACAAAAGGAAGCGGCACAGACACTGGCGCCGGCATGCAGCAGTACAAGATTGATGCCCAGCGTTCGTAAAAAGGTTGTTTTTCCTGACATATTGGAGCCGGTTATGATATAGGTGCCGTTATGGATTGTTATGGAATTCGCGACAGCACTGCCCTCCTCCAGCAGCGGATGCACGATACACTCGGCCTTTAGATAAGGAGGCTCAGGTGTAACATCCGGAATACAGGTTGCTTCTTTTGCCAGATTCAGCTGTGCCAAGGATACATAGCCTTCAATTTCTCCGATATCCTGCAGCCAGATGCGCAGGGTTCTGCCATAGCGCTGCCTCCACTCCTGCAGAGCTATCACACATTGGAAATCAAGCAATCCAAGGGCGTTGACGAGGAAAAACAGGATGCTGTTGGAGCGCAGCTGTACCAGCATCAGTATACGGCGCAGTTTTTTTATAGCAGCACAAGCTTCCTCCACATCCTTACGAATCCTGCATAGAGCATCACTTTGAAAGGTGGTCTCTTCAATTAAATGAAAGATTCGCTCATAGTCTTCAATCAGATGTGCCAGTGGTGCTACGCTGGACAGCTGCTGGGCATGCTTCATAAAAAACAGAAGCGAAAGGCACAGTGAAAATGTTGCCAGTATGAGCACGGGGCCATAGTGGATGATACCTGACAGAAAAAGAAACAGTGACATAAGCGTGAGGGCAGATACAAGCGCACACAGCATACGCACAATGCGCGGATATTGTGCCTGTTCGTCTTCCATATAGCTTAGGATATGTTCCATCGTAGAACGTTTTTTTCGCTGCCCATGACGCTCATACAGCTTTAAAAGCTGTGTCAGAGTAAAGGTGAATGTCGTCTTTCGAGCACACTCCTGCACAGCAGCGCTGCGGCTTTGCAAAGTCCTGCGATCCTGGTGCTGTGCACTGAGAAGCTCAGCCAGTCTGGCTCTTCCATATACGGTTTTGGCCACGCAGAGATACTGATACAGGCTGGCATCCCCTAGCAGGTCCAGATCATATGCCTGCGTATTCTCCTCATACAGAAATTCAGCTCCGGTATCCTGAAATGCTTTCCATCCATTGTTCTTACGCCGCAAGACATCCTGCAGTACCTCCAGCATAACCGCATGGTCTTCTATCTTCTGTTTCAGCGCTCTGTGCTTTGCGGCAACATACAGAAACAGTCCCAGTGAAAGCACGCAGAGCACATAAAAAAGCTGCTCATAATAATATCCGCGAAACAGGGCAAACAAAGCAATCAGAATCAGAATACCTCGCTGCATCGCATAGGAAGAGGAACGCTGCTTTAAGCTTCTGTATACAGCCTGTATTTCATCAATTTTCCTTTGTAACGTATCAATCTGCATAGCTTCCCTCCTTACATGCTGTTCATTATATCATACCTTTTCGTGATTCTTGTGTGAGAAACCTAAATTTCCCAGATGAAAACTCTTTCAATTTCATGTATAATAAAAATGGTGATGTAAAATGAAACTGGAAACACGTGTCCTGCAAAACCTTACACAGCAGCAGAAGCTATCCATTCGGCAGCAGCAGGATCTAAAAATATTGGAAATGAACAATCAGGAGCTGGAATCCTGGATTGAAGAGGAGCTGGAGAAAAATCCGTTGCTGGAATTTGATGATGCCTATGAAACCGGAGCCGCATCGCACTGCCAGCAGGATTTTGATCTGCTTTTGAATTTTGTGACAAACGAGCAGACGCTTGCAGATGTGCTGCAGGAGCAGATTGCCACATGTTTGCATCCACTCCATAAGGAGCTTGCGGAGTTTATCGTCAATTCACTGGATGGAAACGGCTATCTGCAGCTAAAGGATGAAGATATCCAGCGCATGCTTCCACAGTACAGTCTGGATGACATCGAGGATACGATCAATGAGATACAAACCTTTGAGCCGGCCGGAGTCTGTGCCAGAAGCCTTCAGGAATGCCTGCTGATTCAGCTGTGCTTTGAAGACATCCCCTACTCCCAGATTGCCATCATGATTGTAAACTACTATTTGAAGGAGGTTAGCGAGAACAAGCTTCCTGCGATTGCAGAGGCGCTGCAGATACCTCTGGAGGATGTGCTGCAGGCAATCGCCCTGATTCGCTCGCTTGATCCAAAGCCGGGTGCACGCTATGCGACGAGCAGTGCCTATGTGAATCCGGATATGCAGGTAATTGTGGAGGAGAATGAAATCCATATACAGATGTTTCGCAAAACCTATGGACTACGCATGCAAGCTCCTGTAAAGGATGCAGATGCGGACACAGCAAAATATCTGAGCCAGCAGCAAAAGCAGGCGGAGGCTCTGCTGGGCAGTATTGAAAAGCGCAATTCCACCATGGAACGCATTATGGAGGTCATTGCCGTTGTACAGCAGGATTTCTTTCTGCAGCATGGACAGCTGAAGCCCTTGAATATGAAGGAGATCGCCGCAAAGCTGCATCTGCACGAGTCCACCATATCCCGTGCTGTATCCGGGAAATCCATCTTATTTGAACAGCAGATTATTCCCTTGAAATTCTTCTTTCCTGCCAGAGTGAATGAAGATACAAGCGCAAACGAGGTTCACCTGCGCCTGCGCGCACGAATTGATCAGGAGGATAAAAAGAAGCCGTACAGTGACCAGAAGCTGTGTGATCTGTTGAAGGAGGATGGTTTGCATGTATCTCGCAGAACCATTGCAAAATACCGGGAGCAGCTGAAAATACCTGCAGCATCAAAGCGCAAGCAGTTCTGATTCCACCAAAAAAAGCTATATGAGATTTGATAACGGATAATGATAAAGCTGTAAAATACAAACGAAGACAGAAGGCTCCTGAATCATACAAAGAATTTCATAGTAGCGTGGATTATACTGTGCGCTGCGGTGGCTTAAAAAGGCCGCTTAAACGCCGGCTTGATCAACAGGATGCTTTGGCTGTAGGCAAGTATTTTGAAGACAAAACAGAGCATATCCCTATTTTTGTCCAAGCAACAACACATTCTCAGTTCCTGTTCGTATATCCATAAAGCCATCGCAGATTCAAACCGCGATGGCTTTCATTTTTTTCAAAGGAAGAAGTGCTATCCCCATATCAGGCTGGTTCTCTCATGATACGTTGACAATACTAACGTTAACGCTGAAGCTCATTGATCAGCGGCTTTTTGCGTTGCGCAAGAAATCCCTACGATTGTATGCAAGACCTTTATGCAGGCAGCTGCACGACATGGCCTGCTGTGCATTTGTCCTATACCTTTCAAACGAAAGGGGGATTTCAACACAGTATGTGCATAACACTTCCTACACTATTTCCTACTATTATTCTCATGTTTTCTGTTGCTTACCAGTACAAGACAGCACAGTACAGACGCCGCTATCCCCAGCATCCAGATTACTGAATTTGTAGTGTCCCCAGTTTTAGGAATATTGGAAGAAATCATGCTGATATTTACACTATGGGTTACGCCATCCACGGTGTAGGTAGCCGTCGTTTTTCCTGTCTGCAATGCTGTAAAGGTATAAACATCACCACTCTGGCTCATTTCCAGCATGTTTTTATCATAGCTCCAGGTGCCCCCTGCCGGCTTCGGTGTCCAGCTTACACTCTCTCCCACAGACATCGTATGGCTTTTTGGAAGACCGGTAATCGTCTTCTTCTCGCTAACCTTTGCCACAGCAAAAGGTGAAAGACTGCTAAATGTGCCGGTTACGGTACCATCCGATACCTTTATCATTCTACGCTCCTCAGTTTTATGATTACAATGAAGAAAATAGACTGTTTCCTCTTCACCTGCTTGCTGTAGTGGTATGGATACCTCTACCTCTCCCTGATAAGTGCCTGCAGTAAGACTGATATCGTAAAGAGCCATCAGTTCCCCCCTCTTTTGGCGAGCACGGATATCATCACAGGCAGCACAGGTACCTTCTTCATGAAGCCCCTGATTGCGCTTAATACGCAATTCAGCATCGCTGCTAAATACACCATTCACCGTAATGCCGCTTACTGGATCATTCAAAGATTTATATCGGTAGTTTGTGCCATTTGGAAGAGGTCTTATTTCAATTGTAAATTCCTTCTCATCGCTGCCAGCACTGTTGGCTGCTCTAAGTGTAAAACGATACGTCCCGGGAATGACTGGCGTTCCCTTAATATGACCGGAAGCGGTAAGCGTCAGTCCGTCCGGAAATCTTCCTTTTACCACACTCCATGTAATCGGTGTACTGCCACTTGCCCCAAGCAGCTCTTGATATGCCGCTGTTTCCATCCCGCTTTTCAAAGAAGTGGTTGTTATTTTCGGAGCAACCTCGACAGGGGTTAAGACAGGTTCAAACACAGCCTTGATCATGGTTGGACCCGTCACTGTATATACTGAGCCTGACTCAAATGTATCCCCGTTCACTGTCAGCGAGGAGAGCTGGTAGCCTGCATCAGGATTTCCCCGAATTATAATTTTTTCCTGCTGGACAGCCAAAAATTCAGAGCTGATGGTAGTTTGCCCAGCGTTATCCTCAATCTCAATCTGTCCGTTTTTTACAGTATCTGATGTTACAACAATCTTCTCCAAAACCTCAATCTGTAAATCTGTGCTTATATTGTCAATTGTTAAAACACCTGTTTTCTCATCATAGCTATATCCCCGCTTCTTTTTATCATTGCCTACAATCTCATAAACATGGATATTGCCATGAATTACCCGATACCCTGCATCGGCAGTAAGAGTTATAGATAATGTGCTTCCCGCAACGACACTTCCCGGTGTAGAATTCGCGTTCACATGATCTGCCAGATGATAATCCACCTTATGTCCAGGTTCCTGCAATATCCAAGAGCTGGTTTGCTTACTTCGTACGTATGCAAGAGAATATCCATCAGGAAGACTGCTTGCGATGGAATCCAATGTGACAAGCCAATCACTGGTTTGCTTATTCGCTAAGACCAAAGGTGTATTTGTATCCCAAGGCTCCCCAGCTTGCTTGAAAAGGACAAATCTGCGGCTTTCAGCAAAGGCAAGGCTGCCTTCTGTTAAGTCAAGCGTTGAGCCGTTTGCTATTTTGACCGTCCCGCTGAACATAAAATTCCCCCTGATTGCAGCATTCCCGTTTAGCTGAAGTGTACTGCCTTTATCACCTAAAATATTTCCCTCAATCAAAGCAACATCATCAAGCTGAACCATACCACTTTTAAACATACTAATTGCGGTGCTAATGTCATCAGAAGTATTGCTTATTGTCCCGTTTCTAATTGTTAATTCTCCATTGGTTACGGCAAGCATACTTTCATATTTCACAGCATCTATTTTGTCATGGGCTCCCAGTGTAAATCCATTGAGATTTAACGTAAGTGAGGTATTGTATACAACCATATATTTCTTTAGATTCACATTCTTTTTTAATGTGACAACGCTTTTGTTAATTGTCACATTTTCACTTCCTCCAAGTGCTGTGGCCAATGTTTGCGCATCGTAAACACTGCCACCCTCTGCCATTCCGGTGGCTGTCAAGCCATAAACAGCAGGCTCATAACGCAATGGTACAGGTTGCTTGTCATTCACCTCTTGCAGGTTTGGCGACGTATTGCCTGCAGTATCCAAATCGCTTTTCAGGCGCGATTCACCACAATTCTCATCGTGGATGTGTGTACAGGACCTGCCTGCATTCTCCTTATAGCCGCAGTTCTCATCGTGGATGTGTGTGCACTCTGTTTCCGATGCGTAGGTCATTTGGGTAAACGGAAGTATCACTGCCAGCAAACACGAACAAAGCACCATGGACAGCCATCGCCTCTGCCATTTTTTCATACTAGTTCCTCCTTTTCATCAGACCGCAGCGAGTAATTTCACAAGAGGGCAGTAGGTTTTGTCTTGCCTATGGAATAGGTAAGACAAGGGGTATACCCCTTGTGAGCGATTTCTGTATACAAGCCAAAGCATGTAACAGCTTACGGTCTTTTACAAATTTATTATCACAAAATCATCCTCGCTATACAATGAAATGTGTTTAAACCGTTCTTACTGTGTCTAAACCGGAATCATTTCTGCAAACAGGTTGATTTTCATAAGGTGACAATCTAAACAAATCAGCAGCTCAATGGCTTGCGAGAGGAGAAAAAGGGTATAGCTGCTATGTCTGAGGCACGTGCTGATCCATCAGGAAATTCTGTTCGCTTCAGCATGTAGAAAAAAGGCATCCCAGGCATCAGCTGACTGCTTTCAAATGAGAATGATCCACATGAAATATAGGATACTTCCTGCTTTTTAAAGACGTACATTTCATTATTTCATGAAGGCTCATGATATTCAGCACTCGCAAATATACCGTGCATGACTGGCGGCAGGCATATCCATAGCTTGGCGAGATACAGCTGTTGCACATCTGTTTATTTTCTATAGCTTTCTTGCATTCATACAGCTTTTTCAACATACTGCTTTCTGAAAATAGCCTAAGGACTGCTATCACCCGTTCAAGGCAATTTAATACTGTACGCTGAAAGAACGTACAAAAGCCGAAGCATGGCGCCCCGGCTTTCTTTCTTTATTTATGACTCTTCTTCAAACAGCTCTGGTTCCTCATATTCCTGTTTTGGCTGTGCTGTCAGCTCTCGCTGCTCTACAATGGGTAGCGTACGCAGGAAATAATACTCCTGCGTGGTATGCAGCGGCGAAGAGAAGGTAGCATCCCTGCTCATCAGACTGATATCCTTCGCAAGAATCTTCTGCGTTTCATCATTGATGATGACAAGCTCATCATTCAGCTCATGAAGTGCGATATGCGCAATCTGATAAGGCTTGGATTTCACCTTTTTACAGATCATGCTGCCTTTGGTTGGACGACCGGTCACATCGATATCGCTCAGCTTGATGCGCTTCACCTGACACTGATCCGTAAAGACGATCAGCTGGGAAGCATCCTCGTGATGAATGCAGGCACTGACAACTTCATCCAGCACCAGATTCATTGCCTTCACACCCTTGGAACGCGGAGAGGTATTCGGGATCAGCGACACCGGATAACGACTCACAAATCCATTTCTGGATGCAATCAGAATTTCATCATAATCATAGGCAATCATCGTTTTCACGACCGTATCCCCATCCAGCAGCTTCATATTGCTCATGGTTTTATTGTTCCGTGACACCTCATATTCCTGTACTGCCGTCTTTTTCACAAGTCCGTTTTTCGTAACGGAAATCATGTAGGCATTTGTTGCAAAGCTGCGCAGGACAAAGGCATCCGTGATTTTTTCTTCTCCGCTGATGCGAATCGTGGAATTGATATGGCTTCCGATTTCCTTCCAGCGGGATTCCTCGACCTCATATACCGGCGTATAGCCATAGGTTCCCTGTGTTGTAAAGAACAATACATGATCCAGCGTATTCACCTCTCCATAGCCGACGAGGTGATCGCCTTCCTTCAGTCCGGTCATATCCTCTTTGCTGGCACCATAGCTGCGCATGGAAACCCGCTTGAAATAACCGTCACGGGAAATTGTAAACATTACCTGCTCACTGTTGATCATTGCTACCTTATCGATAACAATTTCTTCGATTTCATGCTCAATGCTTGTCAGGCGCGGTGTCTTAAAGGCCTTCTTCACCTCGTTCAGCTCGCGAATCATCACCTTTTTCAGCATCCTTGGATTTTCCAGAATATCGTGCAGCTCCTCAATTTCATTCAGCAGCATGGCATACTCCTCACGCAGCTGTGTGATATCCGTCGAGGACAAACGATACAGACGCATGGTGACAATAGCCTCTGCCTGCGCATCGCTGAAAGCAAAGGCCTCCATGATGCGGCGCTTGGAATCCGCCTTGTCCTTGCTGGCACGAATCAATGCAATGATTTCATCCAGAACGGATACTGCCTTGATCAGCCCCTCCAGTATATGACAGCGGTCTTCCTTCTTTTTCAGATCAAAACGGCTTCTGCGCTCAATCACCTCACGGCGATGCTCGATAAAGGCATCCAGCATCGGTGCCAGACCCATCTGAATCGGACGCTTGTCAACGATCGCCACAACATTATAATTATAGGAAACCTGCAGATCGGTATTTTTATACAGATAATTCAGAATTACCTCAGCATTGGCATCCTTTTTCATATCCACAACGACACGCAGACCGTTACGGTCACTTTCATCCCGGACATCGAGAATACCCTCGATTTTTTTGTTCAGACGGATATCATCGATCTTTTTGACCATATTGCTCTTGACGACTTCATATGGAATTTCCGTGATGACAATCTGCTGGACGGTCTTCTTCTGCTCGATTTCCGCCTTGCCGCGGATGATGATGCGGCCCTTTCCGGTTTCAAAGGCTTCCCGGATTCCTTCGATTCCCTGAACGATTCCTCCGGTTGGAAAATCCGGACCCTGTATGTATTCCATCAGCTCATCCAGCGTGCAGTCCGCATGCTGGATACGATACACAGCTGCATCGATCGCCTCGCTCAGATTGTGCGGCGGGATGTTGGTCGCATACCCGGCAGCGATCCCCGTAATACCATTGACGAGCAGATTTGGATACCGGGCAGGAAGCACCGTCGGCTCCATTGCGGTATCATCGAAGTTCGGTGCCCACAGCACAGTTTCCTTTTCGATATCCTTTAATAGATGCTCACTGATTTTCCCAAGCCTTGCTTCTGTATAACGCATCGCTGCGGCGGGATCATCATCAATCGACCCGTTATTTCCCTGCATATCGATCTGCGGGGTACGGATCTTCCATTCCTGTGACATTCGCACCATCGCATCATACACGGAGGAATCTCCATGCGGGTGATAGTTACCGATGACAAGACCGACCGTCTTTGCAGATTTACGATAGCCCTTGTCCCAGGTGTTGCCATCCTCATACATCGCATACAAAATTCTTCGCTGCACCGGCTTCAGACCATCTCTGGCATCCGGCAGTGCACGATCCTGAATAATATATTTTGAGTATCGCCCAAAGCGATCTCCCATAATTTCTTCCAGCGGAGAGGAAATGACGCTGCTGTGATGCTCAACAGCAGGCAGTTCTTTTTTCTTCATCGTCTTGCCTCCACTTCATAATCATCTTCCAGTGTAAAGGATACGTTTTCCTCGATCCAGTCACGGCGTAGATTGGCCTTATCCCCCATTAAAACGGATACGCGCTTCTCTGCCACAACCGCATCGTCAATCGTTACCTGAATCAGCGTACGGGTTTCCGGACACATGGTGGTATCCCACAGCTGATCCGCATTCATTTCACCAAGTCCCTTGTAACGCTGCAGACTAAAGCCCTTCGGGAAGGTTTTGCGCAGCTCATCCAGCTCTTCATCCGTCCATGCGTACTGAATATCCTTACCCTTTTGCAGCTTGTACAGCGGCGGCAGTGCGATATACACCATACCCTGTTCAATCAGCTCCCGCATATAGCGGTAGAAGAAGGTCAGCAGCAGAATCTGAATATGCGCACCATCGGTATCGGCATCGGTCATGATAATGACCTTATGGTAATTGGAATCCTCTGCATGAAAATTTGCTCCTACACCGGCTCCCAGCGCATGAATAATGGTATTCAGCTCTTCATTCTTTTCGATATTCGTAATGCTTGCCTTTTCGGTATTCAGCACCTTACCGCGCAATGGCAGAATCGCCTGATATTTGCTGTCTCTTCCCTGCTTGGCACTGCCTCCGGCAGAATCACCCTCGACCAGATACAGCTCTTTTTTTCTGGCATCCTTGCTCTGCGCGCTTGCCAGCTTTCCGGATAGTATCTTCTCAGTCTTTCCTCTGGTTTTCCCCTTACGGGCATCCTCACGCGCCTTGCGGGCAGCCTCACGTGCCGTGGAAGCACGCTGCATCTTCTTAATCAGTGTGATGGCAAGCTCCTTGTTTTCCTCCAGGAAGAAGCTCAGCTTTTCACTTACAATACTGTCCACAGCTGCCTTCGCCTCTGCCGTTCCCAGCTTGCCCTTGGTCTGCCCTTCAAACTGCAGCAGATTTTCCGGAACCCCCAGCGACAGGATGATCGTCAGCCCCTCACGGACATCACTTCCCTCAAAGTTCTTATCCTTTTCCTTCAGTAAACCGTTTTTTCTTGCATACTCATTGAATACCTTGGTAAAGGCATTCTTCGCTCCGGTCTCATGCGTTCCGCCATCCTTGGTACGAACGATGTTGACAAAGGAAAAAATATTCTCCTGATATTCATCTGTATATTGAAAGGCACAGTCCACCTTGATATCATTGCTCATCCCGCTGAAGGCTACCGGCTTATGAAAGACCTGCTTATCCTCATGCAGATAATCCATGAAGGCAACCAGTCCCTGCTCATAATGATAAACCTCCTCGCGTTCCTTACCCTCACGCTCATCGCGTACGACAAGCTTCAGACCTTCCAGCAAAAACGCATCCTCCTGGGCGCGTTCCGCAATCTGGTGGAAGGAAAACTTCGTTGTTGAAAACATTGTTTTATCTGCCTTGAAACGCACCTTGCTGCCGGTTTTATTCGTTTTGCCGATAACCTCCAGCTTGGAGACATCCCGTCCGCCGTTGGAAAAGCTCATGCGATAGATTTTACCGTCACGATGAACCGTAACCTCCACCCATTCACTCAATGCGTTTACAACGCTGGCACCAACGCCGTGCAGACCGCCGCTGGTCTTATAGCCACCCTCCGTGCTAAATTTACCGCCGGCATGCAGTACCGTATAAATGACCTGCACAGTAGGAACACCGCTGGCATGCATATCCACCGGCATACCTCGCCCTTCATCCTCCACGCAGATCACGTTGTCTTTTTCTATCGTTATGCGGATTGTATCCCCATGGCCGTTCAATGCCTCATCAATCGAGTTGTCTACGATTTCCCAAACCAGATGGTGCAAGCCTCTGGAATCTGTGGAGCCGATATACATACCCGGTCGTTTCCGTACAGCATCAAGGCCGTCAAGAATCTGTATACTGCTTCCATCATATGCATTTTCTGCCATACCATCACCTCTTTCTATAACGCTGTCGTTTGCTTCAATAACAGCCCGCTTCGTTCAGTTTATCAAATTTAGAACCTTCCTGCAAATAAAATTTAGCTTTAAAGCCCGAATACAGCCTAATTATTATATACTATAAATATGAAAATAAGAAGATTTGTTTCTTTTTTCTTTTCCTTATGTGGTTAAGGTGGTAAAATATAGACGAATATGAATGAGGTGAAGCTATGAATATCAACTGGATCTGGTATCTGGGGCTGGGGTATCTGCTGGGTTCTATCCCGTTTGCCCTCGTCATCGGAAAGCTTTTCTATAAGACAGACGTCCGCAATTTCGGAAGCGGCAATCTGGGTGGTACCAATGCAGGACGTGTGTTAGGAAAAAAAGCCGGAATTTCAGTCATTGTCTGTGATGTATTGAAGGTTGTGGTCGCTGTCGGTGTCGTTTCCTGCTTCGATCTGGAAGCGAGCATATGGGCAGGCTTTGCGGCTGCGTTCGGTCACTGCTATCCGGTATTTGCGGGATTTCGCGGCGGAAAAGCAGTTGCGACGATGTTTGGATTTCTGTTATCGACATCTATCTTTACCTTCCAGAGTGCGTGGTATCTGATTGTGCCGTTCGCAGTATTTCTGGTGGTGCTGTACGCAGGAAAGATGGTATCACTGGCCAGCATGTGTGCTGCGCTTACCAGCAGTATCTATATCACTTATATGCAGCTGCACATAAGTGTGGAGATTGTCGCTGCCAGCTGGCTGCTGACAATTCTGGTGATTTACCGTCACCGAGCAAATATCGTAAAGATCAAAAACGGTACGGAAAACAAAATATCCTGGCTGTGATGAAAACAGGAAAAAGTGCAGACTGACATATGCGCCGCTGCACTTCTTTTTTTTGCTTATCTGTATATATCTCATACTATTTCTTCATGGTTAAGACGATAGCACATCCAGCATATGTTACACAATATCCACACCCCTATGTCCTGACAGCGTCAGACATCCACACCGTATTTCACAATCAGCTCACGCTGAAGCTTTGCGGATATACCTTGCAGCTTTCGCATTTTGGCATCATAGCGTTCACAATCCTGCAGATGAAGCTCCTTGGTAAATGTATCATATGGAAGCTGTCCCAGAAAGCTCTTTTCTTCTAAATCATAAAAGGCCGCATACCATGTATCTATCTGTATGTCCGTTCCACTTACCGGATCCTTCATCCCAAAGGGTGCCTCCGGTTTGATTGGCAGCAGACTGTCTACGGTGGAGGTTATCGTGTATACACCAAAGAATCCATTCTCCTTCTGATAGATACGTGGTGCTGCATAATAAACATCCTGCTTCTGATGATTATGCAGCCATGCACCGAAATCCTCCTGCATCTCCGCATGATCCTGCGGTTCAAACCACAATGGATGCATAGCGGAAAAGAAACAGCCCTCCGCATGCTCCTTTAGAAAGGAGTCCAGACACTCGTCACTGAACGTGATAAGGCGCGGCTTACTGTCTGGAATGCTTCGCAGCTCCTGCATTTCCCCATCCTGTTCAAAGGCACTCGTTTTCCAGCATTTACATAAATGCTGAATCAGAGCATAAAAGGCTTCGATTTCCTGATGACAGGTTGGCAGCAGCAGATACAGCTCCACCTCATACGGCTGCTTCCAGACCACCTGTATTCCTCTTGCGATACACGCAGGGTCATACAGAATAAAATCATCTGCTGCTTCTGTTTCCAGTGGCTGCATGCGCCAGGCACTGTCCATGACACCGACCTGCAGTCCGGTTTCCAGAAAATCGTGCATGCTCAGCTTCTTCTTGAAAATCCCTCTATTTACAATTTTAATATCTACACTCATGATGCAATACCTCCATAGATGTCTCTTCCAAGCGCCTGCAGTTGTTTGCGGTTATTGATTCGGTAGACGCCTTTTTCACACTTGCACAGCAGTCCCTGCTCACAAAACTGTGCCAGACAACGCTGCAGCTGCCGATAGCTGCAGCCAATCAGACTGCTAACCTCGCCATGATCCTCCTTGAATTCCTCCTGTTCACACACGGCCATCAAATAAGATGCCAGACGATTTTCTACCGGATAGGAAAGCGAGATGGATGCGTTGCGATTACTGTTTTTCAGCTTTTCCGACAGCTCGGATACCAGATATTGCAGGAAGCGGACATCCTGCCGCAATGACCGTTCACAGCGTACCAGCGGCAGCTGCAGTACAATCACCTCACACAGTGCCTCCACTTCATTCAGCACAGGCATCTGCTTCCACAGCTCCACCTCGCCAAGGATGCTGAGCGGATACAGGAAGGAATGCAGTATCGTTTGTCCATTTGCGCTGATATAGCTGGTTTTTGCCTTTCCCTTTACCAGAAACAAAAGATGCTGCAGCTTTGCATCCGCATGCAGAAGAATATCCCGCCGTTTGTATATCTTTAATTCCAGCATGGATTGATGCTGTTCCTCCAGAATCTGATCAAGTCCGTATTTCCGTATATAAGCAGCTGCCGTTTTTTCCATCATCATTCTCCATCCGTTTTAGAAAGGGAATACGCATCCTGTATCGCCTTCCCCTTTTGCATATTTACTTTCTATCCTCATTATGACATATGTCCTATGCGTGTTCAAGAAAAATCCGTATTCTTATATACGAGGTGATTATATGGCAATTCGTATGGCTATACTCAGTGGAATCGTAGTCAGTGTTATGATGGTGTTTAACGGACGGCTCTCAGATGCTACAGGGCTGTATACTGCAACGGCACTGATTCATGCCAGTGGGTTATTGACGATGTGTATCGTTTTAAAAGTAAAGCACATCTCTCTTCGTAAGCTCCCTCGTGCCTCCTGGTTATTGTATATGGGAGGTGTGATTGGAGTATTTACTGTTTTCTTTAACAATCTGACCATCACCGTTCTGGGCGCATCCCTTGTAAGCGCACTGGGATTGTGCGGCCAGATTCTAACATCGCTCGTACTGGAACAGAGCCAGGCGTTCGGCGTACAAAAGCAGAAGCTGCAGCCGATGAAGCTGGTAGCCCTGTTCATCATCTTAGTGGGAATTGGAGTGATGCTGGAATGAGTACTCTGTTTTCGGTAATGCTTGCACTGCTGGCCGGGGTCAGTATCGTAATCAGCCGCAGTATAAATGCCCTGCTCGCAGAAAAAATCGGCGCCCTGTCCGGCAGCTTTTTCAATTATGCAACAGGGCTTATAGCAAGTGTAGTATTCCTGCTGCTGTTTGGCTTATCCACGCTCTCCTCTGTTTCACTCTTACAGGATAGCGGGAATATGATACTGCTGCTAGGCGGGGTGATTGGTGTAATCAATATTATTTTGCTGAATCGTATCGTATCCTTGATTCCTCCGCTGCAGCTGACGCTGATCGTGTTCACTGCACAGCTGGCAAGCGGTATGCTGCTGGATTATTTTCTGCTGGACCTGTTTTCCATACGCAAGCTGATTGGCTGCAGCATTGTGATAATCGGCTTGCTGATTCACACCTATGCACAAGGGAAACCGGCAGCCTGAGTCTTCACAGTCTCATAGGGGAACAAGCGCTTCCCTCTTTGTTTCTGATCATAATGAAAGCTGCTTCCAATATGACAGGTGATAAAAAGAAATACTGCAGCGCATACAACCATCATAAAAAGAAATCTTATCTATGTTTCCATATCGGAATACAGAGAAAGATTTCTTTTTTCATGTCTGCAGCAAATCAGCCGTATCAATACGAGAAGCGAAAAGAATGATCAAGCAAATGCATTTTCACACCTGTGTTTGCAGAAGCAGCTGACATAGCATGGATTCAAAGGTACATCATTGCAAGCAGTATCAGAAGAACAACAACTACGAGTACACCTCCGCCGATGATATAGCTACTGTATGTTTTGTGTAAATCCTGTTGTTTGGAAACCCATGTTTTGTTCAAATCCTTTGTTTCCTTTGAAATTTGAGACATACGTCCACCTTCCTTCCAGTTGCTTTTCATGCCTGTTACAATACATCAACAAAGTCGAATTGCTGCAGTAGAACGTAAATACGAAGTGTGGAAATTTTGTATAGCAAGATCATTACATACCGGGACTGCGGTCTTTTTCAGCTCCTGCATATAACCTTTATGCACACGCTGCACAGGTTCTGCTAGTCAGCACATAGCCTCCTGCATGCAAAGCAGCAGCCTTCTCTATATCTTATATATAGCACATTTTTCATAAAAATACAATGATAAGTGGTCTTACACTGTTATTCCTGTACATACTGCAGGTCTTATGGTGCAGCACATTCCTACTTGGAAACGGTATACTGCAGCATGCAGTCGTGTTTTACCATATACCAAAGAGGTTTGAACACCATGATGGAGCTAAAAATTTTCTGCTATGTATGCGCATAAGATGCAATCTGCTGTATAAATTATGAAAATATTTTGAGCTGTGAAGCCCAAGTGCTATAAGAAAAAGAAAGCACACTGTTGTGAAAGAACATGTCCTCGCTGAACCATTTGTTCTGAAAAGAACCTGCCGCTCAGACAGGTCCTTCCCTTTTATGCTATCATCGGCAAATGCATAGAATGCTGTATGCTTTACAGAATCTTTGTTGTCCATTCCTCCAGATTCCAAACCTCATCGACGATATCTTCATAAAAATCCGGATTATGAGACACCAGCAGAATCGTTCCCTTGTAAGCCTTTAATGCCCGCTTCAATTCCTCCTTGGCATCCACATCCAGATGGTTGGTCGGCTCATCCAGAATCAGAATCATCGGATTTTCCAGCAGCAGCTTGCATAGCAGCACCTTGGAACGCTGTCCTCCACTCAGCATGGTAACATCCTTTTCCAAGCCGATATCCAGCAATCCCAGTCCCTGTGCAACCTCCTGTATTCTGGCATCTATCATATAAAAACCGCTATGCTCCAGAATATCCTGAATTTCTCCAACATCCTGCAGAAGCTCATTCATCCGCTCCTCACTGCAGTCTCCCATCTCTTCGTATTTCTGCAGCATTTCCGCCTCCAGCTCAAACAGGTGGGAAAAGGCGTCCTGCAGCACCTCACGAATGGTCTTTCCCTTTTCCAGAACCGTATGCTGATCCAGATAACCGCGGGTGATTCTGCGGCACCAGGCAACACGCCCTTCCTCTGGAACCAGCTTTCCTGTCAGTATATTCAGAAAGGTTGATTTCCCTTCCCCGTTGGCTCCGACAAGACCAACATGCTCACCGCTCAACAGGCGAAAGGATACATTCTCCAGAATCTGTCTTCCGCCGAAGCTGTGCGATACATTTTCTACCGTAACAATACTCATACCTACCTCCACAATGCTTACCCTGACAAGTATACCATGTGCACCATTCGTATGCAATCTTGCTTTCCGTTTGTAGTTTTATAAATTGTCCAACATACAGATGAATCATAAAAGAAGCAAGCATACAGACGATTCCTAGGAGAAGGCATGTATATGCGGATTTAAGCATGTACCTGAAGTGCTTTGTGAGACGAATACAAAAAAAGGATAAGCACGCTAAAAGCAAGGCTCATCCATTCTAGGATACAACACTCATCCTACTATATACTACTCCATAACACTCCATGTGCATGGATATCCTGCTGTTCAACCAATACACCAGGTCACACTCATGCGGGGGTAAGATATTGTACAGGATACTCCAGATGATAAAATCTCTGTGTATCATTCATTTCATCCACAACCGTGATCACACTGCATAGAACATAGCCCTGATCAGCTTCTATTCGGATGGAAGCTTCTTTTCCTTTGTTTAATTTACCATATAAATCCGCATTTTCTATCTTTAAATTCCCCTTTGCATCTATCCACATATATTTACCACCCTCAAAGTTGCCGCTGAAATACATAAGATTATCACTCAGCTGCGAGGAAAATTCAATATGCTCTGGCACAGTATCTATGATTTTACGCTTTTTCGTCTTTAGATCCAGTATGTAATTTGCATCCTCTGATTTCTTATACAGAATAACATTCTCAAGAAGGTAGCCACGGACAGATTCATCTTTTGCTACTGTATGTGTTTTCCATTTCCCATTTATCAGATAATGCAAGACCTGCTTATCCGGACATACTTCCTGAAAAAGGATTGTTCCGGAAGGCTGCACATACATCTCAGTTGTCCCCAGATAGCTTCCTTCCTTCTGACTCCAGTTATGATATCCAGCATACGGAGCATGAAACGAAAAAAGTGTTTTTTCGCTATCGTTTTCCCTGCTTATCATCTTCTGACGAAGTTCATATTGCTCCTGTTTGCCCGTCACTGCTTTTACATCACATAAAAAATAATAAAGAATACCCTGATTTACTGTGAATCTAGGACGAAATTCAGAATAATTGTCATTTGTAATCGTATGCAGTACTTCCTGCTTACCGTCTTTTTCCTTCATTATTTTAACTGTGCCTGGTTCCTCTTCCTCTAAATCAAGGACAGCATAATAACTAGCATTTTCAAATTCGATATAATCGACCACCCATACCTTTTCTTTGAATTCCTTTTTTAACATCAATTCCTCTGTCTTAAAATCATAGCTATAAATTTTTCTTGCATAATGCCATCCACCGGCTACACTCTTACCATAATACGGATTATATAATATGATAATATATGCTTTTTGATTCCCGACAATATATTGCTTATACTCCCCTTTCGCAAGTGATATGTGTTCAATTTCTGTAATTGTTGTCTCTTTTAATTGCATAGGATTTTCAATATGTAACTGCTTATCCTGATAAGCAAATGGAGACTCTGTCTGCATTTCTGTGTCTTTCTTTGAACATGAGGACATTATTATAAACAACAAGAGCGTGCATACAAACAGCTTTTTCTTACCAAATATAGCAATCACCCGCCTTCTTAATAGATACCTTATGCGTTCCATAAAGCATCCTGTTATATCTGTTGGAAGCATGACCCCAAGCCTGCGCATACGGTTTCCGGCATTCATAGCCTTCGGGTATTTCACCCGTATGTTCTTCTGCTTGTAATGACATCCACATGCTGCTGAATAGAATTATAGAAACAACCGGTTCTCGGATGTTCAGTATACATTCTCTTCTGCTTCTTTTGTGCTCCCCTTTGTGATCAGTTTCGGAAAGAAAATCATACGCATCCCTCCCTGTCTTAACACACTATACCATATTCCTTTGATAAAAACACGATTTTGAACAAGTTTAAGACGTATGAAACGCCAATAATTGAAAGGGGTTACTTAAACCTCAACATTAACATAAATCAGTTTCTTCCAACAGTCGCTTACGTTATCACTTTCCTTTTCGTCCCTTTTTTATAATCTCTACGTGAATTCTGATAACTGCAGTTCTTCACATGCGGAAAGAACAGTGTAAACAGCGCAGAAGAATATCACTGAAAACGTCTGTATTGTCCGATATGTCATTTAAAACTGTGTGCTCCAAGGCAGATATGAATTCGTGGAAGCTGTATCTCCTGCTGTAAATCTGATAAAAATTCCTTTTACATAGTTTTCTTGAGATTCCATATACTAAAAGACAGAGCAGTTTAGAAATATTTAAGAAAGAAATACGACAAAATTACAAAAGCGTAAGGCCCAAAGTCATGAGGATTTGCTATAATATACATATACGAGGTGATTTCATGCACAGCAATGACGACAAACGAGAATGGATCGATCCTGCACAGGGTCTCAGCGATTCTCAGGTTCAGCAACGTATTGATGCAGGCTGTATCAATACACAAGATGAGCGCATTACCAAAAGCTATGAGGAAATATTTCGGGACAATGTATTGACCCTGTTTAATCTGATCAATGCCATTTTGGCTGGTCTGATCATATTTATCGGCTCCTTTAAGAATTTGCTCTTTCTGGGGGTTGTGGTTTCCAATCTGGTCATCGGTATCTTTCAGGAAATTCGGGCAAAGCGTGTTCTGGATAAGCTTTCTTTGATTACACAGCCCTATCTCAAGGTACTGCGCAACGGCAAGGAAATCGAGCTGCATATGGATGATATCGTTCTGGATGACATTCTGTGTTTATCCACAGGCTCTCAGGTATGTGCCGACGCCCTGGTCGTAGAGGGGCGTTTGGAGGTGAACGAATCACTCGTTACCGGCGAATCGGATATCATCGTCAAGCATAAGCACGATACTCTGTATTCAGGCAGCTTTGTTGTCAGTGGACAAGCAAAGGTTCAGGTGGAGCATGTGGGCAAGGATAATTATGCCGCCACGATTATGAAGGATGCAAAAACCTTCAAAAAGCATAAATCCCAGCTGCGCGATTCCATTAACTTCATAATTAAGACGATTGGTATCATTATCATTCCTGTTGGCATCCTGCTGTTTTCCAAGCAGTTTTTTCTAACAGAGAGTACTCTGCCGCAGGCAATCGTATCTACAGTTGCGGCATTGCTGGGGATGATTCCGGAGGGTCTTGTTTTACTGACGAGTGTTGCGCTTGCTGTAGGCTCCATCAATCTTGCAAAGCGCAAAACGCTGGTGCAGGAGCTGTACTGCATCGAAACACTGGCACGTGTGGATACCCTTTGTTTGGATAAGACAGGAACCATCACGGAAGGCAATATGCAGGTGGAGCGCATTGTGCCATTGCAAAGCAGTGAAGACGAAATTCTTCTCATTCTGGCGAATATGATGGATGCCCTGCAGGATGACAATGCAACCGCGCAGGCGATTCGCAAGCATACTCCGCAGGAGTACGAGTCGTTTTCCGTATTACATACGCTTCCCTTCTCGAGTGCAAGAAAGCTGAGCGCTGTAAGCTTTGAAAATCGCGGCACCTATATCATGGGAGCCTATGAATTTGTCAACGGCAGTGAAAATGCAGAGCTGCAGGCTGAAATTGATAAGCAGGCTAGTCTTGGAAACCGTGTGCTGGTACTGGCGCACAGTGATGAAAGCATGAAGCAGGAGCCATCCAGAAGCAATACAATCATCGCTTTGCTGCTGCTCAGCGATCCGATTCGTAAGGAGGCGCCGCAAACCCTGGACTACTTTCTGTCACAGGGCGTTGATGTCAAGGTCATCAGTGGTGATGATCCGCGCACTGTTCATGAAATTGCGCATAAGGCAAATCTAAAAAATTATGAGCGCTATGTGGACGCCAGCACCTTAAAGGATGAGGATATCCCGGAGGCAGTGAAAGCCTATACCGTATTCGGGCGCGTTTCGCCAATGCAGAAAAAGCTGATGATTCGTGCTTTGAAGGAACAAGGACATATAACAGCAATGATCGGAGACGGAGTAAATGATGTTATGGCATTGAAGGAAGCGGATTGCAGTATCTCCGTTGCGCAAGGAAGTGAGGCAGCTAAGAATATTGCCAATCTGGTTCTGCTGGATAATAACTTTGCAAGTATGCCGCACATTGTGGATGAGGGGCGAAGAGTCATCAACAATATTCAACGTGCCGCTTCTCTGTTTCTGGTAAAAACAACATTTTCTACCATTCTCAGTATTCTGACGCTCTTCTTTATGAGCCGCTATCCGTTTGAGCCGATTCAGCTTACACTGATTTCCTCCTGTACGATTGGTATTCCTTCCTTCTTTCTAGCATTGGAAGCAAATCATGCCCGCGTGGAAGGAAATTTCCTGATCAATGTATTAGGACGTGCCCTTCCCGGAGCGCTGTGTGTCGTACTCAGTATCCTTTATGTTAATATATCCTCACTGTTCTTTCAGATGACGCCCGCTGCCATGTCCACCATGTGCGTGCTGCTGACAGGCACCAGCTCCTTGATTGTCCTCTATCGGGTATGTACGCCGTTTACCAGAAAGCGTCTGCTCATCTTCTCCATCATGACTGCGCTGTTTGTTGCATGTATCGTCTTCTTGCCGGGGATTTTCTCCTTGGTGCGACTAAGCTATATGCAATTCGTACTGACCGGTGCCGGTATAGCTGCTATTCCGTTCGTCATGGACTTCTTCTTTCGCTTTGGAAATCGCTTTAAGCTCAAGGAGCGACTGCTTGCGGTTGGTAAATAGACCATCCTCTGAGCCTTGTGAAAAAGAAAACCAATGCAGGATACCCTCAAGCCTCTTGCAAAGAAAGAATTTAAGCGGTACATAAGCAACAGTACGCTGGCCCTGCAGTCCATGAACAGCTGTTCATTAAGTAGACGGTTCTACGAATTGTCTACTTTTCTTTTTCACCCTGTCATACGTTAGAAGAAGCACTTAACCCTACGATTATTCCGATATCCTTTTTTTATTTGAGCGCATTGCAATACATAAAAAAGGAATCCAGGAATTGCGATACACAATCACCTTGGATTCCCTATGATCGAATTTAAGAAAGGAATTACCGCGTTTTGTTATGACTGCATGCTGGTATCCTCCAGTGCATCCTGCGTACGGCGGCTTTTCATAATCACCAATGCGATACATAGAAAGGCTGCGGCAAACAGTAGCAGGATACCATAGGTCATAAAGGCCTCTTTCAACAGCTCATTGCTGACGTGCACTGCCGAGGTCAGAGAATCATTCAGCTTTACATACCAGTAGCTGGGCAGAAACCGGGAGATTACGAGGATATTTTCGCCAATCATACTCAACGGTACAAAGGCACCGCATAGAAAACTGCAACCCAGACCGACGATATTACTGATACCGTTCAGCATATCATCCGGATGCTTGCTCTTGGTGGAAATCACACAGAACATGAATGACATGGAAACACACATCAGCATGAACACAAATGCATTGACAGCCTCCAGCAGTCCTCCCAGCGTCATCATGGAATCCCATGTCATAGCCAGAATCATCAGCATCATAGCTCCCCATAATGCAATACCTACGGACAGATTGCAGATTACCAGCTGCAGATTCATACGATTTTGCGATACCGGTGCTATCAGATTCCGTTTGGTGATCTCCGCATCGAAAAAGGAATGCATCGTTAAGCCGATCATCAGGATCATGACAACCAGAAGAATATAGGAGGCATAATTGAAATACGCCCCGCGCAGCATGGCAGAGGTAGCAACCTCCTCAGAATCTGACATTCTGATATTTGCTATTGTGCTTAGATTTTTCTGTACACGACTGTCCAGACCATCGATATCCTGATTTGGATAAAGCGTTTCATACGCATGCATGGTATCCAGATATTTATTGATGGTCTGCTGTAGCAGAACACCGTTTGCATCATCCGGACGCTGCTTCATGGAAACTGCTTCACTTGCAGAAGCAAAATCCTCCTCGAAGCCCTTCGGAATCGTTATGATTGCGGATACATCGCCATAGAACAGCGCATCCTTGGCATCCGTTTGTGATACATTTTCATGCCGAATATCCGCCTGCTTTCCAAGATAGGCTTTTAAATGCTTACTCAGCCTGCTGCCATCCTGATCAAGAACGGCGATATTCGGCTTGGTTCCCTCATACAATTTAATATCACTGCGCTGGGATGCGGATATGCCGAATACGAAGAAGACGATGAAGAAAATTGTTATATAAATCATCATCGTCACCCCATGTGACTTCATAATCTTATAATAGACCTTTAAAACACTCATTTTAACGCACCCCCAGACTGTTGTAGCTCTTCCTGCTAAGTGCACGGAAGCTAATCAGATAGCATACCATCGTAAAGCCTGCAAGGAGTGCAAGATTTAAGAAATAACGTTCTCCCACACCATAGTAGTACAGGGAATACAAACCATCCGTTATCATATTCACCGGATTGATATAGGTTAAAAACGGAGCATATTCCTGTACATAGTATTTCAGCTGTACCATCATCATACCAGCCAGTGCACTGCAGATCAGTGTAATGGAGGTCATGATTCCTGTTTTGCCATCCAAAGGAATTCGGCTTGTGATACTGCCAATCAAGATGCCAAAGGCGTTTCCGGCAAAGGCTCCCAGCACCATCATGAGGAAGACATAGCCAAGCTGTGCTCCAAAGGATACATCCAGAATGTAATACATGTAGGAAAACTGAATCAGCAGAAAGACGATCTGTATTGCTATATCTACGATGAAATCTGCAAGCAGTGCCTTTCCCTTGTGCATTGGTGATACCGAGAGACGTGCAGCGCGTTCACTCTGATTTGCCTGCAGCTCAAACATGGAATTGATTGCCCAGTATCCGCCGAACATGGCATTCATTGCCAGCACAGTGTAGAAGAATACCGCAGATACATCCGTGTGATCCGCATTTGCCTCCTCCACATGGGAGGCCGTCTGCGTAAACAGCCTTGCGACAGCAGACCCATCCGGGTGCAGCTGCATCGCCTCCTCAATCAGGTTGATTTTCTGACTGTATTCATCAAAGAAGGTTTTTGTAATCGTCTGGTTCAGACCGTTCTGGTTCACTGTGATTACAATCGGCTCCTGCATAGCTACAACCGCACTGACCTTATCCTCCTTTAACAGCTTTTTTGCCTGCTTCTCACTCACATAGCTGACCTTGAACAATGCCGTATCCTCTTGCTTTACATCCTCAAGAACAGCCTTCAGCTGTGTTAGATCCTTCTGTTCGATAACCGCAATCGGAATACTTTGAAAGGTATCCACCGTATAGGCATCCTTCAACACCATTCCAAAGAAGGTTGTCAGCAGCATGGGAAACACCAATGTCCAAAACAGCAGCACCCTGTTTCGTATCATCAGCCGAAATCTGTATTTCAGTAAATGCAGCATATTCACCCCTCCTTAATCCCGCAGCTGTTTTCCTGTGATTTCCAGGAAGACATCATTCAGGGTTGGCTGCTGGGAATACACCTTGCCATAGGTGATATTTTCCTGTGTAAAGTAATCCAGCAGATTGGCCAGATTGCGTTTACCTTCGGTAAATTTAACCTGCAGAACATTGGCATTGTACTGTACGGAGAACACATTTGCGATATCCTGAATATCCCGTACCTGCTGCTCATGCAGCTTCACCTGCTCCACTTCAATCTTTTCCTTCATCATGATACCGGCCTTCAGTTCCTCCTTGGAGCCTGCCGCAATGGTTTTTCCTTTGTCTATGATGATGATGCGGCTGCAGATTTCTTCAACCTCTTCCATATAATGAGAGGTGTATACGATGGTTGCCCCCTGTGCATTCAGGCGTCGTATCCCCTCCAGTATTGCATTACGGCTCTGTGGATCGACTGCGACCGTAGGCTCATCCATGAAAATGAGCTTTGGCTGATGTGCAATTCCACAGGCGATATTCAACCGTCTTAATAAACCGCCGCTCAGCTTTCCCGGTCTAAATTTCCGAAACTCCTCCAAGGAAACAAAACGGATTGCCTCATCCACAAGTTCTTTGCGCTTTGCTTTATCACTGACATACAGTCCGCAAAAGTAATTGATATTGTCCTCGACGCTCAGCTCATGAAAGACTGCCACGTTCTGCGGTACAACACCGATTTGCTGCTTCAAGTCGTAGCTGTCCGCCTTCATCTGCTTTCCGAATATGCGGATGTCGCCCTTATCGTATGTTAACAGAGCCAGCATACAGTTGATTGCCGTTGTCTTCCCGCTTCCATTCGGCCCCAGCAGACCTAAAATTCCCCCTTCCTCAACCTCCAGCTGGAAATGGTCCAGCGCGATCAGCTCCTTGTATCTTTTCACCAGATTGCTTACTTCAATAATCATGATGCTCCCTCCTTGTTCTACTTACAGTATACATACTTCAGGAAATTTCCGGTAGTGTATATCTTCACATTTGCATGTGACAGATGTCACATTCCGGTATGACAAATTGTATCTCTGCGAAAACAATGGTAAAATATAGACAGAACAGGAGGAGAAGCCATGAAACAGCTTATAAATTATCTGTTATTTTTGTGTATCGGCTGCTGCTTCAGTTTTTTTTATGACCATCAGCTATACCGCCTGCTGGCCTTGCTTTCCGCAGTCATATTGGCATCTATGTCCTATCTGTATACAGGACGCAAATGGCTGCCGTATGCTACGGTTCTCTTCGCCATACTTGCAGCCCTGCAGCAAAGCTATCTGTATTATCTGCCGCTGCTGCTGTATTGTGTGAGCCGACACTTCTCCTATCCGCTCCTACTGTATCTGCTTCCGATTCTCTTTCATCTGCGCATGGAAACCCTGTTTCTATGCAGTGCAGTTGCCATTTTCTCAATATTTGCTATTTTGCTTCGACAGCAGTGGGAGGAGAATGAGGAAATCAAGCTCTCCTTCATGCGGCAGCGCGATGCGACAAAGGAGCTCGCAGATATGCTGTCCAATAAAAACAGGAATCTTCTTGTGCAGCAGGAACAGGAAATCAGGATTGCCATTCTGGATGAACGAAACCGGATTGCCAGAGAAATTCATGATCATGTGGGACATTTGCTCAGCAGCTCACTGCTACAGATTGGCGCTATACAGGCAATTCAGAAGGAAGAGAAGCTGAAGGAGCCGCTCCAGAATTTACGCAACACCCTTTCTCAGGGGATGGATAATGTTCGCAGCAGTGTACATGATCTGCATGATGATGCCCTCGATTTGCAGCTTACATTAAACCGGCTGCTAAAGGATTACAGCTTCTGTGATGCTGCACTGGAATACGATGTGCTGCATCCCCTGCCGCAGCAGACAATCTATCATATTCTTGCCATTGTAAAGGAAAGCATGAACAACACGATGAAGCATTCCAATGCGACCAGATACCGTATTACAGTACGCGAACAGCCGGCCTTCTATCAGCTGATATTACGTGATAACGGCACGAAGCACAGCAGCGTTCCCTGGCAGAACAAGGGCATCGGCTTAAGCAATATGCGAGAGCGTGTAGAGGATATGCATGGCTATCTGAATATCACCCGTGCACCCGGCTTTCAAATTTACATCACATTGCCGAAGGAGGACATAAACCATGAGAATACTGATTGTTGATGATGACAGGCTTGTATGCAGCTCTTTAAAAACCATACTTGAGGCACAGGGACAAACCATTGCCGGCATCGGCTACAGCGGCAGGGAAGCTCTGCAGCTATACAGGGAAACACAGCCCGATGTGCTGTTAATGGATATACGCATGGAGGACATGAATGGCGTGGATGCCAGTGAAGCAATCCTGCACAGCGATCCGCATGCCCGTATCCTGTTTTTGACAACCTTCTCCGATGATGAGTATATCATCCGCGCCTTAAAGTTAGGTGTAAAGGGATATATACTGAAGCAGAACTTCGATTCCATCATCCCGGCTCTGGAGGCGGTTTATATGGGGCAGAATGTTTTTAATACGGAGATTATTGCCAAGCTTCCGGATTTACTGAAGCAGAATACAAAGGAAGCGCTTTGCAGCTACGATCTGAACGAGCGCGAGCTACATTTCATTCAGCTGGTTGCCAAGGGCCTCAACAATAAAGAGCTGGCACAGACGTTGTTCCTCAGTGAAGGAACCGTCCGCAATTATCTCAGCAGCCTATTGGAAAAGCTGCAGCTGCGAGATCGCACCCAGCTTGCGATTTTCTATTATCAAAACCTGCAGCCAAAGGACATGTAATTCCACACCTCCACAAAAGGAGTATCTAGAATAACTCGGAAAACTGGAGTTCTCCACAAAAACTTGTGGCACTCCAGTTTTTATCTATATAGTTTGTGGGGTTTGCTGTATTTTGTGTATAATATCTTCATCAGAAAGGTAAAAGAAAAGATAGAAATCTCTCCGTCCAAAGTTTGATTTCTATCCGTTCTTCTAGAACACTATGATAATAACCAATTTCCCTTCCAATTTCAAGTTAAATCAAATAAATTATGATAAAATCATTGCTTCTATT
>QULU01000034.1:54115-56139 GCA_003481775.1 Clostridiaceae bacterium OM02-2AC
TTATGATAAAATCATTGCTTCTATTGATTTTGATTCTATTGTCTGTAATTCCTGTTCTCATCATGACTGGGCCTTTCATGCCACCTACCTTCGCTCTGTTGATTTCCTTGTCCGTAATGTGAAAATCAAGATTGTCAGAATTATCTGTCTGAACTGCGGTAAAACTCACGCCATCCTCGTCAATGATATGATCCCTTTCTCTATTCTATCTCATTCTGATATCATCAATGTCCTTTCTTCTCTTGATCCTGATTTTGTCTATTCATCTCATCTATGGTTTCTTAAGTCTAAGTATCAGTCCATAGATTACCTTGATTACTACCGTATCTGCCTTCTGAATAGGAGAAACTTCTCAATTATTTCCTGTTCCACATAACTTTTGTGTGCTTTTCTCGCTTTCTGCCTTATTATTCCATTGTGATCACAATGAAAGCGAGGTTTTATCTATGTATATCACAATATTTCTCTGTCCGATCATGAAAGCCGGTGATTCCTTTGACTGATCATTGTCCTTCTGCCCCTTCTTTACAGATGAAAGATTTTCTTACGGCTTTTGGCCTTGATCGTGCAGATATCAAAGATATCAGTATATGTAATGAAGATGGTTACCTGAATGTTTATCTTGAGCTTAACATACGTGAGCACTCATGTCCTGTATGTAAGAGTGCTACCACAAAAGTCAAAGGCTATCAACTGAAGAAAATCAATCATTCTGTTCTCAATCCAATTCCCTGTATGATCCACTACAAAGCCAGACGCTATGTGTGTCCTGTCTGTGGTAAAACCTTTTATGAAAACAATCCCTTTATTTCCGGTAATCTCAAAGTTTCTGTTGCGACCGTATATAATGTCCTGAATGAACTTAAAAGACCGGAAACCACTTTTAGTTATGTAGCTGATAAATACCATATGTCAGCTTCTTCTGTCGCCAATATTTTTGACAGGCATATCCACCCCCACAGACGTTCTCTTCCTGAATGTCTCTGCTTTGATGAAACTTATGCTTTCAAAAGCAGAGACAGTGATTACATCTGTGTCCTGCTTGATTATAATGAGAAAAAGATTACAGATGTCCTTCCTTCAAGACGCATGCGCTATCTTGTGGATTACTTTCATAAGATCCCGCTGAAAGAAAGGAAGAAGGTCAAGTATGTTTCCTTTGATATGTGGAAAACATATCGTGAAGTATCCAGACTGATGTTTCCTGAATGCATCTGTATCGTCGATAAATTCCATGTACTTCAGGAATTGTCAAGAAAAGTGACGAGAGTAAGAATTGATGTCGTAAATGAAAACAAGAAGATCAAAGATGATCTGACAAAAAAGCGGAAAAAGCTGAAAGAAGAGAAAACTTCCCTCTGTCCTGAGGATGAGGAAAGGCTGCGTATTGCGCAACGAAACTATTATCTGCTCAAAAAATTTGACTTTGTCCTTTTCAGTAATGATCCTCGCATTTCTGATGCAAATGTAGAAAAGAAGTTCAACCGTGCTCTGAACCAGTACTGTAATCTCAATGATATCTATCATATGGCAATCGAAATAGATTCTAAACTGAAAGAAGCAGTTGAAATCAAAGATATCATCCATCTGTTCTATAAGAGTGCAGAACAGAAAAATGCAAAAAAGGAACTGGAAGATATCATTATTCTGTGCAGGACTTCAAATGTGAAAGGATTGCAGGACTTCTCCAACACATTATGCGAATGGAAACAGGAGATCATCAATTCATTCATAAAAATACCGTCATTAAACAGAAAAATGAATAATGCCCTTATTGAAAACAGGAATAAGTCTATCAAACTTTTGAAACACAGCAGTAATGGTTATACAAACTGGAACAGATTCAGGGCGAGAATCTTATACTCTTTAAATGATGATATACCTATGAAACTGTAAAAAAAGAAGTGCTCATGTCCTTCCGTGACTTCTGCACTTCTTAATTCTTTACAATTTACGGGGTCTCTTTTACCCCATGTAATTCTATACCCCATAATTTGTATACCCCACCTTATTTTAGATTACCC
>QULU01000035.1 GCA_003481775.1 Clostridiaceae bacterium OM02-2AC
AGTTTAAAGCGCTATTTTACAAAACCACTCTCTAGTTTACATTACCCCTAAAAGGGCAATGTTTGGGAGCTATCCGATTACCGTACGTATACAGTCCGTTTATTTCGTGTTCACAAAGGGCTTCCATTTTCTGGCTTTCAACGCGGCAGTCTCGAAGGAACAGATATAGGAATTTTTCAAATGATCGGTAAATACAATCACCTGTTCGGCTTTCCTTGTATGCTCATCATACAGACAGACCCTGCTTGCATTTGCGGATAACAGGTCAATATCCGATTCCAGAAGGCTGTCCGCTATTCGTTCGCTATTGGCTTGCAGGTCATAACGATATGGTGTTGTTTCCTTCACACCCCAATTTGTGATTGCGGATTCTTTGTCAAGATATTCAAACAAACAATAGCCATAGCGACCGCTACCGTCTGAAAAGACACAGGAATACAGCTGCCTCTGTGCAGAGATATCCTTTGATTCTAAATCCTTTACCATAACAGGCGAAAAACTGGCATAGTCCCAGATGGGTGCTTCAATATCACCGGTTTCCTCCCTGACCCACATCGCAAGAAAACGCTGTATGCTTTTGCGCTTCATAAATGCAAGAACTTTATCATTCTCTGCGGCCTTCCCATAATAAGATGCTGTTGCATTTGCCAGCAGTGCACTTTTTAAGGAAATCGCCCTGTCCCCTGCACAGACTGGTTCCTTCCGTTCTTTATCTGCTGTGTCCCTACAGCCTGCAAGCAGCAGGCACAGAAGCAGAATCGACAGGAAATACCTTTGCTTGCTCATACAACCAGCTCCCTTCCAGTGATGATTCCATTATGATATGCGATACCTCCTGCACCCCACACGCTCTTTTTGCTTTTCATCCGATATAGAAGACAGTCGTCTACAAAGAACTGGGTGAACAGCACATTTTTACTGCTATTGTCGAAAATACGTAGCATGAGATCTGTCTTCCAGATTCCTGCAATCCTCGTTGCCTACACAAAAGATCCGAAAATACTGCAGCTGGGTTTTCTGCCTTCATCACAGAGCCTTCCATTACAGCCTTTGCGAATAACCATTTGATTCCAGAATACAGCCAGCAGGCTAACATGTGCCGCAATCCCTTTACGGGCAGGAATGGATGACATTTCCTTCCGGTTTGGACCTATATGCAATAAATCTGCGAACACCTAATAATCTTTAATTTTTTCTGCGAATGAACTCTACAAAGGCAAACATGATGGAAATCACACTAAGCACTGCTACGATAAGCTCTGACATATTGTTTGCATACTCTGCACGAGCAGGCTCCATGATGCCAAGGATGAGAAAATAGCTGCACCAGATCAGTCCCAGCAGCAATACCAGGCAGGTGATATATTTTAAAACAGCAGCTGCACCGGAAATCATTTTCAAATTTTTTGTAATCTGCTTTTGTGAATACCCCTTATGCCAGAATAGCTGCTTCAGACCACCGCCCAGTATACCGAATACCAATCCCACAGAAAGACTGACACAGATGGAATAATAAAAATTCATGCGTCCGCTTCCTTAGAGATTGCCAGATCAATCTTACGGATGCAGCCAGTTGCGCTGACCTCTGCAGGTATCATGTTGATAAACTCATAGCCCCTTGCGGCATACGCGGCGATGATGCTTCGATGCTTCGTCGTTGCGATCATGACCATATCCTTCATGTGATAGCTCCTGTTTACAAAATCATACTGCTTCATATCCTTCTCCTTCTGCGTTCATCGTACGCACGCACCTGTTTTCTGCCATACAATATGCGTCTATAAATTTCTTTGAGGGCGAATAGATATGCTTGGGCAGCTGATCAATAGGAAACCATTCCCATGCATCCTGCTTTGCAGGCTCATTCACCCTCAGCTCTCCGCTGCATGCTCTCGCAATCACCTGAATGGTGACAAAATGTCTGTCCGGCTGGATGTCGTCTGCTGCACTGAATACAAACAAATCTGCGATATCCAGATTGGTTTCCTCCTTGGTTTCCCGTATGGCACCCTGTAGCACGGTTTCTCCATACTCCTGCTTTCCGCCGGGAAGACACCAGGAATCCGGTTCATAAATCCCACCGGTATCCGCTGCGTTTTGTACACGGTGTCCCAACAGGATTCTGCCATTTTGTACAATCAGAACACCAATTCCCACACGTATGATCTCCTCCATATAGAAACTCCCTTCCACTTCACTATAAAGCACTTTCTCATTTTTTCTTTTGCTGTAGGCCGATAAGAAATCCAGCCAGCATGCCGAAGCTCATCGTATAGCTCAGCCAGCCACCTCCCAGCGCAGCACCCACAGCCGCACCAAGGCACAAGCCGATACTGAGTCCCTCTGCCATATACGTATCCGCAACGATTATTTCATGTCTTCTTTTTTGCTTCAATACCAGCAAAACTACCACAATGGCAGCTCCTGCTGTCATAACCGGCAGGATGATATGAAAGCTATTCAAATTTACCCACTCCCTGTTGTTCATTTTCATTGCATACAGCTGCCATAAGCAAACCGCTTTCTTATGGAATCAAATTTTTAGCCTTACAGTAATGATAGATTCCTTCCTCTTTTACACTGCCGCAAACCTCATCAGCTGCGGCCTTCACATCCTCGCCGGCATTTCCCATCGCTATCCCGGTGCCAACCGCCTGCAGCATTTCTATATCATTGGTGCCATCTCCAAAGGCAATTGCCTCCTCCTTAGACAGCTGGAAATATGCAAGTATCTTTTCCACGCCGCGTCCTTTTCCGCCATCTGCCGGTATGATATCCACAGCTCTGGGCCACCATGCTGTGATAGCAGCACCACGAACCCCCTTCAAAACAGCAGCATATTCCTCTTTTCTGCCACCCAGCATGATCTGATAGATGTCCTCATTTGCAAGCGCATCGAAGTCCTCGATCACATCGACTGTCTGCTTGCTGATAGCAAAATAATCCACAATGTCCCGATCGCGTCCATTCGCACCCTTGCGGTTTTCATTCGCAAGCACAACGGGACGATGAATCGCCTTCGCGTTACCAATGATTTTATGTACATCCTCAGTCGGTATCGGATTTTTGAAAATCACCTCCTGCTTTGTGTAGCAATAGGAGGCATTGAATGTAAGAAAGGCATCGAAGCTCACCTTCTGAAAATGCGGCACACTTTTTGGCGGTCTTCCGGTCGCTATGCAAATGATGATATGGTTTCGCTGCAGCTGCAGAAGTGTTTCCTCCATCTGCTCACTCATAATTTTTTTATCCATATCAATCAAAGTTCCATCAATATCAAAAAACGCTATTTTTATATTTCGCATACCTTCCTCCATACTATTGCCGCTAAAGCTGAACGCATTTCTGCTTTTTATATTGCAGTCCTCTTTGTCTGTCAGTCATATAAATTATAGTAAACAAAAACAGTAATGTACAGGGAATTCTGTAGATTACTGCAATGTATGGCATTTTTATGGTGCAGCTGCAGTACTGTCATTTCTTATCCGTTTCCGGTAATTTTATTTGAATGCACAGCTTTTGATTCAAATATTCTGCTTTGCACTACCCAAACTATTTGCAATCCTGCAGCCATCCTTATCATTTGCCAGAAAAGCAAAAGAAGTGCAGTCATGTCTGTGCACTCCTTCTAAACTCTGATATTTTCACTGTCTGTTTGAAACTTTATGATACTTTAGAGCTACCTCAATCATCATAAATCCCTGCGTTTATTTAAAGACTCTTCTTATTCAAAATACTATCACTTCAGTTTATATTACGGAATTGGTATGCTTGCTTTTTTTCTCAAGCCAGCGCTGCATCGGCAAAGCGCATAACGCCGTCGCAACTGCACCAGCACCACGAGCAAGCCATACATTTATATGCAGATCATATAATCGCTCCATGACAAATGTTCCAACCTTGATTGCTATAAGCAATACCAGAATCCATTTTACGGTTTGCTGCATTGATTCGCCTTTTTTCATCTTCCTATACCCTGTCAACTGGCGGAAATGAAGGCAAGTACCAGCAGAAGGATAATCACAGACAGCAGCACAGTCAGCTTCTTGGATTGCCGCTGTGTCGGGCGTGATTCCATATCCTGTATTTCCGGTGTCTGTACAGGCCGCTCCTCGTTATCCACAAGGGCATCCATACTGATGTTCAGTGCCTGTGATAAAGCCAGCAGCTGCCTCGCATCCGGAACCGTTTCATTTAGTTCCCAATTCGATATGGTCTGTCTGGTGACACCGACGGCTGCCCCAAGCTGTTCCTGCGAAAGTCGCAGCTGTTTTCTTGCTTTCAGAATATTATTTCCTAACTTCATGTTGACTCCTTTCATAGAAAATTATACGGTACTGCGATTTTCAATACCAGCAAAGATATTTGGAACCTTGTCAAAGATTTTTAACATTACCCCCATCACAGGAATTGAATGATGCGAACACTTTTTCCTGTACTATTTTATCACGATAGACAGAACAGATTACGGCTTCTGCAGGAAAGCATTGAACAGCAATTGTCTATATGCCGGTGTCTCTTGCCACAGCATGAAATATGAGAACTGCTTTGAAGCGCCTGCTTCTATAAAAAAGTGGCTTTTTTTCTAAGCCTTTCGTTTCTCCATAACATCATAGCAGAGAAAATCTCCATGCTCTGTGGGAATTACATGCGACTCTATTTCCCTGTAACCGCGCTTTCTATAAATCGCCTTTGCAGGCAGTGATGCATCCAATCTGCAGCTTGCAAAGACTGCGAATATCGTTTCCTCCGCAAATCTCATAAGACTGCTTCCATAGCCCCTTCCTTGATATTCGGGCAGGACAAACAGCCGACAGATTTCATTTTCCTTGCATGTGACAGTACCGACTGCATTGTGTTCATTATGAAACAGAAGATACACACTGCCGTTTTTTATATCCTGACGAATACGGTTTTCTTTGTGATGCGAAAGGAAAAAGGCCACTGCACCCATGGGATAATAATGCGGATAAATTTCCTGTATGGTGTCTCTGGTAATCGTGCTTACAAGCTGGATCGTTTTTTCGTCCATTGATGCCTGCATAATTGTATATTTTTTCATGTTCTTGCTGGTCATAGCTTCACCCCTCATATAGTATGTACTGTAAGCAAATAGTAGTTGCTGAAGAAACTCTTGATTGCAGCATTTAAGTTAATCGTATCGTTTTGAATCAAGATCAATTCTCCCCTTTGTGTATCGTGGCACACCTCTGCATGCTGCTAACAAAGCCAGTCACTATTGAGAAATCACGATACAGTCACTGCTTTTGCGGCTTCAAACGTGAATCCTCTGTAGGAACTGGTGTGCTCTGACATCATCATCCTTCACTATTTCAAGCGCTCCTTGAATTACATTTCCTGCGGGAATCCGGATTTATTGTTTTGGTATGGCTTCTTCCTCCGGCATCTCTTCGTTTTTCTCCAACCAGGCGCTCATGCATTTTCTTTGATCACACGACAGGGATTTCCATAGGCAATGACATGATCCGGTATGCTTTTTGTTACAACACTGCCGGCTCCAATCACAACATCGTTTCCAATGGTTACACCGGGCAGAATAATCACGCCACCGCCAATCCATACGTTGTCGCCAATGACAACCGGAGCAGTCTGGGTTTTACAAAATTCAAAGGATCCGTCTGCTTTTGGTTCTCCAAAGCGTTCCCTGGCACTGGTAGGATGAAATGCCGTATAGATTTGAACATTGGGAGCAATCAGTGCATTATCTCCGATGATAATGTTATTATCATCCAGAAATGTACAGTTCATGTTGACTTCACAATTATTTCCAAAATAAATATTATTTCCATAGTCTGCATAAAAAGGAGCAGTTATCCATAAATGCTCTCCCATGCCGCCAAGCAGCTCTTTTAAAATACGTTTCTTTTCCTGTGCTGCCGCAGAATCTGTACGATTGTAGTCACGTACCAAATCCTTTGCCTTATGCCATTGCTTCAATAGCTCTTCATCTCCGCAGTCATACAGCTCTCCTGCCAGCATTTTTTCTCTCTCTGTCATCGTTTGTCCTCCTTGCAGCAGCTACAGAAATAGCTGCATTCCTCACAGCTGAGGTTTTTCGCTCTCAATCGTTTGCACAAGAATGTCTTTCATATACCAGCATATCACGCAAGAGCAATCTCTGCCATTCATAAGAACTACCGCTATATAGATTATAACAAGAAACAAGACTATGTACAGAATAATCTGATAGATAGTCTTGTTTTCATATATAGGAAGCTTTCGACTTTATACATAACCAACTTACAGCGGCAAATCCTTCGGTGTGGGAATAGCGAAGGTTTCGGAACTGAAGTTAGAATAATATCTGCCCTTTGTCACCGTTATTTTTAAAACACAGTAATCCGGATCGGTTACCCCCTTTGCATAATACATTGTGTCTCCCTCTTTCCATATCATCTCTTTGCTTTGCGCATCCTCCAGCACCTCAACTGTTCCAAGCAGCATCACACCTCGAAAATAGCGCTTATCACAGAAATAAATACACGCATTCGGATTTTCCCGATACTGTGCCACACGCATGGAAGAGGTATTTGTGGTAAAGTAGAACGTCTGAATTCCAATTCTTTTTCTTGGAGGCAGCATCGCCTTCGTATTTGGAAACCCATCCGCATCCACAGAGCTGATAAACGCAACCCCTTGTTTATCAATTAGCTTTCCAATGGTTGCTTCGCAATCTCTCATCATAAAACTCACCCTCCTTTTCCCCCATTATAGCCTTACCGGATGACTTTGTACATTACCCACTTTTTTGTAACTATAAAGGCCCACGCTCCTTTACGTATCTGTGCAAGCATCCTCCTGCATGATTTCGATTCCTATCGATTGCATGATTTCAATCGCCTCCAGCATTTTCCGTCCACGCCTTGTAAGGCTGTAATCTACGTGCAGCGGATATCCATCATAGCTGTGCTTTTCCACCATACCGCATAGTGTCAATTCCTTCAGCTGCTCAATCAGCATTTTCTGTGAAATGCCCCGTATTTCTTTTTTCAAAACAGATAAAGAGTGTGTACCCTTCCCCAGCTGCCACAGGATCATAGGCTTCCATTTTCCCTTTGTAATATCATGTGTAAGCTCCAGTGGACAGGTATATTCCGTACGTATTTTCATGTTGATTGCCTCGCCTCTTATTCAATAATTATATTCCTCGCGCGTCCCTTTCCTATATACATATTGCTTATCGCTGATTGCAGGAGCTGGTCCTTATCATTCCTTGCCTTTCAAGACTATATGGTTATGATTGTTGCCAGTTGATATATTTGCAGCTTACTTCTTATGATCCTGCGTGCTGCTTTCATAGCTCTGATCCTGTCGGCATGTAAGCTTGTGAATATGCAAGTAGCCTACTTTATAACCCTGTACCTCAGGCGAATATAGGAATTTTCTAAAACATCACATGCACTAAGCTGCAGCGGCCCCAGCAAAGCAAGGTCATTCCTCGAAGTGATAGAAGCGCCGTCAATCAGGGTTGCGGTAGATTTCCCTCCGATCAATATGGGAGCGACTACGATATCCACATAATCAATCAGCTTATTCCTTAAAAACATCCCATTCAATGTGCCACCGGATTGAATGGTCAACTGCATACAGCCATACACTTCCTTTAAAATCCGCAATGCTTCTGTCAAATCCAGAGAATCCTGTCGGATGATGTGCAGATTTTCTTTTTTCACAGAATATGCTGGATGCATAGGATTTTGTGTAAGCAATACGAATTCCTTTGCCCACTCACATACATAACGCACGCCATGCTCCGTTACATGATGATTATCCAGTAGAACAAATGATACAGGTGATTTTGCTGGATAAGCCTTTTCATTAACGCCCATCTTTTTCTGAACTCGTCCGGTATTAAATGACCATAGGTCTGTTGTTTGTTCTATTTCATAATATTGATGCAGGCCTTCTTTTACACCGCTAATTTCTGGAAAATCCTTATCAACATCCAGCTCGTCCGATGCTCCGGTACTTATTTTTCCATCAACAGACATCAGCATAAATAAAGTGGTTATTGCTCTGTTCATTGCCATACCTCCATAATGCTTCCTTGTTATGACATGATGTTATCACAGCAGCGTGGTGTTGTCCTGATAAAAAAAGTACAAAGCTGTCCATATTAAATAGTTGCCATATACATAGGATTGTGGCACATAGCTTGAATTTCCGCAAAATCAAAATATCCTGATACAATATTATTTAAGACCTTTAACTCTTCATCATTGAGATAATTTTTTGCAATACTGATATCTTTCAATACAGAAAAATCACCAGAAAAACTTTTTAATCCCATAAAAAGCTGACTGGCATCCGCACGCTCATATATAACTTCTGCAGCTGTATGTCCTTGTGCTGCATAGTGTAATTTATTTTGTACCATTTTGAAAAATGCAATGGATTCACTATTCTTGGAATCATAATCAACACTTGTTGCATACAGATTTTACTCTATATCCAAGAGAAATAATCATATTAAGATCGTAATGTATTGTATTATAGTTTTTTCCATCTGCAGCAGTTGTTCGGAATTTCCGAACAACTGCATTTTCTTCTAACTCTCCTTCTTCAAAGATATGCTTAATATGCTTACTAATATTGGATTTACTCGTTTGGTAAAGTTCACATAATTGAGCTTGTGTAAGCCAAACAGTTTCGCCTTCCAGCTTCACATCAATTTTTGTATGTCCATCTTCCGTTTGATAAATAATAATTTCATTCTCAACAATATTTGAATTATCTTTATTATCCTCCACCTTGCAGCCCTCCTTTTACCGTTCCATTAATTTCCTACTAACTTCTCTTACTGACCCGAGTTGCCTTTCAAACATGATATCCCATAAGTCCAAACATTTACCAGCAATCTGTTTATCTGTTATTCTACTAGAATTAGCTGTTTCATCGTATAACGATATAATCAATTTTGAAATTTCATCTTCTATGCCCCATTGCTCTCTCAAGGTTTCTACCTCCATCTGTAATACATTCTCACATAGCTGTAAAATAATATCTGCATAGTCAACAATAGAATTTGCATTTTCCTCCAAATAATTAACAAATGCATATATTGTTCTTCTGCTTACCTGTGCTTTCATGAACTCACGCAAAAATTCTCTATCACGCTTTGCATCCACATACTTATCATAGAACATCCTAGATAATGGAAATTCTACATCAGTATCAATGTTTTTATAAGTCAGGATTATTTGCTTTGCCGTCTCCCGATAATCATCAATTTCTAAATAGATTACCGCCATATCCAATATAGCTTTTACCTGCTCTTCACTTTTGGCTTCGGCAGACAACATTATTCTTTCAAATTCAGCATGCCTTATATAAAATTCACAAACGGCATTTCCTCCCATTTTTACAAGTTGTTTATCTTCCGACTCAAAACATTTCTCGATGATATTAATAACCCTTTCCTTGTATTTAGGATATAGAAGAAAAAACATATTTTTCGAATCATGAAAACTTGCCATTCGAATATCTGACTCATACAAACATATAATTTTTTCTCCCGCCCACGCTCTATCGATATTATAAGATGGCCATAAAGCATATAATGACGCAAAACGCACCGCAGGATTTTCATCTCTTGTCAATCCATCAATAATATCTTTAAATCGTAAAAACAAATCCCTATCTTTCAATAGCAAATGTCCTATCGTCCTTGCTGCGTTTCCTCTAACACAATTTAATGCATTACTATGTAACATATCACAACTCTTCATTTCTTTGTCTTCTAAGTTTGTTACATTAGGTTTGTCTAATTCTGGATTACGATGTTTTAAAGCAATATTTATTAATTGTTCCATTACCTCTAAAGACCAATGAGCATCATTTACTTTTTCAACTATTCCACAAAAATATGAAGCTCTATGACTATTCATATCACACGAAAACTCACATAATAACTTCTCTAGAACTGAAAAATCAACCTCCGCCAATTTCTCCGATATTTCCACTCCTAAAAATAAAGAATCCACAAACACAGGTAATACCCGTTCCTTATTCTTTAAAACAAGGTTTATCATTTCCTGTGGATGCTGCTTTACTACTGATTGGAAATCACTCGCATATGCTTCATAAGAACTTTCGATAAATCCACCTTTTACTTCAATCCATCCATGTTGCCCATGATTTTTCAACTTTCTGTTTGTGATGATTTGAAGCCACTGTCCCTCACTAATATTTTTATCTGAAACAGGTGACTTTACCCACCCTGAATGTACATTCTTATTACAATAGCGAGATGAAACTGTATGAAAGCGCCTATCCAGCACATGCAATAATTCCTTTGTTTTTATGCCAATTCGTTCTTCCGGTAAACACTGTAATAATTCATACTGTAAGTCTCCCCAAAAACTCCAGTACACAGGCGGATATACTTTCTGTTTGTTCTGCTCAATCCTACTTTTATACCATTCAGATGCATTGGGAGAAATATAACGACAAACTGCATCTTCTATTAATAATAATTCTTCTTTATCACAGTTGTTTCCATGAATTTTTAAAACCTCTTTTACAAGCCCCAATTCATCCTCTGCTCCACTGGTATAATCAAAAACATTTTTGTCTACATCATTGCTAAGATAACGCATTATCCGATTGCTATATAAGGGAGATAGAGCTGCCAATCCGCTTAGAATTATTTCATTAAATACATGATACCCTCGCCCCATATATGGTTCATAATATTCAAAAAACCGCTCTGGAGATATACAACATAATGCTATAGTCGCTTTTTTTACTAACCCCACGCAGGCTCTTTCAATATTTCTTTTATGCATATACCTTCCTGACCAGTCGCTATACTTTACTTCCAATCCACTCTCTTTTGGTATATATGGAAGAAATTCATTAAATACAATTTCCACATTATCTATAAAAAAAGAATCATCTGAATCTACTAATTCTTCTTCATAACGGTATACATATCTACCCTGACTTTTTATTTTATTTTGTAGCCAAAAAGAAATAAGTCGGATTGTTCTTGTTCCAAATTTTTTCATCATAGACTTAACATCTATATAAACTTCTTTTGCATACTCAGGATAGTGTTCATAAAACAACATTCTAAGTTCAAACATTTCCTCTCTTTCCTGTGTAATATCATGGAGAAAACATCTCATGAACTGTTCGTCCTCATTCTTATCATAAAAAGCATGTTTCTTAATGAAAGAAATATCATCATCATCTAAATCAGGAGTAATACTCTGCAATAAATTGAAAACTAAAACTTTTTTCTTTGGTTCGGAATACCATCGCTCCAAGACACCTTGATTTCTCAGGATGGTTATATATTGCTTTCTTGAAAAAATAACATTATCTAATAAATATTTACCATAAATCTCATTTTCACAATTATCTAAAATAAATTGAATGATATTATCATCTGGTTCTTGAATTTGCCCTAAAGTCTCATAAAAGACATATTTGACATAATATCTGATACCATCTGAACTCAGCATCTTTTCACCAATTAGAAGAAAATCACTACTATCATATTCCAAAAGATTTTGTAAAAACATCTGTACCTGATACCTTTTTCCAGGTGTTTGCTTACATTTTTCCCCTATAATATTTTCTATATCTTGTCCATTAAAATACTTTTCCATCATCCTTTGGGATATAAAATAATCTAAAATTGATTGATGGGCAAACCCAACACTATTATTTTGAATTGTAATAATTTCCGATGAAACTAAATAATCTAAGCTCGCTTCTTCGACATGCAAGATTTGTTTTGGAACATATAACCGCCCTGTTCTATCTAAAGCGTCAACTATATTCTCCTTAGTTTCACAAACAAATTTCTGCTGTAATCCTGCGGTTACACTTTTTCTGCATATTTGCTCATACCATTTATCTATCAGATGACTGGTCGTTAAACAATCTGCATAGACTTCTTCTATATCCAAATGTTGCCAAATATAAAGATTACTTGGTATTCTTAATAATTTGTTTAACCTGGATGACAACTGCTCATAATGTTTACCCACAATTTTTGTTATAACATCTTCACTAAAATCCGCCACTTTTACTATTCCCCAATCATCTTCAGCAGTTTCTTTCTTTTTAAACAATGAATTTATATTATTATCATTTTCTAAATCGTATGTCCTGCAGACAAATATTATAATTATTTTTTTCTTTCTTTCACAATTCAAGTACTCTACCTGTCTGATTAGTTCCATGCAAACTGCAAGTGCTTCACTGGAATTGGCCTGTGTCCATCTTAAAGCATCCAATTGATCTAAAATAATTACCGCATTTTCGTTTCTTGAAATACAATGCATAGAATAAACAATTGACCCGGGAAGTCCCAGTTCTTGTCCCCAAATTTCACAATTCTTATGAGGTATTCTTCGATCAAGTTTTACTGCAATATAAGGAAGTTTCCTTTCATCGCAATAATTTAAAATTGCCTCTGTACACCCACTTTTTCCATAACCAGCACTTCCAGAAATAATAGTCGATTTTTCATTTTCAATAGCTTTTATACAATCATCAAATTCTTCTCTATGAATTAGACCACCTTGTAATGCTCTAAAACTCTCTCTATACTCTCGATTAATTTCATTGATTTTTGGTGCAATTCTTTTATCACCATCTTTTAAACGAAGAACAATTCCCTGTTTTACAAAATAATCACATAATACAGATTGTGTAATTTGTTTTCCTAATATATCTTCTACAACAACAAACGAAAGTAATGCATTGTAAACTACTTTTTGTTCACTACTAAACAAAACTTTTATATTTTGATTTACGCGTTCCTCCAATTCATATTCTGACATCTGCTTATAAAAGATTCTCTTTAAATAGTCAATACTTTTTAAAACCTCAACCTCTTTATCGCAATCCAAGTCCATTTCAGCGCAAAAACTTTTATAAAATTTTTGAAATCCCTTACTGCTTTTCATTATTTGCATGGAGTAAAAATCTTCTGCTTTGCCACTCGTATTACATGCCCGATTATGTAAATCATATAAAAAAGTGCAAGCCATAGGGCTGACTAATGATACTCTTCTACTGTTATCCCTATTCAGTTGGATTTTCCATGTAGATAATATATCTTTTGCTTTTAAATCGGAAATATTCCAATATTCTTTACTTGTATTTCGCGCTTTACATTGCTGGTGTTCTTTCAGTCCATCAAAAGTCGTAACTAATATATCTGTACCAATCTCATCTGTACCAAGTGCCTCAATAATAACACTATAATTCGTTTCATCTAAAACCTTGAGCATCTCATAGATTATACAGTTTATCTCATATTTATTCCCTTGTTTATCTGCTCTTCCACCTATTTCTAATGGCATGATTTCATCCCTCTCACAAATCCCCAAAAACATTCAAGAATACCCTAACATTTAAATTCATTTTAATAATCTGTTATTCTGCCAAGACTATATCATTCTAAAATATTTCAGCGCTGCCATGATAGCCTTTTCTTTCTCTGGCGGACACTTCGGCTGTCTGGAGTTTTCCGATTTCGGCAGGTTATAATTCACCCTCTCAATAATACCGCATTTCTGCTTTACCTGTGCAATATACAAGTTGCTGACTTTCAATCCGCTTTGCTTCAGAACATACTCCTTAATTTCCTCATAAGCTGCTTTACTCTCCGCCGCCGTCAAATCAACTTCATCCATCTCTAATTCCACATTAATATGCTTCAACTTATTTGATTTAAGTTTGGAAAGCAACACGATACTTTCAACGTGCACGGTATGCGGAAACATATCCACAGGAACCAGTTTCCCCTGCACACGATACCCCATACGCTCAAACACCTGTAAATCACGCATCTGCGTCTGCGGATTACATGAGATATACAGTACCTGACTTGGCTTCATCCGCACCAAACTTTTTATGAACTCCTCACTGCTCCCACTCCGCGGGGGATCCATAATCACCACATCCAGCCGCTTCTTCTCAGCCGCAAGCCTTGACATAAAACGCCCTGCATCGTCACATACAAAACGGATATTGTTAATCTGATTGATCTTTGCATTGATTCTGGCATCCTTTACAGCATCGCCGTTAATCTCCACACCGATCACCTGTTTCACAAAGCGTGACACATACATCCCGATTGTCCCGATTCCGCAATAAGCATCCAGCACCGTTTCCCTTCCATTCAGCTTCAGCAGCTCCACCGAACGCTGATACAGCACCTCGGTCTGTTCATGATTGATCTGATAGAAGGACTTTGCAGAAATTCGGAAGGTCATACCACACAAAACATCCTCGATATATCCGGGACCGTACAGCACACGCTCCTCATCCCCTAAAACCACACTTGTTTTTCTGGTATTCACATTCTGCACAATCGTTGTAATCTGAGGATATCGACTTCTTAATTCCTGTATGAAATTCTTTCTTGCTGGAAACACATTGGAATTCAATACAAGAACGATCATAATCTGCCTGCTCACCGCACCATAACGCACGACTACATGCCGCATAAGCCCTCTTCGCTTATCCTCATCATATGGTTCAATCCGCAGCTTTCCCATCAGCTCTACAATGCCCGCAATGATATCATCACAAATCTCAGGATGCAATGGACAACGCTTATAGGGAATAATGCGATGGGAGAATTCTTCATAAAAGCCGGCCTGAATACGGCGCTGCTTATCCCTTTGAAAGCCGATAATCATTTTATTACGATAATGCCACGGCTCCTCCATCGCTACGATTTCCTCTGCTTTAAGCCTTCCGATTTTCGCCTTTGCACATAGCGTCTGGATGCTGCGGTTTTTAAACTCCCGCTGTCCCTGCGCATTCATATGCAGCAGCTGACAGCTTCCACAGCGCTCATAGATCGGACACTTTACCGCAATGCGGTACGGAGATGCTTTTTTTATTTCCATAACCTCTCCGATATATCCCTTCGCTATGCGTCTGACGATTCGGACGCGTACCTCCTCCTGCTGCATGACCTGGCGTACAAGTACGACATCCTTTCCAGAGCGCAGCAAACCATTATGCGCTTCATCCATACCGGATATAACCCCGGTTACCATCTGATTAATCTTTAACATGACATTCCTCTTTCAACAGCCCTTTCGCTTCTTTGATACATGACACATCATGAAACACTATTCCATGAATTCCCAACCTCTCTGCCTGTCTGATGTTTTCCGCATTATCATCCAGATAAAGAAGCTCTCCGGCGTTCAGCTTATAGCGCTGTAGCAGCACCTCAAAAATATGGGGATCCGGCTTGTTGGTTTTCTCCTCATAGGATAATACCGCCCCATCTGCCAGCGGAAAAAAACGCTGGGTTTTCTTCAGAAAATCCGCAGAATCCTGACTGATATTGGATAGGATATATACTCCATAGCCAGCGTCCTTCACCTGCTTCATAAATGCGATGCTTTCCTGCATCGGTTCCATCAGCTGCAGCCAGTTCTGCAATACAATATTTGTTTCCTCAATCATATCCGGATATGCTTTGTGATATACTGCATACAAATCCTCCAGCATCCAGATGCCCTGATCATACTTCTCCCAGGCCTCATGCGTAAAAATGCGGTTGCATATACGATGTGTCCTTTCTTCACTCTGAAACCAGCGGATAAAATAGGCTTCAGGCGCAAAGCTCATCAAAACATTTCCTATATCAAATACAATATGCTTTATCATGTTCCGTACTCCTTGTTCTCCTCTCTATTATACTATAAGAAGCCTCTGCTTCCCAGTCATCTTATTCCGATATTACAAAAAGCGGCCTGGCTGATAGCATGATGATCTGTACATATTCTATATCGCAGCAATACGGCAACTGCATTTCTATTTTATACAGCTGGAAACCAAGAAAAAAGAGATCACAAGCGGATCCCTTTTCAATGTTAATCTACAATTTCTACTGTTTCAGCTTTACCTGCTGTGGTATGCTCCTTAACCTTGGAGAATCCTGCACGAAGCATAACTGTGGATGTATATACCGTTACACATACAACGATCCATTTCAAAACATCCAGCGGCAGTGATTTAATCAGAAGTGATGCAACCAGTGTAGCAATCGATCCGAATATCGCCATGGAGAGTGCTGATTTACGATTGTATGCCCCCTCCTTAATAAACTTCACAGATGCAGGCGGCATCAGAAAGGCACAGGAGCCCATCATGATTGGAAATGCCACATCCGGTGACATTCCCAGCAGATACACCAGTACCATACAAGGGTTGTACAGGCCGACACCTGCTGTCATCAATGCCCCCAGAATGAAGTTGACAATACCGGCAATTACCAGTTTTCCACCTGCCAAACCAATGGCGTCTCCACCGATCGGCATCAAATTCAAGAGGCTTGCCAGCATAATGCATGCTGTACATGCCAGAGCGAAGCCCATCACCAGACGGATTTTTTTCTCTGACATACGGGAAACCACACCAGCCCCAAGAACTGCACCAAGCATTGCGGCAGCCAGCATGACAACCAGCGTCCATGCTTCTACCTTGACAACCGTTGTAAAAATCAGTGCCTGCAGCAACACAGGAATACAGTTGGCAACATTCATTGTCCCCGGAATCAGCTTATCCCGTGTCTGTTTCGTGAATTTCAGCAATGCTGTCTGTGGAGCAAATGCTCCAATTCCCAGTGGATCAAAGAAATTAACCAGGGCACCGATGGCACCGGTCTTCCACCAGGAAGTATCCCCCTCAAACTCATCCTTGTGTTTGATCAGGTCATAAGCGAAAAATGCAGTGTATCCGATCAGCAGTACGATCAGCAATCCAATAATAATAGTTGTAATATCCATAATCTTCTCTTTAACTCCCAATGTACGCTCTTGCGTCTTCTCTGTTATTTAACTCCAATGCTGCCTATGTGATCATCACCGACGCGCTGTTCCAGCATCCCTCTGTAACAGCGCACCGTTTGGGTTTACGCCGGAATTGCTTTCGCAGACATCCCTGCCTTACGCAATTCCTTAGCATAACCACAATGTGAATCTCAGTTTTCATCCAAACATTTGATTTTTATTTTGACATCTCTCTTGATTTATCTGCACATGCCTTCATACCCTGCATAATGCTGGAGCGAAAGCCGCTCTCCTCCAGCTTTGCGACAGCGGCGATGGTCGTTCCTCCCGGTGAACAAACCATATCCTTCAGCTCTCCCGGATGCTTTCCGGTTTCCAGAACCATCTGGGCACTTCCCAATACCGCCTGTGCCGCAAATGTATATGCCTGTGGTCTTGGCATCCCTTCCACAACTGCAGCATCTGCCATTGCTTCAATCATCATATAGACATACGCCGGTGATGAACCGCTGACAGCAGTCACTGCATCCATCAGGTGCTCCGGTACAATTTCACTCTTACCGAAGCTGTTGAAGATGGCCGTAATTTCTTCTGTTTCTTCCTTTGTCACATTTTTAGCAGGTGCAATGGCAGCCATGCCTTCTCCGACAAGCGCCGGTGTGTTCGGCATCGTCTTCACAATTTTGATTTCTCTTCCAAACAGCTGGGCAACAGCCGCAGAGGATTGTCCGGCAGCGATAACGACAATGATGACATCCTCTTTTACAACATCCTTGATCTGGTTGATGACTACCGGATACAGGAACGGCTTAACAGACAGCACGATGATATCGCATACCTTTGCCAGCTCTGCATTATCCGTTGTCGTATTAACACCATAGCTTTCCCTTACGCGTGCAAGGCTATCCTCATTGATGTCGGATACATAAATGCTTTCTCTGGCAGTCAGACCGGCTTTGATGATGCCCCCTATCATCGCACCGCCCATATTTCCGCTGCCAATAAATCCAATGGTCTTGTTCATAAATGTTTTCCTTCTTTCCTAATATTGCTTATGCAAAGCTTTGTTCCGTACGATTGATGATTTCATCCTGCAGCTCCTTGCTCAGATTGCGGAAGTGATCGGAGTATCCTGCGACACGTACAATCAAATCCCGGTATTCCGCAGGGTTCTGCTGTGCCTTGATCAAGGTTTCACGATCAATAACATTGAACTGGATGTGGTGTCCGTCCATATTGAAATATGAGCGGATCAGATTTGCCATATTGTTCAGTCCGTCCTCTCCGGCAACAACGCTTGGTGTAAACTTCTGATTCAGCAGAGTTCCGCCGGTTGACAGATGATCCATTTTACTTGCGGAGCGAATAACAGAGGTCGGTCCGTTCACATCCGCTGCCTTTTCCGGAGAGATTCCCTCACTGACCGGCTTATGTGCCAGACGGCCGTTTGGAGAAGCCAGCATGACCTCACCGAAATATACGTGACAGGTCGTCGGCAGCATATTGATTCTCCACTGACCGTTACGCATATTCGGACGACCGGTAATCGTATTCTTATAGAAGGTGAAGACCTCCTTCATAATCGCATCGGCGTAATCATCATCATTTCCGTACTTCGGCGTCTTGCGGGATACCAGATTGAAAATGCGCACATGCTCTTCTCCTTCAAAGTTATCCTGCAATGCCTTCATCAGCTCACCCATTGTAAAGTTCTTTTTGTCATACACATTGTATTTAATTGCAGATAAGGAGTCGGTTATCGTTCCGATTCCTACTCCCTGCAGATAGTTCGTATTGTAGCGTGCTCCTCCGGCATTGTAATCCTTGCCGTTTGTGATGCAGTCATCCGTGATGATGGAAAGGAATGGTGCCGGCATGTATTTTGCATAGATGCGGGTAATCATATTGCTTCCCTTTACCTTGATATCCGCAAAGTGCTCGATCTGCTTTTTGTAGGCAGCAAACAGCTCCTCATAGCTCTTGAAGTCTTCTGCTTCTCCAAGCTGTAAACCAAGCTGCTTTCCGCCAACTGGATCGAATCCGTTGTGCAGTGTGATTTCCAAAATCTTCGGCAGATTGAAATATCCCTGCAGAATGTATGCCTCACGTCCAAAGGCACCGGTTTCCACACAGCCGGAGGTTCCTCCACGCCGTGCATCTTCAATGGATTTACCGGCATTCAGCAGCTCCTGAATGATAGCCTCCGTATTGTAGAAAGCAGGCTGTCCCCAGCCCTTACGGCTGATTTCACATGCTCTCTTGATGAATTTTGTCGGTGTTTTTTTGGAGATTTGCACGTTGCTGGATGGCTGCAGCAGCTTCATTTCATCCATAACATCCAGAATCAGATAGGATACATCATTCACCCCGTCTTCTCCCTCGGGTGTGATTCCTCCGGTATTGATGTTTGCGAAGTCCGTATAGGTGGAGGATTCCTTCAGCGTAATTCCCACCTTCGGAGGCGCCGGCTGATTATTGAATTTTACCCACAGACATTCCAGAAGCTCCTTTGCCTTGGATTTATCCAGACGTCCCGCCTCGATATCTGCTTCATAGAACGGATTCAGATGCTGATCCAGACGGCCCGGGGAGTAAGCATCCCATGGATTCAGTTCGGTTGTCACCCCGAGGTGAACAAACCAGTACATCTGAATCGCCTGCCAGTAGGTTTGCGGCTTATGTGCCGGAACGATGTCACAGTTTGCGGCAATCTGCAGCAGCTCTTCCTTACGTACAGGATCACTTTCCTTTTCCGCAAGCTCTCTTGCCAGCGCTGCATAGCGTTTTCCCAAAATCATAATGGCATCGCACATAATGCTCATACCGCGTAGCTCATCGCGTTTTTCGATCGCCTCCGGATCGTTTAGGAAATCAATCGCAGCAATCGCTTCTTCGATATCCTGCTGGTAATCCAGGAATCCCTTCGCATAGATTTTCTCGGAACCGACGGTGTGACCTGGACCACGCTGCTCCATAAATTCTGTGAAAATACCTGCTTCATAGCAGTCTCTCCATTCCTGTGACATGGAGTTGATAATCTTATGACGAATGGAGCGTTTTTCCCAGAACGGAATAATCGTTTCCTCCTGCTGCTTCATATCCTCTTCACTGACCTTGAAGCAGATCAGCTCACGGTCATTCATAACCTTCATATCCTCCAGTGTATGACAGCAAAGCTCCGGGAAGGTTGGGGTTGACTGCGGTCCGGCACCCTTATCTCCGACGATCAGTTCCCCGTCTTCGATGGTGATGGTTTTGCGGGAAAAGATTTCCTTCATCGACAGTGCCCGCAGCTCCGGAATCGATACCTCACCCTCATATTTCTTGTAGGCATCTGTCATGAGCATGGCACGCTCCATAAAGATATGCGGTGTTGTTTCCTCGCTCTGCTTCCTTAGCTTCTTGATACGTTCATTCATTCCTCTGAGTTCCATTGTTTATCCTCCTATCTTAACCTGTTGAAAACCATGTTCCTCAAACAGTGATTTCAGCATTTCCATATGCTCCTGTGATGGCACGTCCAAATCCGCTGCGGGATAGACGCGACCAAGCTTTTCATATTTGCTGCTTCCCGTATTATGATACGGCAGCAGATTCACCTTCACGATTCCAATGCGCTTTTTCAAATATGCAATGATATCCAGCATCGTATCTGCATCACTGTTCACTGGAACAACGACCGGTATGCGGATATTGATATTCGCACGGCTGTCTGCCAGAAATTCCAGATTCTCCAGAATGACTGCGTTGGATTTTCCCATATACTTTTTATGTGCTTCATCATCCAGCGTCTTGATATCGTACAGGAAGGTATCTACATACGGCAGTAGTCGTGCATAGCTTTCCTTTGGCGCATAACCGCAGGTATCAATCGCGACATTGTATCCCTTATCCTTCAGCTGTTTGCACAGCTCCTGTAGATAGTCGATATCCTGCGTCATGACCTCTCCCCCGGAAAGGGTCACTCCACCGCCGCTTTCCTCATAGAAATGCGCATCCTTGTTTACGATGGTCATCAGCTCTTTGATACTGTACTGCTTCCCGACGATTTCACGATTGTTGTGCAGACAGTAGTCCAGACAGTCTGCACATAGCACACATTTCTCTGTATCGGTATGTGCTGTACCATCCTCCTCAATCGTAATGGCTCCATGACTGCATGCCTTCCTGCAATAGCCGCAGCCATTGCATTTTTCACGGTTAAACATCAGCTCCGGTGCATACCTCTGACTTTCCGGGTTGTGGCACCACCAGCAGTTCAGCAGACAGCCCTTAAAGAATATCGTTGTACGGATACCGTCTCCGTCATGCACAGAATATTTCTGAATATTGATTACGGTAGGCTCTTTCATAGCTTCTCTCCTGCTTCCTGAAAAAGGTTCGGTGTATTGATGGTGATGAATTTTACGACCTTATTGGTCTGATTGCTCCAGTTATGTGTTCTTGTGGATTTGTAATGTGCACAGTCTCCCGGATACAGATCACAGACATCATCCTCGATCTGCAGGGTCAAAATGCCTTCCAGCACGTAGACGAATTCTTCCCCCTCATGTGGATACGGCAGCGATTCCTCCACTTCCTTTTGGGGCAAAATCTCGACCAGCTTCGGCAGCATTTCCCCACGATCTGCCATATTTGTCATCGCATATTCGATGATTGAGCTTCCCTCAATACGCAGAATTTCCCGCTCATAGCTGCGCAATACCGCTTTTTCCTTGGTTTTCGGCTGTTCCATGAAATACGTCATCTCAACCCCGAGCGCCTTTGCGACCTTTTTCAGCGTATCGTGAGCAATGGAGGTCAGTCCCCGTTCCAGCTGGGACAGATAACCGATGGAAAGCTCCGTTGCTTCACTGATATCCTTCAGTGTCATCTTATTTTCTGTCCGTTTCTGTTTGATTAGTTCACCAATATTTTTATTCATATACAGCAACACCTCTTTACAGGCTTATTATATATTTCACAAGTGAAGCTGTCTATCCTTTTAAGTAAAATTTACCTTAATTTACGTTAATTTTTGAATTATACTGCATATTTTAACCTTTTATACAAGTAATATGCCCTATTTTTTACCTTATTTTTCAAATTCAGCAGGAGCTTTTCAACAAAATTGCTGTAACCGTTATCACTTTTTCACAAACAGACTCTATGCGCTCTTTACCATAAACAAAAAAAGCCGATATTTATCGACTTATCGAGCTTTCCTCTGTTGTTTGCTTTTCACTTTTTTTCACAAGCTGAGACTTCTCCTTCATCAGACAAGGAAGCTTTTATAACAAGCTTGCGTGCTTGTTATATTTCCCCAAAGGAAGAAGCGCTTCTCAAAAAAATAGCTGTAGCAGGCGAATAAGCGGTGCATGCTCATTCAGCTGCATAGGGGCATGAGGGAACACATAGAGCATTCGCCATAAATACACAGCAAGCATGGTTCCTAACAAAAGCACACTCATCACACGAAATACTCTGCTCTTTAAGATACCCTCCCGGTTTCTCACAAAAAGCACTGCGCACATCACTGTGTAAGGAAGCAGAAGGAATACAGCCGGATGGAAATACCATGCGGCAGAAAGATTTCCTTTACATAGCCAGTATATGGCAGAAAACATATTGCAGCCCGGACATGGTATTCCCAATATCCGCTCCATCGGACAGAAGCTTCCGAAAACGAAGAGCACCAGAAACAGGATCACTCCGATTCCCAGTGCTTTTTTTACATCACGGCTCATATCAGTAGGTGCGATCGATCAAATCATTGATACTGCTTTGCATGATACAGAGCGAGATAATCGGCAAGCCAAACACAGATAGCAGAACATTGATCAGACTGTTATCCTCGGCTCCCATCACATACAGCTTTTTGGAATATTTCCAGAAACAGAAAATCCCCCAGATACCGCAGGTCACAAAGGACAGTAGCAGATCGGTGATGGCGGTATCGTTCTCTCTTGCTCCGTAATTGATATCACTGAATATCTGTACCCAGGCAATCAGATAGTAAATACCGCAGGTTATAATGGACAGCACAATAATACCAAATATACTTCTTCGTCTCATACAGGCACCTCCCTCGTCGTATGATATGCTGTATCCGGTAAAACCATACCCGTCTACCGGAAGTGTTCTAATTGTACCATAGAATCAGACCTCTGTGTGATAAAACAGGTGTTTTTATACGGATGCAGCCATACTCCGCATCATTTACATAAATAAGACATGTAGCAGCTCTTCTTGTATTCATCTGCAGAGCGTCTCAGCAGATGAAATAGCAAGACGCTTTCCTATATGCTATGGCTATGCAGCGTGTTCAGCAGCATTTCTGCCAAAGCAGCCGGAAGCAGTCTTTCACGTTTCTAGGTTCCTTTGTACCCAGATTGCTTCGCTTTCATCCGGTACAGTGGCATGGTTTTTCATTGTAAGCAGCTTTTTACGTTTCTATCTTCCTTCGTAATCGTATCGCTTCATTTCCTTTGATACAGTTGCATATGTTTCTTCTGGCAGTATCGAGCACTGATTCCTTCCCATAATGCTTCATTATGCATACAGAAGGATCCTGTTTCTGAGCATATTGCTGATTACAGTTGTCGCTATCCTGCGCTTTTTCTGCCAGTAAAAGCATTATTGCTACATATGGCTTTCATCATTATATTCTGCATTAAATAACGCCTAAACAATAAGAAGAAGAAAACCTGTCACAGTGCATAGCTTCACTGAAACAGGTTGTTTTCTTGTTCTATATACTGTAATGCGCTTTTATTTGCTGGCCTTTACCATGAAATCACAGATCTTCTTAGAGAATTCTGTAGGATTTTCAATCGGGAAGCCCTCAATCAGCAATGCCTGATCATATAGTAAATCTGCATAATCCTTCACTGCATCCTTATCCTGCTCATATACCTTCTGCAAAGCATTGAAGATTTCATGATTCGGATTGATTTCCAAAATACGGGATGCCTTCATACCATACGGATTTCCTTCCGGCATAGCACTTAACACCTTTTCCATCTCAAAGGACATGCCTTCCTCACTGCTCAGGCAAACCGGATCATCCACCAGGCGGGAAGAAATTTTAACATCCTTCACCTTATCCCCCAGCACTTCCTTAATACCGCTTAACAGATCCTTATTTTCCTCAGCCTTTTTCTCCAGCTCCTTCTTTTCCTCTTCACTGTCGAGGTCCAGATCGCCCTGAGAAATATTCTTAAAGGTTTTCTCTTTGTAATTCATCAAAGCCTGAAGCGCAAATTCATCCACATTGTCCGTCAGATACAGGATTTCATATCCCTTTTCCTTCACCTTCTTAACCTGTGGCAGATTGTCAATCAGCTCTACCTTGTCACCGCTCATGAAGTAGATGTGCTCCTGTCCTTCCTCCATGCGGTTGATATATTCATCCAGTGTAACCAGCTTCTGTTCCTTGCTGGAATAGAACATCAGCAGATCCTGCAGGGTTTCCTTGTTTGCGCCAAAATCATTGTAAACACCGAATTTGATCTGCAGACCAAAATTCTTCCAGAACTTCTCATACTCTTCACGATCATTGCGCAGCATCAGCAGCAGCTCGGATTTGATTTTCTTCTCAATACGGTTCGCAATCACCTTCAGCTGACGGTCGTGCTGCAGCATTTCACGGGAGATATTCAAAGATAGATCCTGTGAATCTACCAGTCCCTTTACGAAACGGAAATGCTCAGGAATCAGCTCTTCCGCATTATCCATGATGAAGACACCACGGCTATACAGCTGCAGCCCCTTCTTGTAATCCTGAGAATAATAGTTGAACGGTGCCTTACCTGGGATAAACATCAGCGTTGTAAAGGAAACTGCCCCCTCAACACTTGTATGAATCACCTTCTGCGGCTCTGTATAATCATTGAATTTGCTCTTATAGAATTCATCATATTCTTCTTTTGTTATTTCAGACTTGCTTCTCTTCCACAGTGGAATCATGGAATTCAGCGTTTTCAATTCCTTTACAGTTTCATACTTCGGTTCTGCAGGCTTATCCGCGTCCTCGTTTTCATTTTCCGGCTCGTCCACACGCTTGCTGGTTTCCACCCACATTTCGATTGGGTAACGGATATAGTCGGAATATTTCTTAATCAGACGCTCAATCTCATACTGCTGCAGATAGTCGTCATAATTCTCATCCTCCGTATTATCCTTCAGGTACAGCACGATTTCTGTTCCGTGCTCTTCTTTTTCACATTCATCAATGGAATAGCCGTCAACCGCATTGCTGCTCCACAGATATGCTGTTTCTTCCCCGTATTTCTTCGTCGTTACCTCCACACGGCTGGCAACCATAAATGCGGAATAGAAGCCGACACCAAACTGTCCGATGATATCCACATCATCCTTCTTCTCTGCCTCTTCCATCTCCTGCTTAAACGCCAGAGAGCCACTCTTCGCAATCGTTCCCAGATTGTCCTCCAGCTCATCCTTGTTCATACCCAGACCGTTATCTCGGATTGTCAGGGTGCGGTTTTCCTTATCTGCCTCCAGATAAATTTTAAAGCCGGATGTATCTACATCGCTCAGGTTATCAGACAGTGCCTGATAATACAGCTTGTCAATCGCATCACTTGCATTTGAAATCAGCTCTCTTAAAAAAATTTCCTTATGTGTATAAATAGAGTTGATCATCAGATCTAATAGACGTTTGGACTCAGCCTTGAATTGTTTCTTTCTCGCCATACGTAATTACCTCCTGTTAGCACTCGCTCTTTAAGTCTGCTAATAGTATATGCCAATATTTTAGCACTGTCAACACTTTAGTGCTAAAAACCATAAATTTTTTCATAGAAAAGCAGTTCCTCTTCCCTGATCTGGCATAAAGAAAATCATAAAGCTACAAATTTGTAAGACAAAGCGAGGCAAGGCAAATCAACAGCCATGAAATTTTTCATCGCCTGTCTGGTAAATATCAAAACAAGCCTGCACGACGCCATGACAGCATACCCAAAATACGGCAATGCATATGATAAAAAAGCAGGACAGTATGGCTGCTGTTCCCTCTGCGAAGCAGATTGAAGAGGCAAACAGAAGCATCCTCTACGGATATGCGTACAGCATTCCTCCTGTCAATCGGGACTTTCCAGCATCAATATCTGCTACAACCATAAAATATATAGAAAGCATTGCGTCTTTGTTTCTTCTTGGGTATAATAGAAGAAACAATTTTCAAAGGGGTTGTAAATAAATGAAAGATATGAAACAAATAAAAAGAATCGTTGTCAAAGTCGGCTCCTCCACGCTGACACATCCTGGCGGAGGCTTGAATTTTCAGCGCATAGATGCTTTAGCCATGGTGCTGAGTGATATAAAAAACAGAGGACTGGATGTTGTTTTAGTTAGCAGTGGAGCGGTTGCGGCTGGTGTTGCCAAGATGCAGATGCGCAAGCGTCCGGAGCTGATGCGGGAGAAACAGGCGGCAGCCTCCGTAGGACAATGTGAGCTGATGTTTATCTATGATAAATTTTTTTCCCAATACGGTCAAAGCATTGCACAGCTGTTAATCACCAAAACCGTCACCAAAAACGAAGTATTGCGTGCAAATGCCGTGAATACTCTGGAGACACTGCTGGAATACGGTGTGATTCCCATCGTCAACGAAAATGACAGTGTAGCCGTTGATGAAATCGCCTATGGAGACAACGATACACTGAGTGCAGTCACCGCCTATCTGACCAATGCCGATCTGCTGGTGCTGCTGTCTGATATCGACGGATTGTTTAATGACGATCCTATGAAAAATAAGGATGCCCGCCTGATCCCGGTCGTAAGGGCTATCGATGACGCTGTCTTCAGCATGGCAAAGGGAGCCGGATCCTCCCGCGGTACCGGAGGTATGGTTACCAAAATATCCGCGGCACAGTTCGCGAATGAGCACGGTATTCCAATGATAATCGCAAATGGGCGGCAGCCGTCGATTCTTTATGATATTCTGCGAGATGATTACCGCGGAACGCTGTTTGATATAAGGGAGGCAATGTAAATGAAAACATTGAAAGAGCTGGGAAAAGCTTGTAAACAGGCTTCAAGCCAGATTATGAATGCGGATAGAAAGCAGAAGGATACACTTTTAAACACGATTGCAAAACAGCTGGAGCAGGATATCCCTGCTATTCTGGAGGCTAATGCGCAGGACATAAAAAATGCCAGGGAAAACGGGATGGCAGAAGGGCTGATCGACCGTATGCTGCTGAACGAAGCACGTATGCGCCAAATCATCGAAGGGATTCATCAGGTATGTGCATTACCGGATCCCATCGGTGAAATCACTGATATGCACACCACAGAAAACGGGTTGCAGATAGGTACCATGCGTGTGGCACTGGGCGTCGTCGGCATGATCTATGAAGCAAGACCGAATGTGACTGTTGATGCGGCGGTCCTGTCTTTAAAGGCCGGCAATGCAGTCATGCTGAGAGGCAGCAAGGATATTCTGCAAAGCAATCTGGTGATTGCAAACAGTATGCGAAGGGCTGCTACAGCGTGTGGCTTCTCTGCGGATATCATCACACTCCTGGAGGATACCTCTCGGGAAACGGCAACTGCCTTTATGAAGCTGCATGCATATCTCGATGTGCTGATTCCCCGCGGCGGTGCCGGACTGATTGCCAATACGGTTAAAAATGCAACCGTTCCTGTGCTTGAGACAGGCACCGGTAACTGCCATGTCTACGTCGATAAGGATGCAGATACCGCCAAGGTGATTCCTATTATCATCAATGCCAAGACACAGCGAACAAGCGTATGCAACGCATGTGAAAGTGTTTTGATCCATAAGGATATCAGTGACAGTCTTATTCAGGAGCTACTTGCGGCATTAAAGCAATATCAGGTTAAAATCCATGCCGATTCCCGTATCTGTGATTTGGACGCGGATTGTATTCCAGCTACAGAGGAGGATTACGGACGCGAATATCTCGATTTGGAAATCTCTATCAAAACGATATCTTCTCTGGAGGAAGCAATCTCCCATATCAACACCTATTCCACACATCACAGTGAAACGATCATTTCCGAGAATTACACATCGGTTAAAAGGTTTTTGAAGGAGGTTGACAGCGCCTGTGTATATGCCAACGCATCCACACGCTTTTCGGATGGATTTGAATTCGGTCTGGGAGCGGAAATCGGAATCAGCACACAGAAGCTGCATGCACGCGGACCGATGGGACTGCAGGCTTTAACAACAAAGAAATATATCATATTGGGAGAAGGACAGATACGGCCTTGATTCTTTTACACAATACCACAGAAAGGAACTTTAAAGAAATCGGTTATTACCTGTTATAGCAAATACAAAAATAAAAGAATTCAACGCTACTGTATAGATCAATAGCGGTTGAATTCTCTTTTTTTGTGAACACCCCTACCGATAAGCAACAAATACTGCAAGTTTTCGATGGAGTATGCAGCATGGAAGAACGTGCACTTCACATAGCGTCTGTCGGATATGATCCTATAGCAAAACAGCCGCATCTTACCTGAATACGGCCGTTTTTCATATGTCTTTTTATTTTCATATGTCTTTTAGCTATGATAATTTTGCGATAACAGCATCACGATATTCCTCTGTTGAAGAATTCCCATGCAGATCCGGCGTCAGATACTTCTGCTCCATCAGCACCTCGTCCACTGCTTTCCGAATGTTCGCAGCACATGTTGTTTCCTGTAAATGCTCCAGCATCATACAGGCAGACCACAGCAGTGCTGTCGGGTTTGCGATATGCTTTCCTGCGATATCCGGTGCAGAGCCATGAACCGCTTCAAACATTGCGTATTCCGTTCCGATATTACTGCTAGGAAGAAGCCCCAGACCACCGATCAGACCACTTGTCAGATCACTGACAATATCACCGTACAGATTCGGCATCACCATAACATCGAAGGTTTCCGGGCGCATAACCAGCTGCATACACACATTATCCACGATTTTATCATCTGCTTGGATATCCGGATATTCCTTTGCGATTTCCTGAAAGATGGAAAGGAACATGCCATCGCTCATTTTCAGAATATTTGCCTTATGTACACAGGTAACCCTTTTTCTGTTATTCGCCCGCGCATATGCAAAGGCATCCCGTATGATGCGTGTACTTGCCTTACGTGTGATAATTTTGGTCGCATGCACCGTATCTGCATCAATCTGTTCCTCCACACCGACATATAAATCCTCGGTATTCTCACGGAAGGTCACGATATCCACATTTTCAAATGGTGTCTTGACTGCCGTATTGGATTTTGCAGGTCGAATATTCGCATATAAATCATATTTGTTTCTAAGCGTAACATTCAGGGAACGAAATCCCTTACCGATTGGTGTTGTAATCGGAGCCTTCAACAGGATACGGTTTTTCTCAAAGGATGCAAATGCCGCATCCGGAATCAGCTTCCCATTACGCTCATACTCCGCCTCTCCGACCGCAAAGCATTCATAAGCAAGCGGTACCTTTGCCGCCTCCAGAATACGTACGACCGCATCCACGATTTCCGGTCCGATCCCGTCTCCCTTAAATACTGTAATCGTTCTCATTTCATCTGTCCTCCATCTTTACATATTGCTTCACACTGCCGACATATTTCGTTGCCGGACGCATAATTCTTCCATCATATTCCTTGTTTTCAATATTGTGGGCAAGCCAGCCGATCGTTCTTGCCATAACGAACAACGGCGTAAACAAATCCTCCGGTATCCCCATCATGCCATATACAAAGCCGCTGTAGAAGTCCACATTGCTGGATACATGCACGCCCTTAACATCCAGAATAACATCCTTCGCGCACTGCTCAAAGCGCTGATAGAATTCATACTCCTTGACCTTGCCCTTTTTCTCGGCAAGCTTTTCGATATATTCCTGCAATACCTCACTTCGCGGATCACTCAGTGTATAAATAGCATGTCCCATACCGTATACCAGACCGCTGTAATCGTAAAACTGTTTATGCAGAATACGGTAAATCAGTGCCTTGATTTCAATATCATTTTCACAGTAGCCGATTTCCTCTATAACAGCACGCATCATACCGCTTACCTTCAAATTGGCACCGCCATGTCTTGGTCCCTTCATGCTGCCGATTGCCCCAACCATAGAGGAATAAAAATCCGTCCCGGTGGAGGAGATCACCACATTGGTAAACGTCGAATTGTTTCCCCCTCCATGATCTGCATGCACGATCAGCATCATGTCCAGCAGCTTTGCCTCCAGATTGCTGAATGCATGGTCCTTGCGCAGCATATACAGAATATTTTCTGCTATGGAAAGCTGCTCCTGCGCCGGATGAATGACCAGGCTTTCCTTATTATACCGGTGCATCTTGCTCTGATAGGCATAGCAGATGATCGAAGGCAGCTTGGCAAGAATATTCAGGCCCTGCTCCAGCGTATTTTCTACCGATATGTTATCCGGTGCATCATCATAGTCGTAGAGAGCAAGCACAGCCTGCTGCAGACGGTTCATCAGATTCTTTCCCGGCATATGCAGAAACTTGGATTCCAGAAAATCATCCGGCAGCTCGTAATGCGCACGCAGATATCCGCAGAATTCAGCCAGCTCCTCCTTCTTCGGAAGATAGCCGAAGAGTAATAAAAAGCAGGTTTCCTCGTACCCGCAGATCGTTTCATAATTTCTGCCATGGATTATATCCCGCAGCTCTATGCCTCGATAGTACAGCTTTCCTATATCATCTGTTTTTACTTCCTCAACATATTTATAACCGACAACATCCGCAATCTTAGTAAGACCTACGCGTACACCGGTTCCGTCTTCATTACGCAGTCCCTTTTTGATATCATATTTGCGAAACAGATCATTCGCGATATCATTGTGCTCCCGCGCCTTCTGGTAAAAAGAATTCAAATGCTCGTTCATTTCCTCTACCTCCTTTTACAGTGTTCTTTCACTATTATATCATAATTTTCATAAATTCAATGAAATATTTTCATAAATTCATGCTATAATATTCCATGTATACGAGAAAGGAAGGGAAGTTATGCCAACAATAACCGAGAAAATCATACAGAAGCATCTGGTAGAAGGGGTGATGGAACGAGGAGAACCCATTGCAATCCGCATTGATCAGACACTGACACAGGATGCCACAGGAACCATGGCTTACCTGCAGCTGGAGGCGATGGGTGTGGATCAGGTCAAAACCGACCTGTCTATCAGCTATGTCGACCATAATACATTACAAAGCGGCTTTGAAAATGCCGATGATCACAAGTATCTGCAGACGGTAGCAATGAAGCACGGTGTTCGTTTCTCACGTCCTGGTAACGGAATCTGTCATCAGGTTCATCTGGAACGCTTTGCGAAGCCGGGAGCCACTCTTTTGGGAAGTGATTCCCATACACCGACAGCAGGAGGTATGGGGTCTTTGGCCATTGGAGCCGGTGGTCTGGATGTTGCCTGTGCCATGGCCGGCATGCCGTTTCATCTCAATATGCCGAAAATCATCAATGTCCGTCTGCACGGCTCCCTGACAAAGGGTGTCAGCTCCAAGGATATCATTTTAAAGGTGTTACAGATACTGAGCGTAAAAGGCGGTGTGGGAAATGTTATAGAATACAGCGGAGACGGTGTTCTCAGTCTGAGTATTCCACAGCGTGCCACGATTACCAATATGGGGGCCGAGCTTGGTGCGACGACTTCGATCTTCCCAAGTGATGAGGTCACACGGGAATTTTTAAAGAAGCAGCAGCGTGAGGATGCTTATGAAGAGCTGCAGGCCGATGCCGATGCCGTTTATGATGCAGTCATTGATATTGATTTGACCACACTGGAGCCGATGATTGCCATGCCGCATTCTCCGGACAATGTCCTTCCCATTCATGAAGTGCTTGGTCTGAAGGTAGATCAGGTCGCAATCGGAAGCTGCACGAACTCTTCCTATATGGATATGATGAGTGTTGCCGGTATTTTGAAGGATAAGACGGTGGATCCAAATGTCAGTCTGGTTATATCTCCGGGCTCTCGTCAGGTATTGCATATGATAGCGCAAAACGGCGGCCTTTCCGATATGATTTCTGCCGGTGCCAGAATTCTGGAATCCACCTGTGGACCTTGCATCGGTATGGGGCAGTCGCCGATCACCAATGCGCTCTCCCTTCGTACCTTTAACCGGAATTTCTATGGTAGAAGCGGCACACTGAGTGCCAAGGTATGTCTGGTATCCCCGGAAACTGCTGCCGCAAGTGCATTGCACGGTTATATCGTAGACCCGCGTACTGTAAGCTATGAGCTGCCGCAGGAGCCGCAGTCCTTCACGGTCGATGATTCCATGATCATTATTCCGGATGCAGAAGCAGCTGCGGAAACTGAGGTCGTGCGTGGTCCGAATATCAAGCCGCTGCCTATCAATACACCGCTTGCAGATCGTATTGATAAAAGGGTCATGATTAAGGTTGGTGACAATATCACCACCGATCACATTGCCCCGGCAGGAGCAAAGGTATTGCCTTACCGCTCCAATATCGAAAAAATCAGTGAGTTTATTTTCATGAATGTAAAAGCAAGCTTCCATGACGACTGTTTACACAATGGTGGAGGCTTCATCATCGCAGGTGCCAACTATGGACAGGGAAGCTCCCGTGAGCATGCCGCGCTAGCCCCGATGTATCTGGGAATCAAAGCGGTAATCGCTAAGAGCTTTGCACGTATTCACCGTGCCAATCTCATCAATTTCGGTATCATTCCATTTACCTTCTGCAATGAGGCGGATTATGATTCCATTGATGAAATGGATGAATTATCGATCACGAATCTGCATGCATTGACAGAAAATACACCGGTAGAGGTTATGAATATCACAAAAAACAGCAGCTTTTTGCTCACACACAACCTAACACAGCGTGATATAGAAACAATTCTGGCCGGCGGTACACTGAATCTGATTCGTCAGAATCAAAACTGATCAATCAGGTATTTCAAAACGCACAGATGAAATGGTTGAGATTAACAGGTGCAGGCTCCTAAGCTTGCGCCTTTTTATAGCCTGCTTTAATTGGGCTGCGTACCCTCTTATTTTAGAGCGTTTATTTGCTGATCCCTTGATTTTCATTACAGTTTTTACAGGTTTCATTCGCTGACCCATAATTTCCATTACATTTTTTACAGCTTTTATTTGCTTATCCCATAATTTCCATTACAATAAAGGAAAGGAATGAAATAAATCATACACAGGATTCGTATATAGGATAGAAAGAAGGGATTACTTATGAAAAAAGCTGTACTCGCCCTATGTGTGCTTCTGCTTCTCGCCGGCTGCTCCTCTTCGCAAAAGACAGCACCGCACAAAGCGGAAAAGCCACAGGAACAGGCAAATCCGAAAATCGCGGCCCCCGCTGATATCCGCTATCCGAAAAGTCCTTCCATCGAGGATTATGATGCGCAGATCGCCATAAGTGACAAGAATCCTGTGGATGGTACCGTGCTGAGTGGCTATGCGGATTTCTCACAGGAAAGCTTTTCTGCAATCTTAAAGACTGCTTCTGATAATGTCAGCTATTCCCCGCTGAGTCTGTATTATCCACTGATGCTGACGCTACAGGCAAGTGAGGGGGAAACTGCAAAGCAGCTACAGGTGCTGCTTCATGTAAACCGCAGGGATAATGCGAAAAATATGGGGAATCTGTATCACCGCCTGTATACAGACAATGAAGGCGGACAGCTGAAAATAGCAAACTCCTTATGGATACAGAATGCATATCCGGTAAAAAACGACTTTATAAAAACCGCCAACAAGCAGTTTTATGCCGCCGCCTATGATGTGGATTTTTCACAGTCAAAAACCGCAGACCTCATGGCTGCATGGATTCGCGAGCATACCAATGGAAACCTGTCTCCCTCGATAGAAACAGATGCTTCCATGCGTATGGCGATTCTCAACGCCATATATTACAAAGCGCGTTTTGCTACTGTATTCGATAAAAAGGATACAACAAAGGATACCTTTTATACTCAGGATGGAAAGGTTGCTACGGATTTCATGCATCAGATAATGGATTCTCATTTCTTTATTGACAATAAGGACTATGCCGCAACCTCTTTGGCATTGAACAATTCCTCCAGCCTGACGCTGGTACTGCCAAAAGAAGGCAAGGATATCCGCCAACTGATGGAACAAAAGGGTTTTCTACAGGAATTGCTGGAGGATGATAGTGAAGGAGCAGCCTTTGGTATCGTGAACCTATCGCTGCCAAAGTTTAAAATCCATTCCAAGCTGCTGCTGGCAGATACCTTAAAAGCGATGGGTGTCACCGCTTTGTTTGATACCGCCGCTGATCTGGAGGGCATAACGGATGAAAAGCCCTTATTTGTTTCTAATATCCAGCAGGAAACAAGCATTGCCTTAGATGAGGAAGGCATCGAGGCAAGCGCATATACCGAGATGGGGATGGTAGGTGCTGCAAATATCAAGAATCCAAAAACCCTTAATCTAAATCTGAACCGCGAGTTTCTTTATGTGATTTCCACACGCTTGGATGGCAGAGAGCTTCCACTGTTCATCGGCGTATGCACCGATCCTGCTTCTTAAAGAACAAAAGGCTGTAAAGTATCGATTCCCTCTGACAAAAGACAGCGGTTTTCCATGCGCTATCGATAGGATAATAAAAGCTATGGCAGACATGCAAATCCTTAGCTTCCATAAAAATATCGCATTGTGGTTCACAGTTCTCTTTGCCATGTACCGCACTCCTGCTCGCTGTAGCTTTTCCCCGTTTAAATATAATCACACAGGAGCTATTTCAGCCCTGTATGCTATAAAGGCTACGTGCACACGATTGGCTCAAATCATGCATAACACATTTTTTGAGCCATATATACAAGCTAACCATACGCTTTCTTTTCGTTCCCATATGCAAATATCGTTTTATTAAAAAAGCTGAAGTCCAATGAGGGTTCAGCTTTTTATATGCCAATGCTTAAACGTTTTTATCCGCCAGCTGTGCTTTTAATGCATCATATGTATGACAATCCAGTATACGGATGAGAGCATCCTCAACCTGCTGCGCAGTTAATGTATCCACCCAGGTATCCTCCACACCATATTTGCGTTGTAACAGTAATTTCAATGAAGTTTTCTTACCTTCTTCCATTCCTTCTCTCCTTCCTTCTTTTATTCCCAATCTTTTCGCTTCTGCTGTCTGTTCCCTCAGATTGGCTTGTACTGCACGTTCGGCAAATTCTGCCGATTCCGCCCAGCTGAATAACTGATTATCTTCTTTCATTTCATTATACTTTTCCACAGCTACATCCACCATCCTTCTCTTCATGTTTAGTATAGCATCATCCGGATTATATGCAAGCACATAACAAAATGTTTCAAACTCTGTCAGATGTTTTATGCCTCCAACCTCCTTGATACGCTGCTTGATCATCGGCAGGAATACGATTGCTCGATTCAGTGTTCCATTGGGCTCCTCCTGATTATCTTCATCCTTCACCTTATAGTGACGAATCATACGTCCTCCTGTTTTGGGCATTGAATTCATGAAAATAATCTGATAAAACGGCTTCAGCTTTGTGTAATCATTGCCCTGCTTCAGCTGTCTGCCGACCAGTCGATAGCCATACTGCTGAAATCGCAGCTGTTCTTCCTGTGTATAACCCGATACCTGCATTTCCAAATCATAAAAATGGCCTGCCTCATCCTCCAACACAACATCCAGAACAACTCGTTTCCCAAAAAAAGCTTCCGGCAGCAGTTCCGGATTCAATACCCTTGTTGTTTGAACCTTCAGCTCGTAAATCTCCTCGATGATTCTGTTTCTCAGCAATTCAGAGCCTGCATCCTCTCCAATCAGCATATACTTGAAAAAAACATCATTGTGAAAGGGAACCGGATATTTCTTTTCGTTCTCTTTTTTCATCTGTAGAATCCTCCTTTTTTTCTTATACACTCTTATATACGTAGGGAAAGGGCAAAACTCCTAAATTATTTTAAAATTCGTTAAAAAAAGGTACACTTTTTTTACATAAACGTTAGGAAGCTCCTGGTAAATAATATTTTCGCTTATATCCTACAGCTTTTATCGCAGGTATATAGCACTGCAGTATTTACTGTTGAATCATCTGAGTGATATGAAAAATACTGTCACATTTGTTTCTTTTTTGCTTGTACAGGATCCTTAATATACTTCATAGCGTAAAGATTTCCCTACCCCCTGCTGGTATATTACAAAGCATAAGCAAATGTAGACAGCTAAAACCTCTGCCCATATATGAAGAATTTTATTTCATTTGTAGCACTACATGAATTTGTGATCGTCAAAATACGAAAAAAGAGCTGCCCTTCCCATAGCATGAGGGCAGCCCTTGCTTATCCTATATGTATTTGTTACTTTTTCTTATGGAATTTCTGTTCGCTTTCCGGATCCTTGACAAATGCCAGAAACAGCATGCCCAGCAGCATCATCGGAATCAGACCGAGAATACCATATTGTGTTTCTCCGGTAATCATTATAATCGTAGATACCGCCATAGGTCCTAAGATTGCCGAGAATTTGGAAAATACAGAGAAAAATCCAAAGAATTCATTGGAATCAGCTTTATCCGGAATCAGCTTGGCAAAATAGGAACGGGAAACGGACTGGATACCGCCCTGAAACATACCGACCAGCAAGGCAACCACCCAGATAAAGGACGGATAGGTCTTAATCAGTGAGCCTGCCAGTACAACGCCTACATAGCCGATGATCCCTGCATAAATCATCTTCTTACTTCCCACATGCTCCACCAGCTTTCCAAACAAAATGGAGAACGGACAGGCAACGATATTGATGACAATTACGACTACCAGACTCATGACATCACTGATTCCCATCTCTGTCGCAAGGGAAACCGCCATCTTGATAACCGTGTTCACACAGTCGATATAGAAGAAGTAGGATATACAGAACAGAAAGATATTTTTATTCTTTTTGATATCCCGGAATGTGTGATATAAATGGGAGAACGATTCCCGTACAACATGCGGTACCGGTTCATGGAAATTTTTCTGTTTTACATTTTTCAGCATAGGGCGTGAATAAACAAGCCACCATAGCACAGCCATTCCCATTGTAAGACCGCATGCCATCCGATAGCTTAACGTAAAGGAGCCCAGCATCAGATCCCCGGTCTTCGGATCACCGAGCAAGGTTACCAGTGCAAAGGGAATTACAAATATCAGAAATGGCAATACGGAGCCGATATAGCCCCATGCATAGCCAGCGGCGCTTACCTTATCCACCCGCTCATCATCGCAGACATCCACGATAAAGGCATCATAGAAAATAATAGAGCCGTTATAGCCGAGCATGGCGATAATGAAAATCACGATAGCTGCACGGTAGTCGATGAATGGCAGCGCAAGACCAAAGCCGCCAAAGATTCCCATAAACAGGAAAAACTTAAACATCTTCATTTTCTTATCCTTGTAATCCGCCATCGTTCCAAGCACCGGTGATATCACCGCAAGAATAATCGCATAGATTGCGTTTGCCCAGCCGACATACACGCTGCTGTCACCCGGTGTGATTTTCGCTATCAGTAAAGGAAAAATGACAGTGCAGGTGGTCAGTACCTGCGCCGAATTTCCCACATCATATAAAATCCAGCTGGTTTCCTCTTTGGTAAAGCCAAGTTTAGTCAGTATTTTTGTGAACATATCATTCGTTCCTTTCTCTTATAAAGACAGTGTATCACAGGGATATTGTCTTGGGGATACGGATAACAAAAGATTAACAATTTTCAATGGCGAGTAGCTCTGCCTGAATACAGCGACCGTGTACCTCCACCATGGCATAGCCGCTATGCGGAGTACCATAGCATACCGAGCCGGGATTGATCAAAACCACACCGTCCACCTCGATAAAGCACTGATGATGCGTATGTCCGAAAAACAGCGTGTCGCAGCCCTTGCGTTTCGCATAGGCCGCCAGCTTTCCATACAGGGTGCGCATGCACAGCTCCATGATGTCATCCTTCGGCTCATGCTTCATTGCCAGAACCTCCTGCACAGTTTCATCATCAAAAATATCTCCATGGAGACAGATTGCCTTGCGTTCCTCCAGCGTCAGCTTTAATTTTTTAGGAAGGCGGTGGGAGCGGTCATGATTTCCCTTCACGATGGAACATTCAGAGATTTCCTGTAACGGAAAGCCGACATCGCCCAAATGGATTTTCAAATCCGCGGCTGCATGCTCCTGCAAAATTCTTCGTGCAGCCTCTTGTTCTCCATGTGTATCGGACATCAATAGTATTTTCATGTTGTACACCTTCATATCTGTTAGCTATATTATAATATGATTCCCGAAGAATAGGAATAGAAACTTTACAATTCAAAGAAAACACCTGCCTCTCTCTCATATTTGTGCAGTTGTCCATAGGCTTGTTTCCTTACCTTGCAAAGCCCTATATATCTTTTCTCTGTGATTGCGCGATCCGCCTAGATAGGCCATGCTTATTCACATATCTTATACTGAGATACAAAGATGATCTCAGAAAATAAAAGGAGGATTTCAATATGTGTAACAACTGTGGATGTAACAGAGAATTTGGATTCAACGATGGCTATGGATATAACCGTTCTGAGTGGAACAGCGGATGCGGATGCAACAACGATTATTACAACGACAACGCTGCGCTGTATGAAGCTGAGTGTGTAGCGCGTGCTGCTCTGCGCCGTAGAAACAGAGAAAACCGCTGTGCTCGTGAATTCGTTCGCTGCATGAAAAACGCTCGCTGCGGATACTAAGCAGAAAGCCTTGAAGGGTCTGTGAATCACAGGCCCTTTTTACATATTTGATAATGCTGCAAAGGATTATTCGGCGTATGGCCTATTTACGAATACAAAGCTCATATTATAAAGCCCATATTATAAGGAAGAATGCAGGCTGCAAGGTGCTTATCACAGCTGGTGTATGAAGGCAACGCAAGTCCTTTGATGTTAAGTGAAACAGGATATGCGACTCTCCTTACTTTACCGCAAGGCTGCTTACAGTCTTTGCAAGTTGAATCCCCTTCTACGACATGCTGGGATTGACAGCTATTCTCATTTTCCTATCGCGTGTACGATGGCTTGCAGTTTTATGCCTGTATGCCGTAATAATGAATCCCTTTCTGCGGCACGCTAGGATAGACAGCTATTCTCATTACCTATCGCGCGAATGATGGCTTGCAGTTTTTGTGTCTGTATGCCATAATGAATTGCAATAGCAAGGGAGGACTTCTAATGGAGCATAAAGGAACAGCTGTTATTGCAGCAAAGCGACTTCTTCTGCGCCGCTTTGTCATAGAGGATGCGGAGGCGATGTTTCATAACTGGGCCAGTGATGAAGAGGTTTGCAGATTTCTGACCTGGCCGCCGCATCAGGATGTCAATGTCACACGGCATATTCTGCAGAATTGGATCACAAGCTATGCACAGCCGAATTTCTATCAATGGGCCATTACCTGGAAGGATCGTCCGCAGGAAGTGATTGGCTGTATTAGCGTCGTCGATCAGAATGAGGAGCTGGATATGGTGCATATCGGCTATTGTATAGGAAAAGCATGGTGGCATCAGCATGTCACCAGTGAAGCATTTACAGCCATCATCCCGTTTCTGTTTGAAAAGGTAAAAGCAAACCGCATAGAGACGAAACACGATCCAGATAATCCAAATTCCGGAAGGGTAATGCTGTCCTGCGGCCTTACCTATGAAGGAACGGCAAGAGAGGCAGACCGCAGCAACCGCGGTATTGCGGATGCCTGCTACTACAGCCTTCTGAAAAAGGAATATCCGCAATGGCTTCGCAAAAGAGGCATGAAACCCAGCGAGATCAGGTAGCTGTCTGACAGTGCCTGCATCCTGTCACGTTTGTATAGTTACGGATATCTGTGACATGGCAAAACACAGTGCCTGCTTTTGGTGAGGAAGCTAGCTGGCAAGGATGGATACATTTCTGACAAAAGAGCTGCACAACATCATAATGCCTGCCTTGAGGTATTGATGCAGCTGCAAAAAGAAAAGCTCCTGCAATGAAATAGTGGAGGGGCTTTTTGGTTGTGAATTTTAATCAGGTAAGCAGTAAAAGAAGATGACTTGTGGGGTAAGCATTCATCATCTTCATATAATCCTTCCTATTTCATTTTCTTACTATCTGACATTTGTCCCTGTCCTGAAAACACCTTACTCCTGCAGTTTTACCTCTTCTGTTTCTACGTATCTCCTACTGCAGGTAATTGCCATCATAAAGGCAGCTCCTTTTCAATGCCATATAGGTGTTAAATCATAGCGTCCAAAATATCCTGCAAAGCCTGCTTTCCATTCATTTTCCCAAAGGTTTTCATGTCAATGATATGAATGGGAATATCAAAGCAATTCAGCTTTTTTTTCATGGAATCCTTCAGATACCGCATCTGCGGTGCAAGCCAGATGGCCTGCATGTGATATTCAAAGTGATAACGGCGAATGAATTTTTCATCAATGATTTCCGCAGAGCCATAAGCAAGAACAAGATCATTCTCCCGCAGAGCATCCTCCAGGTGCGTGCCCAGCTCATGGATTTCCTCCACATAAATCTGTTCCCTGCTGCTCGCCTTTTGAATCTGCTTGCAAAACATACTGCTGGTATTTCCGGTAGCACAGCATATATAAACTAACATACGGGTTCCTCCTTTAGAAAAGCTCGTATCTCCTTCAGAAATGCAGCCCTTTGATCTGTGAACACCTCATGTCCGCAATGCTCATAGAAGCGGGTAATGATCGTTTTCCTATCGCAGGATGCAAGCTCATCATACAGCTGCTGCCAGCTGCAGACAGCATCCTCCTTTCCCTGCAAAATCAAAAGCGGCACCTCGCAGCCTTCAAACAAGCCGTGAAAGCTGTGCTGGAAAAACCAGAAGGACATCGCACAGATATGGCGAAGAGATTTTGACGGATTGTGTTCACTGTAAATGAAAGTGCGGAATTCCTCGCTTGCAAACAATTCCTCCGGTGTCGGGGAGATCACTGCCTCCTGAGGCAGCTTTGGCATACGGACACGAAACGCTGCGGACATGCGTTCAAACTGATCCAGCAGCTGTGATCGACAAAAGCCGATTGCTGGTGAGCTCAGAATACAGCCTGTCAGCTCCTGCGCAAATTTCTCCAGACACAGGGCAGCCAGACAGCCGCCAAAGGAGCCGCCCCATAAATACAGGCGCTTTACACCCCAGCGCTTTTTGGTATCCTGTATCACACGCAGCACATCCTCCGTAAGTGTATCTATGCTTAACCCTTTTTTCAAATCATATGTCGATGCACCGCTTCCTCGCTGATCAAAATGGATACACAGGGCATCCTCCTCCAATGAACGAAACGCCGGCAGCTCCATAATTGCCTGTGCACCGCTGCCGGGACCGCCATGCAGAAAAACGATTGCTGTATCGCTGGCAAAGCTTGCGCAGGCATACACCTGCAAAAGACAGTCCGTGCTTTGTATTTGATAACGTTCCATAGTTCCCTCCCACTCGTATAAATTCATCATAGCATGCCGCAATCGCTTATGCAAGATGGAATGCACACATTCGGTTAAGCGGTTACGTAAATACACAGCTGTATGCTTTTGCAGCGACAAGCCTTGACAGAATTCGACAAGGGATGTAAGATAACAGTGTTATGTGCAGGAGGTGAGAGGATGCAGCAGGAAACAACACGCGATAAGCTGCTGGAAAGCGCAAGCCGTGAATTTTTAACCAGTGGCTATCAAAAAGCATCGCTTAGAACCATTTGCCGCAATGCTGGTGTTACCACCGGTGCCCTGTACTTTTTCTTCAAGGATAAATCCGCACTGTTTGATGCTCTGGTAAAGGATGCCGCAGAAGCGATCATGCAGATGCTTACCCGGCATACCTGTTATGAGGAAGAGGTTTACAGCAATACCGTTGAGCTGATGGATATGGAGCATGATATTCGCTTTGCACAGGAGCTGATTTCCTTTTACTATGCACATGAGACGGCTGTCGAGCTGCTGTTCAACTGTGCCTGGGGCTCCGCATATCAGGGCTTCATTGATCAGATCACTGATTATCTGGTGAAACGTAATACGAAAATCATCTCCGGGATGGTAAAGGATGATGATACGGTATTCAATGCGTGCACATTGCACTGGCTTTCCCAGATACAGGTTGAAGCGTTTCTGCACATATTGTCTCATCACTACGCGCAGGAACAGGCATTGCATCAGATCCGCATTGTCGTTACCTTTCTTAGAAGTGGATTTGAAGGTCTGTATCAACAAGCTGTCAAGCAATAGATCAGGGGGAATACTCCCCTTTTCTTTTACCGCATAACATAACACCGTTATGTTATGGTGAACCATACCGATAAAGGAGGAAGTTGTATGTATCTGCAAGCAAACAGCATCGAAAAGTATTATGGTGACAAGGAAGCACGTGTTCAGGTTTTGAAAGGAATCAGCTGTGAGATAGCACAGGGAGAAATCTGTGTACTGCTGGGTCCCTCCGGCTCCGGAAAATCCACCCTTTTAAATCTGATCGGTGGTATCGAGCACATTGACAAGGGGGAGCTGCTGGTCGGTGGCAAAGACCTGGCAAAGCTGCCGGATAAGGAGCTTGCGCTCTATCGGCGAAGCACGCTTGGCTTTATCTTTCAATCCTATCATCTCGTTGACAATCTGAGCGTAAAGGAAAACATAGAGTCCGGAGCCTATCTTGGACGACATCCCAAATCCGTCGATGAGCTGCTAAAGCGTCTGGGTCTGTCACAGCATCAAAACAAATATCCGAATCAGTTATCCGGTGGTCAGCAGCAGCGTTGTGCCATCGGAAGGGCACTGGCAAAAAATCCGGAGCTGCTCCTGTGCGATGAGCCGACGGGAGCCTTGGATTATCATACCTCCAAGGATATTTTGCGGCTGCTGGAGGAAATCAACCGGGATTACAAAACAACCGTAATCCTCGTTACCCACAACGCGGCAATCGCCGCGATGGCACACCGCGTCATGTGGCTAAAGGACGGCCGAGTCATCGAGGTACGCTGCAATGCACAGCATGTAACGGCAGAAGCCCTGGAATGGTAGGTGAGCATGATGCGAAATCCATTGCATAAGACCATAAAAAAAGAATTCCTCACCAACCGCTCCCGCTATATCTCCCTTTCCCTTGTTTTAATTCTCATGATCGCTGCTGTATCCGGCTTCCTCAGTGTTGCCTACAGTGCCAAAGAGCTGCTGATAGAGGATCAGATCATAAGTAGGGTGGAGGACGGACAGTTTACCCTGCAGGAAACGCTCGAGCCAAAGACCAAAGAGAAGCTGGAAGCACTCGGCGTAAGGATATACGAGCAATTCTATACGGAGCAGAACATCGACAGGGATACCATGGTGCGTGTATACCGAAAACGCTCCAACATCAATCGTGTCACCCTGCATGCGGGACGGATGCCGAAAAGCCCTACGGAAATCGCACTGGACCGCCTCTTTGCCGAGAAAAACGACTTCAGACGCAGGGATACCATACGCATGGCAGGCAGAGATTTTACGATTACCGGGTTAATCTCTGTCCCCGATTATACCTCTCTGATTAAGAAAAACAGCGATATGATGATGGATCCCATCCATTTCGGCATCGCCATCACTACAGATTCCGGGTTTCAGGCACTGTCGGCTGATCGCATTTTTTACAGCTACAGCTATGCTTTGAATGACAGAAAGCTGAATGATTTTCAAAAGCAAAAGCTCGCCGATGATATACAGGAAATTTGCGTCAAAGAAAATGCCGTGCTGCAAAATCTGATGACTGCACAGATGAATCAGGCCATATCCTTTCTGCCCAATGATATGGGGAGCGATATACCGATGATACAAACGCTGCTGTACCTGATCCTGTTCATTCTGGCCTTCATTTTTGTTGTCATATCACAGACGATGATGGAGGAGCAGGCTCCCGTCATCGGTACACTGCTTGCCAGCGGCTATACCCGGCGGGAGCTGATCCACCATTATATGATGCTTCCGACAATTCTTATCATCGTATCAGCGGGCATTGGTAATCTACTTGGCTACACGCTGTTTCCACGACTGTTTACGGACATGTATTACAGCAACTACTGTCTGCCGCCGCTCACCATACAGCTGATTCCAGAAGCGCTGCTGTCCACCACCCTTGTGCCGTTTATCTTCATGATGCTGGTTCTGTATGTGATGCTGAAGCGCAGGCTGCGCCTTTCCCCGCTGCGCTTTCTGCGAAGGGATCTGCGCAGGCAGCAATCCCGCCGCTATATCCCCCTGCACGGCTTTTTTCTTCAGCGCTTCCGCATACGGATCATCCTGCAGAATAAGGGCAGCTATCTCGTTTTGTTTCTCGGTATCATCTTTGCCAGCTTTCTCTTTATGTTCGGCCTCATCCTGACCCCGTCCATGGAGCATTATATCCAAGCATCAAAGGCAAGCATCCGCTGTAATTACCAGTATCTTTTAAAAGCCCCTGTACCGGCGGATGGTGAAAAGGTGACGCTGAGCTCACTGGAAGCTGATTTTACGGCAGGAAATCTCAAGCTGGACGTAACGCTGTACGGATTGGAGCCACAGTCCGACTATTACACGGATATGACGCTTTCAACGGACCCGAAAGGCCTTGTGATTTCTTCCGACTTCGCTGCCAAACTGTCACTGCAAACGGGGGATTCCATCATCCTGCGCAATCCCTACCGTGATAAAAGCTATGCCTTTACGGTTCAGGATATCTATCCATACAGCGCCGGCTTTTCTGCTTATATGCCAAGAGAACAGCTGAATCAGCTGCTGGATGAGGAACGAACCTATTTCAACGGATATCTGTCCAATCAGCCGCTGGATATTGAGGAGACGTATATACAAAGCACACTGACGCGCAGTGATGTCGTAAAGATCGGAGAACAGCTGACCCAGACCTTTTCTCAGCTGATTCCCATCCTGACCTTTATATCCATTGTAATTTATCTGGTGGTTCTCTATATCCTCATCCGGCTGGGCATCGACCGCAATGCCATTTCTATGTCCTTTCTGAAGGTTATGGGCTATACGGCAAAAGAAATTCGCAGCCTGTACCTGCATGCCACCACCTATATTGTCATCATTTCCCTGCTGGCAGCCCTTCCCCTATGCAGCATCGCTTTGCATTATCTGATGAAATTTGCATTTATGAAATTTACAGGCTATCTGACGGTCTATATCCCCGTATACGTGTATGCTCTGGTATTTGCCACCGGACTGATTGCGTATCTGTTCATCAAAGCTATACTGACACGACGCATAGAGCAGCTGGAGCTGGGCAGTGCTTTAAAGGAGGATGCATAATGCAACAGCAGCAGTAAGCCATAAAAACCTTCGCATGCCGTGAACAGCTTATGCGTGCTGCAAATGATTCCTGTTTACAAGCAATCATGCGGCGTATACCACTATTCTGTAAGCAAAAAAACGGATTCCTCGATTCACAGCAAGGCTGTTGGAAAGGAGGAATCCTTTTTCATCGGTAGATGCAAGCGTGCACAAGCTGACAGTAAAAACGGTTACCTTTTGTTTCTATATGGAAGTCCGACATGTACAGACAACGACGAATATGTAGATGAAAAAGCGTTTCGATCCATTGCCCCCGCAGCTCACTGCATCAATTCGTCATAGCTTTCAAAAAAGCACACAAGAGGCAGCAATTCACATAGCTTTTCTACTTTATGGAAAAATCAGATATGGCAAAGCAACTGTCAGGATATCCCTAAGACTTTGTGCAGGCTCTTTCAGAATTCAGCCAAGAATCGTAACAAAAAAAAGCCGGAACTATGCGATCCTTCCTGCCTGCGTAATTGCTTTCGATACTATTCTATGGTACAATTTTCATACGGAATACAGTACATACTATGCTTCAAATATCATCGTGTAACAGCAATATACAGCATCTGAATTCAGATTGTGGATTCAGAAAGTGAGGAACGGAAGATGAAAAGGAAACACTTGGGAATCGGTATTCTGATGACTGCACTGCTACTGAGCGGCTGCAGCAGACAGAACGTTACGACATATGAGCCGGAAACAACACAGGCATCATCAACGGAAACAAAGCTGACATTTTTTGGTTATAAATATGAAGCAATCAATGTCGCAGCCATTGAAGACAGCCTGCGTTCCTTCATGCAGAAGAACGAGCGTATCTCCATTACCTATGAAGGCATCAAGGGTGTCGATTACTATGATGTGCTTAATAAGCGAATCGACACCAAAAACGGGGATGACATCTTTATGGTCGATCAGGCCTCTGTGCTTGCACTGGAAAAAAAGGGCACACTTGCAGATCTCTCTGATCTTTCAACGATCAATAATTTCAGTGATCTTGTGAGAAATCAAATGGACGCAAACAACAGCTTGAATTATGTTCCAACCTCTATATCGGCCTTTGGTCTGTATTGCAATGAGGACCTGCTGAAGAAGCATGGGCAGAAGATACCGGAAAATCTGCAGGAATTCATGGATGTCTGTGCGTATTTCAAGCAGAAAGGAATAACCCCCATCGTAGCGAACAATGATATTTCCTTAAAAACCATCGTACTGGCAAAGGGGCTGTTCCCCATCTATCAAAAGCAGGATAAGGATGCCATGATAAAGCAGTTCAATACCGGTGAACGCGATTTGGCAAAGACACTGGAGCCCGGCTTTGCACTGGTAGAGAAAATGATTGCGCGCGGCTATGTCAATGCACAGGAGGCGCTCAAAACTGAAAAGACAAAGGATGATCTGACGCTGTTTGCCAAGGGGGAACAGCCATTTATGCTGACGGGTGCATGGGCTGCTCCACGCCTGCGCAACTTGCATCCGGATTTCACCTTTTCCATACATCCCTACCCCATTCTGGAGGATGGCTGTGCGCTGGTTATCAATATCGATACCCGCATCAGCGTCAATGCAGACAGTCCGCATGTGGAGGAAGCAAAGCAATTTGTGGAGTATCTGACACAGAAGGATGTCCTGTTGGATTTTGTAAACAGCCAAAGCTCCTTCAGTCCTCTGAAGGATAAGCAAATCGCACAGGACAGTGCCATACAGCCGATGGAGTCTTATCTCACCAACGGCAGAAGTGTGATAGGCGCCGATGACAATCTGATTTATCCCATCTGGAATCTCACCCGCGAGAGTACACAAAGGCTGTTAAAAAAAGAGAGCAGTGCCTCCGTCGTCGCAGACCTCAGCAGACAGCTTGCACAGATACGAAAGGAAAACAGCTATGAAGACAATAACTAAGCGCTCTTTCTTTATCCTGTTCTCCATTGCCTCTGCCATTGGAATCGCGCTGGCATCCATCGCCTTTGTAACGAATGTGAAATCCCTGCTCTGGGAAAAATCCGTAACCGATATTATCGAGGTTACACAGCAGGGCTCTCATGCACTGGATACCTATATAGAAAAAGATTATGATACCCTGCATCTGTTCGTCCGGGAGCTGCAGGAAACCAGCGCGACGGATAAGAAATCCATCCAGAAAATCATCAACATATTCAATAAAGACGGAACCTCCTTTTACTGCAGCGATCTTTCCAGCGGTGATACCTATTCCACTCTGCCGGAAAAGATACCGCGCATGAGCAAGGAGCAGAGAAACACCTATACGGCAATGAGCGGAAGCAGTATCCGCGATCCGTTTCTTGACGGCTACACCGGGGTGAAAACAATCGGTGTATATGAACGCTTTACCTTTCAGGATGGTACGCAGGGACTCGCCCAGAAAACAAGGCCGCTGGCATCCATGACGGAACGCTTTTCACTTTCCTTTTTCAATCAGACCGGATTTTCCTATGTTGTAAATCAAAATGGCGATGTACTGATACGCTCGCTGCATAAGGACAGCAACCGCACCTTTCAGAACCTGTTTGATATCATCGATCTGCAGGGAAACGATGAAGCACGGCTGAATTCCTTCAAGCAGCGATTAAAGGAAGCAAAGAGCGGGGCGGTACAGTTCCGCTATCAGGATGAGGAATATATATTCTGTTATGTCCCGTTGATTAACGGGGATCACTGGAATATCGTTTCCATAATACCCAATCGTATTATCATGCAGCAGGCAAACAGTATTATCAGACAGACGATTGCATTGTGTCTGTCCATCCTGCTGCTTCTGGCTGCATTTGGTTATCTGTATCACAGAAATCGGAAAAAGCATCAGAAGGAAATTGAAAAGCTGGCCTTTTATGATAATCTTACCGGCCTATACCGCTACGAGAAATTTCTGCTCGACGGACAACAGCTTCTGGAAAAAAGGGAGCAGCCGGCTGCCGTACTGTATCTGGATATCATGGGCTTTAAGCTGTTGAATGATATGGAGGGCTATGGCTACGGGGATCGTGTGCTGCTGTTTGTTGCGGATATTCTGCGCTCAGTCGCAAAGCAGCAGGATATCTGCTGCCGTATTTCCGGAGATGATTTTATCCTGCTTACCCCCTACAAGCTTAAAGAGGAGGTCATCGAAAAGTGCAGACAGCTTCTTTCACTTTCCGCCGCAGGCATTGACAACAAGCACAACATATCAATCCGGATCGGTATCTGTCTGCAGGAGGATGCCGATGTCGACAGCACCATCAGTACGCTTGTGGACCGAGCCCGTATGGCACAAACAGGGATTCACGATGACTCCACAGCTGCATGGCAGTTTTATAATCAGGAAATGCGTGAAATACTGCTGCGGGATGCTGAGATGGAACAGCATATGGAGCAGGCCCTAAGAGACGGAGAATTTCTGCATGTCATTCAGCCGAAGTATGCATTGGATGGCAGTCAGATTCTGGGAGGTGAAGCACTGCTTCGCTGGCAGCGTAAGGGACACGGCTTTACAAGTCCCGGTGAATTTATACCATTATTTGAACGAAACGGCTTCATTCGAAAGCTGGACACCTATGTGTTTATATCCGTATGTCAGACCATTCAGAATCGTCTTGCGCAAGGAAAGCCAGTCGTTCCTATCTCTGTTAATGTATCCCGTATCCATTTATATCAGGAGGATTTCGCGGATACCTATATTGCTATCAAGGATCAATATCACATTCCGGATGGCATCATAGAGCTGGAGCTTACAGAGAACATCCTGTTAAAGAATATGAGAGAGATATTCGCCATTCTGGAGAAGCTTCGCTCTCACGGCTTCTGTTGCTCCATCGACGATTTCGGTTCTGGCTATTCCTCTTTGAATGCGTTAAAGGACCTTCCGGTAGATGTAGTAAAGCTTGACAGAGTATTCTTTGACCAAAGCAGTCATGTGGAGCGCAATAAAACAATTTTGAAAAGTATGATCAGTATGGCCAAGGAACTGGACATGAAGGTTGTTGCGGAAGGCATTGAATGCACGCAGCAGCTGGATATGCTGCAGGATACCGGCTGCGATATGGTACAGGGTTTCATCTATGCAAGACCATGCAGTGAGGATGACTTCTATCATCGTCTGGAAGAAGACTAAAGTTCTGCCTGCAAGGCATCCGTCATGTTGAAAATAAAACAAAAACAAAAAGAGATTTCTATCAAATGGAACAGCTGTAAACTGATTGCTGATCTCCGCAGATCAGATGCACGGAAAACCATTGATTTGAAGTCTCTTTTTTTATGTGTGAAAGCCTTGTAGGAAATATACCTGTTCCATAAGCAGCCACGAAAACGTCCGTATCCAAACGTGATCCCTTATGATTTATCTGTAATTCTGCATAGTGCTGCAGCTTCACAGTTGAATGTAGCAGGTTACAGCTCTTCACCCCTGCCGTACGGTGATGTCCTTCCAAATGAAAGCCTGCATTCCCTTTTCCTATAGTTCAACCTGCCCTACCTCACGACAAGTATGAAACTGCTGCAGCCATGTGGTAAACGCTGCTGCCGGAAGTGGACGGGCGTAATAATAGCCCTGTACCATGTCACAGGTTGTCGTGCGCAAAAACGCCAGCTGTTCCTTTGTTTCAATCCCCTCTGCAACGACCTGAATATGCAATCGATGTGCCAGCTCAATCAGACAGTGCAGGATGTCCTGTGTCTTTTTTTGTTCTATGTCCTCGAAAAAGACACGATCCAGCTTGATTGCATCTACATCAAAGCTTTTCAATAATCCTAAAGAAGAAAATCCGGAGCCAAAATCATCCAGTGAACAACGAAAGCCCAGCTGATGCATCTCATGCACTGCCTGCTTTACCAAAGCAATCTGTTCCTCATTGAAAAAGATAGACTCAGTCAGCTCCAGCTCAATCTGTCCGTCCGCTATGCCATAGCGTTCTTTGATTTCTGCATATTCAGCAAGGAATGCAGGATTTTGAAAATGCCGACGGGATACATTGATGGAAATCATCTGCTGTTCTTTATTCGCTGCGTTGCATGCGTGCAAATATCTGCATACCTCCTCAAACATGTAACGATCCAATTCCAGAATATTTCCGTTTTTCTCAAAGACAGGGATAAACGATGATGGATAGATGGTTCCCATGCGGGGATGCTGCCAGCGAACGAGTGCCTCTGCATGCCTGCATCGGTTTGTTTTCAGCGTAACCTTAGGCTGCAAATACAGCTGAAATTCATGCTGGCGCAAGGAGCTTTCAAACAGGCTGCTCAGCAATTCCTCATACTGCATAGCCTCCAGTAAGGCAGAGCTATAGAATACGCAGCCCTTTCCGCTTACATACTGACGAAGTGCAAGCTTTGCACGATCCAGCAATACGGCAACATCCCGTTGTGTGCCGTCAATGAGACAGGCCCCCTGACGCAAGCGGATGATTGGCTGCCGATGGGCTGTCTGTATGGTCAGCGTCTTCTGCATTTCATCGATCCGATTCTGAAGCTGCTTCTCATCCCGTGTGCGAAGGAAGAGAAAGAAAGAGTCGCCCTCTCCTCTTGCCAGAAATTCCCCGCTTCCAAGATGCTGGTGCAATACCTTATATACCAGACGCAGCACCGCATCCCCCTGCTGCATTCCATAGCGGTGATTGATTCGCTGGAAATGATCGATATTCAACAGTACCAGAGTAGCCGCAATGGCCGGCTTCTTATCCAGCAGCCGCTTTACTCTATTCTGAAAGTGAACCAGCTTCATTCCCTTTGTTAACGGATCATGCAGGAATTTGCCATGCCAGCTTGCGCGATTCGCCAGATACGCTCCCGCCAGAAATGCCAGAATAAGCAGCAGGAGTATGAGCAGCAGGGCAAAAGCACACTGCAGATCATCCGGTATGATTTCCATGTGACGCATAGCGTAGCCTCCCTCATTCATTTCAGCAAAATTTTATCATGCCCCTTCAAAAAGACAACGAGAAATTTGTGTACATATACATATAGTATGACCAAAAAAACCATGTTAAAATAAGAATGAGGTGTCATATATGCAAAGAAAGGAAACCCTTTTTGAATATTTGTATCACAGTCTGCGGGAGGAAATCATCAGTGGAAGAATGCCCTTCGGCTCCACACTGCCCTCCATCATGCGCCTATGTGAACTGTATCATGTTGGAATTCGCACCGTGCGGGATGTATTGAAGCGACTGAAGCAGGAGGGCTACATAAAAACTGAAGAACGAAAGCCAATGCTTGTCATATATCGGCAGGATCAAAGGGAACAGAAATCTGCAGCCGTTACTTATATCGTGAAGTACCAGCATTCCTTACGGGATGTTTATGCCACAATGACGCTGATCATGCCGCGTATTCTTTCCTTCGCTGTTCAGGTATGCAGTGATTATACGCTGCACCAGATGGAAGAAACGGTAAAGGAGGCAGCAGTGAAAAATACAGACATACGCTGGAAAACCAACCTGAAGTTCTTCTATGCACTGCTGGATCAGACACACAATATGTTTTTTCGGGATTTGTTTTCCAGCCTTGAGCTGTACGCAAGACCGATCTTCTTCTTTCAGGAAAAGCAGGTTTCAAGTCTTTTCCGGGAAAGCTTCCAATTTCAGAATATTTTATGGGTACAGGAAGCCATGTACAGCCGACAGCTTACAGAGAGCATGGACAGACTTACACAGCTGTATACAGCTATACAAAAAACAGTCGAGCTGCAGATACAGCGGCTGTGTGACCAGTATCCGCAAATCGAACAGTCAAAAAAGCCCTTCCTATGGCATTCCGATCGCGGACGTGACCATCTGCATGTCCAGATCACACGCGATTTGGTTGACAAAATCGGTACCGGAAGCCTTCCGGTAGGAACACGGCTTCCATCAGAGGCAAGACTCGCTGCACAATACAAGGTAAGCGTAGCAACGATTCGCAAGGCTCTCGCCTCACTGAATGAGCTGGGCTATGCAAGAACACAGAATGTCAAAGGAACAACCGTCCGCATGCAGGATGAGGATACTGCCGCAAAATGCATGCAGGTAAAGGTTTATCGCAAGGATACCCTGCGCTATCTCAGTGGTCTGCAGCTTATGATTCTCCTTATAAAGCCGGCAGCCCGCGCAGCGTTCCCTTTTATTACGCCACAGGCTTTGTCTAAGCTGCAGTATGATATACAGCACGAAGACCGGATTCCATTGGATTGTCTGACGGCGCTCATTCTACAATATGTACCGCTGGAAACCCTGCGTACCCTTTTGACAGAGCTTGGCCGGATACTGTGCTGGGGGTATTATTATTCCTTTTATCCCAAAAAGCAGCATGGCTCTACCGTATTAAACCGCAAAAGCATGGAGGCTGTGCACTATCTGCAGGCAGGAAATCAGGAGGCATTTTCCCGTCAGCTGTGCTTATGCTATGCTCATATTCTGGATGTTGTACGCTCAAATATGATCGATTTACAGCTCTTTGAGGCATCCTATATGAAAACGCCAAAGGAGGTCTTCTTATAGAAAACAGCTGACTATGAGCCGTCAGCCGTTTTTAGTATCCGTGAATTTCAAACACTGTGTATTCTCTGTCAAAATGGTAACCGAGCTTCTCTGCCAGATGTACAGAATCCATATTGTGAGCATCCCAGCTTGGATACCAGCCACGCTGCAGACATTCCAGTATCAGCTTTGCGCAGGCTGCCGCTGCCAGCCCCTGTCTTCTGTATTCCTTTTTTGTGTCTACCTGAATTTCAATTCCCTCACGATAAGAGCTGTAGGAGGAGGCACCGGCAACCGGAAGCTTATCCTTCAGGACCGCAACCCCAAGACCTGTTGTGCGGTATGTCTCGTAATCCTTGTATAACGATGTCCATTCCTTGCACCAAGGCTGCTGCCGCGACCAGTTGAAAATTGTCTCATCAATCAGCTGCAGCTCATATTCTGGGCTGAGCGTCTCCACGATATGCTGAAGGTATTGCTGAGAGAAGCTGTCTGTCTCCTTTTTTATGGCATATCGCGTAACCTTCTTGGCGCGTTCCCCATACTGTGCCTGAATGGCAGCTTTTAAGGAGGGCGTGTCTGCACGCATAATGATAAAGGGAATGGTATAGGTGTCCGGCTTATATGCAATCAGCTCAGCATTGACCTCTCCTGCGAAAAAGCAGAAGACCCCCAATACCGCCATAGCTGCTTTCGGATTTTCAGGATCATCTGCGTACATATCCCCCATCACGTTTTGCAGACAGGAAAGAATCATCGTATCCTGTACAGGCGCAAAAAGAGCCTGTGCCCGTTCGGGATGCTTCAATTTATATATCATAACAGCGTTCCTCCGGATCGATACAGCAAAGCACTTCCTGCTGTGAAAGCTGCCGCAGGATTTCATCTACAAGAAAGCAGCAGAGGACGCTTTGCTCGGCACGCAGAATCGGACTTTCCAGCAGACCGGCTTTTAGACATGCATGAATATGTGCTGCTTCATATTCCATTTCATATACACAAGGGTGCTGTATTCTTTGCTCTACACCGTCTACTACGAGAATGTATTCCCGTGCCTTCCAGTAATTCGGAATGCGGATATAGCCCTGATCGAAATAAAACAGTGCTTGCTGCAAGGTTTCCCCGTTCATGGAAATCCTGCTGTTGACAAGGATATCATCGAACAGAAAATTCATGCTTACCCTGTCAACTGCCCCTTTCGCTTCTCTGGTTCCCATGGCAGAAGCATGAATTCTATGCGGCTGTAGCAAATACTGCAAATATTCAATCGTATAGCTGGCACTGCCATACACCACACCACCCTGCAAAGGGTCGTGCATCCATGCGGCGCTCGGATTGGGAAAGCTTGCACTCATCGCAACCTGATGCAGCTTCCCCAGTGTCTGCTTCTGCAGGATATCACGGATATCCTGTGTGACAGGAAGAAACAGGCTTTTTTGTGCCTCCATCAAAAACAGCTGCTTCTGCTTTGCTAAGGCAAACAGCTCCTTTGCTTCCTCACAGGACAAAGCGATTGGCTTTTCGCATACCACATGCTTGCCATGATGAAGGGCTGCTTTGATTTCTTTTCCATGATTTGCATTATTTACCGCAATATAAACAATATCCACATCCGGATCCGTATATACCTGTTCATATGCTCCATAAGCCTTACGCACCCCATACGCCACTGCCTTTGCCTGTGCCTTTTCCAGAGAACGCGAAGCAATGGCTTCTATCGTATCTCCGGCTTCGATAACAGCATGAAGAAACCGATCTGTTATTGCAGCTACCGCTATAATTCCATAATGCAGCACCATATCATCAACCTCTTTTCGCAAACGATTAAACAGCAAGCATTCAACGTCTTTCTTATGTCCATCTTATCCTTTTCCTTCTCTTATGTCAACACGCTTTCCCTTCGATAGCTTCGGCAATATGTACCCCATTTTGAGAAGCATAACAGATTCAGGCATAGCAATTTATCCCTAGAATTCTTTTTGTTCATGATTCGCCTTATAAAGTGATTGCCGGACCTGGAAGACGTTTGTATAAAGAAGCTTGAACGATACAGTGTGTCCTAATAGGGACAACACATTTTCAGGGTTCTTCCTTGATTATGATGCATGGGGAAGCTGAAAAAATGAAGAAAGCTATACAGCATCTGAAGTGAAATTGCACCCTCTTTTCAACTTTCCATAACGGATACCCTAATGTAGTTATTTCAAGCAATCCGCTTATTTATGAAGCAAGGCTGAAAAAAAAACACGTTTCCTTTACATAAAATATAATATTTGTGGAAAGCCTTTTCATTTTCTGATATTTCATTCAAAAATATAGCTTTTTCAGCTGTTTTTGAATTGCTTTTTTTAGAAAACACGGTATACTAATAGTGTAATCCTCAGATTACATTACCTCACAAGTTCTGTATACCGACAAAAATCGTGAGGGAAGGGCTGGACATGAACAGCCCAATGGCATCAACCTAAGGAAATGTGGTTGATGCCATTTTTAAATA
>QULU01000036.1 GCA_003481775.1 Clostridiaceae bacterium OM02-2AC
AATGGGAGGGGCAATAAATCTTGAATTTATTCCTCTACCCCTATTACAGCTTTCATATAGAAAAACTCATGCATAACAAGATCTTCAGCGAGTAGAGAAGGCGTCATACTGCTCTTTATGAAGGAAACAGGCAAGGATGGTTGATTGCAAATGACAGGAAGGCAGCGTCCGGGAAAGGGATGCTGATCACAATCGCTAGATGGGAAGTATCAGAGAAAGGAAGAAGGATGCCTATGGATTACCCTGCAGCATTAACCGATAGGAAAGTAAGTCCTCCTGATTACAGATGAGCCGTACATGATGCCGCTCGCATTGCTTTTGCAGCTGCTGGGAGACAGGGCCATCATAGATGATGACGGAAAGCTGTGCCATGGATAGCTCCAGATACTGAAAGGTTTTTCCGATTTTCGTATGATCCAGCAGTAAAATCGTATGATCTGCGTTATCATAACATGCCTTCTTGATTTCCTGTATTTGAAATCACAGGCTGCGGTTTCTATTTCTAGATATATGTACTCAGTGGTTGATGGTTGATATTTTCATTTATATGTAAAATCGCAGATTAACACAACTTTTATGGTACAATAAAAGAAAATCGCAAGGAATCGCAATTTGTGTAGATGGTGTAAATTTCGTATACTGTCATTAGGAAGGAGAACAACACGTGAAGCTACCAACCTTTGAGCGGCGTAATGATATCATTAGAACACTGCTGTTACAGGGCTATGTGAAAGCCCAGCTTTTGGCGGAGCAATATCAGGTAAGCATGGAGACAATTCGGAAGGATCTGACATATTTGCAGGACATCGGCATTGCCCGCAAGGAATATGGCGGGGCATCTCTTTCGCAGCAGGATATTGAACAGAGTCTTCCCATCCGTATGGAGCATGGTACCCAAAAGCAGAAAATCGCCCGCTGTGCACTTGGTTTTTTGGAGGATGCCAAAGTCGTTTTTCTGGATGCTGGTACAACGGTGCATGAGCTGGCAAAGCTTCTGAATGATTATCGCCCACTTGATATTGTGACGAACTCACTGCTCGCATGGGATAGTCTGGATGCCGGACGCCACAACGTATTTCTCACTGGTGGAAAAAAACGGGAGAAAAACCGTTCGTTGACCGGCAGCTGGTGTGTACAGGCAATCGAATCGGTTCATGCGGATATCTGCTTTTTAGGGACAAGCGGGATTCTGGACAGAAAAGGCCCAACCACGCACTCCTATCAGGAGCTGGAGGCAAAAAAGGCCATGGTGCGCCAAAGTGAGCGCGTCTATGTACTGGCGGATCATGATAAATTTCAGGAGTCAGGATTTCATACCATGTGCTTATGGGAAGATATTGACGGTATCATCACAGATGGTTCTCTGTCCGCAAAAGCTTTTAAGCAGTATGAGAAAATCGTGCCAATCTGGATGGCACAGGAGGATGAAAATGAAAAAAATCGTCAAAATTCTGCCGTTTTATGAACCACGTATGTGGGGAGGCGGAGAGCGTCTGGAAAAAGAATTCAATTATCATACGGATGTACAGCCACTGGGAGAGGTTTATAATGTAGTCGCATTAAAGGGACATGCGGATTGTGCAGTACCGGAAATGGATATGACGCTTTCTGAATTATACAAGCAGTATCCGGACTGGTTCAACTGTGATACAGAAGAACTGCCGGTGCGCGTCAATATTCTGGATCCTATAGCGGATCTCTCCGTACAACTGCATCCGGATGATGCGTTTGCCAGAGCATATAACGGCGGACGCGGTAAACCGGAGGCCTGGGTTATTCTCGATACCACAGAGGATGGTAAAATCCAGTTTGGCCACAAGGCGAAGACGATAGAAGAATTCAGGGAAAAAACAGAGCAACAGGAATGGGATGGCCTGTTAAAATATCTAAAGGCGGTAAAGGATGCATTCATCGACATTCCGGCAGGAACCCTGCATGCGATCGGTAGCGGCGTATTAACCTATAATATTTCAAGAAATGCAGATTGCACTCTTCGGTTATACGACTATGACCGCATCGATCCCTCCACTGGAAGGAAACGTGAAATTCAGCCAGAGCAGGTATATGAAAATGTAAATATGCCGGACACCTCAACTGAGTTTGTACGGTATCCGGCTTCTTTGGAGCGTGGCATTCATGTGACTAGATACTGGGATGAACCGGGACTGTATACACTTATGCGCCTTCAGGTTGAGAAGGTGGGAAGCTTTTCACATCCGCGTTTTGCATTTTATACCTGTGTAGAGGGGGAAGGAACTATACAGGGGGTACATATCAGAAAAGGTGAGACTCTGCTTGTTCCGGAAGGCTTGGGCATGCTGGAATTTAAAGGGGACATGGATGTCTTTCTGGCATCCTATCGAAATGAAGAGTAGCTTGTGAAATTACAAACGGCTTTGGATGTCATTGCAGAGTATGCATTTGCCTTAGCCACATGGTACAGGATTTTTGAATCAGTCTTCATCATGTAAAAGCTGATGGTAGATTTGGAGCTTTCTGAAAGAAACTTTTGATTGGTATACGAGGACAATTTGATAGAAGCATATAGAAGCTGCAATCTATAGATCCTTGTACCTTCAGCTGTTTAAGTAAGCTAGTTGCTGTTAGTTTTTGTTAACTGCTGGCACATATGTGAGGTAGCGTAATAAGAGGACAGTGTGATTGTAGGTTCTTACTCGATTTTGGGCATAAAAGAAGATTTCAAAATCTATTGTATTCTTCAATAGAAATGAAATCTTTTTTTTACAACTACCCTAACGTAAGAAAGCGCCTGATTGTAATCACAGTGTCTTTTTTATTCCTGCCGCATTTGGGAGCATCAGATATTAAATTATCAGTATTCTAAATTTTTTTCAGTATACTCCCCACTAGCTTAGTCCGAATACGAAGGAATTTCGGATATGTTAAAAAAATCGGAAAGAAGTGGTAAAGCAATGGATTAAGGTAGAAATGTATTGAAATATAAAAAAAATCTTCAACAATTCTGACGCTGCTTTCTATCCTCGTTATGATGGGGTCATCAGAAAGGAGAGATGAAAAATGCTGATGAATATGGAGAGCTTGCTGCAAACAGCGAGAAAGCATCATTTTGCAGTAGGAGCATTTAATGTATGCGACAGTCTTCTGTTTTCAACTGTTATGGAATGCGCAGAAGAGCAACATGCACCGGTGATTGTTGAGCTTGCACCACCTGAATTTTCATATGTGGGAACGGATTTCTTCGCCTATGCCGTACAACGGATGCAAAACAGCAGTGTTCCCTGTGTCCTGCATCTGGACCATGGAAAGACCATACAGGATTGTATACGTGCGATACGCTGCGGCTTTACCTCTGTAATGATTGACGGCTCACTATTAGCGTATGAGGACAATGTAAAACTCACAAAGACAGTTGTTGAGCTTGCACATGGTGTCGATGTGTCAGTAGAAGGGGAAATTGGAACGATTGGCGCGTTATCAGACAGCGTTGAGGGAGGCGTAGAGCAGGTAACGTATACCAGACCGGAGGAGGTTACCGACTTTTTGACCAGAACGAATGCTGATACGCTTGCTGTAGCGATAGGTACTGCACACGGAATCTATCCAAAAGGATTTGTACCGAAGCTTCGTCTGGATATTCTCGAGGCTATTGAAAAATTAAATACACGTCCTCTAGTTTTACACGGAGGCTCTGCAAACCGCGATGAGGAAATTGCAGAAGCATGTCGCCATGGAATCTGCAAGGTCAATATTGCAAGTGATGTTCGTAAAGCATTTTTTCAGGGAACAAAAGAGATGCTTATAGAAACAGATGCTTTTTGGACACCTGATGTATTTGTAACTGGCAAGCGGGAGGCGAAAAGGGTAATCACTCACAAAATGCAGTTGTTTGGGTGTATCGGACAAGCCGATAAATATCGCTAGAGGTATGCTATGGAAAATTTTATTTACAAAAATCCAACAGAAATCATCTTTGGCAGGAATCGTCTGCATGCATTAAAAGATCAACTGTTAACGCGTGGATATCGTTCTGCGTTGGTATTGTACGGGGGATCACACTGGAAGGAAAACGGTACATTAGAGCAAATAACAACGCAGTTGAAGGCCTGTTCCATTTCCTGCTTTGTACAGGGGGGGATACGTCCCAATCCTAAGCTGTCACAGGTCGAGCAAATCGTCAGAAACGTAAAGGATGATATTGTGGATGTGGTTCTGGCGCTTGGTGGCGGGTCTGTTATAGATACAGCAAAGGCAGTAGCGGTATGCTTGGCAGCACCATCTGTAAGACTTCAGGATATCCTGTTAGGAGATGAGAAAATAAAGCGGGCGCTTGATGTAGGCGTAATATCAACAATTGCCGGTTCCGGTAGTGAGTCCAGCTGTTCTATGGTGATTACCATTGATGATGGGAATTTGAAAAGAGCCTGTGATGATGAACATCTCTATCCCGTATTTGCCATTTTGGATCCTACACTGACATTCACATTGCCATATTATCAAATGGTAAGCGGAGCCTGCGATATCCTCATGCATGCAATGGAGCGTTATTTCTCTCCTACTGAGAACACAGAATTGATCGACAGCATGTGTGAAGGTCTTATGCGTGTAGTAATATCCAGTATCGAAAAAAGCATAAAAAATCCAGAGAATTATGAGGCAAGAGCCAATCTGATGTGGGCGGGCTCTTTATGCCATAACGGTTTGCTGGGGACAGGCAGAAAAGAAGATTGGGCCTGCCATCGTATGGAGCATGAGCTCAGCGGATTATTTAATGTTGTCCATGGAGCAGGCTTGTGTGCCTTATGGGGGAGCTGGGCTGCCTATGTCCGGCCATATCATCCAAAACGATTTGCTTCCTTTGCCCGTCAAGTCATGGGAATAGAAGAAGTAAATGATGATCGCTGTGGGCTGCTTGGTATCCAGGCGCTTGTATCCTTTTTCAAAAGAGTGGGAATGCCTGTCCGTATAACAGATTTGAACGTGTGTATCGATGAAGCAATCATACAGACCATGGCACAGAACTGTCTTCTTCGCTCTGACAGTATTGGACAACTGAAGAAGCTGTCATTACAGGATATTAAAGCGATTTACAGAAAGGCGGGAAAGGTTGAATGAATACGTATGAGTTAAAAGCTTTTGCGAACAAAATACGAAGGGTAACCTGCGATATGGTTCTTCATCGGGGTGATGGTCATATCGGTGGTGCCCTTTCCATGAGTGATGCATTGGCGGTTCTGTTTGGAAATTACATGAAGGAAGAGGACTGGTTTGTTTTATCCAAGGGACATGCGGGACCTGCTTATTATGCGGTACTGATGCTGACAGGCAGACTGGATCAAAAGCATGTTTACACCTTGAATGAAAACGGTACCTTGCTTCCTTCTCATCCGGATCGCATGAAAACACCCGGTGTTCAGGTAACAACCGGCTCCCTTGGACAGGGAATCTCTCAGGCAGCAGGAATTGCTTATGCGTTAAAGACAATGAAGAGAGAAGGGTATGTGTTTTGTATGGTAGGGGATGGCGAATGCAATGAGGGTGAGGTGTTTGAAGCGTTGCAATTCATCGCTAATAAACGATTAAACAACTGTATTGTTATGGTTGATTGTAATAAGAAGCAGGTAGATGGCTTACTACGTAAGGTCAGCTGTGATTTTGATTTTCCTGCATTGTTTCAAAGTATCGGTTTCCATGTGTGTGAAGTAGATGGAAACGCAGTGGAGGCGGTTGATCGGGAGATATCTAACTGCATAAAAAGAAAGGAACAGGCTAGCGCACTCTTATTAAACACGGTCAAGGGTGCCGGTATTCCTTATTTTGAACAGCAGGAGAATCCACACCATGTGACATTTAATGAAGCAGATAAGCAGGCGCTTCAGGATTATATCAATCTTACAGGAAAGGAGCTGAACACATGAGCTGGAAGCTGGCAGAGGATCATGAAATCAGTGAAGTTAGAAAAGTATATGGGCAAACATTGGAACAGATGATCTTGGATGGCAGGCCGGTTATGGTTTGTGATGCGGATCTCGCAGGGTCTTCGGGCGCCGGATATCTGTATGATAAGTATCCAAAGCATACCGTTAATTTCGGCATCTGTGAAGCAAATATGGTAGCAGCTGCTGCAGCGATGTCACGCATCGGTATACGCCCCTTTGTCCATTCCTTTGCGCCCTTTGTATCCAGACGAGTTGCGGATCAGGTATGTATCTCTGCCGCATTTGCCAAGCAGGATCTTCATATTTATGCATCAGATCCTGGTTACTGGTCGTTGTATAATGGGGCAACACATACCACCTTTGAGGACATTGCTATTATGCGTGCAATTCCGTCAGTTCATGTTGTAGCGCCGGCAGACAGTGTTGCATTCTCCTGGGTTCTAAAATGGTATGAGCAGCATGGCGGGATTGTTTATAACCGCTGTACAAGAAAACCAGTACCGTCGATTTATGCAAAGGGCTCTTCCTTTACCTTCGGAAAGGCTAACATCTTAAAAACAGGTACAGATGTTGCACTTATCGCCATTGGCGCCGGTGTCTATGATGCATTAGAAAGTGCAAAGCAGTTGGAGGAAAAAGGAATATCAACAAGTGTGATTGACCTGTTCTTCATAAAGCCGGTAGATGAGACAGTTCTTCAAAATGTGATACAGACGCATAAGGTTATTGTCACAATCGAGAACCATAGCCGGTATGGAGGTATTGGGGAGCTGGTAGCAGATATTATGGCACAGCAGAAAACATCTGCACTGCTTCGGCATATTTCTGTTGATGATCAATTTGGTGAAGTAGGTACGAGAGAATATCTGAAGGAGAAATTTCACCTGACCAGTGCGGATATCGTAAACAAGGCTTTGGATGGTTTGGAAAAATATGGCAGATGAGAAGTGAAAAAAAGTGTTTGCATAAAGAAAAGATCAGGCTTTAGTGTTTAAATTTTCAACAATGTTGTGCACTGCTTTTATCTCTCTTATAATCTAGATAACAGTATCAGATATTGAAGGGAGTAATGCAAATGACAATCAGCACAAAAAATGAAATTCTGGATCATCTTCTTTCAAAGAAAGTGGAGCCGGATTTAAGGAATATCGAGGAATTTTCTGCTCATATTTTAAGCAGTGAGCTTCATATCAGCCGATCTCTGGCAAGTCAGTATCTCAATGGCTTCGTAAAGGAAGGTCTTCTCGTAAAAATCGCTACACGACCTGTGTATTTCCTTTCCAGAAAAAACATTGAGGAACAATTTCAGGTGCAACTCAAAGAGAGTATGTTTTACAGCGTTGAGGATTTTCTGGATACGTTGTCTAAAAAAACATGTATTAAGCGCAATTTTATGAAAATGATCGGGTATGACACTTCTCTTCATACTGTGATTGATCAGCTGAAATCCGCATTAAAGTATCCTCCAAATGGTCTTCCTGTGATTCTGTATGGAGAAAAAGGCAGTGGAAAGTCGCTTATGTGTCAAAAGATGTTTGAATATGGACAGGATGCAGGGATTATTCCCGAACAGGCACTGCTGCAGAAATATAAGGTCCTTGAACAGGAGATGCAACTGGCAGAACAGCTGTTGGGAACAGAAGGCAAAAAAGGGTTACTGGAGCAATGCGAAGGTGGTATTCTCTATCTTACACAGGCACAGAATCTGAGCAAGCATGATCAGCAGCTCCTCATGCGTATTTTGGAGGATGGAGGCTTTATCCGTGGGGGAATACGAATCACGCTTCGTACAAGAATCATCCTTTCACTGGATGAGGATTATCAGAAGTATCTGGATTATGACCTGATTCAATGCTTCCCGATCATCTGTCGGATGCCGAATCTGGATGAGCGCTATCAGGATGATAAGGAAGAACTGATCATACATTTCTTTAAGCTACAGTCATGGAAGCTGGGAAGATATCTGTTTGTCAGCAAAAACCTGATTCATATACTTCTGACTAGAACCTATAAACGCAATATAGATGAATTAAAACGTACGGTGGAAGATGTATGTGCACGTGCAAACAGTGAGGAAGAAACCACTGAGCAGCTGTATATTCGCATGTATCAGCTCCCGGATTCCATTTTAATGGATTTAGGTGAACAGGATTATATGGAGGAACAGGTGGAGTATGTGGATATTTCCTCCTATAAACGAAATGAAGAATCAAGAAAGCTGCTGGAGCTGTTTGAAACTATATTAAATCGTGTTCCAAAGGATGAATCGACTTCAATGCTATCGTATGTCAAGGAGCTGAATGGTGTATTGACACAATACTGCAGTGCAATCGCATATAACGAGAAATATACAAATCAGCAGATTCTTGCACTAGAGCATACGATTCGTAATATTTTGAACCGCGTTCTTACAACATACAACGTTTCAATTCCATATCATTGCAGCCCGTTGTTTGCGGCTTGTATTTATGGCAGGCAGTCCCATAACAGGATACTTGAGGAATGGAAACAGGAGCATGCCTATGATATCAGCAAATGTCTGAGTCTATTGGAAAAGCAGTATCCTCAGGGCTATCTGATCAGTGAGAAGCTGAGCTATGCACTGCTTGCAAATCTGGAGTTAGGGTTTGATGATATGGAAAAAGTTATACTCATGATTCATCTTGGCTTTTACCATGAGCATGCCCATCAGAATAAATACCTGTCCATTATTATCGCACATGGCTATTCCACTGCCAGCAGCATGGCCGAGGCCATAAATTCTCTGCTGGGTAGCTATCTGTTTGAAGCCTTTGATATGCCTTTGGATACCTCTATGCCGGATATTGCGGATCGCCTGAAACGCTATATCGATCGTTATACGATAAAAAATGATATCCTTTTGCTTGTGGACATGGGATCACTGGAGCATATTGATGAACAGCTGACTATGATAGACAATAAGAACATCGGCATCATCAACAATGTATCAACAAGACTTGCTCTGGATATCGGAGAATCCATATTGCAGGGAGCTGATATGGAGTCGTTATTAAGGAAAGCGGCAGAGCATTCTACAAGTACCTATACACTTGTAGAAAACAAGCAGAAAAAAGACTTGATAATTTTCATATCGGACAATGGAATCAAAATGGCGAATCGTATGCGGGAATTATTTGCGGATTCATTGCCGAAGGCGATTGATATTGAAATGCTTTCTATCGATTTATTGGATTTTAGAAATGATGATTATATGAATGAAATTGCAAAGGAATATAATATTCTATTTGTATCCGGTATCTGTTCCAGCATTGATTGTCCGAAGCAGTTTATATCACTGGAGGATTTGATTACCTCTAATCAGCTGGATTATCTGAGAACCTTGCTCAATAAGTATCTGACGATAGAGGATATAGATACATTTACGAGAAATCTAATCCATAATTTTTCACTTGGCAATGCATTGGATACCTTATCAATTCTGGATGCAAAAAAGCTGCTGGAGTTTGTAGAGGGTGCTGTCAATCAAATGCAGCTGCAGCTGGACCGCCGCTTCTATGGAAATACGCTAGCCGGATTGTATATTCATCTATGCTGTATGATTGAACGTCTGGTAACAAAGGAACCGATTACCAATCACGAGGGTTTACAGCAATTTGAGAAAGAAAACAGAAAGTTCATAGAGATAGTAAGAAGAAGCTTCACAAAGGTATGCAGCCATTATGGCGTAGAGCTATCTATGAGCGAAATATCCTATTTATATGATTATATTAAGGAAGACAAGCTGCATGGAACGCAAGAGGGGGATTTCTAAATGAAAACAAAAATTATTATCGCAAGTCATGGAAGATTTGCAGAAGGTATTATGGATAGTCTTAAAATGATTGCGGGAGAGCAGGACCATGTAGAACCGCTTTGTGCTTATATTGATCGTAGCGTTGACTATAGCGCACGCATACAGCAGCTGGTAGCTGATCATGATTATGAAAAGCAGCCGCTTCTGGTTATCACAGATTTGCTGGGAGGCAGTGTGAATAACGAATTCATGCGTTTTACAGAGGCATATCCGTTTTATCTGGTCTCCGGATTAAATCTCAGTCTGCTGCTGGAATTAGCACTGTATCCGGATGAATTAAAATCAGATACGATTCAGAAAATCGTAGAGCATAACAGTGATTATATAGTATTCTGCAGTGGAGATACTTTACACCTGCAGGAAGAAAACGATTTTTAGGAGGATGAACATATGATAAAAATGCTTCGTGTTGATCACAGACTTCTGCATGGACAGGTAGCCTTTTCCTGGACCGGGTATCTCGGGGTCAACTGCATATTGATCGCGAATGATGATTGTGTAACCAATGATCTGCGCAGAACAACGCTTCGCCTTGCCAAGCCATCCAGCTGTAAGCTGATTGTAAAAGGCATCGAGGAATCCATTGCGGCATTAAACAGCGGGAAAGCAGATAAATACAATCTGTTTATTGTTGTGGATAATGTAGCGGATGCCTATCGTCTTGCCAGTGAGGTGGACCGCATCCATAACGTCAACATTGGAGGTCTGAAAGCAGGAGAGCATACACATCCGCATCCCTCCAATCATAATATCAATTTTACAGATGAAGAGGAAATGATGCTTCGGGAGCTGATCGATAAGAATATTGATGTAGAGCTTCGTATGGTTCCCAGCGATCCCGTTAAGCGACTTTAAATGAAAGAGAGGAATAAAGTATGATACAAGCAGCATTGATAGCACTGATAGCTTTTCTTGCCTATATGGGAGATGCTCTTGGATATTCACAATATGACCGTCCGCTTTGTACCGGCGTACTGGTTGGTATCGCATTGAATGATGTGCAGCAGGGACTGATGGTGGGGGCCAGTCTGGAACTGGTCTACATGGGGACATTGACAATCGGAGGAGCATTTCCACCCGATATTTACACCGGTGGAATCCTGGGTACGGCATTTGCAATAACCACAGGCTCCGGTATCGAGGGGGCAGTTGCACTTTCCCTTCCGATTGCAACCTTCGCCTTGCTGATAAAACAGGTTATTTATACGTTTGTAAGAGGATTCTTTGTACACCGTGCAGACCGCTATGCATTACAGGGGAATGACTCCAAGGTAGCTGCCATGCATGTATGGTCAACTTTGGCATACTGTGTGCCGATGGCAATTGTAGTCGGAATTTGTTTCTATGTCGGAGGTCCTGCAGTTCAGGCAGTGCTTGATCAGATACCGGCATTCATTATGAAGGGATTGTCAGCTGCAAGTGGTATGCTGCCTGCCCTTGGCTTTGCCATGCTAGTGAAAATGATTATCAGTAAGGAGCTGGCTCCATATTTCTTTATCGGCTTTCTGATTGCCAGCTATCTGCAGATTCCTGTGCTTGGAATTGCATGTATCGCGATTTTGATTGCTCTGCTGGTTATTATGAATGATCGTAAGAAAAACAATATGGAGATGGGAGGTATGGATGATAATGAATTCTAATTCTATAGAGAAGAAGCTGACAAAAAAAGATTTAAAGCAGGTGTTTGTTCGTTCTATCGCGTATAATTCATCATTTAATTATGAAAGACAGTTAAATCTGGGATGGGCATTTTCTCTTATGCCGGTATTGCGCAAGCTTTATAAGGATGATGAGGAACAAATGAAAGCAGCATTGGCTCGTCATCTGGAATTTAACAATATCACCCCATTTATCTGTACGGTGCTATTTGGGATAACTGCGGCGATGGAAGAACAGAATGCGAATGATAGGGATTTTGATACCGAATCCATCAATGCTGTTAAGGTAGGACTAATGGGGCCGCTTTCGGCAATCGGTGATTCAATCTTTCTTGGAACACTGCGTGTGATCGCCGCAAGCCTGGGCTGCTCGCTGGCATTGAAGGGGAATATTCTGGGACCAATCATCTATCTGCTTATCTTCAATATTCCGAATTTTGCATCCCGTTATTTCCTGATGTTCAAGGGGTATGAGCTGGGTACCAGCTTTCTGAATAAGGTAGAGGAATCCGGCATCATGGATAAAATTTTCAAGGGAGCCGGTATTCTGGGATTGATGGTTATCGGTGGAATGGTCGCAACCAATGTCAGTGTTCCCCTGACGGTAGCCTACGACGATGTGAAAGTTCTGGACACCATTAACGGCGTTATGCCTAATCTTCTACCACTATGCTTTACCGGACTGATCTTCTATTTCCTGAAAAAGGATATTAAGGTAACCTATATTCTGGCTGGTATCATCCTGTTTGGTATCCTTGGTGCTGCCATTTCGATGTTTTAGGAGGTTATATGAAAATAGCGTTGATAAACGAAGATTCACAGGCAGATAAGAATGCCATGATATTTGATATTCTGAAGCAGGAAGCAGAGAAAAAAGGACATACGGTATTCAATTACGGTATGTATACGGAGCAGGATACTCATCAGATCAATTTTACGCAGATAGGGATTCTTGCAGCGGTTCTATTGCACAGTCACGCTGTAGACTTTGTCGTGACAGGCTGTGGAACAGGGCAAGGAGCTATGATTTCCTGTAATGCGTTCGCTGATGTTGTTTGCGGCTATGTCAATACACCACTGGATGCGTATTTGTTTACTCAGGTGAATGCCGGAAATGCGGTATCTCTGCCATTTTCCCAGTATTTTGGATGGGGCGCGGAAATCAATCTGCAGTATGTGTTTGAAAAATTGTTTGCACAGGAATTCGGCAGCGGCTATCCGCAATGCTATGCAGAAGGTGAAAAACGTAGCAGAGCACGTATGATGAAGGAAACAAAGCTGCCTGCCCAGTATGCATTGCTGGAAGCATTGCAGAGAACAGATCAGGAATTGCTGAAACAGCTTCTTGATTATCCACAATTTCAGGAGCAGTTTTTCAGAAATGCAAAGGATACACCTGTTACACAATTCATAAAAAGCCTGTTACATCCATAGGTTTAAATGATAAACATATAATATAAAATGCCATACAAATTCAGGACAGAAAATTGTAGCTGATAATAATGAAAATGCTAAGGAAAAGCAGCCATTTATAAGGGAGGTTCTTTCTTGCTTTAGGGTGTTTGTAAAAGGGAGACTTCAACTTCTATTGATAACTACAATAGTATTGAAGTCTCCCTATTTCAAGTTTACCTGCAATCGAGAAAGAACCATAAGGGAACCGGCTACAGCTTGCATGGATTTGCATAGGGAACAAAGAACAACCTATCACGATAAATGTTGCATTGCGAAATCAGTATTCTATATTTCTTCATTCGCAGGTTTCTATAAACTTAGAAATGCGATATAATAAGAAGAGAAAGTGAGTGATATCATGAAAAAAGGAATTCCGTTAGGAATCAAGAATTACAGAGAATTGAAAGAAAAAAATTATTATGTAGTTGATAAAAGTCTTCTAATTCAGGAATTTCTTGAGCGGATGGCAAAAGCCACGTTGGTTACACGGCCCCGCAGATTCGGTAAAACACTCAATATGAGTATGCTTGCAGAATTCTTCGATATCACAAAGAATTCAAAAGTAATTTTTGCAGATACTGCCATTATGAAAACAAAGTACGCAGAACATATGAACAGCTACCCGACAATATTTCTTTCATTTGCAGATGCAAAGGATAGTAAAAAACGGATTGTTGCATGCGTGAAAGAACAACTGCTTAAGGTGTATGATCAATACTCCTTTACATTGGAAAATTTGAGTATCTTTGAAAAGCCCCAATTTGATTCTATTTTGAAGGGACTGTCAAATTTGGATGATGGAAATCTGGAGACCGTTGATCGCGCCATCAGTTTTCTTATGACAAGGTGTCATCAATACTATGGAAAACGGGTCATGCTTTTTATAGACGAATATGACACACCTTTTATAGAAGCTCATACCGGAGGTTTTTATGAAGATGTACGCGGGGCGTTTGCTGCTTTGCTTCATACCTCACTGAAATCCAGCGATGATTTGGAATATGCCATGATTACCGGGATACAGCGTGTTGCGAAGGAGAACATTTTTAGTGATTTGAATAATATATTTGTATGCACAGTGAAGGATGCTGATTATGCAAGCTATTTTGGATTTACAGAGAATGAAGTTAAGAAGATGCTTGTTGATAACGGGATGGAGTATACAGCTGATGTAAAGGAAATGTATGATGGATATAACATTGGAGGCATCGACGTCTATAATCCATGGTCAATTGTGAACTATGTATGCAAGAAGGTATTGGCTCCTTACTGGATCAATACCAGTTCCAATACAATGATTAAAGAAGCAATGCAAAGCTGTGAACAGGATTTTAAGGATGATTATGAGAAACTTATCAAAACCGGTACAGTAGAAACATTGGTGAATTTTGAAACTTCCTTTTATGAATTGAAAAATACATCCAGCTTGTGGGGACTCTTTGTCAATGCGGGATACTTAACTGTACATAAGACTTTGGATGTACTTGAGGACATGTACTCCTTACGGATTCCTAATAATGAGGTCGCAAGAGAATTTCAATCACTGACGGTGTTTTTTCTGAATGTGGATGAAACCACGGTGGCAAAAATGTTTCAGGCACTAAAAACACAGAACTGGGATGAATTTTTGAAGAATTATCAGAAAATGCTGCTGGAGTCTGTCAGCTATTATGATTTAAGAAATGAAAATTCATACCACTCACTGCTTTTAGGTATGTGTATGTGGCTGCGAAACGATTATGAAATCGTCAGTAACAGGGAAAGCGGAGAAGGACGTTTTGATATTTTGCTCAACAGTAAAAACAATGCTCTGCCATCTATGCTGTTTGAATTGAAATACACGAAGGATGAGAATGTGAATCTGGAAGCATTAGCTGAAGCGGGTATGGAACAGATGAAAAAGAAAAAATATGGTATCGGTTTGGAGAACTGTGTTTATATCGCCTTGGCACATTGTGGAAAACGTGTTTCCATGAGCAGAGAATAAGATAATGAAAAGAAGTTTCGAGACGATTGTGTTTATGAAATAATCACAATCCACAAAGAAACTTCTTTTTATCTGTAGAGCTAAACGAGTGCCGCGGGTTTAAACTATTGTACAGATACCATAGGACAGGCGATACCTGCTTCAGCAGTTTCATAGTCTGCGGATTTCATCTTTTCACTTCGCATATTTTATCATGCTTTTGCATCAGACACTAATTTATATCAAATACAAAGAGCTTTTGTATTTTCAATAATGAATCTTCATATTCAAATTAAATTCCGTATATTTATACGGCACGTAGTTGACATTTTATGCAGCTTCCTGTACGATATAGATAACTTAATAAAGAATCTTTAAAAAGAGGCGGTGATCTATTGGCTTGGAATCCCATACAGATGAAACAGGAGAATCTATCTGTTTTACGAAACGTATTTCTCAAGCAGCGCAGTGCGACAAAACCGCAGCTGGCAAAGCTGAGTGGTTTAAGCGTTGTGACTGTCAATTCTTTAATCCATGAGCTTTTGGAAACCGGCGAAGTAATACAAAAGCAGATGCTTCCATCCGGTGGAGGACGACCCGCCCTGCAGTATCAGTACAACGCCCGCTATAAAATGGCCTTAACAGCGTATATGTATGTTCAGGAGGGAAGAGAGCGGTTATTTCTGGAGGTTCAGGACTTATTTCAAAATATGGTAGCATCCGATGCTTATGAGTTAGCAGACATGAATATCAATTTGCTGGAGGATGCCATTTCAAGGTGGATGAAACAGTATCCGACAATTTCGGTTATGGTCTTCGGTATTCCCGGTACGGAGCATCAGGGGAAGCTGAAGGTTATGGATTATGCAATCCTCCAATCACAGGAGCTATTCGCAAAACTACGCAGCACCTATCAGGTGCCTGTGCTTATAGAAAACGATATCAATGCGGCTTTATTCGGCTACTGTCAGCGACAGCATATACGTCAGGAATGTACGGCGGGTCTGTATTTTCCAAAAAAGTATCCACCGGGTTCGGCACTCTATATCCGCGGGGATATTTATCGCGGCGCGAACCACATGGTAGGCGAGCTTGATCAGCTGCCACTGGGCGTTAATTGGCGGGAACAGAATATCAGTGATGAGCAGCAGCTGCATAACATGGATTTGCTTATACAAAGCATCGCCTGTATGTACGATCCGCAAGCGCTTCTGATTTATTGTGACGCAATGGATGAGGCATTGCTAAAAAGGCTCATTACTATCGTAAAGACGGAGTGGAAGGTGCTGACGCCTCCAACGATGATCTTACGTAGCAGTATTCACGAGGATTTCTCACTGGGCGTCAGAGAAATAGCTGCGAGAGAGCTTTTTGATCAGATAATACGGAAAGAAAGAGGTACTTCATTATGAAAAAACTTGATTTGCATATGCATTCCAAATATAGCGACGACGGGCAGTATGAACCGACAGAATTATTGAAAATGTGCAAAGCTGCCGGTCTGGATATGATGGCCATTGCCGATCATAACAGTGTGAGAGGAAGTCGGATTGCACTTCGCCACCAGCAGGAATATGGTATCACCTGTATCCCTGCTATTGAAATAGATGCCGTATCACAGGGCGTCGGCTATCATATTTTAGGATACGGAATTGATGTTCATAATCCTGTATTTGATGAAATTGAGGAGCATGTGGCTTCTCAGGAACGTGAAGCAAGCAAGCGACGCCGTAAGCTTGTGCGGGAATTGGGTATCTCCTTTGATGAAAAGCGTATTCAGGAATTAAGCCCCGGCGGTATCACTACGGGAGAGGCAATCGGTGAGGCTGCTATGGAGTATGATGTGGAAAAGAAAAACCCGCTTCTGCAGCCATATTATCCGGGGGGAGAGCGCAGTGATAATCCTTTTGTGAATTTCTATTGGGATCTATGCGCACCGGGGAAACCGGCCTATGTGGAAATCGTCTATCCAAGCGTCCATGCTGTTGTCGAACTGCTCCACCAGCAAAAAGCATTGGCAATCGTTGCACATCCGGGTATGAATGCCGCAGAGCAGCTGGATCGCATCCAGGATTTACTGAAGCTTGGAATTGACGGATTTGAGGTATTCAGCTCCTATCATAGTGAACAGCAGACGCAATTCTATTATGATCTGGCAAAGAGCAATGGGCTGTATATGACCTGCGGAAGTGACTTCCATGGGAAGACAAAGCCTGCCGTACACATCGGTATGTGCAGCATGGAGGAAGAAGAAAACAAACGTTTGGTGCGCAGGTTGGAAGCATTTGCGTGAATATGGAAGGGCTGTGGTAACCGGCAATAACCGCAGCTTTTTTTATAGGAATACCGCCGCTTCCACCTTGCTTTCTATCCTATACACAGAAGAAATACAGGCATGGATTGTAAATTTTCCAATCATCAGCAGGCAATGCCTGCACGTTCCAGTCCTCCCTGTGTAAAATGCCAGCTTTTGATTAGTTTGCCTCTACATAAAAGAGTCAAAAAGGCCTCTCCCTGCAAGGTTTCCTGAATCCTTCCCTGCATGGCTCCCTGTTTTGGAGAAGCAAGGGTGCTTCCCTTTTCACCAGACAAGCGTATACGCAACTCGAGAGGATATTGCTTCAGCACGATTTGCTGGCTTTTCCTGTCCTCTATGACTCGACACCCCAGATAGGTCGCAAAGCATAGCTGTTTTCCGTGAATCATCAAGACGCAGATACAGCCCTGAAAGGAGCCGGTAAGAAATGGAATATGTGCAAGAGAAAAGAAAAAGCAGGATGCTGGATCCTCACAGTTGTTTGACTGAAACCAGACATAGGAGGAGGGAAACGAGGTGCCGCGGTCTTTCTCCATATACCCACTGCCATGAATTGCAATGCAGGTCTTCCCTAGCCAAAGTGTTCCGCTGACAGTGTGGTGCAAGGAGATGATAGAATGCACGCACTCCATCGGCATATAAGAGAATGGACCCATAATCGTCGGCGCATACCGGGAGGTGTGCAACGGTGTTAAGGAGCTGTGCAGCAGGTTTGCCTGCAGATTCGGCAGTCGTAGCGTTATGGAAGTCATCGTCAGACGGTTTCCTCTGATTTTGAGAAGAAACGGATGCTTTTGTATCGCTACAGCCTTCCATGGATATTCCACATAGCGGCTCTTGTTGGTATGTGTGTCAAGAAACTGAATGAATGCACTTTTTTTATCGCGGCTGATTTGCAGTCCGAAGATTATTGCAAAGCTGATGTCTTTCGTATGCACACGAACATACCAGCCCTCAAACCAGGGCTTGTCTACGTTTGGCATATGCAGTGCGAATTCCTGTTCCAGTGATGATATCATAAGCAGCCTCCTATTTGTATGTCGGATGGAATAGTGTATGTGAGAAGTATGCATCCTATACCATACAGCATAACTTTGCGATAAAAATGTGGTCTGCATACAGTGATGATTTATCTGCATATGCGTTTAAATGGATGAAAACGGGAGATGGGAGCATATGGTATGATAAATTCCAAGCATAAAAAAATGTGAAAAATATACAGATATATGGTATTGACAACGCTTTCAACAGGATGCTATACTGTAGGTGCGGATAAAGAAATGACTGGATTGTAATTCTTAACTAGATTTTAGGAAGCAAGACCTATCAGTAAATCCAATTTTTGGTATGATAACGTCTTGCTTTTTTGTGTTATCTTATAAAAGTGCAAGAGAAGCTGGATGAGCGAAAAGAAAAAGGGTTGACTTAAAAAGCTTCATTCGCAAAGAGAAACAGAAATTTGGATAATAAACAGGAGGGAAAGAAAATGGAAGTATTATGTAGTCCGGTGAACGGCAGAGCTACCAGGCTGGAGAATGTACACGATGAGATGTTCTCGGAAAAAATGCTGGGAGACGGTATCGCGGTGATACCGGATGAGAATGAATTGATGAGTCCGGTAGCGGGAACGGTAACCATGATTTATGAAACACAGCATGCGATCGGCATTCAGACGGATTTGGGAACCGATATCCTGATCCATATCGGTATCGATACCGTACAGCTGCATGGAGTACCGTTTCAGACGAAAGCAAAGGTTGGAGATCATGTTCAGCAGGGAGATTTGCTCACCATCGTAGACTGGAATCTGATAAGAAATAAAAACATGGATGTTATTGTACCGATAATTGTAACAAATAAAAGGGTTGAACAAATGAAAACAAATGGGGAAATCAAAGTGGGGGAGCCTTTGTTTGAGATAGTGTAAGCGGGTGCTCTTATGCAAATCAAGAAAATTTATAACAATAACATTGCCATGGTCAAAAACGAGGTTGGGGATGAGGTCATCCTGGTAGGAAAGGGCATTGTATTCGGACTGAAAAAAGGGGATGAAATTCAGGCGGATAAAGCGGAGAAGAAATTCGAGCTGAAGGGGGAAGCGAAGCATAAATTTGAAAAAATGATTCAGGATACACCGATCGATTATATTCTGGTTTCTGAGGAAATCATTGCGTATTTCAAGGAGAACAGCACGAAAGCACTGAATGACGGTATTTATGTAACACTCACCGATCATATAGCGAATACCATAGAGCGCATACGCATGGGGATCGATTTCGACATGACGATGCTGTTAAATGTGAAATCATTATACAGAGAGGAGTATAAGCTCGCTTTACATGCAATCGAAATGCTGCGCAATGCATTTCATCTTCACATTGACGACAGTGAAGCAAATTTTATAACGCTGCATATCGTCAATGCCGAGCTTACCTCCAATATGATGGAAATATATACCATTACATCTATCCTGGAAAGCATCAGTACGATCGTATTGCAAAGCTTTCATGTCGATGTACAGGATAATTATGATTTTGACCGGTTCCTCATTCATTGCCGCTTCTTTGTGCAGCGCATTGTCAATGCGGAAGCCGGTGTGCATCACTCAACGGCAAATCAGGCAATCTTTCAGATGATGAAGGAACAGAGCATACAGCAATATGCCTGTGTGAATCAAATCGCAGAGATGCTGGAAAAGAAGTATGAATACTTTGTCAATGATGAGGAAAAATTATACCTTCTGATTCATTTGAATAAATTAACGAAGGACAGCGTTTAGAAAAAGGTGGAGTCCTGAATAGCATACCAAAAAAGCCTGCGGAGAGTTTTTGAAATACCGGTACGGCATCGTCAGCTTTCTCTTGTTTCACTGGTTTCAAAAGGGATCGCTATATGCGATATGTACCTGTATGATGTTGCGTAAAGCTTGGGGACGAATGGTACTTTCTGCGACGGTATGTATGCTTCAGGTTCTGATAGAAAATCAGTGAGAAAGGGATATAGAGAAGGGTAGCTCAGCTATACCATATCTATACTAGGTAGATGGCAGGCAGCATTGGATGGTGACGGTAGATCCGGCCAAACCTCTTAGAAAATTTATTTTCATTACAGGAGGAAAAAAATATGGCAAAATATACAGAAATGGCCAAAGGTGTATTGACGAATGTTGGCGGAATTGAAAATATTACATTCGTTGAGCATTGTGCGACGAGATTGAGAATTCATTATAAGAGCAAAAGCAAGGTTGATGTGGAAGCCCTGAAAACGGTGGACCGTGTTGTTGGGCTTGTTGAAAAAGCCGGACAGGTACAGATTATTATCGGTCCGGAAGTCAATGATGCATATAATGAATTTCTGGATGTTTCCGGCTTCAAGGTAACGGACGAGCATCAGACGATGGGAAATGATTCATCCGATGATGATCAGGAAAAGAACTTCATGTATTATTTAAATGTTTTTGGAAACAAGTGTGCGGCAATCTTTATGCCGATCATTCCGGCTATGATTACCGGCGGTTTGATTCTGGCAGTGAAAAACCTGCTGGTAAACTACTTCGGTATGAGTGCGGATGGCGGAACTGCGACACTGCTTCTGAATATCTTCACGGCCGGCTTCTCCTTCTTCCCAATCTGGATTGGGTATTCCTTTGCGAAATCATTGCGTATGGAACCGATCATGGGTGGCTTTTTAGGAGCTGTCCTGTTTGTATGCAGTGATGCGAAGGGGCTTGATTTCCTTGGACTCAGTGTACCAACCGTAACCTATGCAGGCAGTGTGTTCCCGATCATTCTGGGTGTGGCTGTCATGTATTTCGTTGATAAATTCCTGAAGCGTGTCATACCGGAAATGTTCGTGTATTTCTTAAAACCAATTCTGACAATGATCATCGTTGTTCCTATCACCTTGATTGTTTTAGGACCGATTGGTACCGTGTTAAGCAACAGCGTCGGTGCTGCTATTCAGGCAGTCATGAGTGTTGCCGGCTGGATCGCAATGCCTATTCTTTCTGCCTTATATCCATATATGGTTATGCTTGGGCTGGACAAGGCATTTACGCCGATCATGGCGCAGTCCATTGCGGAAATCGGCTATGATCCCTTTAATATGGTTATGGGTCTTGTATCCAATTTATGTATTGGTGGCAGTGCACTTGCAGTTGCGTTCCATCTAAAAGACAAAGCGAAAAAGGGTATGATTTCATCCTTTGGTATCACAGCATTGTGCGGTGTTACGGAGCCTGCCTTCTATGGTTCCCTGATCATGCGGCCGAAATGTCTGATTGGTACTGCAATCGGTGCGGTTTGCTCCGGTCTTGTTGCTGGAATCTTCGGTCTTCAAAATTATGTTGTCGGCGGATGTCCGGGTCTGTTATCCTTCTTCTATTTCCTGCCGGCTGATGGTTCTACGGGGAATATCATCCTATATTTTGTAGTAGCGGCGATTGCTATTATCGTATCCTTTGTGGCAACCAGCTATATTCTTAAAAAAACAGATACTGTGAAAGAATAATGTAAGAAAAGACTTTGACGAAACTGTATTTGTTGAAGTCTTTCTTTCAAATGTAATAAGTAAAGGAACGAAGAACACGGAGGTAAGAACATGAAGGTATTCGTTGGTGAGTTTGTCACAGAATCCAATGCAAATATCCCTACTACTTGTACGTTAAAGCAGTATGATATTGGATTTGGAGAGGATTGTATTCAGAAAATGGGAATTCGTGATGTTTTTGAAAGAAACGATGTCACGCTGATTCCCAGTATATATGCAAATGCCGGAGCTTCCGGTGTTGTTGAGAAAGAAGCATTTACTTATATTGCGCATGCTTTTATCGATACGCTAAAAAAGAATTTGCATGAAATCGACGGTATTTTCCTAATGCTGCATGGTGCCAGTGAGGTGGAGGAGCTGGGCTCCGGAGATCACTATATTTTAAAAGAGCTGCGTAAACTTGTCGGACCGTATTTGCCGATTGCGATTGTATGTGATCCGCATGGTAACTTATGTAAAGAATATGCAGAGTCGGCTACCATCCTGCGAAGCTATCGCGAATCCCCGCATACGGATGCACATGAAACGATGGAGAAGGTAGCGGAAATGCTATGTGAGCTTTTGAAAAACCGGCGTAATATTCATGCGGTATATCGTAAGCTGCCTATGATTCTGGGCGGAGAACAAAGTGTATCAGCAGATGAGCCGGTGCTATCGATCAACCGGTATATGGATGAACTGGAACAGGACGATCGTATTTTAAGCTGTTCCTGGCATGTCGGGTATATCCGTCATGATTGTGATGTTGCAGGCTGCGGTATCATTGTTGTTCCCTATCGTGAGCAGGATATGCCTTATGCACAGGATGCTGCAGATCGTCTGGCTACCTATGTATGGGAAAAGCGTCATGAATTTCATTATACAGGCCTAACTGCTTCACCTTCCAAAGCATTGCAGATGGCACTGGATTTTCAGGATAAGCCCGTGTTTATCACGGATTCCGGTGATAATGTAACTTCAGGGGCAACCGGGTGGAATACGTATATACTGCGTCAGGTGCTGCGTACGAAAACGACAAAGAAATTTTTATTTGCGACCATATGCGATCCAGCAGCCTACCAGATCGTATCCCAATGTAAGGTTGGGGAGGAAATTTCTATTCGCCTGGGCGTAGGCTTCGATGCGCTGAGCCAAGCAGTAGAGCTGGATGCTGTTGTGAAAAGCAGTGGAAAGCTGACCGGCTTTATGATGCTTGATCATACCTCTGTTTTTGGACACTGTGTCAATATTCATGTGAAGCAAACCTCTATCGATATTATGGTTGCGGATACCGGCTGGGCAGTTTGTGAGCTGCATCAGTTTGTCAGCGCGGGGATCGATGTTGATGCGTATGATGTTATCGTCGTAAAGCAGGGATATATATTCCCGGATTTCAAAGCAAAGGGAAAGCTTTGTGTCATGTCCCTGACAGAAGGGGCAACGCTTCAGGATACGGCACGACTGCCGTTTAAACGTATCATGCGTCCTATGTTTCCAATCGATGATATGGAAAGCAATGTTGGAATGAATGGATACGGATTATATTATGAGGAGGAAGCTGATGAAAATTTTAGCAGCTAAATTTGTATTGGAGGCAAATGCCCATGTACCAATGAAATGTGATTTGGAGAATGTGGCGTTGTCTTATGGAAAGGAAGCAGTAAGACACATGCAGCTTGGCGATGTGTTTGCGGCAGAGGATATCGAACTCATTCCGGTTATCTGTGCGGATGCAGGATGCAGTGGGGTGATGAAAAAATCCTGTTTTACGTATATCGAACAGCGCATCCTACAGGCTGTAAAAGAACATATAAAGGATTTGGACGGTATCTATCTTCACCTGCACGGTGCTAGCTTTGTAGAGGATATCGGTTCCGGTGAGCATCACCTGCTGCACTGTATTCGCAGGATCATTGGTCCCTATCTTCCGATAGCAATCTCTTGCGATCCGCATGGAAATCTGACAAAGGAATATGTGGAAAACACGACCATACTTCGCAGCTTTCGGGAAGCACCGCATATCGATATTCCGGAAACGGTGCAATTTGTATGCCGTGCATTGGTTCAGGAAATACGAAATCGGATGAATATGCGTCCTGTATACCGCAAGCTTCCGTTGATTCTGGGAGGAGAACAGAGTGTATCGGCGGATGAACCGGTTCGTTCCATCAATCAGTTTATGAATGAACTGGAAAAGGATGAGCGGATACTGAGCTGTTCGTGGCATGTCGGGTATTTGCGTCATGATGCTCCGGAAGCAGGCTGTGGTATTGTCGTAGTGCCAAGTGCACAGGCCTTTCAGGCTTACGCAGAAGAAACAGCAGATCGGCTGATGAAGTATGTCTGGGATAAGCGTCATGAATTTCATTATACAGGGCTTACCAAATCGCCGCAGGAGGCATTGCAGACAGCTCTTGATTTTCCGGATAAACCGGTGTTTATCACGGATTCCGGGGATAATGTGACCTCTGGGGCAATGGGGGCAAACACATTTATATTGCGACAGGTGCTGGCTTGTGAAAATCTGAAAAAACGCTTTTTGTTTGCCGCAATCAACGATCCCGCAGCGTATCACCTGCTGGAACAACATGATGTGCAGGAGCAGGTTCATCTGCGCCTTGGTATGGATATGGATACCTGTTCAGCAGCAGTAAAGCTGGATGTTACCATACTTGCAAAGGGCCGGCAGGAAGGAACGCATATGTATGGGGAAGAAGGCGATTATGGAGGTCTGGTTAGCGTATCGGTAAAGGGGAAGCCGATAACGATTGTTGTTACGGATAATAATCATTCATTTGTGGAAAAGCACCAGATTGATGCGTGCGGTATTGACTGGGATGATTATGATGTCATCGTTGTTAAGCAGGGGTATATCCATCCGGAAATGAAGGAAAAAGGGAAGCTGTGTATCATGTCCTTAACGGATGGGGCAACCTTGCAGGATACAAAGCGGATACCGTTCAAGCTGATTATGCGTCCGATGTATCCGCTGGATGATATGTAGAAATGGTCAACGCAAGTGAGTACGATAAAGAACTGTATGAGAAAGGAAGAACTGTATGATTAAGTTAAAAGAAGTGGAAGCACCAATGCTGGAGGAAGGGCTTATCCCTGTGATGCTGAGCGATGAAACCATGCAGAATCGTAAGGCATGTCTGCTTGAAAAAATGCAGAGGGATGGCTTTGATGCCGTTGTCGTGTACGCAGATTTGGAGCATGGCAGTAATTTTGAATATCTATGCGGGTTTCTGCCGCGCTTTGAGGAAGCACTGCTTGTTCTTCATGCGGATGGAAAGGCATTTATGGTGTTGGGAAATGAAAATTTAAACAAGGCGGAAAAAGCCAGAATCGAAGCGGTTCCCATCCATATGCCACATTTCTCCCTGCCGAATCAGCCGATGCAGACAGAGAAAAGTGTTGCGCAAATACTGGCATCCTGCGAGTTGGAAAAAGCAGAAAAAATCGGATTGATTGGATGGAAGAATTTCACCAGTCAGGTAGAGGATAATCATCTGCTGTTTGATTTGCCGTATTTTCTTGTTGAGGCATTGAAGACGCTTTGTCAGAAAGCGCAGTTTACCAATGCAGCGTATCTGCTCATTGGAGAAAACGGTGTACGAACGACCAACAATGCGAATGAATTTGCACACTATGAATATGGGGCAGCATTGGCAGGGAATTGCATACTGAAGACTATGGATCGTCTGGAGGTAGGAAAAACGGAAATGGAAATGGCGGAAACACTTGCAGCGGACGGACAGCGTCACAGTGTTGTTACCATCATGGCGACAGGAGCCCGTTTTGAAAAAGCCAATCTGTATCCGGGAAATAAACAAATCCAGTGTGGTGATAAAATTTCCATTACTACAGGCTTTAAGGGAGGCCTGCAGAGTCGTGCAGGCTATGCAGTGGAATGTGCTGAGCAGCTGCCGGAGAAGGAACAGGAGTATCTAACGGCGGTAGCGATTCCTTATTTTCAGGCAGTAAAAGTGTGGCTGGAAACCATTAAAATCGGGATAAACGGAAACGATTTGTATGAGGCGATTGAGGCTGTATTGCCAAAGAAGGCGTATGGCTGGACACTGAATCCGGGTCACCTGTGTGCTGATGAGGAATGGATGTCTTCGCCGATTTATCCGCAATCTAAGGAAGCATTACAAAGCGGTATGCTGTTTCAGATTGATATTATTCCAAGTGTAAACGGCTATGGCGGAGTCAGCTGTGAAAGTGGAATTTTACTGGCAGATGAAGCCTTACGAAAGGAAATCGCAAGGGAATATCCGGCTGTGTGGGAACGCATAGTGAAACGCAGAGCGTATATGCAGGAGGTGCTGGGGATTCACATTCATGAAGACGTGTTACCGACAAGTATGGCAACGGCGTATCTTCGGCCATACCTGTTGAAAAAAGAAATGGCACTTGTCAATGCATGAAAATAAAGTAAAGATAAGAAAGCTGAAAACCCTGCGCGTAATGGGATGCGATTTTGAGCATACCGTTACGCATCCTGCGTAGGCAAGAAAAGCATCATGGAACTACACGAACGACATAGGGTGCTTTGTATGGAACGTTCTTGCATAAGTAGCTGATTCCTGCACGAACGGGAATCGGAAGATATTGAGATGCTGCTTCGTATGAAGGATGCTTTATCATAAAAGGATATTTATGAAATAAAATTAAGGGAAGCGAAAAAAGTATAAGAATGCATCCGATCGGATGCAGAAATGGAGGCTATCATGAAAACGACAAAGAAACAGAAATTTTTATGGGGCAGTGCTACCGCTGCATATCAATGTGAAGGCGCCTGGGATGCGGATGGAAAGGGCTTAGGTGAATGGGATGTGTTTTCTCATGGAAATCCGTTGAATATCAATGGTGCAACAGGGGATGTATCCTGTGATTTTTACCACCACTATAAGGAAGATATCGACATGCTGAAGGCCGGCGGACAAAATACATACCGTTTTTCCATCTCCTGGGCAAGGATTCTTCCAAATGGAAGAGGTGCCGTGAATCAGGGCGGTATAGATTTTTACAACAAGGTTATAGATTATTGCCTGAAGCAGGATGTAGAGCCGAATGTGACCTTGTTTCATTATGATTTACCGGAAGCCATTGCAAAGGAGGGCGGCTGGGAAAATCGGGCCATTATCGATGCGTTTGCAGAATATGCAAGAGTTTGCTTTACCGCCTTTGGTGACCGTGTAAAGCTGTGGGTTACGATCAATGAACCGAAATACTATGCATATTGCAGTAATATGGTAGGCAATTATCCTCCCAATCACCGTCATGACTTTAACCGCTATTTTACAACGGTCTATCATGAAGCAGTAGCCAGTGCAAAGGCAGTGGCAATCTATCATGCGCTCAAGCTGAACGGGACAATCGGTATTGTACATGATTCCAGTAATGTGGAGGTAGCACCAGATACAAAGGAAAAAGAACGTGTTCGTATGATTGCAGATCTGTTCTATAACCGTATCATACTTGATACGGCATGCAAGGGGGAATTTCCCGGTGCACTGATACCTTTATTGCGGGAGTATGGTATGGATACCAAGTATATTCGGTTTGAGGATATGCTGGTATTCCAACAGGGAAAAGTGGATTTCCTTGGTATGAATGTATACAATCGCTTTTATATTACGGACTACTCTGCAGGGAAAACGGAGGTCTTCCATAACAATAAGGGGGCAGGCTCCAATGCAAAGGAGGGAATCCGAATCAAGGATTGGTATGAAACAGCGATCGATCCAAATACGAAACGGAATTTATGGGGGCGAGAAATTTATCCGAGGTGTATGTACAATACTCTGATGGAAATCAAAGAACGATATGGGGATATTCCTGTGTATATCACAGAAAACGGGCATGGCTGCTATGAAACACCGGATGCTGACGGATACGTAGAGGATGATGAACGTATCGACATGATGCAGGGATATATCGACTATATGTTTAAAGCGATGGAAGACGGCTGTAATGTATGCGGCTACTATGCCTGGTCTACGATGGATTTATACAGCTGGGTCAACGGTTATGAAAAGCGCTATGGACTTGTGCGGGTGGATTTTGATGATCACAACAAGCGATATCCGAAAAAGAGCTATTACTGGTTCAAGCAGCTGATTGAAGATTATCGAAAAGCAGAAGAAGGATAATCAGCTTGTATAGATTTGCAGGATACAGGATTGCTGTTCCCTTTTCTTGAAAAAGAACGGGAAAGAAGAATGAAATCAGATCAGAAAGCAAGGCATATCAGGGTAGATGGTAAGGTCTTGCTTTTTGGTATATGCGTGAAAAACATGAAATAAGAGAGGTGTTTGTATGCTGCTTATACAGATTTTGAAAAGAGGAGAGCATTTTTCAAATATAGATAGCATTATTGCGGCCTTCATATTGGAAAAAGGGATGGATCTGAGCACTGAAACAGTTCGTTCCATTGCAGAGAATACATATGTTTCTCCAGCTACTGTAATGCGTTTTTTCCAAAGACTTGGCTATAACGGGTATCGCGCATTTAAAAAGGATTTTTTAGAAGAATTAACATATTTTTCTTCGCATTTTCAGCAGATTGATCCCAATATTCCCTTCCTTGCACAGGATGATGGGAAGATGAGAACTAATAAACTGGCTGCTTTGTTTAAAGAAACTATCGATGATATCTTATCACTGGCGGATTATGCAATGCTGCAGAAAGCAGATCAGGCGCTTATAAAGGCAGAGCTTGTCTATGTATACAGTGCAGGGATACAAATTGGACTGTGTGAAATATTCAAGGACAAAATGATAAAGATAGGAAAGACTGTCATTGTATCGAATGTTATCGATGAGCTATACTACAGTGCTTGCTTTACACAAAAGGAGGCTGCATTTATTCTTGTATCCTATTCTGGTGAAACCAAAAACATTTTAGAGGTTGCCGCAAAATTAAAAGAACGCAAGATCTCATGTATTGCTATTACCTCGTATGGCAATAATACACTTTCAAAGTATTCGGATTGCTGCTTATACGTATCTACAAGAGAAAGGTTAAATACCAAAATAGGTGATTTTGGTTTCAATATCTCTGTACTGTTTCTGATGGATGTTTTATATTCCTATTCCTTTGCTTCCGACTATTTTGGAAATTATCAGAACAGACAAAGCTTCTTAACCAGTTTTGAACAGAATAGAGGAGATATGAAGAAACTGATAAGAAATCCCATACTGATGGATGATAAATAAATGGAAAAACGGTACAGTGTTTCGCAGGTGTAAGGGAGGCAGAGTGTTTTTTTAGTACTGTGTTTTTATATCCGGAATCATGATTGTGTTTGAAGAAGCAGAAAGGTATAATTTGCTCACAAACGTGAGGAGGATGTATTATGAAACAGTATCAGGATAGTTTTCCAAAGAATTTCTTATGGGGTGGCGCTACTGCAGCCAATCAATTAGAGGGTGGATTCCAGGAAGGAGGAAAAGGACTTTCTACTGCGGATATGACGCCGTTTCGGAAGGATGCTGCAGCGAAGCATACACCTGTTATGGATGCTTCCTATGATGAAATCAAGACATATAAAGCGAATGGTTTCCGTGGAAATTTTCCAAAACATAGAGGGTGTGATTTCTACCATCATTGGAAAGAGGACATTGCATTATTCTCAGAGATGGGTTTTCGCTGCTATCGGATGTCAATCGCATGGACAAGGATATTCCCGACAGGCTTTGAAACCGAGCCAAATGAGGAAGGACTTCTGTTTTATGACAACGTATTTGATGAATGTAGGAAGTATCATATCCAACCAATCGTAACGATTTCACATTATGAAATGCCTATTGAAATAACCTTGAAGTTAAATGGATGGGAAAGCCGGAAAACGATAGATTTGTATTTGAAGTATTGTGAAACGATATTCAAAAGATATAAGAATAAGGTTAAGATGTGGATTCCATTCAATGAAATGAATCAAATGACGACTGTCCCCTATGTAGGTGGTGGTTTGTTATTGGAAAAAGCAAAAACAGACAACCTGCTGGAGGTGGAGTATCAGGCGATTCACCATCAGCTGATTGCAAGTGCAATGGCTGTGAAGTTGTGCAAAGAGATCATAACGGATGCAAGAATAGGGAGTATGATTGCTGTTATTGACCCATATCCGGAAACCTGCCATCCTCTGGATGTATTAGAGGCATTGAAGGAAAATCAATTAAATATGTTTTATCTGGATGTAACTGTGCGGGGGTATTATCCATCCTATATGGCAAGATATTTTCATGAACATGATATTCATATAAATATGGAAGCAGGGGATGAAGAAATATTCCGAAAGGGCAACGTTGATTTTATAGCTTTTAGTTATTATATGAGCTATATTGCAACTCATAGCAGTAAGCAGGGGGAAAGCAAAAACAGTGTTATCATGGTAGATAAGGTAAACCCTTATCTGGAGGTGAGTGACTGGCGCTGGCCCATTGATTCCGTTGGCTTAAGGATCGTATTAAATAAGCTTTATGACCGGTTTCAGCTGCCAATTCTTATTGCGGAGAATGGACTAGGCGCAGATGATGTTGTGAGTGAGGATGGATTGATTCATGATTCATACAGAATTGATTATATAAGAAAACATATCCTAGCGGTCAAAGAGGCAATCAGAGATGGCGTCGATGTTATTGGCTATACGATGTGGGGACCAATCGATATCATATCGCAGGGAACCTGTGAAATGAAGAAACGCTATGGCTTTATATATGTGGATGCGGATAATTACGGGAATGGAAGCTATGCCCGTTTACGGAAAGATTCTTTTTACTGGTATACGCGCGTGATAGAATCAAACGCTGAGGAACTGTAGAAATGCCCGCTTTACAAAATATTTAGGGTAACCCATTTGTAACTATGCATTCCTGTAGAAGCGGGATAGCGTAAAATAAAAATGCTGGATTACCGATAAAAAAAACGAAAGGCCTTCGCATGGAGCGTATCCTTTCGTTTTCTTTCTATTCTGTTTTATTGTTTAATCTGCAGAAATCTGATACAACTGTGCATACTTGTTCTTGAGATATTCGATGTAATACTTCGGATCAAAGGCCTCTTTGCATACTTCCATCATCAGCTCATCTGCATCTTTGAAGGCACCATACTGATGAATATTCTCCTTCAGCCAGCCGCTGATTCTTTCAAAGTCACCGGTATGCAGCGCTTCTTCCACGTCAATATCCTGTTCCATCTGGTGATAGAACTGAGCCGCAAATGCACTTCCCAGCGCATACGTAGGGAAATAGCCCAGCAGTGCACCGCCCCAGTGCATATCCTGTAAGATTCCATCCTTTGCATGTTCTGGACGGATACCCAGATATTCTTCGTATTTATCATTCCACATCGTATCCAGATGATCATAATCTGCTGTGCCGTTGAAGATTTCCTTCTCCAGCTCATAACGAATCAGAATATGAATCGGATAGGTCAGCTCATCTGCTTCCGTACGGATGAAGGAAGGCCGGGATACATTGATCATTCTCATAAAATCATCCAGAGAAACAGCATGAAGCTGGTCAGGGAAATGCTTTTGCAGCTTTGGATAATTCACTTCCCAGAATGCGCGGTTTCTTCCAATGTGGTTTTCCATAAACCGTGACTGTGATTCATGCATGGCAGTACCGATGCCACTGAACAAAGAGGTTCCTTCGTACGCTTCCTTCACCTGCAGCCCATACAGGGCATGCCCGTACTCATGAATGGTGGAAAAAATCGCAGACATGAGATTATGTTCATGATAATGCGTTGTAATGCGTGCTTCGTGAGCGGAAAAGAAGCTCGTGAACGGATGCTCGGTTGTCGTCATATAGCATTCCTTGTCATTGACCTGCATATAGTCCAGCAGCTCCTGCATGAAGGCCGCCTGCTCCTTCGTATCAAAGGCTGTAAACAGCAGGGAGTCATCAATCGGCGTTCCCTCCTTCAACAGCGTTTGCAGGAACGGAAGCAGCTCCTTTCGGATCGCATCAAAGAAGCGGTCATAATATGCGATATCGGTATTGATCTGATAGCTGTCCAGCATAAAATCATAATCGCTTTTCTTCGCTGTGACATAGGACAGAACCTCCTTCTGCTTTTCTATGACGTTGATCAGATGCGGCTTAAACAGCTGGTAATCGTCCTGTTCCTTTGCCTCATGCCATGCGGCCTCACTGTCCGCAATGGTTTTGCTGTACTCCACGTATACCTCTCTTGGAAGCACACGCAGATCGTTCAGCTCCCGCAACAGCAGCTGCAGCTCTTTCTTGCGTTCTGCACTTACATTCTCCTGTTTTGCCAGTTCTTCAATTTTCTCAATACTTTCCTTATTCGCCATTTGATCGAAGGCTTCTCCCGATAAAATTGCCGACATGCGGTTGCGGTAGGGAATGCCGTTTTTTGGTGCAATCGTGGCCTGATCATAATACATTGTGCTCAGTGCCATCTGATAGGCATTCTTTTTTTCTTTATACTCATGAAAAAAAGCTTCTAAATCCATGTTATCACCTCTGTTATGTATTGTATCACAGCTGGAGAAGAAACGTAACTGTTCCTAAGAAAAAGATGAAGCGTGATCGCGTGAAAGAAAGTAAGATTGTTATAGAAATAAACGCTTTCGTTAAAACTTTCATGTCCATGCGAAAAGTGTGGGGAAACATATGATAATGCAAGCCATTCACAAAAGTCCTGCTTCCGGATTTCATCATGCAGTCCGCTGCTTATATACTTCCAGCCAGCATGCATCCATAAAAAGCTTTGTCACAAGATACGAATGCTTGTTGACGAAGCTATGTGGAAATGATATGATGTGCATGGAAATAAGGGAGCTTGTAGACAGGCTGAGAGGAAGTTGTGAACTTCGACCGATTACCTGATTTGGATAATGCCAACGTAGGGACTGCACATAAAACGCGGGTTATGCATACATGGCATAGCCCTTTTTTCATTATTCATGGAAGGAGGTTCAGCATATGAAGGGTTACATATTTGATTTGGATGGCACGCTGATGGACTCCATGTGGGTATGGGAGGATCTGGCAGTGGTATATCTTCAGGCAAAGGGAATCAAAGCCGCTGATAATCTCAGTGAAGCATTGCAGCTGATGACGATGACAGAGGCTATCCGTTATCTGAAGGAGAGGTATGCAATACCGGATTCTCTGGCACAGATGCGTACAGAGGTTTATACAATCATACGGCGACGCTACAAGCAGGAGGTTGTTGCCAAGAAGGGCGCTAAGGCCTGTCTGGAAAGATTGCACGCAGCAGGTATGCGGATGGGTGTTCTGACGGCATGTGAGCGGATTTGCGCAGAAGAGGCCCTGAAGCGAAACGGTCTGCTGGAGTATCTGGATTTTGTCGCAAGCTGTGAGGAGCTGCCCTATGATAAGCAGGATGGACGTCTGTTTGCGCTCATGCCTGCCATGCTGCATACGGATAAGGCGGAAACGATGTTTGTAGAGGATGCCCTGCATGCCATTCGGACATTGAAAGCGCATGGCTTTCATGTTACCGCAGTGTATGATGCTGCCGGCAAGGAGCAATGGGATGAAATTTGTACACTGGCGGATGCCGCCTTATTGTCGCTGGACGATTTGAAAGGAGAATGCATATGAAAACGGTTCTAACGATTGCCGGAACTGATCCTACGGGAGGAGCCGGAGCACAGGCTGATTTAAAAACCTTTATGGCACATGAGGTATATGGAATGAGTATTCTCACAGCACTGGTGGCGCAGAATACAACCGGTGTAACTTCCATCATGAATGTAACACCGCAATTTTTAGAGGAACAGTTTGACTGCGTCTTCACGGATATCCGTCCGGATGCGGTAAAAATCGGCATGGTTTCCCGACCGGAGCTGATCACTGTCATTGTGGAAAAGCTGAAGCAGTATGCAATCGAGCGTATTGTCGTTGATCCGGTTATGGTCAGCACCAGCGGTTCCGCTCTGTTGGAGGAGCCTGCGCTGGAGCTGTTGAAAACAAAGCTGCTTCCTCTTGCCGATATCATCACCCCCAATATCCCGGAGGCAGAGGTTTTGAGTGGCATGCGGATACATGACCGCAGGGATATGCAAAGGGCCGCTGCTGTAATTGCACAGGACTATGACGGGTATATTCTGATGAAGGGCGGGCATTCCATGAATCGTGCCGATGATTTGTTGGTATATAAGGAAGATGTTCACTGGCTTTGCTGTGAAAAAATCGATAACCCAAATACTCATGGAACCGGTTGTACATTATCCAGTGCCATCGCCAGCAATCTGGCAATGGGCTATGATATGACGAGTGCGGTAGAACGGGCGAAGGCGTATATCAGCGGAGCGCTGCGTGACGGTCTTGATCTGGGAAAGGGCAGTGGTCCTTTGAATCACTGCTGGAATATCAAGCAGAAGCAGCCGCTGTAAGAGCTGTGTCTATGAAACAGCTGTACATAAATCGGTAGGTATTTTATTATGTGTGATGCTGGTGTGATATATTTTTCGCTGGTGCTACATTGCGGTCTGAAAAACCATCCATTTAGGAAAATGATGCAATCTTTTTCATGCAGATGTGGTATGATATAGGAAGAAAGAGCTTCTTAAAAATACAGGTTTATTTAACGATTCATTCTGCCATTTCAAAGAAGCCTGAAATTAGAAACGGGGTTGTTGCTATGAAAAGCAGTAAGGAGATTCTGGCTGAATTCCAGCTGGATCCATGGATGTTGTATGATACCATAGTCAATAGTACGGATGATTACATTTACCTTGTGAACATGCAGGAGGATCGTGCTTTAGTTTCTGAAAACATGCTCCGGGATTTTGATCTTCCCGATCTTATTGTCCCTGGACTGATTCCGTTGTGGGGGAATCTGGTTCACGAGCGTGACCGCCAGCGATTTGATGATTCCATTTCGGCAATGCTGAATGGAGAAACCGATGAGCACAATGTGGAGTATCAGGTTCGCAATCGTAAAAATGAATATATCTGGGTCATCTGCAGAGGTCTTTTAAAACGCAATGAGCAGGGAGATCCGATTTTCTTTGCCGGCATTGTGACCAATTTAGAGAATAAAGGCAAAATAGATTCCATCACCGGACTGTTTACCCAGACAGCCTGTGAAAATTCTGTTACACAGCTGCTGGAGCATGGGAGAACAGGCGGTATTCTGTTGCTTGGGCTCGATGATTTCTCTCATATCAATGAATTGAACGATCATATTTTCGGAGATGCAGTCCTGCGTCAGTTCTCACAGACCATGCAGCGCCTTCTTCCTGCATCGGCACGCATGTATCGCTTTGACGGAGATGAATTTGCTATTGTATATGAACAGGCAACACGCAAGCAGGTGCGGGAGCTATATAAAATCATACATGCATACTGCAACAGGCGTCACAGTATCGATAATACCGGCTATTTCTGTACGGTGTCCGGCGGTATTGCGATGTTCTGTGAGGATGGCGATAACTATCTGGATTTGATTAAGTTTGCGGACAATGCACTGGAGGCAAGTAAATACCGCGGAAAGAATCAGTGCACCCAGTTTTCACATGAGCTTGTACAGATCAAGCGCCGCCGTTTATCCATTACGAATCAGCTGCAGAATAGCGTATTGCGCGGTATGCAGGATTTCTATCTCGTATATCAGCCCCTGATCAATGCTGCCAGTATGAAGGTGGAAGGGGCAGAGGCCTTGCTTCGCTGGTCAAGCAGTGAATATGGTAATGTCAGACCGGATGAGTTTATCCCCATTCTGGAATCTGCTGGATTGATTCATCAGGCAGGGAAATGGGTATTTCAGGAGGCTGTTCGTACATGTAAGGAATGGGTGAAGGAGCAACCGAAGTTCGTGATGAACGTGAATTTTTCCTATATACAGATGCTGAATGAGGATCTTCTGCCTTTCATACGCAGAACACTGAGGCAGGCGGATTTGTCTGCGGAGCATATCGTCATTGAGCTGACAGAAAGCTGCTTCGTGACGGAGATGGATGCGCTGAAGCGTTCCTTCCAGCAGCTGCGGGAAATGGGAATCCGCATTGCCATAGATGATTTTGGTACCGGATATTCCTCTTTGGGTATGCTGTCACAGATGCCGGCGGATATCGTGAAAATCGATCGGCTGTTTATTTCCTCCATACATGAAAATTCCTTCCATCAAAGCTTTATCAATGCTGTAATTCAGCTGTGCCACAGTGTCGGTATCCGCGTTTGTGTTGAGGGGGTTGAGGAGCAGGAGGAGCTAAAGGTCGTACGGGATATTCAGGCAGATAATATCCAGGGCTTCTATTTTTCAAAACCGGTGGAAAAGATTGTATTTCAAAATCGGTTTCTTGAAGAAAGTGTCAATAATCTTGTTACGGAGCATTGAATTTAAAACGAGAAAACTGTCATAAAAACGAAAAAGCACTCATCCTGAAATTGGAAAGAAGTGCTTTTTCTATAGGAAAAACTTCTATTTTTGGCAATCCTAATCGACCTTTTGTTCTAGTTTTTTTGAAGTATATTGACCGATTGCGATGATTTTCTATCACTGTTTTATGAGGCAGATACGGCTATGTATGAAGCAAAAAAGAAAGGTAAAATCAACTTGTAATTTACGAGAATAGTTTCCGTTTTCAAATAGTGCCTCAACGAAATGTGGGGTATGTAAAACCGGAAGTAGTGATTAAAAAGACAAAAGATCTGCTTTATCAAATAAAAAGAGCTCCTTGCTTAGGCTCTGATATAATTGCTGGTATTCAAGTGTTCTTGACGTTATTATTTGTTTGATTCTTTAAAGGTTAACATATAGAGTGGAATTTAAAAATAAAGCTTAAATAAAGGGTTTTTAAGCATTTTTAACTATTGAATAATACAAATGTCGTGACTATAATGGATACAAGGAGGGAGATGAAAAGGAGTACTGTAAAATAAAGCTTTATAGTTTTGTAAAGCAAGAGAGAGGTGATGAGGAGATATGACCGGTTTTGTAATATTATGAGTATTAAGATTTTAGTGAAATAAAAATGAATGTTAGCTTTTAGTCGGATAGGAGGAAATCAGAATTGAAAAAGAAAAATCGGAGAAATACAAACAAAGGCAGAATAGCGATTTTAATGGCTTTGGCAATGAGTTTGATGATACCGGGGACGTTACATGCAGCAACATCTTATAAGGAAGAAACACCACAGTTATATTCTAGTGATGTAACAAAACCTGTTATTGAAAAAATTGAAATGGAAGGTAAAGGTAGTAGTGTAAAAGCAGGAGGGGCACTACCAATCAAAATTTGGGCTTATGACCAGGATGATGGAATTCAGGACATCTCAGTTAATGTTTTATACTCGTCTGCTGATAACAGAGTAGCGGAGAATACATTCAATGTTTCTGGTGACGCTGGAATAGACAAAAATTATGTTATTGAAATTCCTGCAAAGCAAGGTGGATATGTGAAGGCAGAAATAGTAAATATCACAGTTACTGATAAGAACGGCAATTATGAAAATGCGACAGTCAGTGATGAACAAGGTCAGCCTTTATATTATTTTACCATCACGGATTCACAATCGCAGTCTGTAGCTATTCAAAGTATTGAGATTAATAAAAATAAAGGAACGTTAAATCACGAGGATAATTCAGGTATAAGTATAAAAGTAGCAGATAATCAGTTTGATAATGTTAATCATCTATATGCAAATTTTCAAAATACAGAGACAAAAGATGAATATAGCTATGATTTGTTTAATAATGAAGGTGGAACAGAGACAAATATTTACACTGGAACAATATATGCCTATTCCAATATGAGTAATGGAAAATGGGAATTGCAATCCGTAACTGCAGATGGTAAGGATGATATTCTGATTGATATAACACATGACGGGATAAATCTAGCAGATTACTGGTTTAATCTTGCCGGGGAAACAGGAAAGAAAGATACAACACCACCAGTGATTACATCATTTGATATGAGTCATAAAGGTGAATTTGTTACAGCAGGAGATGTTGTGACGTTTGAACTAAAAGCGACTGATGATGGAGAATTGTCTAAAAATGCATATATTGAGTTAACGGCAGCTTCAGATATTGCTAATAAATATCAGAACATAGATCTGCGCTATGATGAGCAAACACAAAGCTATCGCGGTGAGTTTAAAGTTCCAGATACATTATATCCTTGCGAATGGTATTTAAACTACATACAGCTGCATGATGTATCCGGAAACTGGACTGATTCCAGTGAATATATTAATTCTTTTAACTCCAATCCGTTTTATATAAAAATGAAAAGTAATGATACATTCACAAATCCGGTGTATGATTTAAATATCTCTTTTTATGCTTTAAATGAAAAAGGCGAGTATACACAGCTTAGCAATTGGGAAAAGAAACAGGTAGCACGACGGACGACTTTAAAAGAGGCAGGAATTACTATTCCTACTATTACTACATCCTATAAAGGATTGAAGTTTAAGGGCTGGATGGATGAAAGAGGAAAGAAAATAGACGAAAATACAGAAATAACAGATACAATGAGATATATGGAATTCTATGCAGTCTATGATCAGATGATTATGCCTGTATATCATATTTATCCAGATAAAAATTTATTGAAAAAAGAAGATAAAACGATGCACATTGTGTCTTATGGTACGACCTATAATCAGCTTATTTCTGAATTAAAAAAATATACACCTGATGGTTTGTATGATGGAGAAAGCTTTAAAGGTTGGAGCGTGAATAACAATTCAACAAATATGAGTGACAAACTGGATAGTGAAATAAAATTTTCACCTTACAATAGTATTTATTTAAATGCAGAATATAATAATAAGGTTATTGTAGAAGTAGATCAAAGCTATTTTGATACTGAGGCTTTAGACTCCTACAAGGAATATTTATATATGTTGGATGAAGGCGCAACATATGGGGATTTTGTAAAAATATTGCAGAAAATGGCGGCACCTGTATCTTACAAAGGGCTTCGCTTTAAGGAATGGAATATTAGTACATATGATGAGTCATATGATAAAAAGTTAGAGAATTATAATTGTGTATATATGCGTGCGAATTATGAGAATCATCTCGTACGGTTCTTAATTGACAGCCGGTTTAAAAATTACGATAATTATTATGCAGGTAGAGCAGCAGGGGGAGGCATACTGGATTCAGAAGTAGCATATAGAAAAGCTATTGTTGCTGAACATAATGAGAGAATAACCGTTCCAGATTTATCTGGCTTCAAAGCAATTAAGTGGATTGATGTAAAACCGGAGGGTGATAACCTAGTTATTAAAAATGATATGACCTTTAGAGGCTATGACAAACAAGATGGAACTGGAGAAACAATAAAGCCTGAGCAACCTGTAACACCGTCTACTCCGGAAAAACCTTCTTCCAAGCTTTCGGATAAAGTGATAGAAAGTGTTGTGCAGGATATTAAATCTGCAAAAAAGGGAGATAGAATTGATGTAGCAATGGGAGATGCATTGATTGTCCCAGTTGATATCCTATCTGAAGTGAAAGGAAAAGATGTCACAATAAATTTGCACATGAACGGCTATACCTGGTCTATCAATGGAAAGGATATCGTTGCCGATAATCTGAAGGATATCAATCTGGAAGTCACGTTTGATTCAAATGCAGTGCCAAGTAAAACAGCACAGGCGTTGGCTGGAAACAATCCCGTAAAACAATTATCTTTAACGCATAATGGTGATTTTGGTTTTAAAGCTGATTTGTCATTCAACATAGGCTCTGAATACAAAGGAAAATATGGAAATCTTTATTATTATGATAGTGATGGAAAACTCGTTTTTCAGAATGCAGGAAGAATTGATGAGAATGGAAATGTTTCTTTAAGTTTCTCTCACGCTTCTGATTATATAGTTGTGATCACAGATAAGAAAACTATTGAAAATAACGATAAGGAGCAGATCAAAAACCAAAATAAAAAAGATACAGATACCACAATGAAGGAAAATGAAAGCATAGACAGTGTATCACCAAATACGGGAGATACTACAAGTTCATCCGCATTGTTATTGTTATGTATTACTTCTTTGCTAGTTGGTTTTGCTTGTATTGGCAAAAGAGCAAAAGCAAGAAAATAACTGATTTATTGGAATAAATAAAAGCAGGAACATCATGATATGGTTCTTGCTTTTTATATAGATATCATATGAAAATTATAATGCATGTGTGATGAAAGCTAGAAATGGTATATATTGTTTAATGAAAAGTTTAACGATAAGCAGTATTTTTATGCCAAAAGGAAAAGAGAGAAAGTGAAGGGAGCATCAATGTCAGTAATCAAACGAAATAAAAGATAATAATGTAAGTGTACAAGCATCGGTAAACTCTTTTCATTAGGAAAAGAAAGAACAAAACTGAAGAATTGAGAAAGAGAAAAGCAACAAGCAAAAATGAAACGGTCTTCCTTTTTTTTATAAACTACGCTATCATTGAGAATAGAGGTTATATGAATTCTACATGTAAAGGAGAATCATAAGAATGAAGCTATTGATTATAGAAGACTTTGTGGAGCTGGCTGTCAAAATGAAAGAGGCACTGGAGGCAATCGGGTTTTATGTTGATGTTGCTAATAATGGGAACAGTGGAGAAGAAAAAGCGTTTGTAAATAAGTACGATGCCATCCTGCTCGATTTGAATCTGCCGGATAAGGATGGCATTGATATCCTGCGCTTTCTAAGAGAAAATGATATCGCGGTACCGATCATCATTATAACCGCAAGGGATGAGCTTAAAGACCGGGTGTCAGGTCTGGATTACGGAGCAGATGATTATCTTGTAAAGCCATTCCAGCTGGAAGAACTGCGAGCGCGAGTACAGGCAGTCATTCGCCGATTTTATGGCCGCCATCATTCTGTGATCAATATCGAAGGATTGTGTATTGATAGCAGAGCAAGAACAGTGACTCTTCACTCGCAGCCCGTTGCGCTGCTTGCGAAGGAATTTGATATTCTGGAATATCTGGCTATACGGTATCCGGAAATTGTTTCCAGTGAAGAGCTTGCGGAGCATGTGTATGATGAGAGCTTTGATCCGTTTTCTTCTGCTCTTCGGGTACAGCTTACCAGACTGCGGAAAAAATTAAAGCAGTCTGCATCATCCGATATCCTGGTGACAATACGCGGAAAGGGCTACACGCTATGTCTAAAATAAACATGAAAATCACCACAGTACTGCTTGTATATGCATTACTGGTTACTGGAATATTTGTTGGTGGTATTCTGTCTTTTGCATCCTATAGCAATAATGACAGGGTACAGGCATACATGGACAGCAATCTTATGGAAAAGGATCCTGCATCCAACGAGGAAGTGATAGGGAACCCTAATCAGGAGACTGACACGAAGCGACTACAAGATCTACAGAAGTATTCTGATTTCTATCGAGAAGAACTGATGAAGCGAATTGCTGTGATTGCTGTTTTCTTTTGCGCATTTCTGATCACATCCTCATTCATCCTCTGGATCATTCTAAAAAAAATACAGCAGAAAGAGAATCTGCGAATTGCCGCACAATTGCATTCAATACAGGAAATGCATGATTTTGCGAGTGACGATCCTGTACTTGCGAAAGCTTTTTCCAGTATCAAAGAGGAATTTGAACATCATATCGCAGATTATAAACGTCTACATACCTATTTATCACATGAACAGAAAAATGCGCTTTCCCTGTTGCGAGCCAACTTGGAGCTGCACCATGAGGAAGCCTGTTTGAAAAACATTGAAGAATTAACCATGGGGATAGATGATCTGGTAACCTTGAGTGAAAATAGAGAGGAAAACCAGCTGCAGGCGGTTGATATCATTATGCTGTGTGCAGAGGTTGTGGATAGATACATACCGCATTATCCACAGCTTCAATTTGATTTTGATGAGGATACTCTATATGTATGCGCCAAGCCGCGATGGATCAGCTCAGCCCTGCATAATCTGATAGACAACGCTATAAAATATGGTGAAGAAAAGCCTGTTCATGTTCTGATTGAGAAAGACGCTGACACGGTTCTCATCCATGTTCAGGATCATGGCATAGGGATCGCAGAGGATCAGCAGGAGAAAATCTTCCAACAGAATTATCGTATCAATGAATTGAATAAGGATGGTTATGGCATCGGACTGAGCTTGGTCATGCATGTATGTAAACTATGTGAGGGCAGGATCACCTGTGTCAGTAAACGAATGGAAGGCAGCACCTTCACCCTGTGCCTTCCGTTGTATTATAAGGTTTAAGCACCCAATATCGTTTTTTTCGATAATGGGTGTTTTTTTCTTACATGTAACATTCATGTAACATTGCATATGATATCCTTGCCTTGTGAGGAGCTGATGAGATGTATCTTATAAAACATGCAATTGCCAATCTTGGCAGAAATAAAGGAAGAAATGTAATTCTGGGTGGAATGCTGCTACTGGTTCTGTTCAGTTCTACGACAGCGATTATGATCTATCACGCTGCTGGTGATCAGATCCGCTCCTATAAGAAGCAATTTTCTGCTTTTGTTATTCTGTATCGCGATAATGAAAAGCTGCAACAGACACAGAGCTATACAGAACCGTCATGGAAGGATCTGGAAAAATATGCAACGTCAAAGCTGTTGAAAAGTGTAAAATTCATTGGCAGTGCTCCTGTCTCTTTGGAAAATGCAAAGGCATTGGATGAATCGAGCAGTGATGTTTCCGGATTTGACAGGGAATCCCTTTCCGGGGTACAGACCAGCAAGCCATCTACCAATATGCTGTTTGCCACCGATCAGAAAGAAATCAATGATGAATTTAAAAATGGTATCCGTAAGCTTGTACAAGGAAGAGTTTTTGAGAATAAAAATGAAATCATCGTTTCCCAGCAGCTGGCAGAATTAAATGGCTGGAAGTTACATGATGAAATCGTTCTGCGTTTTCCAAATCCGGGAAAAGATGCGAAAACAGTAAACATGAAGCTGGTAGGCATATATGAGGATCATGTGGCAGCTTATGAAAATAAAGATTTGAAAATGCCGCTCGTCAACCGGGGAAATGAAATCATGACATCATTACAGACACTGCGTGCTGTACAAACACCGTTGATTAGTATAACTGCGAATTATCGAATCAAAGATCCTGCAAGGATAAAAGAATTGGAAACGGAATTTCATGAAATGGGATTGCCTGCATATTTTGCACTGAAAACAGATACAGCCATGTATCAGAAACTGATAGCGCCACTTGAGAGCCTGCAGAATATGGCTGGAATATTTCTCATTCTGGTGCTGGTTGTCGGAAGCTGTGTACTTGTCGTAATTTCCATGTTGGCGATTCGCGAAAGAATGTATGAAATTGGTGTACTACGCGCTATAGGAATGAAAAAACACATCTTGGTTGCAGGGCTGCTTATGGAAATCTGTATTCTAACAGCAATCACTCTAAGTCTATCCTTTGCAGGAGCCAAAGCGGCTAGCGGACCAATTGCAGCACAGCTTTTTCAGGAGCAGAAGCAGCAATCATCAAAACTTCCGGATGCAAGTGAAGCAACAGCGTATTCTGCTATTGGAGGTTTTCAGGATAATTCCGGAACCGTAACGAAAACACTGCAGACAGAGATCACAGGAATCCTTGTGCTGGAAGTAGGAACTGCCGCATTCCTGTTTGCAATTATATCCAGTGCTGGCGGTATCTACTATGCCATGCGCTTTGAACCAAGACGCATTCTGTCAGAAAGAAATTAGGAGGAACTTGTATGAGTATATTAGCACTGAAGGATATCAGTTATCATTATGAGGATAGTACCCAAGAAGTTTTGCATCACATAACGTCAGAATTTGAAAAGGGCGTTTTGTATACGATCGTAGGAAAATCAGGCGCAGGGAAGAGTACGCTTCTTTCTCTGCTTTCAGGTCTGGATATCGCTACCGGAGGTGAGGTTCTCTATAAGGGAAATTCTTTGAAAACGATGGATCGTGATACATATCGCGCACAGAGCATCGGTGTTATTTTCCAGGGATATAATCTTCTGACCAATGCATCCGCTATTGACAATATCGTATTGGCGATGAACATCTCAAAAGATAAAGAAAGAAATAAGAAGCAGCGAGCTTATGCGCTGCTGGAAACGGTAGGTATTTCAAAAGAAAAGGCAGATCGTAAGGTCTTAAAGCTATCTGGCGGAGAACAGCAAAGAGTAGGAATTGCACGGGCTCTTTCTCATCATCCGGATATCATTATCGCTGATGAACCAACAGGGAATCTGGATCATGAAACAGAAAAGGATATTATGGAAATTCTTCAAAAGCTGGCGCATGAGCTACAAACCTGCGTCATTATCGTAACGCATTCACAAGGAGTCAGTGCCTATGCAGATACCTGCTTCCGTCTGGAAAACGGATGTCTCTATGAGCATTAAAGGCAGGGTGATGGTATGTATTTGATAGCTTATGCATTTTCAAATCTGATTAGAAACAAGGGTCGTAATATCATGCTAGGTGTCATTTTACTGGCTACGACTGCACTCTCTGGAACAGCACTTATTTTATATGCATCGGCTGATCGTATGGTCGAACAGTATAAAGCGGAATACGGAGTAAAAGTGTTATTACAAAGAAGTATCCATGCTAAAAAAATAGAACCGGCAGTACTTTTATCCTTTTCTGAATCGACTTATCTGCATTCCTACACATTTAACGCAAAAGCTGCGATGTATTCTTCTACACTGGACGCATTGAAAGAAGAGAAGGAAGCTGCCAGCCAGCCTAAGTTCTATATAAAGGCATCTACGACTGCGGATAAGGATTTTAAACAAAAGACAAAGGTGATTATCAAAGGCAGGATGTTCAAACAAGGAAATGAAGTGGTTATCAGTAAGGAATTGGCCGAGCTGAATCGCCTCACAATTGGAAGCCGGTTTCAGCTACAGAGGAAAATTGATGGCTCAGCTTCTGAATATATCGTTAGTGGTATCTATGAAGATCTGTCACTTGGTAATAAAACAGCTCCAGCACCTTTACTGGATCCGGCGAATGAGATTTATACCAGCTTTTCGTCCTTTATCAACAGTGACGCGTTTAAAAAGCAGGGAGAAATCGAGAGTGTTTTTTATCTAAACCAGCCCTCTGATCTGAAGCTCTTTCAAAAGGAAATCAAGGAAAAGGGATTGCCAGCAGGCTATGAAGCAAAAATGGATAGGAAAGGTTATGAGGAAGCAATAGCACCTGCAGAATCATTACAGCGAACTGCATCATTGTTTGTTTACGGCATCCTTGCGGCAGGAACACTGTTTCTGCTTTTGATAACTGCCTTCTCCATTCGGGAACGTAAATATGAAGTTGGAGTTCTGCGTGCAATGGGAATGAGCAGAGGACAGGTGATACAGATTCTGCTCTGGGAGACATTGATGATCTGCGGAAGCTGTCTGTTGCTGGGATTGGGAATTGCAGCAATACTTGGACCTAACCTTGGACATCAGCTGCTGTTAAATCAGTACGTAGGTGCAGAGAAGCTGTCGAACATATCCATTCAGATGGAGTGGCATACCGCTATGGTTCTGTGTTTGGCAATGCTGGGGGCAGGCAGTATTACAAGCATATTGGCAATTCTATCGATTGTACGTTTTGAACCGCGTAAGATTTTATCAGAAAGAAACTAAATATATAAACGGAGGTAATGAAAATGAATATAACAAAGAAATTAGCACTTACATTTGCTGCAGTTAGCGTACTGGCCGCAGGCTGTAGCAGCCAGAGCAGTCCATCAGAAGCAAATGCCGTGAATAATCAGTCCAAGGTTCACACTCCTGGAACACAAAATCCACCTGCTGAAAATTTTGATGAATTCAATGACAGTGGGGATGCGAACAACGGAGGAACAACAGGTGGCAAGGAACCGGGAGAAAATCAGTCCTGGGATTATGCAAACGGCTTTTCTATCCGAGAACTGGAGAGTGCATTGCGCCATACTGGCGCCATAACCTCAGTTGGAAAACCGTTTGATGTATCCGGCACGAATATGACAGCGGCAACACAATATGGAAATATCGTAATCGGAGAATATAATTGGGATAAGATTGATGAAACAGTAGAGATTTATGAAAAGAAGAGTATGGAAATCCGTGGGAAAAAAGTAAGGGTTGCCAATATGATTGGCAATTATCTACTGATTGTACTGGAAGGAGATATCTCACAGGAATCCATCGCTTCATTTTCCGCTGTCGGTGGTTTATAAAAACACAGAAGATTGAAAAGGTAGTGTACGGATATGATAATTCACTATGTGCTTCGGCCTTTAAAGATGCAGGAATAGAATTAGGTGGGAATTGAAATAAATCTAAAGATTGTATTCTATATAAAAAAGGGATCATCTGTAAACACGTTTCCTTTGCATGAAGAAAAAGAGTAATATGACATGGATCCTGCTACTATCCTATTCACGCTTCTTTTCTGTTTTCACAAGTATAAGAGGTCTAAAATGCTCTTTCACTTATGGTGAGATAAATTGAAATTTGATGTTAAATACTTATGATTATTTACATAAGGAATGGTAATCAGACTATAATTTGAAACATAGATAAAATAGATACATCGATAGTAAATACAAAAGTAAGGACAGCTTAGAAATAAAAAAAGCACATCAACATTTTGCTGTCAATGTGCCTAAAACCCTTTCATATGGCGTCCCCGATTGGACTCGAACCAACTACGTTCCGCTTAGGAGGCGGACCCTCTATCCTGATGAGGTACGGGGACATTTGTGAAATATTCAGGTTTTTGTTTGAAATTCCTAACAAGAAGGTCTTCAGTGAGATAAGGCTCAGGAGAACTGTTGCATACATGTTTACCTACGAGGGTAACTGTATACTATCCCGGAATCAATCAGAAACATAAAAAATAGACATACGTTCCTAGTGGCTTCTGCCCTGCATACAACCTTATTATGGGATAGAAATAAATGCCGTCCTTAGTATTATACCATAATCTTTTATAATGAAAAGATGATAAACGCAAAAAATGAACAGATACAATTCAAAAAATCAGTTGCTCCACAAGAAAGGCAGAACAGTAAGAGTATACACCGTTCTGCCTGTTTTAAACATCAGGATAGGGAATGCTGTCTGGCACCTTTTTGCTGGGGGCGAAAGCCGGGAATCCATGGCAGCAACAGCATGAGAATCTGTCGGATCACAACGGCAGATAGCGCAAGAATTGCGGTCAGGACAAGGAGTCGCAAGGACAGTAACGTGATATGAAGAAGCTCATGAAATAATAGAATGGCCAATATGAACCCTACAGTCATACATAAACAGATCAATGCCCTTAACCGATTCAGCGGGCGTGAGGAATGATATACAGCCAGCATTGAAATAACTGTGACACATAAATACATCATGGTAACCGCCTCATCATAACGAATGGCAAAGCCATCACTCATGAATTCAATGGCTAGAAAGCTGAATACAATGGCAATCGCGTTGGGTAGCGCATTGCAGAGCACGGTGGTAAGAAAATCACCGCCCACTCTTCTATGATCCGGCTCCAGCATGGTAAGGAAGGAGGGAAAGGCTTCGATTGCAAGATCAATTAACGTAATCTGAATCGGAATGAAAGGAAATGGAAGATTCATGAGAATGCATAGGATAGAAAGCAGAATGGAATATATGGTCTTAATAAAGAATACACCAGCTACTCTTGTCGCATTGTTCACTACACGGCGTCCCTCTTTCAGAATCATGGGCAAAGCTGAAAAATCAGAATCAAGCAAAACAATCTGCGACATCTGTTTAACCGCATCACTGCCCTGTGCAATCGCAATACTGCAATCTGCCTCCTTCAACGCCAGCATATCATTGACACCATCGCCACTCATTGCGACTGCATGCCCCTTTTTCTGCAATGCCTGTACGAGCAGCTTCTTTTGCAATGGCGTTACTCTGCCAAATACGGAATACTGTTCAGCAAGCTGGTCGATCATCAAAGGATCATCCCCGATGCCACTCATATCCAGACAGGCATTCCAGCTATGGAGTCCGGCCTGTCGGGCGATTGCGGAAACCGCGGTTATATGATCACCGGATATGATTTTGATCTCCACATTCTCCTCACGAAAATACTGCAGTGTTTTTTCTACATGCGGACGTATGGTATCGGTAAAGACAACGGCATACAGAGGATGAATTGATGGAAGAGGTGCATCCTTACGCACCGGATCAGAGCACTTTCCCAAAACAACGATTCGCTTACCTTCCTCCATAAGAGCGGAAAAGGAAGCGTCCAGCTCTTCCAGCAGCTTTTCCGGTGCACCCATAATCAGGGAGCCATATCCCTCAAAATAAGCGCTGCTCCATTTACGAAGAGAGGAAAATGGAATACGTGCCTGTGGTTCATATACAGCACGGGGGCTGATCTGCTTACAAAGCGCCTGATAGGTTGCATTGTTGTCGTCGCTATAGTGCAAAAAGGAGCGAATATAATCCATATCCGTTTCTGTTTCCTCACACAGGGGGAGAATGGTTTCTACCGCTAAATCTCCTGTGGTGATAGTTCCTGTTTTATCCAGACAAAGTGTATCAACATTAGCAAGTGTTTCCAGCGAATACAAATCCTGTATAAGAACCTTATGCTTTGCCATACGGCTAACTCCAGCGGCAAGGGATACACTGATCAACAGAACAAGCCCCTTGGGAAGCATCCCCAGCAATGCGGCCGAGCTTGTGATAACACTTACCTGTATGGAATCCCCACGAAATCCCCATGCCTCCAGAAATAACAGAATACCTAAGGGAATGATTGCATAGCCGGTCAGCTTTGTCACCCGCTTCATGGCATTTAACAGGCGGGAATTAACTGCACGTACCTTCTTTACCTCATTGGCGATACGATTGGCATAATTATCCGCGCCGACATGAACAACCTGCGCATAGCATTTCCCGGATATAATTGAGCTGCCGGATAACAGCTGATCCCTTTCACGCTTATGAATGGGATCGGACTCTCCGCTTAAAAGAGCCTCATTGATTTCTGCCTCCCCCTGTAAGAGAACGGCATCGCAGAGTATTTGTTCCCCGCTGGATAATACCATGACATCGTCCACAACGAGATCCTGAGCATTCACACTGCATAAAACGCCATCCCGCATAACCGAAACCCTCTGCCGCATAAGCAGGGACAGATTATCCACCAGCTTTTTTGCATGTAACTCCTGCAGGATGCCGATGATGATATTACAGACAATAACAGCTAGAAAAAATAAATTCGACCAGGCTTGTACCAGCACCAGTGCCAGTGCGATCAATATATTAAGCAGATTAAACAGGGTGCAAATGTTTTCTTTGTATATCTGACGGTATGTCTTTGTGATAGACTGTGATACACTGTTCTTCTGATGATTTTTTATGCGTTCTTCCACCTGCTTCTGCGTTAGTCCTTTGATGGCTGTATTCGTAGCTTCCATTTCATCACCTAAACTTTCTTCACTGTCTATTATGGACAACAATCGTAAAGATTCCTTTCGTATCTTCTTAAGAATGTATAAACTTTTTGTTATCTGTGAAGAAACCTGGCTATTTTCTTAAAAAATACAGAAATTAAAGTGCATAAACACAAAGTCTTTGGTAATTCTGTTATAATAAAACTGTATATATGAGGTGAGTGGAATGAACAATGATAAGAAAGCAAGACGTCGGCATCAGAGAATCTGTGAAGTGCTTCAGGAGCAGGAGCATATGCAGGTTCTGGAGCTGTGTGAGCTGTTTCATGTCTCACCGGCAACGATTCGTAACGATTTGACAGTCCTTGAAAAAAAGCAGCTGCTGAAACGTATTCCAGGCGGTGCGGTGAGTATTGGCAGAATGCCGCAGAACACTATTTTTACTGCCAGAGAATCGCAGCATATGGATCTGAAGATTAAAATGGCTGATTATGCAGTGGAGCATCTGATCAAGGAAGGGATGAGCATTGCACTGGATGCAGGTACCACCTGCTATGCGATTGCTAAAAGACTGGCGGATGCATCTCTTCGCTGTACGGTTATCACCTATTCTCTTCCGGTAGCCAATGCACTTGTCCATTGCGAGCAGGTAGAGGTGTTTTTAATGGCTGGCAGGCTGGATAAGCAGCATGAATCCTTCCATGATGATGTGGCAGTTGAGGCTATGAAACGAATGAACAGCGATTTGTTTTTTCTTTCACCGAATGGAATTGATGCGCATGCTGGAATTACCAGCTCTGCAACAGATGAAAATATTATGAAGCTTTTGATGCACGAGCATGCAGAGGAAACAATCGTCTGTGCAGATCACAGCAAGTTTTTCAAAAAGGCATTTAAAACCATTTGTCCGCTATCGGATATTCAGGGAATTCTGAGTGACAGTGAACTGCGTGCGGAGATACAACAGAAATATAGCGATATGGGTGTGCGCCTGTATCTGGCTAAGAAATAATATTAAAAAAACAGGCGGTGCTATGATCATTCTGATATGAATGATTGATCACCCTGCCTGTTTTTTAGTATTCATAATCAACGGTTGCACTGCCGCTTCGTACGGCATGAATATAAGGCTTCACCTTTTCTACATGATAGGTGTTTTTCTGATAATCCTCCAGTGCCTGACGATTATCCACCACAAGCTCCAAAACTACATCATAGGAGCGCTCGGAATGCAGATAGTCAATACCGACCTGCAAATCGCGCAGGAAGGGAATGTGTTCCTTCATGGATAGAAACAATGCCTTCACTTTTTCACATTCCTCCATGGAATTATCTTTCATTTTTACAAATAATACATGCTTTACCATAGCGTGTCTTTTCCTCCTTATGATTTGAATTTCACTTCAATGCTGTAATTTTCCTTTATTTCCGGTATCATCTGAAAGAATTTGCGGATTGCGGATTGTGATTTCGTCGCTGCCTCGCTGAGCAGACCGTTTTCCACTGCTTCATCCGCCACCTTATCCTTCTGCTGAGTAGCAAATGCCGTATAATCCTCAATACTGATCGGATTAAATATATTCTTGGTTTCATCATATACCTCGATGCTCTTTTCATCGATGATATTACTCAGGATTTCAACCTCCGGTAATAAAACGGTTATCGTATTCCCTTTTACATCAACCTCTGCCTGTTCCATCCTTACACCGGCTTTCAGCTGTCCTGCATAGGTGAGCAGAAAGCTTTTCTTAGTCAGCGGGATATTCCAGCCATTCAAGGTCAGAGAATTCTCAAATTTCCCCACCTTAGTATAATTATATTCCATGACGGCCAGATCACTGACCTCCTGCAGCTGCTGTGTCAGTGCTGTCGATGTAATTTTCGGTTCACTTTGCTTTCCTCCGAAAACGGTTCCCGCAAAAAAGATGACAGCAGCCAGTATACAGATGGCTACAACACCGCCGATGGCCTTCTTTGTTTTCCCCAGAGTATCCAGTATTTTCATTCTCTACCTCCCGCTACAGGTAAAATTATATCATATTTGACAGATGAAGCCTATATGCGATATTCTTACATTTTTCTTTCTATTGTTCATGCTACTATCCCTGATTCCCATTCTAAGGCCAGCGCATAATTCTTATGTTTTTTTCTGTGCATGCTTCCTTTTCCCATCTGTTCGTGATACCATAGGAATACGCATGGAGGGATCATATGCTTTTTTCTATAAAATATGTACATAGACTGAAATGGAATGGTCTGTATCAGTCATTGATGTGGAGCTGCTTTGGTATTATGTTTATGCTTCTGTATCCGGTAAGCCCGGAGCTAATGACGTTTATCGGAGGGATCATGCTGCTGTTTCAGGGCGTACCGCAGCTTATTTTATTTCTGGAGGAAGATGAGCGCTTTCTGATTTCACTGCTGTCATTAGTAGAGTGTCTGCTGGTCAGCTTTCTGGGGGTGTGGATGCTGACAAATCCGGAGGAGGTGTATGATACACTGCCAGCAGTTCTGGCATTTGTTACCTTTCTGCATGCCTTCAGCAATTTGATTATCACAGGAAGAATACGGCATTTGCAGTATCCAAAATGGTGGATTGCAGCCCTTGTTACGGCAGCAAAGATGGGTGCCACGGCAGCACTTGCCGTACAGTTTCACCTACATAGTGAATTTATGGTTGTAGGAACTGGGATCTGCATGCTTCTGGATGCTGTGAGTGATATATGGATGTGGAAAAAACTTGAGATATTGATAATTCAGGATATGGGAATATGATGTGCGCGGAAAAACCGCGCTTTTTTGTTTGCAAATCATCTCATGGCTCTAACGTGGATCGGATTATCCGCATGCGTCTGGTAAGAACAGCTATCTAAATACTTCACAAACCTCTTTTTTAGGGGTATTTTTTGTATCTCTATCATTCTTTAA
>QULU01000037.1:0-2676 GCA_003481775.1 Clostridiaceae bacterium OM02-2AC
TGAGAAGGGCCTGGAACAAGGGATAGAACAAGGCTTATTACAGGGAAAAGAAGAAGGAAAAGCAGAAGGAAAAGTGGAGGCGACACTTCTTCATGTAAAAAAGCTGATGCAGAGAATCAATGTCAGTGCAGTGGATGCAATGAATATGCTGGATGTCGAAGACGATATCCGACCTGCTATTTTACAATCTCTGCACCTTTCCTGAAAGGCTACAACAAGCATAACCAAAAGGGCTGTACAAGCACAGCTCTTTTTCTGTATTGATAGAGTTTGTTCCTCCTTGAGGCATCATAAGAAAAAATGAATCTTGCATGAATACATCGGGCGGAAATACTTGAATAGTATGATTTGCCAGTATCTTCAGTAATCATACTCTGGAAGGTCGCGCTCTCAGTATAGGTTTTGGAGATTATAAAAGCAGTATAGAACAGAATTCTTATGATATGAAGAATTTATCTGTCACAAAACGTAGTTGCAGTCATCTCTATTTTGAAGCTCTATATCATGGCTTTCTTTGTAGTTGAATGAATATAGTAACCCATAAGAACACGATTAGGCAAGATGTAAATTATAAGTCATCTTCTTGACCATAAGGGAAGAGATTTCATTTTTTTGTGTGAAAGGGCTTGCATTAACTGTTGCTTTATGATTTCGAGTTTTACACTTGTAACGATGAAAGAAGGCCCTAAGCCCTTTAGATAAAGGACTTAAGACCTTCTTTTGCTATTCATTCAGTTTCGTACTTTTTCTTGAATTTACTACTCGTGAAAATTTCTTTAAATTTTTTTGTGTGATGAGCTCTCTAGAAGGCTGAAAGCCAAATATCTGGACAAGCTCATCGACTAACTTCGTTCGTTTGAAGGATGGAATGTAATTGCTTCCTCCTATATGAGTCAGATTCAATGCTCTTAACGTGTCGATGATTTCCTGGCATGTATATTTCTCTTTCAAGAATTCTTTTTCTAAAATCCGGTAAATCAATAGTGCTATGAAACATGTGAGAAGATGACCATTTATCGCATCATCTTTTTTTACATAGACTGGGCGTGTTTTGAATTCACTCTTCATAATTTCAAAGCTTTCTTCAATTTCCCATCGTTGCTTGTTTGCTTTTATGATCATAGATATATCTGAGTCCTCAAGATCTGTAGCTACCGCATAAAGACCGTCATATTTCATATCGTCTAGTATCTTGCTTTCATCTATACTATAGGCAGTCTCTTCTGCGACTTCTCCATGCTGTGTCGTATCCATACGTTGGATATAGTATCTAGGATCTCTTGGGTTTTTGGTATCTAATTTTCCAGGGTTCTTGAGTAATCTACGTGCTCTCTCCAGTTTCTTATTGCGAATACGTCTCTGATATTTTCTATACTTGGTACTGAAACTTACTATGATATGCTCTTCTAACGTGTATTTCTGCTTTGATTGCTCTGTTTTCTTTGTATCCTTTTCCCATCTATCTTTATAGAAGATAAGAGTATCTGTACGATATTCTACACCATCGATCACTATCGCATCATCTACTTCGTCGATGTTGAATACCTTGTTGTGGCCAAGGAGTCTCCAACCTTCAGGATTCGTTGCCCAATCTTTGAGCTTCTTTTTCAATTTCTTTATCGGTTGCGTAACGATATAGGCTCCATGGGCTTTTTTATCATTATATACCTTGTTTTCCCAGCCATTCAATCCAGCATCTGCACAGACGATGAATCGGCTGAACTGAAAGTCCTTTTCGATTTGTTTTTCGAGTTCTCTCAAAGAAAACTGTTCGTTCTTGTTTCCTTCAAACGTCATATCAGCGATAGGCAGACCATTTGCATCCATAAACAGGCCATATTGAACAATGGGATTCGGTCTGTTTTCTTTTGACTTCCCATATTTAAGAAAATCATTTTCTTCCTCGATTTCAAAATAGAAGTTCGTACAATCGTAGAAAAGAACACTGTTATTGCGTTCAAACATAGATGAGCTGTTGAGGTATAATTCCTTCTCGATAAAGTAACGCTCATCCGCAAGGACAGGAAGAGAACGATAGACATCTTCCAGCTGATATTGAGGGACATCTAAGAAATGATGTGCATCTTTAAAAGAGGAACGCTTAGAGCCGGGATAAATGATTCTGGTATTGACAAGGTCGCTGACAATAGAAGTCAAGTCAAACTGGAATTTATGACGATCAGTTATCTGCTGACATATATCTTTGATACCTAAAGAGAATAGTATGTTTTTAAAATACATATAGCCAAGGTTATACAAGCGTTCATCATCTAAAGGAATGAGTTGAGAAGGAGTAAAATTGATAGAAACGATAGCTTTATTTTCTTTATCTTGTTCACGAAGCTTATAGACATACTGCTTTAGATTATCCAGCACTACCTCACGTGAATCAGTATCATACTTGGATTTCAATGAAGAAAGAGAGCCAAGACGTTCGACGATGAAAGTAGAATGCTTTCTTGTTTTAGGATCAGTAAAATCATCGATGATATAGAAGGATTCAGAGTTCTTGGATTTTGTAACTTTAATACGCTTGCTCATAGGAATCACCTGCCTATGTATATTATACCATAAAGTACCTTAAAGTACGAATATAAAATCAAATAAATTTGACAAAAAAATAGCTTATTTAAGCCATATTTTAAACTTTCAACTTTTTTAAGTGTAAAACTTCCG